>NZ_CP197412.1:3912223-4564260 GCF_052161625.1 Brakhagea slesvicensis
ACGTGCACCGATCATGCAACCTTCGGCATCGAATGGACTGAATGTTCCCGTACCTTTGTCGCCCGGGTATTTGTTAGAGATCGGCCGCGATGCCATGGCGTGTCGATTTGAAGTTCTGTTGCATCCAGGACAACCGACGAATGGCCCCGAGTTGGCCTGCCATGCGCTCGAGACGATTTCTTATCTCGAAGATCAATGGAGTCTCTACAGACCTGCCAGCGAATTGAGTTTGATCAATGCGAGGGCTGAAACGACCGCGATGCCTATCTCGGAATCGACCAAAACGTTGGTCGCATTGGGACTGGAATTGCACCGGCGAACGGAGGGTGCGTTTGATCTGACTGCGACCAAACTCTCCAAGGCATGGGGGTTCTTTCGCAGGCAAGGGATCATGCCGGGGACCGCGGAAATCGAACAAGCGTTGCGCGAAGTTGGAAGCCATCACATACAACTCGACAATGCTTCGAATACGATTCGCTACGGGGCTCCCATCGAGATCAATCCCGGTGGGATCGGAAAGGGTGTGGCGATCGACATGGCGGCGGATTGGTTAGAGGATCACGGTGTCGAGCAGTATGCGTTTCACGGAGGTAAAAGCAGTATTCGATGTCGGGGCGAGCAAGAAAAATCCGCATCCAAGACAGGTTGGGGAATTGCCGTGCGACACCCGGAGCAGAGCGAGCGATTGTTGGGGACGCTGAAACTATTCGATCAATCGCTCGGGACCAGCGGTCCAGCCAACCAGTTCTTCTACTTCCAAGGCAAACGCTTTGGGCACATCATCGATCCGAGGACTGGCTGGCCCGCCGAGGGGATGTTGAGTGTCACCATCCTGCATCCGAATGCTGGATGGGCTGACGCGCTCGCGACGGGACTCTATGTCTTGGGAATCGATCGCGCGATCGCTTACTGTGAGAACAATCCGGATACAGCGATGTTGGCGATTCTTCCCGGCGAGCGCAGCGGGCAAGTCGAAATAGTTACTTGCAATTTACAACCCGAGCAATGGATTCCGTCTTAATCGCGGGGATCGAACGGGGATGGCGGATGCGGTAGAACGCACACTCTACTTTTCGTCAAAATAGTTGCGAGTGGCGGGAATTAGGGTGTAGGATTAACCTCACTCCCGCACACTCTCTTCTCTCCCTCGTTCCAAGGAGTTTGATCGTGATTCGATACTGCTGTGATCGTTGCAAACGAGATATCGATCCTCAATGTGATTTGAGGTACACGGTGACCATCGAAATCGAAGCGGGAGTTGACGGAGACGAGCACGAGCTGGTCGACGATCCCGATCATCTGGATGATCTTCAAGACATGCTGGATTCGGCCGACGAAATTTGTAGCTCGGTCTTCAGCGACGAAATCTATCAGCGCAAGCAGTTCGATCTCTGCAAAGATTGTTTCCGACAGTACATCAAAAACCCACTCGCCAAAGAGGTCTCTTCTCCTCTCGGTTTTAGTAAAAACTAGTTGGATACTTTGGGCGTGAACGACATCGCTATGGGGTGAACAACATGGCTAGTTGGTTCGTGATTTCTCGAGCCTTTCTCTGTTTGGGATTGCATTGACGATCGAGCCACGCACTCTACAAGCCTTCAGTATTTGGAATGCTGGGGTCGAATCGGTCCGGGGGGATCGCCTTATCGCGCGGAGTCTTCGATTCGACCGAGACCAATTGCTCATCGAGGATATCGGTCGGTATTCCTTGCGAGGGATCGATCGCGTTCTGGTATTGGGAGGTGGTAAAGCTGCCGCGGCGATGGCTGCGGGGCTTGAATCGATCTGGAATTCATCCACTCCACCTCGCCAGAAATTGGAGGGATGGTTGCATGCCCCGCAAGGCAGCTTTGACGAATCGGCCGACGCCACCGCCCATCGCCGGATTGCATTGCATGCGGCGCGACCGGCAGGCGTTAACGAGCCGACGCGGGAAGGAATGTTGGGGTGTGAAGAGATGCTCCGACTGGCTAAATCTGCCAATGAAAAGACATTGGTTCTCTCCCTTCTGTCTGGAGGAGCCAGCGCGTTAATGCCGTCGCCGCTCCCGGGCCTTCTCTTGGAGGATAAAGTAGCTCTCACGCGGCATCTCAGTCGAAACGGGGCGAACATCGAGGAGCTCAATGAGGTGAGACGTGCGCTGAGCCAGATCAAAGGTGGAGGTTTAGCGCGCGCCTGCGCTCGGGCGCATCGAGTTGTTTCGTTGGTCTTGTCGGATGTGCTTGGAGATCCGCTTCATTTGATTGGATCGGGACCGACTGTTTTGGAACCTCCACCCAATCCGGCTCTCGCATTGGAGATCATTGCGAGATTCGACCCTCGTCAGGAGCTGCCTTCTTCGATTCGAAGATGTCTGGAATCCAGATTGACAACACCGAGCGATTCACTTGGATCAGGAGGTTGTCCGGTGGAGACTCATGTCTTGGCCAACAATGCGACTGCAGTGGATGCTGCGGGTACGCGAGCCGTGGAACTGGGATATGCGTATTGGATGGAGTCGAATCGGACGAGCGAAGGGGATGTGCGGGTTGTGGCTGAGAAGCTTGTGCGAGCCATGGAGCTCGCGGCAGAAAGCGGGCAGCCCGATTGTCTGATTAGCGGGGGTGAACCGACTGTTCAATTGCCGCCGGTTGGGCGTTGCGGTCGCGGCGGACGCAATCAACATTTAGCTCTAACCCTGCTCCATCTATTGGAGAAACATCCTCACCCGAATCTTCGCGCCGCGCGCTGCGTGTCGATCGTGTGCGCCGGAACGGATGGAGAAGATGGGCCGACGCGAGCAGCGGGGGCTTTTGTGGATCGTCAGGTCGTGGAAACTGCTCAAAAACAGGGGTTGGACCCAGAGGATTACTTAACGCGATGCGATGCGTACACTTTCTTCGAGAAAGCGGGAGGGCTTTTGGTCACCGGTCCGACGCACACGAATGTTTGCGATTTGCGCGTGGTATTGCTGCGGGATTAGAAC
This sequence comes from Brakhagea slesvicensis, assembly GCF_052161625.1. Classification (GTDB taxonomy): domain Bacteria; phylum Planctomycetota; class Planctomycetia; order Pirellulales; family Pirellulaceae; genus JBKCUI01. The sequence continues at coordinate 3,915,189 of NZ_CP197412.1, forward strand.
GACTTTGGCTGAAGCTTTTTTTGTTTGAGTTCAAAGCAGCGTTCCATTTTTCTAGCCAGTTCCATGGAGTGGGTGACGACAATCAAGATTGCGTTTTCCTCTCGAGGCATCGCCAGGAGAAGGTCCGAGATTTTGGCCGCGTTTTCTTCGTCGAGATTGCCGGTCGGCTCGTCCGCGAGGACCAACAGCGGCTTGCGAAGGAGCGCTCGAGCCACGGCAACTCTTTCTCTCTCACCGCCCGATAATTGGCTTGGGAGATGGTGCAATCTGTCTTGAAGGCCAACCCGTTCGAGAAGGTAGTGGGCGCGCTCGCGCATGGCGGCATCGGGTCTTCCCTGTGCTAACGCTGGCAATAACGTGTTTTCGAAAACATTCCATTGGGGAAGCAAGTGGTGGTCTTGGAAGACGAACCCGATGTGGTCGTTTCGAAAGCGAGCTTGTTCGGTTTCCGAGAGAGCGAACGGATCTTGGTCCCGAATGGACAGTGTTCCGCTGGTCGGACGGTCGAGTACTCCGAGGATTTGGAGGAGTGTCGACTTGCCAGAACCGCTGGGACCGATGATGGCTGCATTCTGACCGGCTTCTAGAGTGAGATCGACATTCTCGAGGATGACGAGGTCTTCTGCTGGCGTCGGATAGAACTTGGAGATATGTCGAGCGATCAGGGCACTCATTGCGAGCCTTGCGGGTTAGTGGGATTTTGTTTTCTCGAACTATTATTCCAGTTTGCCCGCGGGACGCACCCCGCTTCCTTTTCTCTTTTGGAGCGAATCTCCGAGATCGGCTCTCCACTCCTCCGCCCGCTGATCCAATTGCTTCACGATATCTGGGTGTTGGGCTGCCACATTGTTCTTTTCTCCGATATCGGCAATGAGGTCATAGAGTTCGACGGATTGGACCGATTCGTTTTGATAAGCGATGGGTGTCCCGTCCGATTTTCCCTTTCGGTCACCCAAGGAACGGTAGGTATGAGGGAAGATCATTTTCCAGCGATCACTCCTCAACGCTTGCAACTGGCCGTCGGCGTAATAAATAGGAATGGTCCGATCGCCGATTCCATCCGACGGTGGATTTCGTTTGGTGTGGATGATGGATGTTGTCATATCCCGCCCGTCAATTTTGTGCGAAGGGAGTGAAGCACCGATCAAGGAGGCGATGGTGGGAAGAAGATCGATGGTGGACATCAACTCATCGCTTTGCGACCCGGCGGGAATCTTCCCAGGCCATCGCATGATCGCTGGGACGCGGATCCCTCCCTCCCACGAAGTTCCCTTTCCTTCACGCAACGGGCCTGCGGAGCCGGCGTGCGAACCGTAGCTAAGCCAAGGGCCATTGTCCGATGTGAAGACGACCAAGGTATTTTCGCTCAGGTGAAGTTCATCCAGTGTTCTGAGGATCTCGCCAACGGACCAATCGACCTCGCGCACAGCGTCGACAAATGGGCCTGACCCCTTCCCTTCAAAGTCCTCGGAGCTGTAGAGGGGGACATGCACCATGTTATGGGGCAGGTACAGAAAGAATGGCTTCGATGCGTTGGACTGTATGAATTGGACGGCGCGGCGCGTGTACTCCCGGGTCATCTTCTTTTGATCGTCCGCGGTAACCTCGGAATCGACAATCGATTCACCTTCGAACATGGGCAAATTGGGATAGTTGGGTTTGCGATTTGGATTGGCTCGCTTCGCCGCGACGTCTTCGGGATGAAACGGCCACATATCGTTGCTGTAGGGGAGGCCATAGTAGATATCGAAACCATGGCGAGTGGGCAGGAAAGGAGCCAGATGTCCCAAGTGCCATTTGCCGAAGCAGGCGGTCGCGTAACCCTTCGATTTGCAGATTTCTGCGAGGGTAGTTTCGGAGGAGGCGATACCCATCTTCGCTTGCGGTCCCAACGCGCCACGGATTCCGACCCGTTCGTGGATACAGCCGGTGAGCAGAGCGACGCGCGATGCCGAACAGACTGCGGTCGGAACAATGAAGTCCGTGAACTTGCGCCCCTCTTTGGCCATGCGATCTAGATGGGGAGTCGCCGTCTCGGTCGCCCCAAATGGGCCGATATCGGCATAACCCATATCATCGATGAAGATCACGACAATGTTGGGTGATGGGATGCTGGGTGAGGGCTGTTGCCCTGCAACGGGAGAGCCGCATGCGAGAGCCGCAGATAGGAAACCAAACCAACATGCCAGGAGAGTCGCGATTCGCATGATGCGGAGCCAATGGAAGGAAAGGAGCGGGCGCGATAGAAATCAAATCGGCTTACAGGTATTGCTGATGTCCGAGTTCGGTTAACTGTTTCACTACATCACGCACACGTTCTTCCTCTTCCTTGGGGGCAACGAGGGTTGCGTCTTGGGTATGAACGACAATGGTATCCTTCATTCCGATGGTAACGATCAAATGGTCGGCTTCGCTTCGGATGATCATGTTGGACGAGTCGATCGGCAGATACGGACCATCGACCGCATTTCCTTGTCCGTCTGGTTTGATCAAGCGCGCGATCGCTTGCCAGCTTCCGACGTCATCCCAGGAGAAGGGAGCTTCGATGACGCACACGTTCTGATGGCGTTCCATGACGGCGAAGTCGATTGACTTTCCTTGGATCTTGGCAAACTCGGTCGCGAAGACGGATTGGAAATCATTGGTACCAATACCGTTGGCGATGTTTTGAATGTGGCTGTAAATCTCGGGTTCGAACGACTCGAGCGCTTCGAGGATCGTCGATGCTTTCCACAGGAAGATGCCGCTATTCCAGTAGTAGGTCCCGGCGGCCATATACTCTTCAGCGGTTGCTCGATTGGGCTTTTCACGAAATCGTTCGACCGAGAAGGTGGCGATTCCCGGAACGCTGTCGATCGCCGAACCGCGTTGAATGTATCCAAACGACTCCGCAGCGTAGGTCGGTCGAATACCGAAGGTAACGATGCGCGATGGATCCTGTTCAATCAGTTTTACCCCTGCTTTGATAGCTCGGTGGAACTCGGAACGAGGTTCGATCACGTGATCCGATGGCATCACAACCATGATTCCATCTTTATCGGCGGCTTGAACAAGCGACGCGGCGACACCGATGCAGGGAGCCGTATCCCGTTTGCACGGCTCGCCAATGATGTGTTCAGCAGGAAGATCGGGTAACTGCGCGACGACCGCGTCGGTGAGTTGTTGGTTGGTCAGAACCAAGACATGTTCGCTGGAAACCAATCCATTCAAACGATCGAAGGTCGTTTGAAGCATGGTTCTCGCTCCCCCCATCTTCAACAGCTGCTTGGGTTTGATCTGCCGACTCGCAGGCCAGAAACGGGTTCCCGAACCACCTGCCATGATCACTGCATGCAGCATGTTGTACTCTCTCGTTCGTTCAATCTTGAATACTGGCGAATCGATTCGCCATCGAAACTCACTCCAAGCTTTTGTGGGCCATCACGCGAAATAGGTATCCGAATGAATGGTTCCTTGGGATTGGATTTTGGATTTGACGTCTTCGGCATCCCAGGCCCACATCGGATGAATTTCTACCAGACAATCCGGGGTGCATTCTACCCCAGCCTCGGCGAGCCATCTCTTGGCTCGATCGCTGATGGCTAGTTTGGCGGAGGCGGGAGTGTCGGTGGGGGCTCCGTCAGCGTTCTTTACAGGAGCAAAGACATCCTTTGGGTCTCCCTCGACGACAATCGCTCTCGTAGCTCTGGGCAACAGATCGAAGACAAATCGTTCCAATTTGATCGCATTCGGAGAGGTCGGGCGAATGGTTTTGCCTGACGGTTCCAGGTATGGGACTGCTTTGTTGGCAAGGTGAAAGGGAAGCGACTCAGGGTCCTGACTGCACTTTTCGAGGAATGTTCGATCCATCACATGAACGGCTATGTTGCCGGCCCAAAGCCGGAGCGAACCGTCTTCGTTGGTCTGCTCGGCTATTTCGGTGGGAAGATCACTGTACTCGATGATCTGCGTTTTACCGTCGATGGAAACGACGTTTCCAACCTTCTCGGTTGCGAACCGTTTCTGGACAACTTGGGTCGTCATCTGCGAGTTTGCCAGGATGTGATGACCGAGGAGCACCGGATCGCATGCGATGACAAGTGGATTGTCGACTTGCGCGTAATAGAAATACTCGATCCCTTTGCTTCGGCACGCATCGAGAATGCCGTGTGTTCGCAAGGCTTTGACGATACCGCCATGGCCATCGGGACTCATCGCAATTCGACCGGGGGATTCCAGTAGGATCGCTCCGGTTTCGCGATCGACCGCTGGCATCGTACCCTGCTGGAAAATCGTTACTTCGTCTTGGGAAAGCCCTAGCCAATGGTGTGACTCAAAGTACTCGCGGGTCTCTGCATCGGTTGCTGGGCTGGTCATGATAAGAAGTGGGATTGAAACTCCGAACTTCTTCATGGCACCTCGGAGGGAATCCGCGTGCATCGCAAAGAGACTGCGATTCGAAACGGGGCCAATCCGGAACATCCCTTTCGGTTTGTCGAACCCCAATCGAGTTCCTTGCCCCCCCGCGACGAGAATCATCGCAACTTTTCCGTCGCGTATCGCCTTTTCACCCGCCTGATAAGCAGCGCGTTGCACCGAAGCGGATTCGTTTAATCGAATCGCATCCGGCGCGTTGGCTCGCGAGGCCAGAGCATGCCAGTCGATGCTATGGTCTCGTCCCTCAATCGTGCGACGCAACTCGTCGAAGTCGATAGCGGCGATCTCTTGTTGCAATCGCTTCCGATCGGGATCGGAGAGCGATTGCAAGTGATCGAGGAGATGGTTTTGGTGGAACGTTTGCAACCGTTCCTTAAGGGATTCCCAATCGAGCTGCATCATGCCTGGGACCTTTTTCTACTTCAGAACGTCAAGCAGTTCCAATTGGAAAATCAAGACTTCGTTTGGACCGATCGAACCACCAGGTCCTCCTTGTTCGCCATAGCCGAGTCCAGGCGGAATGGTGACCAGCCACTTGTCTCCGACCTTCATGCGCTGAAGCGCTTCGGCAAAACCAGGAACAACGCGGCCAACTGGGAATTTTGCAGGCTCACCCCGGGCGAGCGAAGAATCGAAGACGGTACCATCGGTCAACTTGCCTTCGTAGTGAACCATAACCGTATCGGCGACGGTTGGCTGCTTTCCAGTGCCGGTTGCGAGGACTTGGTACTGCAGACCTGATTTGAGGGTCTGAACACCTTCCTTGGTTTTGTTCGCTTCCAAGTACTTATTGGATTTGTCCAAGTTTGCTTTGGCGACTTCCATCAATTTCTTTTGGATCAAGCTGTTAAGGGTGGCGACGACACTGTCCATGTCCTTCTCGTTCAACCGTGGCTTCTTGCTGGCCAACGCATCGACCAAACCGGCGAGGAGCTCCTTCGCATCGATATCTTGCTCGGTCATTTTGCGGCTCGCCAAACCCGATCCGAAATCGAAGCCGAGGAAATAGCTGCAATCGGCTTTGGATGCGTTCGCGGCGGGTGGGTTTCCCACAACGATCGGAGCTGGAGCTTGGGTTTGGCCACCGACAGGTTCCTGGGCGGATACGACGCTTCCCATACCGATCATGACAAGGCCAACGAGCTTTATTTTCCAACACATAACGTATTTTCCTGAGACAAAAAATCGATCGTGAAACGAACTAGGGGGCGTCGCTAGAATGGTTACAATCAGCGCTTCGGTAGAGACTACCCGACATCGTACTGCGATCCCAGGTCATTTTCTGCCAACGCAAGCTTGCGAACCCACTTTTTCTTGTCGTTTTTTGTTCCCCTTTCCCCTCTCTAGGACCCGCATTTTGAAAGCCTTACTGCTGCAAGAGTACAAGAAACTCGCCGTTGTCGACCTCCCTCAACCAGAGTGCGGTCCTGAAGACCTTTTGGTGCAAGTCAAAGCGTGTGGAATTTGCGGCAGTGATATCCATGGATTTGACGGTAGTTCGGGACGGCGTATTCCTCCGCTGGTGATGGGGCACGAAGCAGCTGGAATCGTCGTGGAAGTCGGTTCTTCGGTACGCGGGTTTGCAGTCGGCGATCGCGTGACCTTCGATTCGACCGTCTCTTGTAGCAAATGCCATTTCTGTCGAGCCGGCTCGATCAACTTGTGCGAGAACCGTCAGGTCCTCGGGGTGGCATGCAACGAGTTTCGCCGACAAGGTGCTTTTGCACAATTCGTTGCGGTGCCACAGCATATCGCTTACCCGATTCCCGATTCGCTCCCGTTCGAGCACGCCGCGATGATCGAAGCGGTCTCGATCGCGGTTCATGCGACGAACCGAACACCCAAACATCTCGGTGGCTCGGTGGTGGTGGTCGGCGCGGGCATGATTGGATTGCTCTGCATTCAAACCCTAAAACTGGCCGGATTTTCGAAAATCATCGCCATCGACTTGGAAGACGAAAAATTGCAGTTGGCGTTGAAGCTGGGCGCTACCCACTCGATCAATCCTAAGAAAGAGGATCCGGTTGCCCGCGTTATGGAGTGGACCAACGGACGAGGGGCAGACGCGAGCATGGAAGTTGTCGGAGCAAAGCCAACCGTGAGCACTTGTTTTCAAGTGGTGCGTCGCGGAGGTTCGGTAACGCTGGTTGGGAACTTGACTCCGACCGTGGAATTGCCACTTCAAACCGTTGTCACGCGAGAACTTTCCGTCTTCGGTTCTTGTGCCTCGAATGGCGAAATACCTCAGTGCATTGAGTTGTTATCGTCTGGAGCGATCCAAGTGCAACCGTTGATCACCGCGACCGCTTCGCTCGAGGAAGTCCCCCAATGGTTCGATCGGCTTTATGCAGGTGAGAAGGGGGCGATGAAGGTCATCGTCACACCGAATCGCTAGCGAAGGGCTTGCCGCGAAGAGACGTTCGGATCGTACGGATTCCCACATAGTGGGGAACCCCTGGCTTTCGTCGCGAACCGTTCAAGTACCAGGGAAGATCAATTCGCTGGTCGGAATGGTTTTTCGGCACCAAGCGGCCGCACCGAGCACGAGCGGGTAAAGAGCGAGAGCATTTGCTCCTTCGTCCTGCTGAATGTTCCAGTCCAGGTATGGTGAGAGTCCCAGTTTATCGAGCATCAGATCATGGATTCGACTGCCGGAACGCCCGGCCGCGATCATCGAGCCTGCAGAACCGGGAATCATACGTTCGGCAATCAATGCCGCCGACGTGGAAACGACTCCGTCCAGCAAGACGACTTGCCGTTGCTTGGCCGCCTGCGCGATGGCGCCGGCCATCGCGATGACTTCGAAACCACAGATTTCTGCTAGCCCTGCGTCATCGATCTCATAGCCACTTCGCTGCAGAACGCGGTCGGTCGCGGACTCGATCAAAGTTCTCGCGGCGGCGGGTTCCGAGAACAAGAGGTTGGGCTCCGTATCCCAAACCGAATCGAGCGGGACATCGGCTAACAACCTTGCCAAGCAGCTTGCGACGAGTTCACCTCCCGTTCCAAGGGCGCCGAGGATCAAGACCTTGGTGCCTCGAAGCTGGGACATTCGGGCTTCATCCATGCCGATTTTCCAGCCTTCTCGAAGCTCCGAGAGAGACATGGCGGGCGCATGAGATATATCGTCGGTTCCAGATCGGACCGAGCGGTTTGCAAGCTTCGGGTGGGAGATGCGCGCTGGTCTTGCTGCCCCGACATCGACCACTCGACGATCGATTCCGAACGATTCGGCGACGATCGCCGCAATGGTTCCCCCGATTGCCATCTGCTCCATCATCACGGTCGTCATGCCACGGGCCGCATCTTCGACTCCCGACAAGGCAAAACCGTGGTCTGCTGCAAAGACAATCAACTCTGCAGGTCGGACCTCAGGTGCAGTGGATTGTTCTATTCGACAAAGATTGGCTGCTAGCTCTTCCCATCGTCCCAAAGCTCGCTGCGGTTTCGCCAGGGAATCGAGATGCGATTGGATTTGTGCTGGCGTCAATGACATAGCGGTTACTTTGCTTTCGCTGTAGATCGACCTGGCCAGAAATTCTTCCAGCCGCTCGCGATTCCTTTGTCGATGGTTCCTTTTGTGGTTTCCTCGGTGGAGGTAATGACTCCGCTATCTAGGAGTTCGGTCAATTGCATCACAGCTTGTGTGATCAAAGCCTTCGGGGCTTGCTCGATAAGCGGCTGGCCGTTGTTCCGCATTTCGACCATTGTTCGATAGTCGTTGGGTATCTGAAAGAAGACTTCGCGACCGATCGTTTCTTTCGCTTTCTTCAAACTGATCTGCCCACTTTCGAGTCCAGCGCGATTCACCACGACTTTGATTTTATCCCGAATCGACTCCATCTGCTGGAGGCTCATGAGCAGCCGAACCATATTTCGGAGACAAGGAAGGTCGAGCTGAACCATCAAGACGATTTCGTTGGACATCTCGAGTGCGGTCAAGTCGACGTGCGAAAACGCCTTCGACATGTCGATTACCACGTGCGAAAAGGATGCTCGCAAGAGCCCAAACACCCGGCGGAGGCTGTCCGGGTTGATCAGATCCAAATCCTGTAGTTGCACCGGCCGGGGGAGCAAATAGAGACCAGAGGAGTGCTTCGTCAACGATTTACGAAGCAGCTGAAAGTCGAGTCGCGAAACGTTTTCGGTCACATCGACCAGACTGTAATCGGGAATCGAGTCCAGAAAGACGTCGGCGTCTCCAAGGGCTAAATCGAGGTCGACGAGCGCCACGGAGTTTTCCGGTTTGCGAGCCAAATTGCAGCCGATGTTGACCGCGATGGAGGTGCATCCGACGCCTCCGGTTGCCCCGGCGACGGCGATTACTTTGCAGCCACGGGCTTTGTTGTCGCCGCTTCCATACTTCGATTGCAGAGCGCGTTCGAGGGCGGAGTACAGTTCCTCCACATCGATCGGCAGCGGTAGAAATTCGCGAGCCCCTGATCGGATGGATTTGAGAATCATCTGTCCGTCGGTGCTCGAGGACACCGCAAAAATCAGACAGTCAGGGGAAGACATCCGAAGTTTGTCCATCAAAGCGAGCGCCCGATCCGGTCCCCCGTCGAGACAGATCATCGCTGCGTCGGGATGCGATTGTTCGACGACATCCGCGAAAAACTCATAGCGAGAACATTCCGCATCCAACCAGACAATGTCCATCCCGAGAAGCATCGATTTCAGCTTCTCGCGAGAATGATCATTGGGATCGACAATCGCTAACCGTAAAACATTGCTCATGATGGAAAGTTGATCGAGTTTGACGGATTACTGGCGAGAAATGGGGGGCAGTGGTCGAGCGAAGCTGGCATTGGTCGCTGGCACAGGCGATCCTTGGCGACCTCCCTTGGACGTATCGGTCGGCGACGAGGCGTGTCCGTAAAGAACCGTTCCGGGTTGGGATTGTGTTGGTGGGCAAGCTTCTGGTCCGCAAGCCGCAGGAACTTCGATGTAGCCCTTCATATACAGTTCCTTGTCGAGAGGGCTATCACTGTTGAATCCAGGACCACCCATTGGCACTTCATGGCAATCCATCGGTGCCGCAAAGTTGGGCGTTACCAAGATCAAGAGCTCGACTTCGTTCTGGACTTCTCGGTTGGTTCGAAAGAGCGCTCCGAGATAAGGGAGATCGGATAGCCCGAGAAGTCCGCTGCTCTCGGCCTCCGTTCGGACCTGCAGCAATCCAGCCAAAGCCAGTGTCTGGCCCGCTCGCATTTCGACCGCGGTATCGACAAACCGACTTCGGATGCCAGGTACGCTCGTGCCTGCAATCGTGACGCTGCGCCCTGGGTCGATTTCGCTGATGGTCGGACGGACTTCCAACCAAATCCGACCATCGCCGCGCACCTTCGCGACGAAGTCCAATCGGGTTCCAAATTCGCGAAACTCAATGCCAACTTGTCCCAATCCGGCAGGAACAATAATTGGGAATTCGCCACCGGAGTTGAAACTGGCAGGTCGACCATCGATCGCTACCACCGTCGGATCAGCCAAGACCTTGGCGAGATTGTTCTGGCGAAGCGATCTTACTAAGCCGAAGAACTGATTGCCGCTATCCACCACTCCGAACTTGAACGTCTCGTTTCCAGCATTGAGCAACGCACCCGTTGTTGCACCTGGGGCGATCAGACCGCTCGCACTGGTTGTCACGAAGTCATCCCCAAAACTCATACTCCAGTCGATTCCCAGTTGCCGCAGTTTCGTGCGAGAAACTTCCATGACCTGGGTCTGTAGCATGATCGTATGAACGCCGATGACCTCGATCTTGTTGATGACTCGCTGATAGAATTCCTCCGCGATGGTGACGACCTGCTCAACATGCTCGTCCGAAGTGACTTGCCCCGAGACGATCACTGCGTCGCGTATCGGTTGGACACTGAGCGTCGCGGTGGGGAAGTGCTGATCCAATATGGACTGCAATTCTCGAGCATCGCCCGTCACAACGACTTGAACGTTGTAAATCGTTTCATCCACACCCTTGGCGTCGATTTGAGTCACGCCGGTGGCCAAGGCGGACACCAAGACTTCGTTCTTCTGAGTCGCTTGGACGTTGAGAACGGTAGGATTGTTGATCGTCGCTGTGACGATGGGCTGAGGAAACGTGAGATACTGCGAAGTGGAGACGATCATCCGCAGCGATTCCTGCTGCTTGGTCACCGTCATCCTCCCCGTCGGAATCGGTTTATCCCCTTCTCCTGCCGACAGCGGTCCGCTGACGCAGAGGATTCCCATGACGGTGCACGCTCGCAGAATTCCGTTTAGAGAGCTAAGTCCGCGTCCCATTTGCAATTCACTTCCCTGTGAAAGAAGGCGTCGGGATAGCCTCCGGTTCGGTTCCATCCCACTTTTGGCGTTCCATTGCCAGCGACCGGCATCCTGCGATCGCACTCCGCTTAGACAGCATTTAACGACTAAACGGATTCACATAACTGTATCGACCGTTCGGCTCGTAGGAGATTACTTGGAGGGTGGGTAGGCTGCCTTAAATCCCCCAAGTTGCCAACTCCCACCATTGGGATCCCAATTGAGATTGGGTCGTTCGCTCCCCTTGGTGCTACCCGAATCGGCTACTTCTTTCGATCCACCCGAAGCTGGAGGAGGAGCAAATCCGGAAGCGGACGGGGTTCCGCTTTGAATACCGCTGGTCGAAATGCCTTCGATTCCTGTTTCAGCACCTTCATCCACTTTGCGAGGCATCTTGTCACCTTCCTTCCAACGGAATCGATTCGAACCCTCCGGGGTGATGATCATCATTTCGTGTTCGATTTTCGGTGCAGCCGGTTGTTCAATCACTTCTCGAACCAAACTGGCAGCATTCGGCTCACTGGAGCGAGGTGCCTCAGATTCTTTAAGCCATGCCATGAAGCTTTCGCCATCATCCATTCTGCTCTTCGCTTCTTCCGAGAGCTCGGGCGGACGAAGGGCAACACGGAGTTTCCCAAGGTTGGCTGCCGTGTCTAAGACCGCATACTGCTTGTCTTTCACCAGCAACTGGAACGTGCTCGATGAACGACGCGCTGTCGTGGGGGCATCTGGATCGATAGAAGCAATACCATCGACCATCAGGACCTCAAGATTCTCAAGTACCCTGACGGTACCGGAGGTTTTGATCTTCATCCCCTTTTCAAAGAAGCCGAAAACATCGACCCGATCGCCGGGACTGATGTAACCGCTACCACCATTTTGTTCGTTGACGACCAAGTCGAAGACGCGGTAACCCTCCGGAATCACTAGCTCCTTCCCTTTGTTGGCGAGCTTGATTTCAATCAAGGGTTCATTGACATACAGGGGTTGTTTGGCGAATTTGCCTTCGATCTGTTTTAGATCGACCAAGGCCCCTTGGGGGACTTTGTCGGCTGGCCACTTTTCGATTCGAACGGATTCGGGAGTTATCTTGGACGCAGCCGAGACATTCTTGGCGATCACGAGGATCTCCGCTGTCTGGACCGCTACTCCACCATTTTGATCCAAAACCACTTGGCTGACGGCTACCGAGGCGACGATGCCACACCCGAGCGCAATAAGCAACAACAACAACGACTTGGCACGCATGAGACGCCTCTCATCGGATCGACCGAAGAAACAGGGATAGGCGTCCATGCCAACAATGCAAACCTAGCTCATCTTTGAGCCAGAGGATGCGATTTCACTCGACTCTGCTCATCGAGTCTTCACCTGCTGCATGATGACAAAATATCAAGCGGCCGCCGCTGTCCGAAGAATCGTCACTCCATGAAAAAACGGCAGAACCCAAACATCGTATCGGGTCCTGCCGTTTTGATCGAACGAAGCACGACTTGCGAGCGAACCGCAAGCGAGCGATCCGCGATGACTGACTAGTTATTTCGAGGAGGCCCGCCCGGACCACCTGCACCCGGACCACCTGCACCAGGTCCGCCAGCACCAGGTCCGCCAGCACCAGGTCCGCCAGCACCAGGTCCGCCAGCACCAGGTCCGCCAGCACCAGGTCCGCCAGCACCAGGTCCGCCAGCACCAGGTCCGCCAGCACCAGGTCCGCCAGCACCAGGTCCGCCAGCACCAGGTCCGCCAGCACCAGGTCCGCCAGCACCAGGTCCACCAGCACCAGGTCCGCCAGCACCAGGTCCACCAGCACCAGGTCCACCAGCACCAGGTCCACCAGCACCAGGACCACCTGCACCAGGTCCACCAGCACCAGGACCACCTGCACCGGGGCCTACTGTTCCCTGGCCGCCGAAGGGACCAAAAGGCGAGAAGGTGGGGTCTTCGGTCGTTGTTTGCTCACCCGAGAAGTCCTTGAAGGCGACTCGCAACTCGCGCATCGGTGCAGCGACTTGTACGTTGAGTGCATTCAGGTCATTGAACTTGGTGGTGTCGTTGAGAACCTTTTGCAATTCCTGCAGTTTCTCGATCGCATATTTGATCTTGTACTTTTCGGATTCCGGAATGATTTTCATCAGACCGCTTTCCGGTCGGCTTGCCGTCTGCGCGGAGGCTGCACCCGTAGCGCCGTTGAGCGCCACGTGAATGCGTTCCAATCTTTGGTTCAGTATGCGGCGAGCATTCTTGAGATCAGCGGGCTGTGGAGCTCGCGATTGGGCGGGGGCTCCGCCGTAGCCACCGAACATTCCACTCCCTTCTCCTTCACCACCATATCCGCCGCTTCCAGGACCTCCTGGCCCTCCGCTTCCTCCAGGGTATCCACCCGATTCGCTTCCGTATCCGCCAGAACCATAACCGGAGCCACCCGAGCCCATTCCTCCGGCTCCCATGGGTCCGGAGCTGGCGACCTTGGTTCTCCAAGATTTATCGGATTTCAGGCCGAACTTTGCGATCTCGTTCGAGATTGCCGTGATCTGTTCTGCGGTGTAGGTATCCGGTGCGAGACTGATTTGGCCAAAGCACAAGCAGCCAATTTCTTTGAGCCACTCCGACGATCGGGCGTCCTGGAGTACTTCCAAGGCAAAGCTTGCCACTTTCGCGGTCGCAATTTTGGCCGATTCCGACTTAGGATCTCCGCTTGTTGCCAGGGCCGTCATCGCCAAGAGGGATTGCTCCATCAGTTTTTGATGGGCTTCTGGAAGGCGATGGTAGGGTGGGACCACCGTCATCAACGGGGCCAACTTGTTAGCGATCTTGAGTCGTATGTCCTCGGTCGCAGCATCCTTGGGATCCGTCGGTTTGATCTTCAATGACTTCTCGAGGGTGTCGATAGCCATGTACTGAATCGCATCTAGTTCCGTTGGGTCGAGCGCGATTTCGATCAAGTTATAAACGCGGGGTTCGGTAACGGCGGGCGTGTTTCCGGCGGGTTCGCTATAAAGTTGCATAGCGATATGGAATGTCAATACGCGCGCCGTGGTGCTGAAGCCAGCGTCTTTTCGGATGACTTTGTAGAGTTCCCCGAGCAATCGACGATTGTATTCAGCGCGAAACGGCTTGCTGGCCCTCGCGAGGGCTTGGCCGATGTCGTCATCGACAATGTCCTTCCTCGCTAAATTCACGTCTGAGATTTTCCCGATTGCGTCTTCGTTCGCATCGGGTTTGGGGGGATTGGGATCGACATGGGTGATCAGCGGAATCACATATTCGCTGTAGTACTGCATCGTAGCATCGAGCGAAGTCCCAGCTTTCAATTCTTTGCTTTTGTCCGATCGTTTGGCGTCGCGTGCTTTGCCTGTCAGCTTGACCTCAAGCCGGGTGGGAGCATTGCCTTGGGCGTAGAGGGGCTCCGACCAAGAGACAGGGGCAACAAGACCGATCCCGATCACCAAGGCGACAAACCGACGACGCAGTTCGGCACAATTCGAGGATTTTCGATGTATCTTGCTCATAGGACCGCTCCGCCGAAGATTGGCAGCTGGAGAAGAGGAAAATAGGAAGGCGCACCACTCTTAGATTAAGGCGCCGCGCGTGCGAGTGTCAACTTTCTTCCTCAGGTTTCCCTCGGAAGCACGAATTTATCCTCGCGCTCCGGCAACTCTCTATCCCTTAAAGCGAATTTGACTGCTACAATGCGGCTATTCGGAGCGCAGGGATGCAGACCGCTCATTGGCCAGCGCGTTGCCCGATCCGAGCGCACCATCTAACACTTCTTTTTTCGATGAAAACTGGTTATGTCGGACCATTGGAATAGCTTGGCAAATTTGCTCGGAACCCCTTCCCTTTCGCCCCAATCGAAAAAATCGGACAAGGCCAAAGGAGCGGCTGAATCCCCCGCGAAAGGGGTAGCTCCCCCGATCGAGCAGGTGGCCCCTGCTCCAGCGCCGGTCGAGGAATTGCCCGTTTCTGGCAAGTCGAAAGAGCCTTCGCGGCTTCGATCTTCCTGGGACGCTGTGACTTCTTTTTTCGGAATCCAATCGGGCGAAACCGCACCTACCGCCGAGTCGACACTTGAGGATAAGCCGTTCGAAACCGAACGTCCCTCTCGGTCCCGACCCGAAAACTCGAACAAACGATCGAAGCCAAGTTTGTGGGCTGACACCCCGGACCTGGCCCCTGCCGAACCCGCCCCACGCGAGCGAACTCGGGATCTGGATCGGGATCGTGTTGCGACCCCTCCCGAATCGGCTCGGTCGGTTGAATCCGAAGCGGTTGATGAGCCCATCGTTTCGTTCGGTGAACCCAAGCGACTACGAAGAGGCTCAGGTCGCCAAGAGCCAGGTCGCCAAGATTCGGGGCGCCGCGACGGAGGCCGACGTGACACAGGTCGCCGGGATGAAGGTGCCCGAGACGAAAGGGAACCTGAGAATCGAGAGCCGGGAAATCGAGAGTCGGTTCCGGCATCAGCGGAGCGATCACCACGTGAATCCGGAGAGCGAACCCGCCCGGAACGAGGCCGATCCGATCGGGGGGGCGCAGAGCGAGAGCGAGCACCTCGCCGCCCAGACGTTGCCTCCGACGCATCCCCAGCACTCGATGCACCGAGACGGAGTCGCAGTCGTAGCGAATCGACGGATGACGTGAATGGAGTCCCGGAGCGACGCTCGGAACGAAGACCCCCGCGGCGCGGGCGTACGGACTCGCCGTCAATTCTTGAAAACGAACAAACCGATGAACCGGTGGAATCGGCCGCACCCGTCAGTTCCTCGCGCGGAAGAGATGCGGGGCGACGTGAGCGTCGCGAACCCGATTCCGCCTCGCGCGATTCGGAACCACGGCGTCGCAGTCACCGCGAGGACGAAAGACGTGATGCACCGTCGGAACGGCGGGATGCACCATCCGATCGTCCGCGTGGTCGCGCACCCTCTGCCGAACGGGAAGATGCAGACTCGCTGGAACCACCTCGAAGGCGATCTCGATCCCGCCGCGACGAAGTGAGGCGTGACGATGTAAGGCGTGAGGATGGTTCAGTTCGCGACAAGGAGCCAGCCGGTTTTGCTTCAGGACTCGATGACTTTGAACAAGACGATGCGCCCGTAAGTCGTCGCGATCATGATGACTCACTCGATTCCGAGGATGCGACCGGCGACGAACGCTCCCCACGCAAACGTCGTACTCGACGCCGTGGAAAAGGGGATGCGAAGGGTGAGCGATCGAGCCGACGCGACGAAGACTCCACTCCGGAAGAAGATCGCGAGGCCATCGAAGCAGTAGCTAGCCACAGCAAGATTCCATCTTGGGCAGATGCTATCGGCGGGTTGGTCGCTGCGAACATGGAAAACCACGCACGGGGAAGCCATTCCCATGGTCGTGGTCGGGGACGAGGCGGTCGTCCGTCTCACTAGGGAATCCCCTTCGCAAGCCAACCGAGCGGTATCCAACCGAGCTGTCCTCTTATAAATCGTCGAACGGCAAGTCTTTTGTCGTTCGCTCCGCGAGCCCTTGTTTGAAGTGCTTGCGACAGACGGTTACGTACCGTTCGTTCCCTCCGATTTGGATCTGCTCTCCCTCGCGCATCGGCTTTCCTGTTGAGTCGATCCGCAATACCATCGTCGCCTTGCGTCCGCAGTGGCATATGGTCTTGATCTCGTTGAGGTTGTCCGCCCAAGCCATCAGGTGTTGGCTTCCTTCGAACAAATTGCCTTGAAAGTCGGTGCGAAGGCCGTAGGCAAGCACGGGGATTTCTAGTTCATCGCAGACGTCGGAAAGCTGCCGAACTTGCTGCTTGGTCAAAAACTGCGCCTCATCGACGAGCACGCAATCGACCTTTTGTTTTTGGTGTTCGCGTTCGACGCGCATCAAAAGATTATCGCCGGACGAAAAAGGGATGGCGTCGGATTGCAGGCCAATGCGAGAACTGACTACTCCGACTCCATATCGATCGTCGATTTCCGGCGCGAAGACCAGCGTTCGCATGCCTCGTTCGCGGTAGTTGTAACTCGACTGTAGCAGAATCGTCGACTTCCCTGCATTCATGGTCGAATAATAGAAAAAAAGCTTGGCCAAACTCCCCGCCCCCACACATCCAGAACTGGTATCGATACTTCTTCATCTATCAAGTCATGTTTATACCGGAAAATCTACTCCTAGAGCTCTCCGTTGACAGCTGGTGGGACAGCACATACGGAGAGTGTTACTCGCTCTGTGTTCCAGGGCGAGCGATGCGAACGAAAATGTCATGCAGAGAGGGTTTCACGATTTCGAAATGCTCTACATCTCCCAACTCGAGAAGATGGAGCAAGAGATGTCTATGCGAAGTTTGTTCGTGAAGCTGGATGTCCACGGTACCGTTGTCCCATGTCGCGAGAGAGACGCCGGGTATAGAGCGGATTGGATCCAGTTCAACAGGCGTTTGGTTTGTAATTCGCACGCGGACTTTAGGTTCCGTGTAGAGTGCTTGGATCTCGGGAATCGTTCCGTCGAGTACTTTGCGACCTTGAAAGATCATGCAGACATGATCGCACATCTTTTCGGCGATCGACATATCGTGGGTGCTGAGGATGACTGTCGTTCCTTCTTCTCGCAGCTGCAGGATCGCATCTCGGATCAATTCCATATTGACCGGGTCCAGCCCACTGAACGGTTCATCTAGGATGACCACTTGAGGTTTCGACGCGATTGCCGCAACAAACTGAACCTTTTGAGCCATACCCTTGGAAAGCTGATCGATCCGCTTTCGATACCAGTCGGTCGCTCCGAGTCGGACCATCCATCGCTCGATTTCTGCATTGGGATTTCGATGGCCTTTGATTCGCGCGAAATACCGCAGGGTTCTCCACACGGTCATGCGTCGATAGAGCCCGCGTTCTTCAGGGAGATATCCAACACGATCATCCGCGCAGGAGCGATTCGATTCGCCTAAGACTCTCACGACACCTTGATCGGGGCGATAGATGCGGAGCATCATTCTCAACGTCGTTGTTTTCCCCGAACCGTTGGGACCGATGACACCAAAGATCGACCCGCGCGGTACGTGCAGGTCGAGTGGGTGAACCGCTTGATGCGATCCGAATTTCTTCGATACACCTTCCAGTTCGACAACCCAATCAGTCATCGCGATCCTCCCGTTTTTGAGTTGGCCAAAGTGCGATGATGTTGGCAAACAAGATCAAGACACCACCGGCACCTAGTTGCCAAGTGAACGATTCGTTTTGATAGTCGATGGCAACGATCCATCCGATGATACCGGGAAGAATCATGGCCCAAGATGATGCGAAAACCGGTTCGGTGCTATATATCACAGACGCTTGGGACGCGCTGATGGCGGGCTGAAACGTGTTCATGCCTAGAAAAGATAAGATCGAGCAGAAGATTGCCAAAAACACGAGCAATGCCAAGACGGCTGGCTGGCCGCCGATCGCTAGCCAGTTCGACCAGGAAACGTCAATCGACCGAGCAAACTCAGATCCATCGAGCAGCTGTCGACTCACCACGAAAAAGACCCACGCGATGATTGCGGCTGTGACAAACATACCTGGAGTTAGATTCGCCGATCGATACCGTTTGCCAAATGTGTCGACCAATAGGACTTGGCCGCTGAAGAACAAAGCGCCCAGCGTTGTCCAAAGATCTCCCCAATTGAGCGGAACCGTGGAGGAATCGTCGGCCAATGGCACGTCGGCGAACGCAAGGACGTATCGATGGGCATCGGAGAGAATCGCCACCCCTGTCAAAGCGAGCAGGCTACCGATGCAAACAAAAAGGGAGGGACGTTGCTTGAGTAGAAACGATGCCATCAAGGGGGTGTAGACCGCCGTCAAGCTGGTGAGGAATCCACTGCGTGAAGCAGGGATCGTGGCCAAGCCGACGACTTGCAGGATTAATCCCAGGCAGAAAAGCATCCCGATCCAGAAGCCCGCGATCCACTCCTCCTTGGACGTTCGAAAGAAGAGCTTGGGGAGCACGATGCTTAGCAAAAGAGAAGCAATAGTGAAACGCATCCCGATCAATCCTGCCGAGCACGCGACCTGCATCGAGGTAGGCATTTGCGGGTTTGCAACTCCGAAGTGATCTTCCATCACTTCATTGAGGCTCTTCATGACTGGAAACGACATGCCCCAAAGAGCGTTCACTCCGACGAGAGCGATGATCGCAACAAGAACAGGACGCGGTATGGGCAATCTTCGACTCCTCGACAGCGACTGGAGCTTTGGCTTCTCATTCCTTTCGCTCCAAATGGACAGAGGAGGAGTTTAGCGAACGAAGAAAGGAACGGGAGGGAGAAATGCGTGTTGCAGAAGGAAAACCGCTGCCCCTTCCCAAGAGGTAAAGCGTGCGAGGTAAAGAGCTCCGACATAGAGGAGCACGATCGCCAATCGAAATGGCCACACCAAGTAGCGAGAAAACCACCAAGCCCGTTCGCCTGATTCGTTGGCGCGTTTCCAGGCCCAACCGATTGCGATGCGAGCCGGGAAAATGAAAAGCACAAAGAACAAAGTGAGGATCCACTCGAGCTCTTCCGGGATCCGTTCGATTCGGAGGATGTAGAGGGGCGTTGCAAAGACGAGCAACACACCGAGCGAAATGGTTAACGTCCAAGGGGATTGGAAGTAGGCTTGGCGGATGTCTCTTACCCTCAAAAAGCTTCGAAAGTCCCCTGTCTTTGCAAACTCGACTTGCACATAAGGCAATCGGCTTACAACCCAGACCATTCCGATCGCGCCGATAAGTCCCAGAATTCCCTTACCGGCATTCTGCGCACCGGTCAGCGAGAGAATCATCAAACTCGCGGGCAATGCCAACCATATCAAAGCTCCGATCGAAGCCAGAAAACCTCGGCCAATCAAATGGATCAGGTGCAGGGATCGCAAACCCGACCAAAGCCGATCTTCGGCCAGATGCCAAAAGTCCCGACGAAAAACGCTTTTTGCCAAACGAACGGGAGCCGGCCAGAGAAAATCTCTCAGTCTCCCACCGCGCACGGCGGCCCAAAGGATCCATACGATCCACAGAAGAGTGAGGGCCATCGCTGCGATTCGAAGCCGCGGGCCTTGAGAACCGTTCGGTTCAATCAATGCAGCCGTGTAGGCGAGATCGGCGACAAACCAGACGGGAAGCCACGTCAACCCGATCATCGCGAGCGCGAGTACCAATCTCCGAGCTTGGGAAGCCCCTGGGAAGCACTCCGTCCAAGGTCGGTTGTTCGCTATCCTGGCGGAGCATTCCAGCATGTATCCCAGGCTTGCGAACTGCAAGATCGGGATGGTGGCACAAAGGCTGAGCAAAATCGTCAGGCTGATATAACTGCCCACTCCTCGCGAAAGGGCGGCCAAGCCGCGAAGCAGAAACATATTCGGGTTCCTCTGTGGACGTGTCGCCAGCGTGAATCGCTCCCCTGGTTCGCTCGCCGAACTTCGGTCTTGGAATAAATCAATGACGCTGCGAGGTTTCGATCAACTGGGCGATCAGTGGCAGGAGTTGCTTCTTGCGACTCACCACGTTATCGAGCTGATATAGATTCCGATCGAGACGAGGATAATTGATCTCGTCCCACTCTTCGGATTCATGCGAGAGGAGCAATAGCGAACCATTGCTTACGACATCGGTTACCAGGAGAGCGGAAAACTCCAGTTTACAGCTCTCGGCCATTGCCTCTAATGCCGTTCGCAAATCATCTTTGCGGTCCCAGAAAAGATCGAATCCAATCTCCTCGATTTGTGAGATCGAAAAACGGATGCCGTGCTCGACGAATTCTTTGCAGTCTTCTCGAACGACCTCTTCGGCAGTGCATGTTCGAAGCGCGGAACCGATTTCAAAAAACTCTTTGGCATACTCTTCCAAATCGATTTCAACGAATCCTCGCAACCATTTGAGGATATCGCGATCGACATCCGTCGTTGTCGGGGAACGCAGGAATAGTGTATCGGAGATTATCCCAGCAGCCATGCAAAGGGCGATACCTGGTTTCGGCATGATTCCCCAAGCTCGGAATTGACGTGCGACGAGCGTGCAGGTCGACCCAACCGGCTCGTTGATGAAACGAATCGGCTGCGTTGACTTCAGGCCACCACCGAGTCGATGGTGGTCGAGGACTTCGATAATGTCGGCTTCGTCAGCGCCATTGACCGCTTGGCTGAGTTCGTTGTGATCGACCAGGATCAAGCGTGGCTTAGGGGGATTTACCAAATCCGATTTGGAAAGAACTCCGACCAAGGTTCCGGAATCATTGACGACAGGAAAGATCGGTTCGTTCGAGTTCTCTACGATCGCGCGGGCTTCGTCGATCGGTTGTTTTGCATAGAGCGATATGTAGGTGTTGTCGACCGCGGAGTCGATGAACTGCGCGGACTTGATTCGCATGGTTGTCGTGGCCGTATCGAACGGGCTCTGGATCACCGCCACATTTCTGGCTTGTGCGAGCTGCACCAAACCCGACGACAACGAGTAGCCACCCGTGACGACCAAGGCTCGGACTCCGTGCTCGATCGCCGGCAATTGGATGGTCGGTCTGTCGCCGCTCACGACGAGCAATCGTTCGGCAGGAAAGCGTTGCATTCGCTCGGTGAAGCCACCCGCGCTCATGGCACCCACCATGACCAAGAGCTCATCGTGTTGGGCCGGTTCGATCGAGTGTTGGAATGTTCCTCCGATGATTTCACAGATCTTAGAAAGGCTTGTTCGAACGGTTCTTGTCTTGAGAGGGTCCCGATCGTCCCTGAAGATCAAATCCATCAACTGCAGCAGGGAGAGGACCCCGATCACTTTGCGTTGGTCGTCGATCACAGGGATCGCCCGAAGATCGTGCTCCTTCATCCGCTGGTAGACCTCGTAAAACACGTCGCCATAGGAGGCCGTCGTGACATTTCGCTGGCAGACATCCTCCACTTCCGGACGAACGTCCATCACCAAACGAGGTGGTGCGACCTTGGCACGTCGGAGCAGATACTCGGTCCGTTTGTTGGGGGTGCCGCAGGATGCCGCGATCGCTTCGGGGCGAGTGGTTTGCTGCAAAAGGTCCGCGTAAGCGATAGCGGAACAGATTGCGTCGGTGTCAGGGTTGCGGTGGCCGAATACTAAAACGGTCATAGGTACAGAAACGACTTTAGAGCCAGTGATGGGGAGCAATGGTGAATGGACGATTTCGTGCAGGTTCAACAATACACACTTCCGCCCGCCGCTTCGAGTACAGTATCGATCTTTCTGATCCCAGGGAGTCGGAATGCCGCAGGGTAGTGGGATCCCGACGGCTTTTCCCTTTGGCAACCCCCTATTGCAAAGTGACGCCTGTATCGCGAACATTGCGGACGAAAGAGGGTCATCTGTTCTGACGCTCATAACTCCATTTATCTCCTCCTGCGGCTGCGCCCAACTGTGCCGAGGGTAAGGAAAGGTTCATTATGCTGGAAATCCAATTGCCAGACGGCTCCGTTGTCCAACATCCCGATAACGCGAGTCCCCTTTCGGTGGCCGAATCGATCGGCTCTAGGCTTGCGAAAGCTGTCATCGCTGCGAAAGTTGGCGATCACGTGATCGATGCGACTCGCCCATTGCATGGGTTTGCTGGCAATGGGCCCATCCCCCTTCGCCTTCTCACCGAAAAAGACCCAGAAGCTCTCGGGGTACTCCGGCATTCCTGCGCACACGTGATGGCCCGGGCCATTATGAAGCTTTTTCCGGGCGTTTCGCTGGCGTTTGGTCCCACCATTAATAACGGCTTCTACTACGATTTCGATCTGCCCCGAAAACTGAGCGAAGAGGACTTCGCTGCCATCGAAGCGGAGATGGCGAAGATTGTTGAAAAAGGGGAACCGTTCGAGCAATTCTCTCTCGATCGCCAACAAGCGATCGAGCTGTGCAGCGACATGAAGCAGGCTCTCAAAGTCGAGCACATCCAGACCGGTCTCGCCTCCCACGATTCGCTCGGATTCTATCGCCAAGGGGAGTTCGTGGACCTCTGCCGCGGTCCCCATATCCCGGACGCGAGCCGCATCAAAGCGTTCAAAGTGATGAGCGTCGCGGGTTCGTACTGGAAAGGGGACGCGTCCGGCAAACAGCTTCAGCGGGTCTACGGTACCGCCTGGTTCAGTCAGAAAGACATGCAGGCATATCTCGACCAAGTCGAAGAGGCGAAGAAGCGAGATCACCGAGTCATCGGCAAGAAACTGGGGCTGTTCCAAATCAGCGCCGAAGTGGGGCAAGGCATGTGTCTTTGGCTTCCAAAGGGGGCGCGCATTCGCAGTTTGCTCGAAGATTTCTTGCGCAAAGAGATGCTCAAACGGGGCTACGAACCGGTCTACAGCCCTCACTTGGGCCGCGTCGAACTCTACGAAACCAGCGGTCACTTTCCTTATTACCGCGATAGTCAATTCCCACCCCTCTTCGCCAGCGATGCCGGTGCATTGGTCGATGCTTGGATCCGCCGTCTCGAGGAGCCAAACGGATTGCAGCAAGCTCATGAAGTCGCGTTTCTCCAATCCGCCGAAGTTCTCGGTTGCGAACTAAAGGGGTACGATCCTTTGTCGCCAGTCTCGGATCGGGTCGCGATCTTGCAGCATTGGCAGCGACAACATGAACGTTACTTGGTCAAGCCGATGAACTGCCCGCATCACGCGCAGATTTTCAAAGCGGCCCCTCGATCCTATAAGCAGCTCCCGCTGCGGCTCTTCGAATTTGGCACCGTGTATCGCTTTGAACAAACCGGTGAGCTGAACGGTATGCTCCGCGTTCGAGGGCTGACTCAAGACGATGCGCACATCTTCTGCACCGCGGACCAAGTCGAACAGGAGTTTCGCAACACCATCGAATTGACTCGATTGGTGCTCGAATCGGTTGGACTGAAGGACTATCGCGTGCAATTGTCCCTTCGCGACCCGAAGAGCGACAAATACGTAGGTTCCGAAGAGAATTGGCAAAAGGCCGAAGCAGCCTTGCGTCGCGTCCTCACCGAGTCCGGCCTAAATTTCTCTGCCGCCGAAGGAGAAGCGGCTTTCTACGGGCCCAAAGCGGACTTCATGGTCCGCGATTGCATCGGTCGACAATGGCAGCTCGGCACCGTTCAGCTCGATTACAACTTGCCGGAACGATTCCAGCTGGAATATGTCGGAGCGGATAACAAAACCCACCGGCCGGTCATGATTCACCGCGCTCCGTTTGGTTCCATGGAGCGATTTGTAGGCATGCTGACCGAGCACTTCGCGGGCGCCTTTCCGATGTGGTTGGCCCCTGAACAAGTTCGTATCTGCCCGCTAAGCGAGAAGTCGAACGACTACGCGATCGAGTTGGAGAAGCGATTCACCGACGCTGGATTCCGAGTCACTACCGATCTGCGTGGTGCGAAAGTCCAAGCCAAGATTCGCGATGCTCAACTGGAACTCATCCCCTATATGGCCGTCGTGGGACCGCGCGAAGCGGAAACCCAATCCATCGCGCTTCGGGATCGGATCTCCGGCGAACTTGGAACCATGCCTGTCACCGAAGTTCTCGAGCTGTTGGGCGAGGAAGTACGCGAGCGCCGGATCCGTCAAGTCGCGGAAAACAAACTGGCGGCTACAGCCGACGAACCTCAAGAAACGGCGGAGAACGAATACTAAGCGACTATAATGAGCGCTCAATCGGTTGTTGGTTCGTCGATTCGTGTCGATCAAATTTCCAAAATCACTTCGGTGTAAATATCATGGCAAACGAACTTCCAACGCGCAGCGCTGACAAGATTCTGAGTGAAGAGTATCTCGTCGCGCGCGCGAAAATTCTGGAGCTTGCAGCAACTTTGGATCGATTGGCCCGTGCACCGGGTGAAGTCGATTCGCTTCCGCAAAAGAAGCTCTTGGACCAAGCCATGAAGATCTTGATCGATCACGAAGGAGACAAAGCGAGACGCGTTCAGCTATTGCTCAGTCGACAATATGAATCCGATTGGCGGGCCAAGCTCGAGGTCGACGCAGGTCGAGCACGCTAGACGCGATGTCGAGCTGGAGACTGCGCGGCTCACTCGTCGTCTTGCCAGATGATTTCGTCATCCTCTCCCTCGGACCCTACAAAGGCTTCCTCGGATTCTGATTTGTTTCGACTCTTCCGTTTCTTGCTCGATTTCGGTGGTTTGGCTTCGCTCAATCCTTCATCGCGACGCGTCTTCTTTCCCCGGCCCTTGCTAGTTGGAGCGGGTTCTCCCTCCGCGTTGGCTCGCATTTCCTCCCATTGCTGAATGGTGATCTGCACTTCACGCGCTTGCGATCCGTTGTACTCTCCGACGATTCCGTCCTCGGCCATGAAGTCGATCAATCGGGCTGCTCGACCGTAACCGACTCCTAACGCGCGCTGCAACAACGAACAACTGCCCCGTCCTTCGCGGACCACGATGTCCACTGCCGCCTCGTAGAGATCATCCCGTTTCTTGAAACTCCCTGGCTTCACCCCTTCCCCTTCGTCTTTGTTCACTTTGAGCTGTACAAGTTCTTGAACAAAGTTCTGTACACCGCCCATGCTGCAGTGGTCGACAATTGCGTTGATTTCATCGTCGCTCAAATAGGTGCCTTGACCGCGCAGCAGTTGGCTCGTTCCCGGCCACAGGAATAGCATGTCTCCATTGCCCAGCAGTTTGTCCGCTCCCATCTCGTCGAGTACGACGCGGCTATCGGTCCGGCTAGCAACTTGGAAACTGATTCGAGCTGGCAGATTGCTCTTGATCAAACCCGTGATGACATCGACGGTCGGTTTTTGGGTGGCGAGGATCAAATGGATTCCCACCGCTCGGCTCTTTTGGGCCAATCGAATGATGTGCGCTTCGACTTCCTTTCCTGCTGTCATCATCAAGTCGGCCATTTCGTCGACGACGATGACGATGAAGGGAAGATGATCCGGGATAAGATCCGCTTCGTCATCGTTCTCCGGCTTCAAGCGATCCAGCAGCTCTTCCCGGCCCAGTTGGTTGTAGTTGGTCAAATGCCGAACGCCCGCACGCGCGAGGAGTGCGTAGCGCTCTTCCATTTTGTCGACAGCCCAGGCCAAAATAGCTTCCGCTTTTCGCATGTCGATGACGACCGGGTGCATGAGGTGTGGCAAGCGTCCGTAGCAACTGAGCTCGACCATCTTTGGGTCGATCATCAGCATGCGAACTTCATCAGGCCGCCTCGTCATCAAAATCGAGGAAATGATCGAGTTCAAGCAAACGGATTTTCCTGTACCTGTTCGACCGGCGATGAGCAAGTGAGGGAGACTGGCCAAGTCGACCGTGAGGGATTTACCCGATACGTCTTTCCCGAGGAACAGCGGGATCTTTTGCTTACGAATCTGCGGGCCGCTTTCCTCGATCACCTCGCGCATCCGCACGATCTGCCGTTTCTCATTGGGTACTTCGATCCCTACGCTGTTCTTTCCGGGAATAGGCGCGACGATACGAACGCTGGGGACTCGTAGGGCGATGGCCAAGTCATCGGCCAGACCGGTAATCTTGCTCAATCGCAGTCCGGCTTCGAGCTCGATTTCGTATTGGGCAATCACCGGCCCCGTTTCGACTTCGACTACGCGAACGTTGAAACCGAAGTTGGCGAAGGTCTGCTCCAGCACTTTGGCCTTTCGCTTCACCTCTTCGGTTTGTTCGTCATACGAGATATCGTCCGATTCGGTGAGGAGATCGAGACCTGGGAGCGCGTACTCCTCGGTCCCTTCAGGAAGCTTCGTGTCGTCCATTTCCTGAAGTGAGTCCGCAGGATCTTCTTCGACAGGTTCTTCCTCGGGGGGCGGTTCCTTTTTCTTGGACGGCCCCGTCTTGATCTTGGGAACCCTTTCCTCGATGTGCGTCGCGTCGGAACGGATCGTCAGGCTCCGCTTTTTGCGAGGTTCAGGTGGAACGATTTCCTCAGGCTCTTCGTCTTCGGTGTGGACCTCATCCTCTTCGCCGTCGTCATAGTCTCCTTCGTCCTCCTCCGAGTACTCACCATCCTCGTCGTATTCTTCGTCCTCTGCGTACTCGTATTCGTCATCGAGTTCCTCGTCGCTGTCGAGGAGCTCATCATCCGGTGGTGCCGAACCATTTTTCTTCGCATCCCCCAAAAGCCCACCTGCAATCGCGGGGAGTGTCGGGGGAGCTTTGGGTTTTGGGAACGAAAGATCGGTTCGGACGGATGCCTTCGCATCCGATGCCAAATCGCTCGCGCTGATGGTCGCGCTAGCCCGTCGGCCAATCCGAATCTGGGGGCCATCGGGGCCATCGTGGTGTTGGTCCTGCAGCGATTCTTCCTCCGATTCGTAGTTCGCCTCGGGTTCCTTGGAAGGTCCCGCAAGGGCTTGAGTTACGCTTTCCACGGCGTTTCGGATCGCAGACATTCCGATCACACTCGTCGATCTGGGTGCAGCCGTTTGTTCAACCATGGCCGAGACAGAGGTTGGATCCTGTCGCATGGTGACTGAATTGGGAAGATCGGCGCGTTTAGGAGAGAAAACGCCTGAGAGAAGCTCTTTGTGACGGCGCCATGTCCACGTTGGTATACGAAAGTAGCGTGCTGCGATAAGGCTACCTGTGGCGGCATAGCCGAAGTAACGGACGAGGGCGTATTCGGTACTTAGCAACATTCCTCCTGCGAAGGTACCGAGAACGAGGATAGTCCCTCCCGCATGGGCGAGATGGTTATCCATCCAAAGATTGCAAAGGGTACCCAAGTAACCACCTGCCCCAATCGGCACGGGAATGCTTGGCTGCATTCCAAGTCGTCCTGGCAAACAGCAAACGCTCAGGAGTATGAGGGACCAACCCATTGATCGACCTAACGACGAGGCCCAAGGCTTTTGTCGGAGCATGACGATCCCGGAGAGGACCATCAAGCCGGCGATCAAGTAGGCGCCGATCCCGGTGGATTGCAAGAGAATATCGCTGATCAACGCACCGACATAGCCACAACTATTCTGAATCGACTCGTTCGCCGGATAGGCCGGTGCGATCGGCGTGTAGAGTGTCTGGACGATGCGGGGCATATCACCGAGATTGTCTGCTGCGTCGTGCGAGAGGAGCGATAGCCACACGAGTGACGATGCAGCAAACATGACGACTGCAGCGACATCCCAGCGAACCGATCTTTGGTTTTCCATCACTCCACACTCCAGAAGAGGGCGATACAATTTCCCATTGTCCTCCTTCGGCAAAAGTCTCCGATTTCCTCCAAAGAACCGCGAATTGCCTAGCCTTCGCGTTACAACCCGTACAATCCACCTACAAAATGTTCGGACTGCTTCCTCTTTATAAACCGAGCGGTCCCACGAGCCGTGACTGCGTGAATCACGTACAACGCTTGATGAAGCCCGTGAAAGTAGGGCATGCCGGGACCCTCGATCCCATTGCATCCGGCGTTCTTCTCCTCTTGGTCGGCAACGCGGTGCGACTCACCGAGGAGTACCACGAACTGGATAAGGAATACATCGGATCGTTCCAGCTCGGCCGCACCAGCCCGTCGGTGGATACCGAAACGACTTGCTCGGTCCTGCCTAACGTTCCGAATTTCACTCGAGACGATCTGAATTCGGTGCTACCGCAATTCCTAGGTGAGATCGAGCAGATTCCTCCAGCGTACTCTGCCGTTCGAATCGATGGGGAGCGCGCATACGACTTGGCACGAAGCGGAAAGCCGATCGAGATGCCCTCTCGGAAGGTCTCTATTTCCTGCATCGAAGTTCTCTCGCTCTCCCTGGAGACCGATTCGATTCCCTCGATGACGCTTCGGATCGTATGTGGGACGGGAACTTACATCCGTTCTCTGGGACGAGATATTGCGAGGGCTCTTGGAAGCGATGCCGTCATGAGCTCGCTCGAGAGAACGCGCGTCGGGGCATTTTGTTCTCCAGCAACGATTCGCATGGACGCATTAAAGGATCGTCATGACATCGCGCGCGCTCTCATTCCTCCTCAATGGGGGCTGGGGCAACTGCCACAAGTGACGCTCGAGGAGGATGTGCTGAATCGATTTCGGATGGGGCAGAAATTGAAGTCTGCTTGCATACCGGAGTTACCGATTGCATCTGAGGTTCTGGCTATAGATTCCAGCGGTCGTCTGCGGGCCGTGCTCCGGTTCGTGCCGCATGACTCTTTAGAAGAAGGGCCAAGGGATTCGGGAGTTTGGCGAACGGAGAAGTTCTTCAACGATTGATCGCGATCAAGGCTGCGGCTTTCGTGGCGGAGCAAACTTGATCCGTTCCACCAACCGAGTCACTTCGTCGCCTTGCTTTTGCCCCGTCACGGCCGTGATCGCTTGTACGACGTGCACGTACCGAAGGCTGTAATCCAAGTCGATCTCGACCTCAGGCCCCTCTTCAGGGCTAGGAGGGGCTATTCCACCGGTCAGTTGGAGGATGAACTCTCGCAGCTTGCCGAAATCGGAACCGAAGGATTGCTGATCATTGATGACAATATCAGCAAGTTCCCCATCGGCATTGGCGCGAAGCCTTAGCTTGATCGGAATACTCGTGTTATCGGGAGAGCCTGCTCCGCCCCCCAGGGGCATCCGAATGTTAAAATCCCCTTCTTGTGCAACAATCTTGAAGGTCATGATGAAGAAGATAAGAAGCAGGAAGATCACGTCGATCATCGAAGTGAGCTGCAATTCCACTTTTTCATTGGAGCGTTTACCGCGAAATTTCATGGTGCTTAGTCTTGCTCCTTGACCCGTAGGGTGAACTGTTCAAAACCAAGCTCCTGGCATCGCTTGATCAAATCCTGCAGCACGCCTCCCGGGGTGTTTTGGTCCGCTCGGATGATGAGATTGGCTGTCTTGGCCGATTCGCCATTTCCCTCTAGCACCGTGATTTCTGTGCGAAGGAGGGGTGCAATGGACTCCACCGTCGCGGTGCTGGAGCCCATGTAGATGGCGGAATTCGAACCCAAGTGAATATAGATCGAATTCTTTAGGGGCGCATCGGCTGGTTTCGCAAGCTCGCTGGTGGGGAGTTTGATTTTGTCGTTTTGATCATCCTGGGAGAAGTTGATCAGAACCATGAAAAAGATAATGAGCTGAAAGACCATGTCGATCATGGACGTCATATCCATTTCGGCCGCTTTCGCCTCGAATCGTTGTTTGAATTTCATGTCTTGCCCTACCTGCTCGCGACAGACCGTTCGATGCTCCCAACCGTTCCAAACGTGGAGGCCACTACTTCACGAAGGGCACAAACTTTTCGAGAAGGTCTTCCGACTGAACTCCGGCCAGCAACGTGTTGCGTTGCACTCGATTTCGGAGGATGTTGTAAACGGTGATCGCCGGAATGGCGAGCATGAGTCCAACCAACGTCGTGTAGAGCGCTTGCTCAATCCCACCTGCCAGTTCATTGGGCTTGGGAGTTTGAGCGCTCGCAGCGATTTTTCCGAAGGAGGTCACCATCCCTTGAACGGTACCGAGGAGACCCACCATCGGGGCAATGTTGCCGATGAGTGCCAAATAGCCGAGCAAATGCTCGAGCTTCATGATTTCCGCTTCGCCGATGATCTGCATGGCTTCGTAGGCATCTTCCTTGCCTTTTTGAAGCTTACCCAATCCCGCCGTCAGAACTTGTCCGAGGAAACTATCGTCGGCTTGGACTAAGTCGACGGCGGCCTGCGCGTTCTTTTCAGCCAAGCTCGCTTCGATGCCTTGGACCAAGTCATCGGGGATGAAATTGCTCTTTTGCACCGCAAGGATCGCTCGGACCACCAACGCAACCAAGATGATCGACATGATCAAAAAGGTAATCGCGTAGGAGGCGCCGAGGGCCACCCAAGTCTTGACAAGCATGTTTTGCTGGGCGGGAGCTGCGGGTTCCTGAGCATAGAGGGCTCCCGTCAACAAGAACCAACTCACGGCGCATGGCAAGGTAATACGTGTCCAGGCTGCGAAACTCGAACGGAAGGAAGCAAAACGCATGAAAGTCTCCAAGACTACCGACTAGGAAAACGGTGACGAGATAGATGGAGGATAAACCCTAAGACTACTTTTTGGCCCATGAGGAGTTCGGGTACAGCTTGACCAATTCGGATTTGGCATCGGCTGCGCGGAGCGGTTCTCCAAGTTTGCTCCAGAGCACCGACAAATTGTACAGTGCTTCGGCATGGGCATCGGCTTGGGTGGAGTAAAGCAAGTGGGTTTTTAGGAAGGAAAGGAGCGCTTCTTGATGGTTATTCTGGCTTGCATAGATCGCACCCAGGCTATTGAACAAGGCTGCGAATAATTCTGCATCGGATGAATCCCCTTCATCGACCATTTTTTCTAGCGAAGCGACTGCGTCCTTCCCTTTACCTTGCGCGGCATCGCATTGGATCAGTCCGATTGCGGCCATTTTTTGAATCTTGAGCATGGGGGCATCTGCGACGCTCGCTTGAGTGACCGCCGCTAATTTGCTTCGCGCTTCGTCGACCTCTCCTTGCAGAAGCAATGCTTTTCCTTGCAGGTAGCCCCCTCTCAATTTGAGTTCGGGGAACGGAGCGCCAGCAACAGCCCCGTAATAACGAGAGGCCTGATTGGGAACTCCGAGGGCGATCGCTAAATTACCTAGTGTTTCGGATGCCGCGTAAAAGTTAGGAGAGCTTGGATAGGTTTTGGCCCAGTCCAAAAGCAACTTTGTGGCATTCACCAAATCTCCCTTCCCTCGCATGGCTTGGGCTGCAGCGAGATAGGCTTTGTAAAATCCGAAGTCCTCTTTCATCGCGTCGGTTTTCAAAGCCGAGACTGCGACGTCCGCGATCTCCGTCTCCGCTTGATCGTATTGGCCTTGAACAATACTGTCCTTGGCTCGCGATAACGATTGAGGTTCTCCATCGTAAACGACCCTTTCGACATCGATCGTATCAAATGATTGCGTCGTTCCTCGGTTGGATTCCAGCACGATCTTATCCCGGGTTCGCTCGGTGATGCGCCCCGTTGCGGCTGCACCTCCTTTAGTGGGGAAGACGCGATCGCGATCTTGTGACATGGCGTTCGATGTCGAAATCAACAAGACGGCGAGCCAAGTCCAAATCGTTCGTCCAGGGATGGGGTTCGTCCGATTGGTCAATGAAGAGAACATATCGTGGTTTGTCGCAAGGGGTAAGTTGGATTGGGTTGTAGCGTCGTGTGAAGTGGATCAGGGGAATCGTTAGCGATTCAAATCCTGTTGAATTTCCGCTTCCAGCCGCTCGAATTTCGACTTGAATTCTGGGGTTCCAAAGTTGGGGTGCAGTACTTTGGTTTGACGTATAACGGTCATGGCCCGGTTGAGTTCCTTCTTACGGGCTTCGGGATCGGTCTCCAGCAAACTGCTTGCTCGTTGGCATGTCGCAATGTTGAGACGAGCTTCGAAGTAGATGTCGCGGAAGCTCTCTTCCTTGACGCGTGTTGCAGTGAGTTGCGCGATCCGATTCCAACCCCAAATCGTATTGGTACCTTTTTCGTTGGGCTCGGTTCCCGCCCAAGCTTTGTAGAGCAAATCTTTGTCGCGGTTGCCTCCCCAGGCCTGCAGATTCTTTGCGGCAGCAATTTGAAACGTCACGTTCATCGGTGTTTGTTTCAAAGCATCGACAAAGATCTTATGCGCCTCTTCATATTTTCCAGCACCTGCCCGGGCCATCGCGATCCGCATTTGAAACTCTTCCGGCTTGCGATTCGCTGCCGCAATCTCTTCTACGGACTTGGCTGCGATCTTGCTGTACGCTTGGTCTGCGATCTCCATCAACTCTTTTGCTTGGACGGCGAGCCCGGGTACTTTTTGCAAGTTGCTAGCCAAAACGAAAACAGAACTGCCTGCTGAATCGAGGACGCTGATATCGGACGTGAGCGCAACAAGCTGTTGCACCAACACACCTAGCGCTCCCCCTAATCGCGCCTGATCCTCCAAACTGCTGGTCTGTGCAACTTTGGTCGTAATCGAGTAGGCCAAGTTTCGCAGGGCGTTGGTCAACAAGGTGTCGTCGGTACCTGCCAAGGCCTTCATGCGATCGACCGTTGCCGTCAATTGCTGAGGATCAAGCGGTTTTCCATTAGGTTGTCCCGCGGCCTGCACCATAGCCTGTAATCGAAGTTTGAAGGCTTCCAGCCTATCTTTGGCTTCCAGTTTGTCGTTCGCCTCCATCAACGTCAAAGTTCCTTTTTTAGGATCGTTGAGAATTTGATTGGCTTCGTCGATGCGATCGGATGCAAGATAGATGGCTGCAAGGGCATTGGCTCCATGGATGGAGACGCTATCGGCCTTGTTAGCAGAGAGCTTCTCCCAAGCTCCTTGGAGGAGGGACTCGGCTTTCGCGAGAAGGGCCTTGTCCTCGGCGGTTTCCTCCGTCTTGTTGGTTCGATG
This sequence comes from Brakhagea slesvicensis, assembly GCF_052161625.1. Lineage (GTDB taxonomy): Bacteria > Planctomycetota > Planctomycetia > Pirellulales > Pirellulaceae > JBKCUI01. The sequence continues at coordinate 3,948,177 of NZ_CP197412.1, forward strand.
GTCCGCTGAGCGCAATTGGTAGTCGCGCCAAAGCATCTGCCCCAACAGGCTTGCTCCGCCGGTCGAGTTTCCGCCTGACATTTCGACATAGCGCTCGGCGTCCTCGTACTTTTTCTCGCGGATGGACAGGGTGACAAGCACATCGACCGCATTGCGGCTCGCGTCGGTACCCGGAGCGATTTCGAGCAAGAGTTTGGCGATACTTTCCAAGGTCGGTATCAGGCCCGCTTGTTGATCTTTCGGTGTTGCGTCGATGAGACGAGAGAGGGAGACCAACGCAAATTCGCCGCATTGGACAGCTTTGTCCGTATTGCGATCGGCCTGCAGGACGGCTTGCGAGACGGCCAGGGCTTCCCAGATCTTATCGGTTCGCAGGTAGAGATACGCCAGAAAGTACTTGCTCTCCAGCAAAGCCTCGCGACCATCGGCCTCGCGATAGAGTTCGATCGATCGGCGATAGAGCGCGATGGCCTGTTCGCGATCCCGCGCGACGTCTGCAGCAAGTTTGTCGATGTCGTCGGCGGAAGCATTTTGCTGCTTCAGGATGGGGAGAGTGCGTTCGCTATTTTCGGCCCGCTCCAGTCGCGTCTTGGCTGCCGCAGTCGCTTCTTGAAAACTTTTCGTGTCGGGCAACGCCTCGTCGTTGGCTGGCGCGGTGTCGAACCCCAATTCGGACAAACCCTTCGCGGCTTGTTCCTTGTGTGGCCCGCTGATTTTCAACAGACTTTGATAGGTCTCGCGGGCAGCTTTGCGGTTGTTGCGAAAGAGGTTTCCGTCCTTCCCTTCGTTAAGCGTTTTACCATACGCTAAACGCGCATCTGCTAATGCCAGTTGCAACTCGATGCCCTGCGGTTCGCTTCGTTCCTGGGCCGAAAGCGTTTTGGCAAGTTCTTCTCCTAAGTTGATGGCTGCTTCATATTTCGGAGGTTGTTGCGCCAACTCCAATCGTACGAGCCCTGCCGTCGCTTCGATTTTCCAAGTTCGAAAGATACCTGCTTCGTTGATCTCGGTCACACGGGTGAAGCTCTCTCTCGCTTCCTTTCCTTTGCCGAGCTTCGCTTGGACTTGCCCGCGATACAGCAAACAAAGTATGCGTCGCCCGGCTTCGCGAGAAGAGGTGGTTGTCTTTTCAATGATCTCACTGAGTTTGGCTTCGGATTTTTCAAGCCATTGCTTCCAGTCGGATGAACCATCTGGGTAGGTCTGGCTCAAGAACTCGAGTGTCTTGGCGTGCAAGATCTCGGCTTGCCGGTATTCTTCCTGATAGCGATCCCTGAGGGCCTTGTCTTCCGTTGTTTGGGCTCGGTTACCGGCAAGATTTTGCAAGATCGGTTTGAGCTCTTCATTGATGCTCACATAGAGGGCGATGGCATCGTTGTACCCTTTGCGCGCTTTTTCTTTTAACTCTTCGGACTTGGCGGAGTTCTCTGGTTTTTTGCTCTCTTGAAAGGCAAACGCTGCGCGATCGCGAAGCAAATCTCCCAATCGTGTCTGGGCCTCGCTTTTGCGAGGGTGGGAACCTGCGGAAGTGAGGAAGCTGCGGAGTTGCTCTTCGAGTTGCCCCATCCTCGTCTCGATCTGATCGGGCTTTTGCAAGGTAAGGAGCGAGTCCTGCAAAAGACCAATCTTCTCCAACGGCAAATCGAGTCGAAGGCTTTCCGGAATCCGATTCCTTTTTTCCGCGATCTCAAGGTATTGGATACCTATGTCGTAGAGCTGCTCTTCCCGCAGTCGTTCCAAGAATCGTTTTGCAGGCTCCTCCGCGACCACCCAAGGTGCCGATGCGGCTCCGCAAGCGAACGCAAGGCAGGTCATCCAACCGGATCGATTCGAAAAAATAGACATCGCGAAAGGGTTCGATATCGAGAAAAGGGGAAAGCGAGATCCACTGGTTCAGTATAGCGTCTCGGGGCTTTCAAGTGCGGTATGGCTAGGCGTATGCAAACGGACGTTCTGCCTCCAGCTCCCCGTCACTTCCGTTGTCAACGCTACAAGCCGGAGCAATGTACTCACCCGAATGATCGATCAGGGCAAGTCCCTGTCTTCATCGCGAGGCCATGGGGCACTATCCCATCGATAAAAGGTATCTCGATCGATGGCTAAACGATCCTGGTCTTCCATCGCTGCTTGTTGTAATTCTAGATTCAGCGACACGGCTTGATTTTCGGGGGATGCGATGGCTGGTGCGATGGCTGGTAGGACGGGATCCGCCGGTGACTCCCTTTGTTCCGGTGGCAGGGAATGCTGTGGTTGCAGCGATTCCTCCGCGCGATAGGAGCGGACAACTTCGTCCACAACGTCTTGCAACCGCATCCCGTGTTCCTTGGCGATCCAACAGCAATCGTCATACTCGGGGGAGAAGTCGACTTCCCCGGTCGGAAGTTTGGACACTTTGCCTCGCACCAACCCCCATGGCGTATCGACACCGATCGATGCGCGCGGGAGCACCAACCGAGCTTGCTGGCGTATCCGAATACCTAACGTGCCGGTGTGACGGAACAACTCCGCCTCCATGGCTTGGCGATCTTCGCGCCTGCACAGGACAGTTAGCATGACGCCGGGGCGTTGTTTCTTCATCTGGATTGGAGTGGTGAAAACGTCTAAAGCCCCGGCTCTCCAAGCAGCCTCGATAGCGAATCCGATCCGCTCACCACTCACATCATCGAGATTCGTTTCCAGAACCCAGACCCTATCGGAATCCTCCGAAACGGCCCGCGTCGGAATCGCATGACCGATAAGGATCCGAAGCAGATTCGGGCGATCGGGGACCTCTCGGCTTCCCGCTCCGTAACCGATGCGGTTGACTTGCATCGCGGGCATTGGGCCATATTCGGATACCAATTCCGCCAAGAGAACCGCACCGGTGGGTGTGGTCATCTCGAAGGGTAGCCCGCATGGAGCAATGGGAATATCCCGAAGTAACTCGGCGGTCGCGGGAGCTGGCAACGGAACGATGCCATGAGCAATTTTGACCGTCCCGCTCCCTGTTGGAACCGGCGAAGCGACGGCCATATGGATATCGAGTTCGTCCCAAGCCACGGCGACGCCTACCATGTCGACGATCGAATCGATCGCACCCACCTCGTGAAAGTGGACTTGATCGATCGTTGTCCCATGCACTTTCGCTTCCACTCTGGCGAGTCGTTCGAAGAGTCGATGGGCGATCTCGGCAGCGTTTTTGCTCATCGCTGCGCGCCGGATCAATGCGAGGATATCGAGCAAATTGCGATGCGCGTGCTCTTTGGGATGTTCGATGACCAAATGCTGACCTCGAAATCCCTTCCGCGTTGCAGCCTCCGATCGAATCGATACTTGGGATAAACCCATGGAATGAACAACTTGCTGCACCGAGCTGAGCGACGCACCTGCATCTAAAAGTGCCGCCAGGGTCATATCCCCGCTGATTCCGCTGTGGCAATCGAAGTAAGCTATTCGCATGGTCGATCTGATCCCAAAGGGATGGTTAGCGTTGGATCCAGTCAAGGAATCCCATGGACTCGAGATCGCTTCGCAGTTGTTTCTTGGTCGCGTCGCAAATCGGATTGCATGGAAGACGTGGAGGTCCAATCGGCACGCCAACCATGTCCATGACCTCTTTCGCCGACGCGACATAGCTCACACTGAAGAGCTTGCGCACCAGCAGAACGCTGCGATATTGCTCGAGTCTCGCTGCTTCCAAATCGCCTCTCTGGTAGGCGGCATGAAGGCGATGGTAGATGGGAGCGGCGAAGTTGTACGTGCTCCCGACCGCACCCTTGGCACCGAGGCTCAAGGCCGCTAGTAAGGCCTCATCGCATCCGAAGGGTATGTCCCATGGGCCGCGCGGATGATGCAGAAGCTCTTGATACATCATCAAGTCGGAGTTGGTGAATTTCAGTCCCACCAAATTCGGAATGGCATCGGACGCTTTTTCCATGAACGAAGTCATCGAAAGTTGAACGCCGGTCATGGATGGAATGTCGTAAAAATAAAAAGGTAGCGTGGGGGCGGAACTGGCGATTTGCCCCATGCATTGAACCAGCGTATCGACGGAGTTTGGTTTGAAGTAGCTCGGGCTAAAGGCTGCCACAGCGATCGCACCAAGCTTCTGAGCTTGTTGGGCCAAGGTGCATGCATCGGTTAGGCAGTTGCCTCCCACATGGACCACGACTTGAATCGAAGAGCCTCGCGTGACCTCCATCCAGCGTTTGGCAAGAGCAATGCGTTCGTCCAAGCTTAAAGAATGGCACTCCCCTGTTGTCCCGCCGATGAAGACAAAGGGAACGCAATTGGCTTCCAAATGTGCCGCCTGCTTCTCCACGACTTCCAAATGGAGATCGCCGTTGGAGTGGAAAGGGGTATGCGTTGCAGCGACAAGACCGTGCAATGGGGTGTGGGGGATTGACATGAAGGTTTCGTCTGAGGGAGGAAAGGCCAGGTAATTTATTCTTGATTACCCATGAGTAAGCTGCCGAGTCCGAGGCCTCCGAGTACGGAGCCCTCTTCGGCATGTTTGCTGGTACCCCGCGCGGCGGAAACAATGCTGGATGCCAACCGGGAAAACGGAAGGCTTTGAAGCCAAATAGGACCTGGGCCTGTCACTGTCGCCATGAACAGCCCCTCGCCACCGAAGAGTGTGTTTTTAAAACCGCCGACAAACTGCACGTCGTAATCGACTGTGGGCCCAAGTGCCATCAAGCAACCGGTGTCCAGGCGGATCCTTTCGCCCGGCGCGAGCACGCGATGAACCATCGCGCCCCCTGCATGGACCAGCGCGATGCCGTCTCCGCGAATGCGTTGCATGATAAAACCTTCACCACCAAACAATCCCACGCCAATCTTCTTTTGGAATGCGATCGAAACTTGAAGCCCCTTTGCTCCACAAAGGAAAGCTCCCTTCTGGCAGATGATCTCTCCTCCCATTTGATCCAAATGCATGGGAGTGATCCGACCGATCGTCGGCGCGGCGAACGCGATATGTTCACGACCACGAGGATTGTTGTTCGTGAAAGTCGTCATGAAGAGTGACTCGCCCGTGAGAACGCGTTTCCCAGCCGAGACCACTTTGTTCCAAAAACCACCGCTGCTCGAAGGGTCGCCGAAAACGGTTTGCATTTCAATGCCCGACGTCATGTACATCATGGCTCCAGACTCGGCAATCACCGTCTCACCTGGGTCAAGCGTCACTTCGACGAACTGAGAGTCGTCCCCGTGAATGGTGTAATCGATCTGGTCGGAAACCCCTTGCTTACCCGAGGGGGATTGAAAAGTGCGATTGATAGGAAAAGCCGCCTGCCCGGAATGGGACGAAGGTGGGGGCGAAATCGGTGGCGGGGAAGCGGACAACGGTGCAATCGGAGCGGGAGTTGTTTCTTCTGTCGCTTCGAACACCTGGGAACAATCCTGACAGCGTACCGATTTACCAAGATGTTCAGGTGCAAGCCGATAGGCTTTGGTGCAATGGGGGCAGCGGATAGTGAGCATAGTGCAACCGGCAAAGAACTTCCGATCGAAAGGAAATGGGGTGTTAGGAGGCTCGCAAATTGTAACGCGTGCCCAGGAATGTCGGATAGCGGGCGAAAGAACAATCGCGGATTTCGGCAGCGGCTATCGAGCGACGATTCTCTCGCTTCCTTCAGGCGTCGCGGCTCTCCATTCCTGCGGTTCGTCCGACTGAAGCATCAACTTGAGGAACAACCAAATCAACACCCAAACGATCAACAATACAACATGCATGACGATGGCATGGGTGATCGTCCAAAGGAAAACTGCCAAAAATGCCATGCTGGTCGCGGGAACATCCGGGCGCATTTCAAGTTGAAACGGGGAGACGATCGCGGCGGAACAAAAACCGCACATGAGATCGATGAAGGTACCGATCGGAAAAATGATCGAAGCAATCAGCCGTAGGGTGTAGGTGGCATAAAGAGAATACCGAACCGCCTTTTGTTTCCGAAAAGCCTTGTCATGCGTCCGATAGTCGATCAACACATAAAGAAAGATGAAGATCGCGATCCCGAGTAGCATCGCCGGCCAAGTCCCGCGCGGGATGATACTCGTGGCAATGATAAAGCTGGGAGCAGCCGCCACACTGCAGACGAGTGTCCAAGTCCCCAACGAGCGGATGTGGGAAAACTCCACCTGTGTCGACGGGGCGGACACCGCGATCGGTTCTGGATAAATGGACGCTTGGTATGGGTTGATTTCGGACATATAACGGTGCTTGGACACGGGCGATGGATGTCATCCGGTTCGAATGATCATTGTAGACCGTTTTTTTTCTCCGGGGTGCGTGGAATAGGCTGTCATGATTTCAAACGTCGAAATTGCGAATCTATTTGAAGAAATGGCGGACTTGCTCGAGCTATCGGGCGAGAATGCTTTTCGTATTCGGGCGTATCGCAATGGGGCGAAAGCCATCGCCGAGATGTCAGAAAGCGTTGCGACTTGGATCCGCGAAGGAAGAGATCTCACAAGCGTTGAAGGGATCGGGGAAACGTTGGCGGACAAGACGAAAGTGATTGTCGAAACGGGTAATTTGCCCCAGCTCGAAAAACTTCGCATCGCCGTTCCTGCCTCGTTGCGAACGATCATGGCCATCCCGGGGCTGGGGGCCAAAAAAGCGATGAAGCTCTTTCAGGAATTGGGCGTGCACGATCTGGTGAGCCTCCGATCCGCGTGCGAATCCGGCTTGGTCGCAGGCCTTAAAGGATTCGGGGAGAAAACGCAAACCAGTATCCTCGCAAACATGCAAATCGCCGAGAAAGCCGCAACACGGATCTTGGCCGATGCCGCGGAGAAGCTCGTTCAGCTTATTCGTAAGCATATGTCGCAATGCCCTACCCTGGAACGCATCGAGTTCGCTGGAAGCTACCGACGGGGTAAAGAATCGGTTGGCGATCTCGATGTGTTGGTCACCAGCGTCGACGCGAATGCGGTGATGGATCACTTTGGAAAACTCACCATGATCCAGGAAGTCATTCAGCGCGGCGATACGAAGATGAGCGTACGTGTCCATGACTCCTTTCAAGTCGATTTGAGAGTGGTCGACGATGCGAGCTGGGGTGCTGCCCTTCAGTACTTCACCGGCAGCAAAGAACACAATGTTCGCATTCGATCCATGGCGAAAGCGAAAGGGTACAAAATCAATGAGTACGGTGTTTTCGCTACAGCAGACGAAGAGCATCGTGTCGCAGGGGCGAACGAAGAGGAGATTTACCAGTTGCTCGGTCTACCCTGGATGCCCCCCGAGTTACGCGAAGATCGGTTGGAGTTTGAACCCGATAACATCGAAACGATTCAGCAGTTGATCGAGCTTGGAGATATTCGCGGAGATCTGCACATGCACACCCATGCGACCGACGGCGAAAACTCGATCGAAGAAATGGTGGAGGCTGCCAAGCAACGAGGGCTTTCCTATATCGCGATCACGGACCACTCAAAACGCGTGAGCATGGCGCGTGGCTTGGATGAAAACCGGCTTCGCGCGCAATGGAAAGCAATCGATGCCATCAACCGAAACTCGGACGGTTCGTTCTGGATCTTCAAGGGAGTCGAATGCGATATTCTCGAGAATGGGAAAATGGACTTGGCCGACGATTGCCTAGCTGAGGCCGATTGGGTCATCGGAAGTATCCATTACGGCCAGAAGCAACCTCGAGACCAGATCACCGAACGGATTCTCAATGCGATCCATCACCCCCACGTCCATATGATTGGACACCCCACCGGCAGATTGATCGGAAAACGAGACCCCTATGATGTGGACTTGGAGCAGGTCATGTCGGCCGCACTCGAAAAGGGAAAGGTGCTCGAACTCAACGCCAATCCCCATCGGCTCGATTTGAACGATCTTCACACGATGACCGCCGTGAAACTAGGAATCACAATCGCTATCGACACCGATGCACACTCCATCCAGAACTTGGATCTGATGAAATATGGGATACACCAAGCCAGGCGCGCGGGAGTTCGACCATCGCAAGTCCTCAACACCCTCTCTCTTTCCGATATTCGAATTCGCCTAGGAGTGAGCTGATCATCATGCGACGCATCGGTATTTTTGGTGGCTCGTTTGACCCGATTCACATGGCCCATCTCATCCTGGCAGAATGCTGCCGAGAGGCCTTGGAGTTGGAGCAAGTTCTCTTTATTCCGGCATTCATTTCGCCCCTCAAACAAGACTCGCTTCCGATTGATTCAAAACATCGTGTCGAAATGATTCGGCTTGCAATCGGCGGTAATTCTGCTTTTCGAATCGACACACGCGAACTGGATCGAGGAGGAGTGAGCTATACAATCGATACCGTGCAAGAATTGAAACGGGAGTATCCGAATGCTGAGTTGGTATTGCTGATGGGAGCCGATTCGGTTCAGGATCTACCGAAGTGGAAATCGCCGGAGGAACTGCTGGAGTTGATTTCAATTGGCGCCATCTCGCGAGGCGGGCTCGGTGACCCACCCTGGGAAGCGATCCGCGGTTTGGTAAGCGAGGAACGTTGGTTGCAACTGCAGAAACGAATCGATGCACCGCAGTTGGAGCTGAGTTCGAGCACGTTGCGGCAGCGCATCGCGTCCGGGCATTCGATACGCTATCAAGTCCCAACGTCGGTTGAGATGTATATCCAGCAGCATCAACTTTATTTCAACGCCGCCAAGCAATACTCGCGGCGATTGTGAGCCAACTGACGAGCATCGACCCGGGAGTATCCCCAACTGTGAACGCGCTCTAGGTGATCGGGGATCAACTTCGCATGGTCCCAGTCGGAAAGTTTGATCGTAAGGATGAGACCTTCGATGCGCGAGGTGGGGTAAGTCACGATGGCTTCGATGGTATCGAGCGTATAGTTCGGAGCGACATTCGCATCGCAAATCAGGTACTTGAAGGGAGCGAACTCCTTGCGTTTGACTTGCAGCGATCGGGATCGCCAATGGGTAAAGGAAGGATGGTCTGCGATCCTTTCGTCCATATCCGCTGGATCGACACCGGTCACCTTGGCACCAAGGTCGAGGAGCAGTTGGCAAGCACCGCCGGGGGAGGAGCCGATTTCGACGACGCGATCGCCAGGTTTGATCGGCATCTCGCTCCAGCGAATGGCCTCCGCCAGTTTCAAATAGGCGCGGCTGATCATTCCTTCGGGAATCGAGGGTGCGTAGACCCCGCCGGCCCAGCCGTCCTCGGTCGACTGAACCGGTTTCGCAGCTAGCCACCATCGATTGGGTTCGTCGAGGCAGACCTCGAGGATCTTGGTGTCGGCCGATGCGATGTGGTCGCTCGAGGCTCGACGCGGGTCGCCAAGATTGTCGAGCGCCGTGTTGAATTTTTCGACCAAGAACGAAGCCAAGGCCGACCGGCCCGGTTCGAAGCCATGCCAGCCGGGTTGGGCAACGTCTCGCTGCCAAATGTGGAGGTGTTCCCAATCGAGCGGGCTCACTTTGTGGAGGATCGAATCGATCATTGGCTCAGCCAAGTCCCCTTCAAGCCGTTCGAGCACATGGCCGCGCGAACGGATTAATGGATGCTCAGGTAGAGAACGGGACCAAGGGGGGGTAGCCAAGTTCGATTTGAATGTGACAAAGCCTTTTTGCGAGTAGGCCAAACGGTAGGGACCGTTCGGTTCGCACAGCAATTCCTTGAGGATCTTCTCGGCGCCGTGCTGGCAGGCTGCGTAAACAAAGGGACTGGTGAAGGGTTGGTTCATGCGTTGGGTGAGGAATCGGGAGGACAAACTCGGAGGATTCGGGATCCGCACGAAGAGATAGCATGATATTTCGTAAATTCTTCATTAAGCCCCCGAAAGTGGCGAGAAAAGCGTACTTTTCAGACTCTTTGAAGTGGACGATGGTCGGCGTGCTCGCCTATAACTATGCGAACAGCGACAGAATTATTTGACGCAGGACACCATCCGCCGGGGGGACCCCGCCCAGCAGTATTCAGCCCTAGAAATTTATGGCAAAGAACGAAGAAGCATTCGAAGTCGAAGGTACCGTAACCCAAGCATTGGCCAACACCCGTTTCCGCGTTCAGCTGGAAACCGGATCGGAGGTTCTCGCACACGTGGCCGGAAAGATGCGAAAGAACTTTATTCGGATTGTACCCGGGGATAAGGTAAGGGTTGAACTTTCCCCTTATGACTTGAGCAAAGGCCGTATCGTCTTCCGCGAGCGCTAAGATCTGTTGCGCGAACGCCTCGCCCGTTAGGCTAGCCCCCAATGCTGGCTACGCTTCCGCGAACGCCGAGCGGTTGGTGTCGAATGTCTCACACTGGTCGAATGTCTCACACTGTTGGATCGTCGCGCAGTGCATTGGGAAGCCGTGTCGACCATCAACAATCCTTCATCGCCTGATGGACGGCCGTTGCGGGAGCAGCTTTCTCTGAATCGGGGTGCTCCTTCTGCGGTTCACCACCGAAATTGCTTTGTTCTCAGCTCGCAGCCCACGTTCCTCTCCGATATATTTCTTGGCGGGCGAGGATAATGTTTTGTTCCAAGATGCCGAGTTTTGGGGCGAATTGGTTTCGCTCGGTTGCCGATGCCTTCCGAAGCTCGCTCGCGTTCCCTTGTTCAGTCTAGTTCTGATCGTCGTAGGAGTCTTAAATGAAGATGAAGTGGTTTGTTCGTTCAAGTGTCATGGCTGCCCTTGCGTTTGCAGCTCCGACACCAGCCGATTTGCTATATGCGCAGGGAGCGAAGAGCCAATCAGCTTCTGCCGTGATCGAGGAGGAAGATGACGCATCTGTCGTTGTCGTCGGATTGGCTCCCGTCGATACGATGCTCCCCAACGTCCAGCACTTGGCTCGTCTCATCGCAGGCGGTGGCGGCGCGGGCACGGTCGCAACACTAATCAAGCAATACACGGGCGGTCTCGATACCGCGCGCCCTGCTGGAGTCTTTGTCGAGCTTGACGAGTCGGGAACGCCTTCTCCCATCGCATGCCTCCCTCTTCGTAATTTGGACGAGTTCTTCCAACAACTGGTGATCTTCGGCGAACCCGAAGACCTGGGTGATGGCCTCTATTCCTTCAACATCGGCAACTCGATCTACCTTCGCAAAGTAGAAGGATGGCTCGTTGTCGGGCAATCGGAAGATGCGGTTTTGAATTTCGATACGACCATCGCCGAGAACTTGAAAGGCATGGTTGCCAAGTACGATTTGCGTGTCCAAGTCAACCCGCAAAACATTCCGGATGAACTCCTGCAGTTCTTCATGAGCCAGATGCAAGCGGGTATCGAACAGGGGATGGCCAGCAACCCCAACATGGATGAAGAGCAAGCCGAAGCGGCACGCGCGAACGCCGAGCAAATGATGGCCAGCTTCCAAGAAGGAATCGAAGGGACTGAAAAGTTTGTGATCGGTCTGGCTGTTAACAAAGCCGATAAGAGGACAATGCTTGACATCGGGACCAAGTTTGTCGAAGGCTCGAAATTCGCGGCCCAAATCGAAAAGGTCAAGGGAAGCATGGCGACCCTCGCCGGGATCCCTCAAGACGCTTCGATGATGAGCGCTCAATCGTTGCAATTGATCGCTCCCGAAGAAGTGAAGCAATTGGAAGACACGATGAGCACCTCGATCGAAGCTGCATTCAAGCAGATCGAAGAGAATGCGAAGAATCCTGAAGATGCCGCGAAAGCAAAGGATTTCATCAACCGACTCGTGGAGCTTGTCATGGACAGCGCTCGCGAAGGGAAAATGGAATCGGCTCTCAATATCACTGTTGATAAAAACCTCAATGCCGTCGGTAGCTTCACCGTAGCCGATGGAAAGAAAGTGGAAGCTCTCGCTGCAGAAGCGTCGAAGGCTTTGGCAACGGAAAAAGACGTACCCGTCAAACTTCAAGTCAATACGGGCAAGCACGGCGGTGCAAACCTTCACAAGCTGACCGTTCCCCTTCCGCCAGAAGCGGACGACGCGGCTCGCAAGGTGTTCGGCGATGAAGTGACCGTGGCCATTGCGACGACCCCCAAGGCTGTGCACTTGGCATTGGGCAAAGACTGCGACACGGTGATCAAGTCGACAATCGATCGCGTGGCCGCCAAGCCATCGTCGCCAGCTGAAATGGTCAAGGCTCGTTTCAACTTGACCCAACTCCTCACCTATATTCAATCGGTCCAATCCAATCCTGTCGTCGATGCCATGCTAGAAACGGCATCGGGCGGCGCTGACAAGGTGATGGTCGATTCCAAGGTAGGAGATCGCGAGTCTGTCGTTCGAATTACGTTCGAAGACAATGTGATCAAAGCGATTTCGTCCGGTGCGAAGGCTGCTCAAGGCGGCGGGCAAGGCGGCTTCTAGGCCAGCCCTGACCCGCTCGAAGCGGATCCGATTCGTGAAAGATCAAGAAGGGGAGAGTGAATACTCTCCCCTTCGCTATTTAGTGCGTTCTCTGCGTTTCACAGTCTCCGAAGGCATACACGTAGGAATGCGCCAGCCTTCCCTGTGTGTCCATCGCTTGAAGGGACGCAAGATGACGGCTAGAGAGCGGTTGGCGAACAAAGCGATGTACCGATAGATTCGAACCGCCTTTTTCTACCGACAAGTGGATGTCTGACTTTTAGAAACCACACCTGACGGTGCGTGTACGCCTGCGGCTGACTGTTAAACGATTTGTTCTAAGCAGGACGGGAAGAACGCCTTAAGGAATGAAGAGAAACTCATTCGTATTGAGAAGCACGTTTGCTAACTCAGCAACGGTAGACTGTTCGAGATGACGAAGACTTTGCACGAGCTCTGAGTCTGTTGGTGCGCGGCAGAGGATACGCTCGAACAATCCGACAACCATTTGTTCTTGGCCTTCTAAGTCGCCGGCGAACGATGCTTCGATCTTTTCGGAAGCTTGCACGGCGAGCTCGCTGTTGAGCTGCGCTAGCGCTTGCGGAGCGACGATTGACACGTCGCGCCGGCCGCATGAGGTCGCATTCTCAGGTTGATCAAAGTTCTCCATCCAAGGAAGTCGCAACGTACGCTTCTGAATCAAATACAAGCTTCGCACGTTCTGCTTGGACGGCGGCGAGGGATACCAACCTTTGGTTTTCTCTTTGTTATCGTCGAGAATCGCAGGATTGGTTTGGAGGATGTCTTGGCTCAAATCAGGCCACACCGGCTTTCCCACCTTTTCCAAGTTGATCAGCCCGGAGGTGGAAAGAATGGCATCGCGAAGCTCTTCGGCTCGCAACCGATGCAAAGTTCGGCGCGGGCTCGCCCACTGAGCCTTTTGCGGCGAACTCGTGCGCATCGCATCGGAGACTGCGATCTGGCGGTAAGCGTGGGAAGTGAGGATCAGCCGCTGGACGTATTTGATCGACCAACCATTCGCCATCAATTCGCAGGCCAAGTAATCGAGAAGAGGAAGGTTGCTCGGTGTCGATCCAGTCCAACCAAAGTCATTCGGCGATTCAACCAGCTCCCTAGATACAATGACCGATCAGACGGCCACGGTTCTTCGAACATTACCAACAAGGCCTCCTGAGCCTAGTAATCGTCCCGATGTTCGGCTCAGTACATCAGGCGCACGCCAGTTCTTCCTGCCGAGGGCGACCTGCCTCATCAGTTGCTTCACGCGGTTAGCGCACAATCGCGCTCTATCGTGTGATCAATGCAAAGCAAGAGAAAGCGAACCCGCACTTGTATCACTCCAAAACAACACGAGCTAAGCCTTGTCCAACTGCGTCTTGTACCAAGAAAAGAGGATCACCATGCGAGCGACAAGCTCGAATGATGTAACCTGCTCTACTTTCCACTTTCTGAACTCTACTTTCTAGCCGCTCTGCGGCTCCCGAGTTCTCGAACACTTTTTTCCAAAATGTTCTGCAGCGCCGAATCGGTAGTACTGCGGGCGGCCATCAGCTTGTTGCCGAGTCTGATAACCGCCTGCTCGAACAAACTCCCAGAAATAAGAGACAAATTCGTCGCGGCGCTGGTCCAGGAACAATACGATGTCGAGGTCTTTGGTTGCCCGAAAACTCTGCCCGACAAGCTGCATGGCGAGATCACACGCGGTGCCGCCGATCAGCACATAATTGTCTGTGTAGGCTTCAAAGTGGTCAGCAAACTTGTCAAGTCCTTCTACCATGGCATTCGTTTCAATAAATCATCCAGCGATGCTTCAACGCGTTCGTCTCGGATGTCTTGCATGGACAAATAAAGTGACAGTGGATCTACACTGGCATCCTGGGAAAGTGGACAAGGGTCGTAGCGCCAAAGCTCAACTGTGATCGAGCGCTCCGACTCATCGTCGGGTATAGAGAACCTGGCAAGCTCTGCTCTACACTCTTTCTCGACGCTTGGGCCTAGGGCAATTGTCTGGATCGCACCCTTCGAAATATCTGTACGACTGGCCAACGCGGTCTGTCCGGCTACACGAGACCGGTCGGGAATCGGAAAGTCGTGGAAGACGCGCAGTCTCTTACGCACGGGGGTACGCCAGAACTTCGTGCCGAACTCCCAAGTCTCCTTGGGAGTCCGTGTGAGCTGTAACTCGCGCGAGCGACCATCCTTCTCGATGGTGACCAAGTCAAGCGTCTCTAACTCACTGAAGGAACGGCTTATGGACATCTTCGAACAATCCAACCATTGCGCCATGCGTTGCATGGGAATCGGAAGGTCATGCTTGTGATAGATCGCAAACAGAATGGTGGCTTGAGCAAGCGGGCTCAAATTGTCCGTAGGAATTTTGGCCTGTCGAAAGTACTCCCGCAATTCGATTCCGAACGTGGGAAGGTACAGTTGATTTCCCGGTACGATGAACGCAACCTTTTGTTCGATCAGCCTTTTCCGCTGGTATGCGTCAATCTGATCGCGAACATAGACGAGGTCGCCATCGAATTTCCCCTGTAGAACGTCAAATTGTTTCCGTATGCTGGCTGGCGAGTTCGGCTGTTCGCTTGCATGCACGACCAGAACTGGGCGCTCGAGAATGTGCGTTGTAGCGAAGTCAAATTCTTGGCGAAGGAAGAGTGGTAGCTTGCGCTTATCGGGCCAGTCGCGCAGGTGTACGCAGAGGCCCAACGTCTCGTTAAGATAAGCTTCTGTCTGTTTCCAGGTGGTTTTCATGTGATCCTCTTCGTAACACTGCAAATGCACTGTACCACACAAAGAGTTACAAAGCAACTTTAGTGTTACGATTCCTGCGATCCCCGTACCGACCTTGATAAGGAAACTTCTCGGAGAAGTCGATTTCGCAACTGCTTGAAAAGCAGGGGCTTACGGAGTTCGAGACCGGATCGATCGGTCGTTCTGAGAGTGCCGCGTTACGGAAAATTTGCTTAACAGAAACGCAGTTCGAGACCGGCCAGGGCCAGTCTGAGAGTCGCGGAATGGACCATTAACCTGCTGGTGAATCGCGTTCTCAGTCGCCGCCGACCTTGCGACATGGAATTTCTGCCTGCCGCGATTATTCTCAAAGCTGCCTTTCGGAGTGCAAAAAGTGCGCTCCGCTCACGATTTCCTTCGAACTTACGGCTTTCGGCAATGGCAAGCTTCCGCAACCTCTAGGTAAGTCCAGGCTTCTTGACTAAAACCAGCCGCTAGTCTACAAAAACGCAAATCTATGGATTAGCGAGGCGGGTTGGTTTCGAGGATTGGACTAGTGAATCAAGCAGACTTCCAAAAGGGTTTCCCCGGAAAGCTGGTCGCCACTTATCTCACTGAGTATCTGAATGGGCCAATGGCGCCCCCAACTCAGACAAAAACGTTGGCATTCGTACCCGACCCTCTTCCTCCCAAAATTGATTGGAAGGCATTGCAGATAGAACATTTCGACCGCTATTCCGAAACGCTCTTGGCGCTGGGGAAGATCAATGGTTTGCACAAGCGTGTTGGAAATGCGGCAGCAATGTTGCGAACCTTGTGGATGCGAGAAGCGAAGCTTTCCTCTGAAGTAGAAAACATTCACACGACGGCAGAAGAGCTTGTATTGGCTGGGGCTGGTCGTTTATTGCATCCGCGTGATAGCAGTCTTGAAAGCTGGAACTATGTCCGAGCGCTCGAACATGGGATCCATTCTGACTTGCCATGGTCATCACGACTCATTCGGGAAATGCACGCTATATTGTTACAGAGCGTTCGCGGCAAAAATCATCGCCCAGGTTTGTTTCGCGATAAAGGTGTTTACTTGAGCGGGCCGCTACCTGGAGCTCAACACGCTCGCTTTATTCCCATGCCTCCGGGAGATGAGTTGCTTAATGCAATTCGCGATCTTGAAGCCTTCGTAAACAACTCTCATGACCATATCCCTCCTCTCTTCGCTGTTGCGATCACTCACTACCAATTCGAAACCATCCATCCATTCAGTGACGGGAACGGGCGAATAGGGCGCGTTCTCATTTCACGATCCCTGGTAAAGGAGAAACTGCTCGAGCACCCTGTTGTCTACATGAGTGCTTACATCAACGAAAATCGTAAGCAATACGTCGACCTTCTTTTACGAATCAGTCAACAAGGTGGTCAAGCTTGGTCTGACTGGATTGGGTTTTTCTTGGAGGCTATTCGAACTCAGACGCTTGATGCCATCTGGCGAAGTGAAGAATTGATTAATCTGCAAGTTCGCTTTCAAGACCTTCTTAAAACCGATGGGGCACCAACGAGGTTGTTTCCAGTCGTCGAATCCTTATTTGCTTCGCCAGCAATGAATATTGCCGATCTTATGAAACATACACAAACCACAAAAACGACAGCAGGAAAGGACATGGAGCGTTTGGAGCGTCTTGGTATAGTCAGAGAGATTACTGGACGAGAGCGAGAGCGAGATTGGCTCGCGCAAGATATCGTCGACGTTATTTCCAAGGAATCGCCTCAGCAATAACCAGTACCAAGCCCCTGCAAAAACAAGTAGTTGCTCTCGAATGAACTGGGTAATGCAAGTTCACAGGAATGACTTTAAATCGCACCTAAACGCCAGCAGAACTCGTATGATCACCGTTTGCGGGAATTGGTCTTCCAATCTGGAAGAAGGGAGACCGCACGACGAATCGGTGTGCCTCGATCCACGATCCATGGCTGGACGAAGGCTCGACCTAGACCGGTCGTGACACTGATTGCAAAAGGTGATTATGTCGAGAGCCTCGAAAAGAGGGTCTACCTTCTCGAACGACGCACAGCACGATTGAAAGCTTTGCTTCGACTGTGCGTTTTCTTGCTTCGGCTATCTGGCTTTTCGCTTACCTACCAACGCTTACCTCAAGGAAGCGATAAAGAAAAACTCCTCCGAGTCATTGATCGTGCAAGCCGATTCGTTCGATTGCCAAGATTGCTTGGCTGCATTGGAATCTCTTCTTCACGCTTCTACGATTGGAAGAACGCGCAAGAATGTGGACTCGATGATGTCTCGTCTTGTCCCAGATCTTTGCCAGGGCAAATGACTGCGACGGAACGCTCCGAAATGCGATCGATGGTGCAGTCTGAAGACTATCGTCATCTCAGCGTCGGATCAATCGCTCGGTTGGCCGCGCGCTTGGGAAAGGTCTACGCTTGTACCTCGACTTGGTACCGAGCAATTCAAAATGGAAATTGGATCCGGTCTCGCAAACGCATCTACCCACCGAAACCGCGCTTCAGATTACGAGCTACGAGGCCGAACAAGTATTGGCATGTCGACACAACCATTGTTCGATTGCTCGATGGCAGCCGCGTGTACCTTCACGCAATTCTCGATAACTTCTCACGCCGCATTCTCGCATGGAGATTGAACGACACTTTCGAAACCGGTACAACCGCGGAACTCCTCAAGGATGCAGCGAGGGGACTCCCCGAAAACACAGTACCCTCTGCGGTCATGGATTCGGACGTTGAAAACGTGAATGGCACAGTAAATGAGCTTGTTTCTGATGGCACCATCCAACGTATCCTTGCGCAGGTCGACATTATCGAATCGAACAGCATGATCGAAGCCTGGTGGCGTCAGCTGAAGCACCAGTGGTTGTACTTGAACGAACTCGATCGTGCGAATTCGGTGCGCAAGCTCATTGCTTTCTACGTCGAGCAGCACAATTCGGTTGTTCCCCATTTTGCATTTCAAGGGCAGACGCCCGACGAGATGGTCTTTGGGACCGGAGCGAAAGTTCCGGTGGACCTTAAAGAGAAGCGAGCAACAGCGAGAGCTGCAAGGATAGCGCACAATCGCGCTCTATCGTGTGATCGATGCAAAGCGAGAGAAAGTGAACCAGAACTTGTATCACTCCAAAACAACACGAGCTAAGCCTTGTCCAACTGTGTCTTGTACCAAGAAAAGAGGATCACCAAGCGAGCGACAAGCTCGATGGATGTCTACAAGACCGTCGCAATCCAGAAAATCGAGGTTGAGCCAACTCACAAAACAATGGAAACGCCCCAACCGATCAACGATTTGCACCGAAGTGAGTCCAAGCTCATCGATTGCACGAGATGTGCCTCATAGAAACTCGCGCCGCACCATCAACTCTTCTAATAGCGCCGAGTTCTCGAACGCTTTTCTCCAGAATGTTCTGCAGCGCCGAAGCTCTGCAAATCATCGTATATGCCTCCTTAATCTGTAGCATTTGGTTTAACGGTCAATCAATGGACTTTTGGAATCTGAGGGTTTCAGTGATTAAGACGCAGTGTAACTTAATCTCCGAGCAATATCGACCGCGTCCGGTTACTCCGATCCAGGAATCGCAAGCACCAAATTGGTATCAACAACCCTCTGCCGTCGATTGCCTGAACCAGCGTGCTGCACTACGAGCCTATTGAGATTATAAAAGCCGCTCAACGTTTCAATCGTGCAATCTCCATCAACGCAAATACTTAAAAAGTCTAGCTTTTCCCCAACGTGTTTTGAAATTGCTATGACTTGTCTATTCGAGAGAGGATGCCCACCAATAGAAAGACTCTTGAGCGCTTTAAGATCTGCGAAAGCGGAAAAGTCACCTGTTCTTATGCCCTTGGCATGAACGTCAAGGTGATCGAGATTTGTCAAGGCAATCAACCACCAAAAGTCTTCAACCGGAAAACTGCAACGTATGGAAAGGCTCTCTAATTTGCGAAGTCTTCCAATTCGTGTGAAAATGTCCTTTGTGTAGAGCTTATCGCTTGAAAGGGTCAGTGAACGGAGCATAGGTAAGGAATCGAGCCAATCAAAGTTTTCCTCGTTTCCAGTTGCAAAGATGCTCAATTGTTCGATAGTCGATAAAGCAGCTATTTTTGACAGCGCTTCCGGCGCGATTTTGACCTCGTCAGGATGATCCCCCAATTCCAAATTTCGCAAGGACTCAAGTTTACTCAAACTTTCAATCTCGTCCGAATCAACGTTGTGTTGCAACAATCGAACGGTTTCGACTGTTTGAAGACTATCAGCGTTGTCTTTCAAGAAATTTACCAGTACAGCGCTTGGGCCGTTATGAACCAAACCGACCGGCCGGCCGGAAGCATCGCGTTCAACGTAGACTTCGCCGCATTGACCAACGGACGAGGCTAGCGCGATGGCAATCAAAATCAGTGCGAGTCTTTTCATAAGGAGCACTTGCTCTTCTTAGTGTCACCACGGTCGTCATCACACTTACTCCATTGTGTTGTAATTTCTGGGAACTTAGAGTTTGGCGTGACCCTTCTCGACTTACATTTGTAGCAGACATATTCCCAGCAAATGCTTGCTTTACACGGTTCCTTACAAGGCAAATCCTTATCGGGCTCACAACTCGACTGGTAGCGAACCATTACTGATTCACCGTTCTTACAGTCTGCCCAAGGTAGCCCTGCGACCGGAGGCGCTTTGCCAGTTGCTGGAGAAGTTGGACGCATCCGATTTCCTTGAAGACTCTTGCATGAGCATTTCTCGTTTCCGTTTTCAAAGTCATTTACCGGCCAGTTATCTACTGGTTCAGGCCACAGTATCGGCCCAGCGTTTGGATTTCCGACAGGGTAAGGTGGATAACCATCTGGTCCAGGAGTATCGTGTGTGGCACCAACATCTTCATCCCTTGTTCCCATCGCATCAATTCGATTCACCGTTTTGCCGGACAAGAATAAATAGTGACTCGAACTGCCGCCTTCAAATCCAAGAGGGTCTCGTGACAAAAAGCGACCTAGGCCAGGATCGTACATCGCGGATGCGCTCGACGTCAGCATTGATGCAGCCAGTAATCCAATCAAGCCGATTGCGAAACGAGTTCGATTCATCTTCCTGAAGCTCCCCTGTGAAAGTTAGAAAAGCTTGGCGGCGTAAAGTGGTTGAAGACATCGTGGTTTGGATTCCCTGGCGTTATTGGTTTTCCAAATCCAAATGTCGCAGTCGGAGTTGAAGTTGGTGGTCCAAATTGATTGAATTGCTGGTCGCGTTGTTGACGCAATCGTTCTTGCTGAGCAAGTAGCTCAGGAAAGTCATCAATGGTCTTGGGGCGAACTAGTCGTGAAAGAAAACCGCGATACATCGGATGCGGATAGTGCTTCACAGCAAGCGAATAACATACGGCGGCGTCGGAACGATTGCCGCTGTCTTCCAAACAATGGCCCCGTGCGGCAAGAAAAGCCGCAAAGGACTCGGCATTCGAAAGGGATTTCAGATAAAGTCCGGCATCTACCTCAGGTTGAGCGATCGGGTGTGGCCAACTCATGTAGTGATCATCGGCGAAGCTGTTCATGCCCCGGTTGGTGCCTTCAACATTCACTCGTTCGCCCGACTTGTCCCATCGGCAAAATAGATGCTCCTTCGCGTTCACCAAATAAACTGGATAACCAAGCCGTCGAGCGACCGCCGTGTACAGGACTGGCATCGAGACACAAGTACCACCGTTTGAGCTGCCAACCATACCGTGAAGGAAAAGATCTTGGCTCTTGGTGAAGACAATATCGTTGACTCGCTTCAAGTTGTAATGAACGCCAAAGTCCTGCTGCAATACAGTTACTAGCATCAACATCCGGAAGTAAGCTTCCGAGTTGTTGAATTCGTTCGGCTTTTGCAAGAACTGGTAGAGGTTGCGATCGGTGTCTATCTTGACCTTCTTCGCCCAGCCATCCAACTGAGCCATTAGCGCTGCAACGTTCACACTCTCCGCGCCGGGCAATCCGTGAGTAGCTCGGAGATTCAGTAAAGCAATGTCTTGATTGCTCAACTCCTCTTCACTCATCATTGTCAAGTCAGCCAACGTTGGAAGTGAAGATTCCTTTGGCTGAGTGGCTCGCAATTTAGGATTCGCACTTTTAATCGCAATTTGAGATGGAGATGAGAGACTCCAGATACCAAGAAGAGAGACGATGGTCGCGCAAAGCGCACTCAACGTCCAGATGCCATATCGCCGCAACGGTCTCGCTAATTCTTTGCTTGTCTCAGTAGATGCAAGCTTGGAGGCGGCTTGTGCCGTATTAGTTTGGCGTTTTCGTCGATCACGTTTTTTCATGGAACTCCGCCTCCAGACTTGCTTGCATACTACCAGCAAGAGAGTATTAAAGGGCACGCAGAACCAAAATGCAACAAAATTTCCTGGCGGGCTTCTGAGGCGTGAATAACTCGCTGATTTGATCACATGATATTCAGATCAACTTGCCCATTTTGACCGGCTTCACGTCTGCGTGATCGCTTGGATGCTGCCGGCAACGACTACAGCTATACGCTCAAGGCTGATCCTCGCTTCCTCGATTGGGCCAGTGCAACCAAGCGAGGTGCGAAGAGTTACCAGACCGCGTTGTTCTTTAATACCCATGCGACAAGTCAGCGACTGCAGGAATGGTTCACGCAGAACAAGCAACGAGCGGCGCTCAAGGAGAGTTGTGAGTTCCAGCGTTTGCGACAGCAATCGATCGAAAGGCGTTTGGACGACTTCGCTTGAGTCATCCCCCGGCAGAAAGCGTTCGTCCTCATCTTTTTTTGGTGGCTCGTTCATTCGCTCAATATAGCATCATGGTGAAGACCGTATCGAGATCTCGAGGGACATTGCATTGATCGCACCTAAGCGCCGACAGAACTCGTATGATCACCGTTTGCGAGAGTTGGTCTTCCAATCCGGAAGGACAGAGACCGCACGACGAATCGGTGTGCCTCGATCCACGATCCATGGCTGGACCAAAGCTCGACCTCGACCGGTCGTGACGCTGACTGCAAAAGGTGATTATGTCGAGAGCCTCGAAAAGAGGGTCTACCTTCTCGAGCGGCGAACAGCGAGATTACGAGCTTTGCTTCGACTGTGCGTCGTCTTGCTTCGGCTATCAGGCTTCGCGCTTACCTACCAACGCTTGCCTCAGGGAAGCGATAAAGAAAAACTCCTCGGCGTCATTGATCTTGCAAGCCGATTCGTTCGATTGTCAAGATTGCTTGGCTGCATTGGAATCTCTTCGTCACGCTACTACGATTGGAAGAACTCGCAAGAATGCGGATTGGATGATGTCTCGTCTTGTCCCAGATCTTTGCCAGGGCAAATGACTGCGACGGAACGCTCCGAAATGCGATCGATGGTGCAGTCTGAAGCCTATCGTCATCTCAGCGTCGGATCGATTGCACGATTGGCCGCGCGCTTGGGAAAGGTCTACGCTTGCACCTCGACTTGGTACCGAGCGATTCAAAGCGGAAATTGGATCCGGTCTCGCAAACGCATCTACCCACCGAAACCTCGAATCGGCTTACGGGCGACGAAGCCAAATGAGTATTGGCATGTCGACACGACCATTGTTCGATTGCTCGATGGCAGCCGCGTGTACCTTCACGCAATTCTCGATAACTTCTCGCGCCGCATTCTCGCATGGAGATTGAATGACACCTTTGAAACAGGTACGACAGCGGAACTCCTTAAGGAAGCAGCGAAGGGACTCCCCGAAAACACAGTACCCTCTGCAGTTATGGACTCGGGCGTTGAAAACGTGAATGGCACGGTAAATGCGATTGTTTCTGATGGCACGATCCAACGTATCCTTGCGCAGGTCGACATTGTCGAATCGAACAGCATGATCGAAGCCTGGTGGCGTCAGCTGAAGCACCAGTGGTTGTATTTGAACGAACTCGATAGCGCGAGTTCCATTCGCAAGCTCATTGCTTTCTACGTGGAGCAGCACAACTCGGTTGTTCCCCATTTTGCTTTTCAAGGGCAGACGCCCGACGAGATGGTCTTTGGGACCGGAGCGAAAGTTCCGGTGGACCTTAATGACAAGCGAGCAGCAGCGAGAGCTGCGAGGATAGCGCACAATCGCGCTCTAAGCTGTGATCGATGCAAAGCAAAAGAAAGCGAACCAGCACTTGTATCACTCCAAAACAACACGAGCTAAGCCATGTGCAAGTGCGTCTTGTACCAAGAAACGAGGATCACCATGCGAGCAACAAAACTCGATGGATGTCTGATTGACCGTCGCAATCCAGAAAATCGAGGTCGAACCAACTCACAAAACTACAGAAACGCCCGAACAGATCGCCCATTTAAATCGAAGTGAGTCCAAGCTCATCGATTGCACGAGGTGGCCCTTAGAGAGACTCTCGCCGCACCATCAACTCGCCTAATAGCGCCGAGTTCTCGAACGCTTTTTTCCAAAATGTTCTGCAGCGCCGAACGGCGGATCCGTTTAATGAGTTGGTTTAGTTCTTATTGGTGAACTATCATTTGTTTTTAACTGGTCTTCCCTCACGAATAAATTCCGAATTCGACCATAATAGATCATCAAAAAAAACAAGGGACTTACCCGATTTTCTATGTGCCTCGATTGAAGCCAATGCGTCATGGATTAAGGGATTTTCTAACAAACCCTTAATCGCATTTTTGGTGATTAAAACACTCTCGCTTTTACCGCAAATAACCGTAATACCTACATAGCTCACATCTTCCGAAATCGTACCTTGTGCTAACGTCTCAACTGTGTCTACAAGTCCACTAAACAGCTGGTCTACTTTGGCGCATTTAAATGAACCTGAACTAAGTCTCCCAAATCGATTCAGGTAGGTCCATGTACACTGATCGCGATCTTCACGCAGGACGATCATTTCGCCAGATACGTCACTATTGCCAGTAGCCTGGGCCTTGCTTGCAACCAAAACTACGACTCGACTTGACTCTGTCCCATCGCTTGACGGTAGGGCGTCTAGTTCAATGTTACCGATGATGGCAATGACGAAGAGGATAACAAAACGGTAACACATTACCTAATTCTCCTTGGCTTCGGTTTCGGTTTTGGCAGCGGGGTGTCGAGGTTCCAATCATGTTCTGGAAATGGTATCGTGTAATTAGGCTCGTCGAGTGGCGGAAATGGAGATGGGTGCACGAAACCCGGTGCTGAATTCAGAAAACCGTCGTCTATTGCAACTTTGCAGCCGCTAGAGGCTTCTCCAATTGTCACTTCTAACCATTCGTGAGTACGATCAATTTCGACGCCGCCAGGATTAATTACCGGACCACCGTTGTGCCTGCAACCTGTTCGTATTCCCGAAAAACACTTACTGTTAGTCGAATTCAATGCGTTCTGAAAAATGACCGCCCATTCGTAGCAAAAGTAGCCCCCTACTGCTTCCGAGTAATCAGAGGCAGGCCCTGCGTTATAGTACTCGTCCCACGAATGCATCAATGCTTCCGTCAACTGCCGAGACTCGATCTCGCATTGATTTGAATCGCATCCGCTTGGTTTTTTGCAGCATTTTCGACAAGTTGCTCGCAAGAGCCCTAGGCCATCTAGCAGTTGAGTGAGTCCATCACGATATGAAGGGCCTTTTGGCCAATCTGGAGGTTCCCGTGGGCATGGTTCCCAAATCGGGCCGTACTGTGAAAGGGTGAAACAAGCGTCTCCGTATGGTGGCTGCGGCGAAGAGTCTCCTGGCTCATGCTTGTAAATAGGACCATTAGCTCCGATTCCAACCACCGCACGTAGCCCTGATGGGTCAAGCTCTCCACGAATCGAAAAATAACACCGGTACAACGAACGACCACCCCGATACCCGATCGGATCCCTCCCCATAAACCTTCCGGCTAGCCCACTCATCCACCTCGCCCTGAAGTGATACAGGCCAAGCGTTTGATCCCATTCTCGCCCTGTGTAGGTATAGCGATTATTAATCGCCGAACTGGCGAGGACAGAGCCTGAGCCATCAAGGATCGTGGGCTGGCCATAGGCCGTATAGGCGTAGCGTTCGGCCACGCTACCAGAAGAAGTGGTTACTGCCGTGATGCTGTACTGCTGGTTGCGGTGGTAGTAGTGAATCGTTCCACTGGTACCAGCTGCCTTGCGCACAACCGGTTCGTCGATGTAGCTAGCGTAGACATAGCGATGCGTTGGCGAGCTAGGAGCATCCCCGTAGCCGTAATCGGCGATCGTCTGCTGGTCATGCTGCACATAGACGAAGGAGCCGGAGGTTCCTTGTCGTGCTACGCGTCTTCCCAGTGCATCGTACTGGAACGTGACATCGTTCGAGCCGTTGTTGTCCACATCGGCGCTCTTGAGCTTGTTGTCGAAGTCGGGGAGCAGGCCGGAGG
The DNA here is from genome assembly GCF_052161625.1 of Brakhagea slesvicensis. Lineage (GTDB taxonomy): Bacteria > Planctomycetota > Planctomycetia > Pirellulales > Pirellulaceae > JBKCUI01. Next base: position 3,973,541 of record NZ_CP197412.1, read on the forward strand.
CTGGAGGCGAGAGGCTGGAGGAAGAAGTGGAACAATCAGGACAAGTGCAATCAGTATATGGGTGACGCGAGTAGGTCAGGAAATGGGTGCGGTTCTGCGCTGTGCCATTGGTGGTGATGCTGTTCCAGTCACCTACACTGGTTAGGCTCCACGATTGGGTAAACGTTCCGCTAGCACGGGCGAAGCCGGTGAGACGGTCCTCGTCGTCGTAACTGGTGCCTGCTGAAGTAAACCCGTAATTGCTCATGGGGAGAAGACTTTAGACGTTAGGCTTTAGGCTTGAGGAAAACAAAGCAGGGATTCGTCGAATTGTACCCGAGCGATCGCTCGCCGTGGAGAGATTTTTCATGGGGGGCGGTTACCCAGGCACCTTGATGGCCTTCAATTCATGGATCTTGCACCGCAAGCGACTAGAGGGTGTGTTCCACCTCGGGTATGCTTCCTATACGGTGCGGGTGGATACCGCGTTTGGACCCAGCGAACAAGGGGTGAACGAATTCGGCTTCATCTGCTACTGAAAGATCGGAAACCACGAACGAGAGGGTCGTCGCAACCCATCGGAAAAGTCGATTCATTTGCTAGCCGTAGAAATTGGCGGAGATGAGTAGGTGTTGATCCTGCTAAGCAAAAAAAGGTAGGTGACTCCAGCCGGTGCCGTGCGATTGCCCACCCAAACGCTTTCAGACGCCTTTCGGAGTTTGGATTGCGTTCTCGCAAGCTTGGATTGAGCTAACGAATACAAATGGATGTCCACGAATTACAAAATTTAGTTTCTAATGGCGAGTCAGAAACGCTGGAGTTCAAGAAGACAAGCGGTGAACGACGCGAGGCAATTCAAACGCTGTGCGGGATGTTGAATCATCGAGGTGGTATCATTCTGCTCGGGGTAGAACCCAACGGAACAATTCCGGGTCAGCAAGTTTCTGATCGGACCATTGAAGAAATTTCTCAAGAGATCCAGCAGATTGACCCTCCTGCTTTTCCCTGGATCGATCGTATCGCAATGGGAAAGGATAGATTTGTAATATGTATCCAAGCGAATGCTGGTCGTAACCCACCTTACACCTATCGGAATCAGGCATACAAGCGAGTTGGTAACACGACATTGCGGTTAAATCGTGACGAATACAACCGAATCCTGATGGAAAGCCTGCATGGTGAGACGCGATGGGAAACACAGATCGCTGTAGGTTGGAACATCAGCGATCTAGATGATGAGGAAATACGTCGAACCATGGAGGAAGCGATACGGCGAGGAAGAATCGAAGATCCCGGGAGCACTTCGCTTGAGACGATCCTTGCGGGATTCGGACTGCTGGTTGATGGACAATTGAATCGCGCAGCGATCGCTCTCTTTGGAAAGCGAGAAAAGATCGAACGAGATTATCCTCAGTGTTGCATCAAGCTGGCGAAATTCAAAGGGACGGACAAGAGCGAGTTTCTTGATAACCGCCAGTTCTACGGAAACGCGTTTGATTTACTACTCAAGGCAGAGCGTTTTCTCAGCGAATCGCTACCAATAGCGGGGCGCGTGATCGCAGGTGTATTCGAACGAATTGATGAGCCGCTGTATCCCCGCGTTGCGCTTCGAGAGAGGCTCGCAAACGCCTTCTGTCACCGAGACTACACCAACCCAGGTGGATCAGTATCGATCGGGATTTATCAAGACCGTCTTGAAATCGCTTCAACGGGTGGGTTGCACTTTGGACTGACAGCAGAGAAGTTATTCCAGCCGCACGAGTCGCTGCCTTGGAATCCATTGATATCTCGCATCTTCTACCGTCGCGGAATCATCGAGTCATGGGGGCGCGGAATGCTGAAGATTGCAGAACTCTCGGCGCAAGCGGGACTCCCGCGCCCGGAACTAGATGATCAGACGTCGCATGTCGTGCTGCGGTTCCTTCCTTCGCTCTATATCCCACCACGTCAAGTCACGAACAGCCTCTCGGACGCACAGCGCGCGATTATGCAGTCGATTGCAGATTTTCCAGGGATTGCTAGACGTCAGATTGTGGAGTCATTGGGGTTCGATTTGAACCCGGTCAGAGATGACCTAGAGAAGTTGGAATCGCTTGGATTGATTGAGCGGAGCGGAAAAGGCCGCGGTACGGTTTGGTATCTGAAAGGGGCTGCGCCCATCGGATCATCGGCGCTGAATCGGCGCTGAATCGGCGCTGAATCGGCGCTGAATCGGCGCTGAAGGACAAGTGGCGGATGTAGGAGGATTTAGGCTGGAGGAAGAACGGGATGCATCGCAACCCGTTGCGTGAGCGAGGGATCTTCCAGTGAAGGGCTGCCCGGTTGTGAAGGAATGTCGGGTGCCAGTGTCTCCGTGGCCAGCGTGTCAGCAGCCTGTCCCTCACTGACGCTTCGGGTTGGGATAGAGTCTTCCTGAAGTCTGACCCCTGAATCCTGAAGCCTGGCTTCCCCCGGAAGCCTCGCTTCGGTTCAAGTTCGCGCTTCGTTCCATCGGTGGCTTGAACCTCTGGCGCAAAAGAACTGGAAAGCCGATGCACAAATCACTCCGGATGAACTGCAAACGCAGTTGGGCTGCGCCCGTTATCTTTCGGACTATATCCAAGGAGCAGCGATCTCCAATAACCGGATCGTCGAGGACAATGGGACGCATGTTACCATTCGGCAATGGGACTATCGAACGAACAAACCGGTCGAGGAGACCATGGAGGGAGAGGAGTTCGTTCGCCGGTTCTTGCTCCATATCGTTCCAAGCAACGTGCATCGCGTGCGCTATGCAGGTCTCTTTCAAGGGAAAGGACGCAAGGAAACGCTTCAAAGAGTCCGCTTGCTCTTGGCCAAGCACAATTCAGATTCCGTAGGGAAGCGACATGCGTCGCTTCCCCCATCCGCGAGACTCCATGAGCTTGAACTTCCGAAGATCGATAATCGGCCCAAGTGCTTGCGGTGTGGTACGCCGGGGATGCGATTGGAAGGGTATCGCGATCGCGTGGCGACTTGGGAGTTTATCCACCGGGTAGAGCATGCGATCGAACAATATTCGAAGGCACCTACCACGCTCGATCAATTGATCCGATCGAAAGCACGACTTGAGAGCCTTGCTCCGAAGCAAGGGTTGCTTGCCAATTGGAAGCGAGCGCTGGCGGTAAAGGAGCTCCTGGAATGGACGGTTGTACAGTGTTGCAGCGATGACCTGTGTGATGGAGACGATCTGCAAACCGAAGAAGCGACCCTTCGCTTCGGGGCAACCTGCTGTTACGTCTCGGTAAATCTTCCATTACCGGAAATCTAGTGATGAATGCTCTCGTTCAGAAACCATCACGTTCAAACTGCTCGCTACCTCACCAAATCGCATCTCTGTTGCATGCGAATCAAGGCGAGCTGTCTGAAGGTCCGTCGTTACCTGACCTGAAATGGACCAGACGAAGCACTCGGTGCATCCTCGTGCTCGCAAGCGGCTCTTTGGCCGCCATCTTGCGGCCCCTCGAGCGATAGACTCGGGGAATTACCCCCACAAAAAAACCATAGAGAAAATGCAGGGAAAACCAACTTCGGCAATCCCAGTGCCCCCGCATCGGCGGATCTGTTTAATGAGTTGGTTTAGTTCTTATTGGTGAACATCCATCTGCACCGCAGCCATCTGTGTCAAGAAGTGTTCAACGTGCGATCTCAAATCTGATTCCAACTGCTCTCGATCCCTCAGCTATTTCGTTCAGAAAATCACCTTGCTCGATGCAATCTAGTTTTTGCACAGGGCGCGGGTTCAATTGCAATTCAAGGATCGAATCCAATCAAGATCATCAGGGAAGTCGTCGATGTTCTTTCCTGATCGGCGATACAGTTCGGACACAAACATAACTGGCTCGATCCCAAGCCTTTCAATACAAAAACTAAAGCTTTTTGTTCTCGAAAGTACGAAAAGCAGATGCTCGGGCAATGCCATTTCCAACACACCAGGAAGTTTACTAAAGTGCTGGATCGCGAGCTTCTCCATTTTCTCTGAGTATGGAATCGCAGGGTAGTAATTATTTGCAATTCCGCTCCTTAACATGTCTGGAGTCAACCCAAGCTTGGTACAAGTAATTCCAATTACAGATTTTGGAATGGCTAATATCGCTAACGACACATCGGACTCAAGCAATACCGTACGATTGTCTAGCTTGCAATTGTCTGCGGCGATTTTAAAAACTTCGACCAACCGATCGGATCTGATAGATAAAGTCACCTGATACTTCCTCCAAATTATGGTGAATCTGGTCCGTACAAATCCCAACAGTCTTGTTTGTCCTGTCTGAGCGCTTCGTCCCATAGGTCTTTATACAGTGGAGCCGCCTCCATCAATCTATCATAATCCTGCTCAGCTTGTTGCAAACAATAGTCATACTGATCTGGATCCCATTCATCCGTAGGGCATTTCGGCTTAGATATTGGCAATGGAACTGGGACCGGAATCGGCCTGGGTTGTGCCGATGTTTGTATAGGCGGATGGTTCGATGGGAAGAAGTAGTAAGCAACTTGCGTCAATCCAGGTTCTAGCCAGTTTTGAGTACCGATAACAGGGGTGGCATAGATGCCGTATCCGAGAATGCCACCGGGCAGAACGGCAACACCAACTGTTGTGGCGAGCCCTCCACTAATGAGGACCGTTCCTCCTCCAGCAGCAGTACTTCCTCCCACGGCAGCTGCAGTTCCACCGCCCGTTGCCGCTGCTCCACCTGTAGAAACGATTCCGATTATTCCCGAACCTGTACCGACGCTACCTCCTATAGTTGTACCTCCCACAAGTGTTGATGTTCCTCCGGAAACTAGAACCGTTGTTGTGGATGTTCCGCCTGCTACGATGACGCCACCAACGCCAACAGCTCCCGCCGTAATTAGTTCACTTCCGTGAGGGTCTAAAACTACTAACGCATACCCTTGAAATTGTCGGTATAGGCCGAACGGGCTCCCAAAGTACCCAACTGGATCTCTCCCCATAAACCTACCAGCGAGTCCACTCATCCACCTCGCACGGAAGTGATACAAGCCAAGCGTCGAATCCCATTCACGCCCCGTGTAGGTATAGCGATTATTAATCGCGGAACTCGAGAGGACCGAGCCTGATCCATCGAGGATGGTTGGCTGGCCGTAGGCCGTATAGGCGTAGCGTTCCGCTACGGAGCCCGAAGAAGTGGTCACTGCCGTGATGCTGTACTGCTGGTTTCGGTGGTAGTAGTAAATCGTTCCGCTGGTTCCAGCCGCCTTGCGCACCACCGGTTCATCGATGTAGCTAGCGCACACATAGCGATGCGTTGGCGAGCTAGGAGCATCCCCGTATCCGTAATCGGCGATCGTCTGCTGGTCATGCTGCACATAGACGAAGGAGCCGGAGGTTCCTTGTCGTGCAACGCGTCTTCCCAGTGCATCGTACTGGAACGTGACATCGTTCGAGCCGTTGTTGTCCACATCGGCGCTCTTGAGCTTGTTGTCGAAGTCATACGACAGGCGTGAGGTTTGAGGGGTGAGGGTTGAGGATAAAACCGCAGGGGAACAATCAGGACATAGGTGGCGCAGATGGGTCAGGAAGTGGGTGCGGTTTTGCGCTGTGCCATTGGTGGTGATGCTGTTCCAGTCACCCACACTGGTAAGACTCCATGACTGAGTAAACGTTCCGCTAGCACGGGCGAAGCCGGTGAGACGGTCTTCGTCGTCGTAACTGGTGCCTGCTGAAGTAAACCCGTAATTGCTCATGGGGAGAAGACTTTAGACTTTGGGCTTTAGGCTTTAGGAAGAAAGGTGGAATTTTACCCGAACGTTAGCTCGCCGTGGGGGAGATTTCTCACGGGTAGGTTTCGTTGTGCGAATCGGTGATCGTTCCTGTGGGGCTATTGGCAGCCGTTCGGTAATCCTTGGTCGTCATTCTCCCGGCCAGGTCAAACGTGTAGGTGACCGTATCGCCCAATTGGTCCTGTTTGCGTTTAACGCGCCCTGCGTTGCCATAGACGAACGTGACGGTCCCGTTGCCCTTTGGCCAGGGGAGGTGCCTGACGTGTGATCTGGGTAGGTTTCTGTGAGTTTGGAGCCCCGAGAGTCATACGTGTAACTGGTCGTTTGGCTCTCGGCGTCGGTCAGGGAGGCTAATTGTCCCAAGGCGGTGTAGGTGAACGACGTGACTGCGCTAATCCGATCGGTGGTCGACTTCCTGCGCCCTCGCGCATCAAAGGTGGTGTAAGTGTGCTTGTTCTTGGCATCGGTTTGCTTGATCGCGTTTCCAGCTTTGTCATATTCGGTCTTGGTAACCGCGCTATTGGTATCGGTTCGTTGGGTATTGCGCCCCAGGGCATCGTAGAGCATGTCCGCTCCCACATTGTTGGGATCGCGAACCGACAGTTGGTTTCCGGCGGCATCGAAGGTCATGGTCGTAACCTTGCCAAGCTGGTCAATGCTGCGCAAGGTGCGCCCTGCCGCATCGGTCCAACTGGCCGTCGTGTTCCCTTGGGGATCCACCGACTTGGTGACTAAGACCGTTCCGTACCCGGACAAGGAAGTGTTCGCGTCGTAGACCGTGCAATTCCAGGTTGCGAGTGTATTGAGGGCTGTTGAGCCGGATCCACGGTAATTATTGAGCTTGCCGCTCATGACCGAGCGCCCTGCGGCATCGGAGATGGTAAAGCTGATCTCGTCTTCTGGGCTAATGACAACGGTTGCTTTCCCAGGAGCGGTGGAACTGAAGGTCACATTGGCACCTCCGTTGGCTTCGGTGGAAGCCAACTTGGAGATCGCGTTCGAAAGGGAGACGTTAAACGTTCCAGAACCTCCGGTTCCCAGCTTCGAGACCGAGACTCCGGTGGAGTTATCCAATCCAACCCCATCAGCCAAGTTGTCGTCGTACAGATACTGTGTCGTGAGTCCATCGGAGAGCGAGACCCCTCCAATCCCTGCAATGGGTGGATTGGCAGGATCGACGGTCCCTCGTGCCGAGAGCCAAGTCGTCTGGTAAATCACGCGCCCTCGCCCGTCGAACTTGGTCGTCGACTCCGAAAGGGTCTTTGCATCGGTGGGATTCGAGAACGATCCCACATGGGTCGACACATCCGATACTTGGATCGTGTGGACTGTGCGGCCGTTGGAGTCGGTATTTACAATCGTTCCGTGTCCGAGTGGATCGGCGTTGGCCGTCTTCTTCTCGCAGCAGGAGTCTTCGTAGCGCGTCCAGACGTTGCCGCCAAAGTCAGTGCGAGTCGCTTGATGACCTCCGAGATCATAAGTAAACGATTCGGTGGCTGCGATGGAGGAACCTGTTGCATCGGTGTGGCTGGCTACCAAGCCTCGGCCATTGTAGGTCCAAGTCTCTTTGGCCTTCTGGTAGCCTTCGGTATCCGTGGAATCGAAGTAACGAGGGTGGCGAACTTCGGTAACGTTCCCGGCTAGATCATAGAAGGTGTCCGTTCTGGCTTCGATCGATGTGCCGTAAGCGGCTTTCTTCGTGGTCTCACGCCCTTGGCCGTCGTACTCATAGCGTGTCTCGGTGCCGCGGCCGTCGATGACTTGCGTCAAGCGACCTTTGGCAGGTCATTGATTGCCGGTTAAAGTAGGATGTCTCTAGATGAGCGTCGCAGGACCGAGCTAGCAACAGACTGCAAAATACCGAACCACCGCGCCCATACCGTATTTGAATGATTCTACTTGCCAGTTTTACCACAGCTTTGGTACAGTGGATTGACAAGAATCGCAGGGTTTTTCTGTTTCTTCGCATATCCGCGAATCTGATCTTCTGACCTTGTCGCCCTCACCTACCTATATCGATCCTCCGGGCAATGCGTTTCACATCCGTTTCTTATCGACTGAAAGCCTGGTTGTTGATCGGGGGATGTTTCGCTGGCTGCGAGGCACCTCAGGACATTGGCACCACTCCCCCACCGGCCCACGATTCGGCCACCGCCGGCCGGCGAGCTCCTCTGGACGAAGCGACCGTCGCAAAGATTGAGCAATTTTGCGGCGATTGCCATCCTCTCCCGATCCCATCCACCTTTCCACGAGAAAACTGGGCCGCAGAAGTCCGTCAGGGATTCAAGTTCTACATCGAATCGAAACGAACCGATTTGCCGGAGCCAACCCAGCGAGACGTCATTCGCTATTACGAGGAACAAGCTCCTGAGGTGGTGGTTGTTCCGCGCGCCGATGCGATGAAGGAGACACCGAGTCCGGTTCGGTTCCTCCCCAGTGAACCGCTTGCCATTGCGGAAGTCGCCCCGGCCACAGCGCACCTTGTCTGGCAATCGGCAGAGGGGAGCCTCCTTTTTACGGATATGTACTCCGGCACTCTCAAAAGCTGGACTCCCAACTCTCTATCCCTATCCGCGACGTCAGCGAGGGACACCATCCGCACGATCGCCGAGGGGAGGAACTTCTGCCGCGTCGTCCCCTTCGATTGGGATGGAGATGGTCACATGGACTACATCGTCGGGGAGATGGGTAGCTTCCGCGTGGGTGACCATGAGAACGGTCGCGTTTCGATCCATTTTGGAGGCGACGACCCCCAGTCCATAGTGATCGCAGAGGGCCTCGGTCGAACTGTCGAAGCCAAACCCTATGATTACGATCAAGATGGAGATCTCGACCTCCTCGTCATCGACTTCGGCTGGCGCGAATCCGGGTCGTTCAAGCTGCTGCGGAATGAAGGTGGAGAGAAACGCTCACCTCGTTGGAAACGGGAGGTGATCGATGATCGGCACGGTGCTTTAGGTGTGGAATTCGCCGATCTCGATCGGGATGGTAAAATGGATTTCGTCGTCGCCTTTGCACAAGAATACGAGACCGTCGAAGCGTTTTTGCAACGGGAGAATGGCACCTACGAGAAGCAGTTGATCCTGCAACTGCCCGATCCTTCGTACAATTCCAGCGCCTTTCAATTGGTCGATCTCGATCAAGACGGACGGATCGATGTCGTGCACACCTGCGGCGATGTCATGGATTCCTTGCTCCCTAAACCCTACCACGGATTGCGATGGGTCAAGAATCTAGGGGATGGAAAATGGGAGAATCGCGAGTTGGGATTGCTCGTCGGCGCACTTCAATCCGCGGTGGCGGATTTCGACGGGGATGGGGATCTCGATATTGCATGCGTGGGGCTCTTTCCCCATGGTGGTAGTTCGGGGCCAGGTGCCTTTGATTCGATTTGTTGGTGGGAACAGAAAACATCAGGCGAGTTCCAAAGGCATAGCGTAGAACGCGATCATTGTTCCCACGCGTCATGCGTTGCCGCCGATGTTGACGGAGACTCCCGCATCGATCTCGTGGTCGGTGAGTGGTTGGATGACAAGCAAAAAGGGGCCTTTCGGGTCTTCCGAAACCTTCCTGCGACAACCCCCGTATCATCTGCTCTGGAAAACTAGTTAAGACAAACGTGGGGTAAGAACATTGGCAGCATACATTTTGGTGAGAGTCGAATTGACCGATCCGGAGCAGTACAAAAAGTACACACAAGAAACGCCGGCGGTGATTGCGCAATATGGCGGCAAGTTCATTGTCCGGGGGGGGCCGATTGAAAACATGGAAGGCCCCGAGGAGACGGCTAGGATCGTCATCCTCGAGTTCCCGACCATGGACGACGCGAAGCGATTTTACCACTCCGAGGAGTATCAACGCGTTCGGCTGCTTCGCGAGGGTGCCGCGCAGGTGCAACTTTTTGCCATCGAAGGGTACGGGGCATAAGCCTTTCCTCGAGGCAATTGCCGTTCTCTGATCTTTCCGACACCAGGGCAAGCGAATCACTTCACCGATGGAGCACTTGGTCTAGATTCCAATGCCCGGATCCGCTACTTGAGTAATTCTTGCCAGAAAGGCGGAAATTCAAGCGGTGGTCCCATGCTAGCAAATCCATACACTCCGACAGTCTCCCGAATCCGTTCGTGGGGCATTCGTTCGTTTGAATTCGCCTATTCATTGATTCTGGTCATCGTTGCAAGCTGGGTCTTGGGATCTGCATCCAACGCGATCGGTCAGACGAGCACAGACGATTTTCTGTCGCGAGCGCAACAAATCCGTGACAGTGCACCGGTAAGGAAAGCCACGGCGGAGAACGAGCGGGCAACGGATCCCGGAAGCGGTTTGGAGCAATTGGTCGATCGGGTCGGGGGAGGACCGGCAGAGTGGATCAGCCCCCGAGGGCTTTCGAGTTCCCTGCAAATCCTTTTATTGCTGACCGTTCTTAGCCTTGCTCCAGCGATCCTGTTGATGACGACATGCTATGTTCGCATTATCGTGGTCTTTGGTTTGTTGAAGCAGGCTCTCGGAGCCCAGCAGTTGCCGCCGAGTCAAGTCATCACGTCCATCTCCCTTTTCATCACTCTTTTCGTGATGAGCCCGGTTTGGAATCGCGTGTACGAGGATGCCATCGAGCCTTACACAACGGAAGGTTCACGCATGACTGCCACCGAAGCTTGGGACAAGGGAGTGGAGCCCATTCGGGAGTTCATGATCCGGCAGATCGATTTGGCGGACAACCATGACGACGTCCATTTGTTTTACAGCCGGTATGCACCGGGCAGCCAAGGCCCAACGAGCTTTGACGACGTTCCACTCCAAGTCCTGTTACCAGCCTACATGCTCAGCGAGCTCAAGACCGCTTTTTTGATGGGATTTAAGATCTATCTCCCCTTCTTGATCCTCGACATTGTGATTGCATCGGTAACGGTTTCGATGGGGATGATGATGCTCCCTCCAGCTTTGATCTCGACTCCGTTCAAGCTCTTGCTTTTTGTCTTAGTCGATGGCTGGCGACTGGTCGTTTCGATGTTGCTCGACAGTTTCGGAACCTTGGCGTCTTGACCGGTTCATTCTTCTTTCAACTCAACAATTCCAATTCAACAAGGTGACACATGACTTCAAGCGAAGCGGTGGATTTGGTCCGCGAAGCGATATTGATGTCGCTGATCCTCGGAACTCCGTTGCTCGTTATCGGAATGGTCGTCGGGTTGGCGATTGGACTGATCCAAGCGTTGACGCAGATTCAAGACCAGACGGTGAGCACGGTTCCTAAGCTAGTCGCGATGACGCTGGGGATTGTCGTATGTCTCCCGTGGCTGGCCGACCGGATGATCGATTATTCTCGCGATTTGTTTCATGAGATCCCGCTCCACGTCTCGAAGCGTTAATGCTAGAGCGTTGCCACCATGTTTGACAGCGTCGAGTTTTTAAAGAGTTTGCTTTACGGGCCGATGTGGACATTTCTCTGCATCGTCAGTCGGATAGGCCCGATGCTGGTCCTCATGCCTCCGTTGCAGGGGGCCTCGGTCCCCAACCGCGTCAAAGTAATGATTGTCTTGATGGTTTCAGCGGCCATTACTCCCATAGTCATGGAGTACACCACGCCACTGCCAGGAAATCTCGCGGACATTGTATTGGGTATGATCAAGGAATTATTGCTTGGTCTGCTTTTTGGATCGTCGGCGCTAATCATCGTCACTTCGTTGCAAATCGGTGGGCAAGTCATCAGTTCGCTCGCAAGTCTCGATGTCGCCCAAGCCGCCGATCCGACGACGCAGGAGAGCATCACCGTCGTTAGTCAGATGCTCTCATGGGTTGCCATGATTCTTTTTGTCACTTTGGGTGGCCATCGCGTAATCATCAGCGCGTGCGTCGACAGTTTTGCAACGTACCCAGCCGGTGGGGTCCTCCTGGAGGAATACTGGCTTTTGCATTTGCATGAATTGTTCGGGCACAGTGTCGCCATCGGCCTACGCGCCGCAGCCCCTCCCGCCATCGCGTTGCTCTTAGCGAACTTTGTTACCGCATTGATCGGCCGCACGCTACCGCAGTTGAACATCATCGCGATTGGCTTCAATCTAAACGTGTCGATCCTCCTCATCATCTTGACGTTGTCGATCACCAGTATCGGTTGGGTCTTTCAAGACGAATTCGTTGGCTGGATCGAACGGACAACAGAACTGTTTCCTGCAGGTGGTCGAAGCTAGAGAAAGGAGGGTAATCCTTCGATGGCGGATGATAGCGGAGAGAAGAAACACGAGGCAACCGACTTTCGCAGGCAAAAAGCCCGCGAGGACGGTAACGTCGCGCGCTCCAGCGACTTGACCTCGGCCATCCTTCTCCTCGTGGGTGTGGTGCTCCTCGACACGACCGGACCCGCGATCGCTAATTCCTTAATCGGCTTGCTACATGACGTTCTGACGTCGGAAGCGACGTTGAAAACCGACACGAGAACCGTCATGATCGATTTGATCCGGCAGACGGGCCAATCGTCGCTCGCCTTGCTTCCTCTATTGCTTGGAATGCTCGCCACATCGGTGATTGTTCACTTCGCACAAGTAGGACCGCTATGGCTCCCTGAGAAGCTGGGGATGGATATCACTCGTATCGATCCAATTCAAGGCTTCAAGCGGTTGCTCTCGATCACCAATGTCACGAGGCTCGGTTTTGGGTTGGTAAAGATCGCGCTAGTGACGGGGATTTTGATCGCAGGGGTCTGGTCCAAGTGGGATTCGATCCTCGCGTTAGGGACGACGGGGATCGGTGCGGTCGGAGGATTCGTCTGGGAAACGATGATCGAACTTTGTCGCAATGTCGCGATCGCCCTCGTGATTCTCTCGATCGTCGATTACGCATTTCAACGCTGGAAGTACGAGCAGGATTTGCGCATGACAGATGAGGAAATGCGCGAAGAAATGAAGATGACGCAAGGGGATCCTCACACCAAGTCGCGGCGTCGCAAGGTGCAGAGGGAGCTGGCGCAACAGCGTCTCTCGGTCGATGTCCCCAAAGCGGATGTCGTCGTCACCAACCCTACTGAACTTGCGATCGCATTGCAGTACGATCCAACGACGATGCGAGCACCGATCGTCCTCGCGAAAGGGGCGGATCTAGTGGCGGCCAAGATTCGAAAGATTGCCTTGCAACACGGGATCCCGATTGTCGAACGCAAACCGCTTGCTCAAGCCCTTTTCCGCGAAGTCGACGTAGGCAAACCGATCCCAGCCACGGAATACACCGCCGTCGCCGAGGTCCTCAAATACGTCTACCAAGTCAAAGGACGCTCGATCCAAGAAATCACGGAGACGCTGCAATCGCAATCCGAGTCGATCAAGTAGGCTCCGAAAACAGGCCAAACGCCCTGGTTCGTTGAGTTGTGATACTTTCCTGCGAGCCGATCGATCGAGGGGGTATCGAGCTGGTTGTTCGAGATCCGGCCAGAGCAAGACGATGCACCTAGGTAGGTGAGGTGATTTGTGGTACCAGCAATTGGTGATCCGTGTATAGGTTCCACCTGCGGTGGGGTGAGTACGCCTACGGCTGACTGCTAAACGATTTTTTTAGCCCGGGGTAAGCCTGCGGTACCTCGGGGTGGTATTGGTGTGGAACCTGAGCCGACGGACCTTTCCATCAAGTGGGAAATATGGCCGGTTTTGTTTCTCACCAACTGTCAAAGATGCCCTTGCGGTCGGCAGTCGTCACGAATCGTCGGGACCGCTGGAGAACATTTGGCTGATCGAACGGTTCGAGTGGATCCGCCGGATTGCTTCTGCCAAGAGAGGAGCCACGGTCAGTACGTGGATGTTATCCAGTCGTTTCTCCGGAGGGAGAGGGATCGTATTGGTGATGACCAAGCTATCGATGGGAGCGTTCTTGAGGTTCTCGATTGCGGCTCCGCAGAGGACTCCGTGGGTCGCGGCGAGATGGATCTCTTTCGCACCTGCTTCGTGAACCAGTTTGGCGGCTCCGCAGATCGAACCACCGGTGCTGATCATGTCGTCGAACATCAAGCAGATTTTTCCTTCGACGGGACCGCCGATGATGTTCTTTTGTTGTGTCTGCAGCGCGTTCTCTCGAACCTTGTCGACGATGGCCAGTTTTCCGCCCAATCGCTTCGAGTGGCCCTTTGCTCGTTTCACGCTTCCTTCGTCGGGGCTGACCACGACGATGTCGGCAGGGTCATAGGATTTGCTCTGGAAGTAGCTGGTCAAAACCGGTGCAGCGTAGAGGTGGTCCACGGGAACATCAAAGAAGCCTTGGATCTGGGGTGCGTGCAGATCCATGGTGAGAACGCGGTCGGCACCCGCGCGGGTGATGACGTTTGCCACCAACTTTGCGGTGATCGGCGTACGTCCTTCGTCTTTGCGATCTTGGCGGGCGTATCCGTAGTACGGAATCACGGCGGTGACGCGCGCGGCGCTGGCCCTTTTGCAAGAGTCGATCATGATGAGCAACTCCATCAAATTGTCATTGACGGGAGGGCAAGTCGGTTGAATTAGATAGACATCTCGGCCGCGTACATCCTCTTCGATCTTGCAAAAATTCTCGCCGTCGGGGAATTTTCCAAGTGCGATGGAGCCGATTTCCAGGTGAAGAAACGCACAGATGTCGCGAGCCAGTTGTGGGTTTGCTCTTCCGCTGAAGATCTTTAGTTCGCGCATGGATACCCCATTTCTTGCATTTTGGCTTCGACCGCTTTCAGTTCCTCGAGGGTGTTGATACTGAGCGCTTCGCAGTCGCTCAGTACGGGCTTGGCCTCGACCTTTTTCCCAACAGAGAGAAGATTGGCCGGGCAGTCCGTTAAATAGTACTCACGTTGTGCGTTGTTGTTGCCAAGATTCTCGAGCGCGTGCAGGAGACCGTCGCGATCGAACGCATAGGTGCTCATATTGACCTCGCGTATGGCTTGCTCCGCCTCGGAAGCATCTTTTTGTTCGACGATACGGGTGAATCGGCCGTTTGCATCGCGGACGATGCGACCTAAGCCAAAGGGATTGTCTTTGAGGAGGGTTCCCATGAAGCAATCCCAGCCGCCGCGTTGAAACTCCCCCAAAACCGCTTGGACCGAGCCAGGTTGGATCAGAGGGGAATCGCCGGCGACCACCAAGACTGGGCCGGTCGGGCCATGATCGAGCAAGGGGCGGCACATCTGGACGGCGTGGCCGGTTCCCAGTTGTTCTGCTTGCAAAGCGAACTCGATGCCTGTCCGACCGGCCAATTCGTCTCGGACCAGATCGTCTCGGTATCCGACAACGACAATCTTTCGGGTGACTCCGGCGGTCTCCAGTGCGTCGAGAACCCAGTGTATCATCGGCCTGCCGAGAACCGGGAAGAGAACTTTGGGGAGATCGCTTTTCATGCGAGTCCCTTTGCCGGCGGCCAGAATCACCGCGGTTGAACGCACCATCATATCTCCACTTCCTGGAAAAAACGAAACCTCACCGAACGCACATCTTGCCAAATTTCTATCGACTGTCCAAGGTCGGAGACCTCGCTGGCAAGGAAACATTGACGAATATGGCGGTTCCAGCTAATCTTGGGACCTCATATTGGCAAATTCTGGTCAACATCATCCGTAGACAGTTGGAAACCATGGCAGGAACCGAACGACAGCGAGAATTGCGCCGACGACGCAATCGAAGTAAGAAGCTCACTCTTCTTCAGAAGAAAGCGGAAAAATCGTCTAAGACGGAAAAAGCGGTCATCGCGCACAAGCTTCGCCGACTTAGCCCCGGCGCTGAGCAGCTGATCAAGGCTTGGAAGCTCGTTTAGTCGTAAACGGCCACGCGCACTTGGCCGGTCAAGCTTGAATTCTCGACCGACGCGTGGGCGCGCGGACCGTCCTGACAATTCAAAACACAAATGGTCCCCCGCGAACGCACACGGGGGATTTTTTGTGGCTGCACTTGTAGTGAATGAGATGCCATGGCTGAGATCAAACGGCTCGGAGTCACCCGTCGCTGGTCGGATGCGGTCGTTTTTCAAAACACGGCCTACTTCGTCGAGGTCCCGGACGATCCGACGCTTCTCCCTGATGAGCAGTTTGCTATGCTCTTTCGGCAGGTGGAGTCCCGTTGCGCCGAGTTGGGGACTTCGATTCGGAACCTGATGCAGGTTTTGATTTACCTTCCCTATCCCGAAGATCTTCCCGAATTCAATCGCTTGTGGGATGCGTGGATTCCGGAGGGATGTGCCCCGGTTCGAGCCTGTTGCCACCCTGCGTTGGCCGATCCTGGATATCGCGCCGAGCTTATCATTACGGCGATGGTTCCGCCCCCCGATTCCAAACCCTCAGTTGCCTAATGCCTTGAACGTCCCCCGCGAGAGGCTTCGCTGTTTTCCTTTCTGATCTCTTCCTTTGGAACCGAATAGCACGAGGAACCGTCCTTAACTATGGAATCCAAAATGGAGGATAGGGACTTGATTGAACGGGTGAAATCGGGAGAGAGCCAATGCTTCGCTGAACTGGTGCTGCGCTACGAGCGACCGGTGTTTCAGTCGGTCTTTGCCTTCCTGGGAAATCGGCAGGAAGCCGAGGATGTGACGCAAGACGTGTTCGTGACCGCGTTTCGTAAGATCGCAAGCTTTGAATATCGAGCGAGCTTTTTGACATGGCTTCGTCGCATTGCTTTCAACCAATGTGTGGACGCCCGCAGGAAGAGCAAGAGTCGACGAACCACCTCCGTCGATTTTGAGATTGAGCCCCAGCGCGATTCCCAGGTCAGCTCACCGGATCGTGTTGCGCAAGGGAATGAGTTGATCGATCGCGTTCGAGGGGCGATCGATACGCTCGCGGAGGAGCAACGAACGATCATCCTTCTGCGAGACATCGATGGCCTCGATTATTCCGAGATTGCGGGCCTCCTCGATATTCCAGTTGGGACCGTCCGGAGCCGTCTTCACCGGGCCCGCTGTGAATTGCGAGAGGTCATGGAGAAGCGGGGATTGCAGAATCTCTTAGACGGATTTGGTCCGTTGGACTCGTCTGGGGAAAATCTCAAGCATGGGGAGAAATCAAATGGTTAATCAGCCCATGGACGACTTCGACGAATCCTGGCTCTCGGCCTATTTGGATAACGAACTGAGCCCCGACCAACGACGACACGTGGAAACGATGTTGGAGACCCAACCCGATCTTCGACAGACTCTCGACCGTTTGGTTCGCATTCGAACGGCCATTGCCGCTTGCAAGATCGAGTTGCCGAGCGAGACGCGTATTGTCCGTTCAGGACCATGGGATGCACCGAAGTCGGAAGCCTCTTCTGACGTGGACGCTCCCTGCAATTCTTCCCTTGCATCGAAAGGGGGATGGTTCCTGAATGTACCAACGTGGCTACTCAGTCTTGCTGCGTCGATTTTAGTCATAGGTTCGCTGTCGAGTCTCTATTGGTTCCCTCTGGGAAACGGTGGACATGAAATGCTCGCGACTCGAATGGATACCAAGTCGCAGGCCCCTTCTACAGCCATGCAGGCCCCGTCGTCAGCCAAATTTGGGAGTGCGAACGCGGCAACGGAGGAGCTTCGCATAAATGAGCGGGCTGCGGATCCTGAGAATGCGCCGGCTGGAAATGCACCGATGATCTTGTCCGATTCGGTTAGTCCTCCTCCTCCTGCATCCCCGATGCGATCGGAAACGGTTTCCTCGGACTTCTCCTTGGATTTCAAGACCGAAGCTTCGTCCTCATCTCGCCAGGATGCCCTGTCGCGGAGGGATTCGTTCTTTTCCTATTTCTTAGCGGCCAAGGAGAGCGAGTCACTCGTTGGCGCCGAATCCACCGAACCCACCGACTTGCCGGCACTGGCCAAACGACGCGAAGAGTGGGATTTTCAATGGACTTCCGTAGATCGTGCGAAGGATTTTGGGCGGTCCACTCCGGCTATGGAAGATCGAGTCATCGTTTTGTTTACCCCCAAGACCGAAGTCGCTCTCTCTTTCGCCAGTCCGGCCCCAGAAACCCCATTGTCCGAGTGGAGCGAGTCCGTGCCCAACACGAGTCTTGGATTGGACGATGCGACCGACGTGAAAACGGACAAAAGCATGGCAAGGGGACGGAGCATGTCGTCCGCCGAGGGGGCAAGCAATGGGCGAGAACCAAACGTACTGGAACTGCGCATTCCGGTGGCGTTTTGGTCAGAGGCTGCGCAGTCGCTTCGAGGAAAAGGATTCGAGATTCCAGAGGAGCTTCCGCCTGGCAACTATCGATTCGAACCCGTTGTGAGCCAGGGGAGTCCGGAGAAACCATGGGCGGTTCAACGTCTTCCAGGGGAACCGGAGGTCGCGAACGAGGAAACGCCAGCATACTACACATTGACGGTCATTCTCCACAAAACCGACGCGAAGTAGGGTAGTAGCGAATAAATTTTCAATTCCGGTTGTAGGAATTGCCGATGGATGAGTTGTTCGAAAGAACCATGAAAGAACAAGAATCCTGGGGGGGAGAATTATGATCCGCAAGGCCTTGATGGTCGCAGCGTTGGGTGCCGTAGCTGGCCTCAGCATTTCCGAGAGCGCTCAAGCACAGCAACCGCAAGCTTACGGGCGTTCCTGGGGTGGAGCCGCTGGTGCACGTGACTACCAGCGTTTCAACCACTATCCATACGTGTACTATCCTCAAAACTTCTGGGGTAACGAGTACTATCGCAGCAGCGATAGCCTCTATCACCGTTATCCCGCTGAGATGCAAATCCCTGTGTACAATCGCAAGTGGGCGAACTACTACCCCACGCAGCAGCGTTACCACTGGGGCCATCACTTCATTCTCGACGTGTTCTAAGAACTGTCGACCTGAAGCTGAGAACGATTTTTATTCCCGCACACTGTGGAGCGCGACTTCGCTCCACAGTGTTTTTTTATTGCGCGTTTTTTTATTGCGTGTCTTATATACACGTGTTCATTCGACTCGAGACGAGCTTGCCATGGCGGATGTTTTCGATCTCTTTCGACTGAATGGTCGAACGGCGTTAGTAACCGGCGGATCGCAAGGTCTAGGGCTCCATCTCGCCAAGGGGTTGGCCCAAGCGGGTGCGAGGATCGTCGTGGTAAGCAGACGTTTGGAGATTTGCCAAGCCGCTGCACGAGAGATTGAAGCAGCAACCAACCAGAGAGCATGGGCTTTTTCTGCCGATGTGACTCGGGCCGAGCAAGTTCAGGAGTTGTTTGCTTCGGTGCAGCGCGATGTTGGGGACGTAGATATCCTTCTCAACAGTGCCGGGCTCAATAAACGAGGACCGATCGAGTCCCTTTCGGTCGAGGATTGGGACGAAGTCGTCGATGCGAACCTGAAGGGCCCATTCCTCATGGCGAAAGCATTCGGGCCCGAGATGGCTCGCCGGGGTTGGGGGCGAATCGTCCATTTTGGGTCGATCCTTTCCACCATCGGGATCGCGGGTAGGACACCGTATGCTTCTTCGAAAGCGGGCTTGCTGGGGCTGACTCGGGTGCTAGCTCTTGAATGGGCTGCCCAAGGGGTTACCGTCAATGCGCTCTGTCCAGGTCCCTTTGCAACCGAGATGAATCGCCCGTTGCTCAACGATCCTGTCCAGTACGCCAATTTTGTATCGAAGATACCGATGGGGCGATGGGGCGAGCTGAGCGAATTGACGGGTGGTGTTCTATTTCTTTGCTCCAACGCGAGCTCATTCATGACCGGGTCCACCCTGACCATCGATGGTGGGTGGACCTGTCAATAAGATTCCACTTCGTATGCGATTCGCGCGACAGACTAGCGAACGGCGGCGCGAGGCGTCGCTCTGGGGCGGGCTGGTGCTGCCGGCTGCGGTGGAGCAACAACTCGAATCGATTCTCGATCCGCGTAGACCTGCCCGTGCATGTCGGTGGTTCGGACTTCGAACAGATGGGTACCGACAGGGAGCAAGGCCGGGAGGAGTCCACGCCATAGGTGATCGGTAATCGATGGTTGTGGAAGGGGCGTACCGTTGGGGGGGGCCGCACCTGCTTCGAGAGCTTTGATATCGGCGAGGAATGGATCGACTCCGTCCACTCGCTCCAGCTCCTTCCACTCCCCATCGGGTAGCAATCGCATCTCCACTTTGGACTTTTTCGTTCCATTGAAGACGTTGACCACCATAGCGGTTGATAGGGACTGCCAAGAATGGATTTCTTGCGGAAGGTAGATGCTCATCTGATGGCTCGCGGGGCGACGCGCGGCTCGATATTCGAGTTTGTATTTGGATCCATCGAAGCTGAGGATGGAATAGCCGTTTGCCCCTCCATCGCTCATCGTCGCGTGGGGAATTCCAAGCTCATCCGTTGCGCCACGCCACCAACTGCCGCAGACGGTAACGTTCACGATGTGATGGTGCGGTTCCTTTCCTTGCCATCCGTCTTCCTTGTCAATGAAATGGTGCTTGACGAAGTGAGTGTGGGCGGAGAGGGAAAGTGCGAAAGGACGTTCTTCGATCAGCCTGTAAAGTTCTTGTCGATCTTCCACATTGACCAACGGGATGTGCATCATGAGGACAACGAGTTGATCTTTCGGGATCAGAGCCAAGTCGTTTTTGATGAACTCCATTTGCTCTTTTCCAAGTCCCCCTTGGTAGTGCCCGCGCTGACTTTCGGATGCGCCAATCCATTCCACATCGTCGAGGGCTAGGAAGTGAACAGGTCCGTAGTCGAATGAATAGTAGCTGGGGCCGAAGTGGCTCTCGTATGTCTCATCGGAGAGTTTATCGTTCGGGGCATCTTGATTGATGTCGTGATTCCCGATGACGTTGTACCAGGGGATTCCAATCATCGCGATCGCTTGATTGTGCGGTTTGAAAACGCTCAAGTCATCGAAGACGATATCGCCGAGGGTAACACCAAACGAAGCGTCGTGCGCATGTTCCTCGACGATCTGTTCGATGATGTCGTGAGCCATGTACTCCACTTCTTGAACGTTGCGAGGTTGGGTGTCCCCGAACATGAGGGCTTTGAATTGATCGGGTTCTTCCTGCTGGGTCAGGGGGAAATCGACAGACTCTGGCAGCGGTCCCGTCGGTGCGACCCCCGGAAAGCGGGAGTCCGGCGAACCATTGGGTTTATGGATGTAATAGAACTCGGGAAGCTTTAACGAATTGACAGGGGTCATCCATCCACGCGGCTTGACAACGAATACGATCGAATCTTCGCTGATTCCGATCTCGTAACGGCCATCTTGGTTGGTGAGGACAATTTCTCGTCCATTCGATACGCGCACCCCTTCCATTCCTTTTTCGTCGGGATCTCGCTTTCGGTTCCCGTTGGTATCTTGGAAAACGAAGCCACGGCACAAGGTCTGAGGGGCGCTGGCATCGGAGTTTTGGGTCGATACCTTATGCAAGGCTGGGGGGTGCGCCCAAGCCACCGAGGCGGAAATCGCTGGGAAACATAACGAAAGTAGGAGCGCTCGGAAGATTCGTTGCTGCATAGTCGTGATCGGAAAGTAAGTGGGATGGGGAAGGTGAACCACGGCCCGTGATTTGAACTGACTGCAATTGTTCAGTTCGAGGTTGGCTTGACGTGAGTGCGGGATGAAAAATGCGCGAAGGTTCGGGCTTGAGCGGCCGACTGACTGGACGGTTGTGGGGCGCGGAGCGTGGCGTGGCGGGGCGTGGAGCGTGGCGTGGCGGGGCGCGGCGGGCCGAGGTAGGGCGAGACAACTTCTAGGATAGCTCCCCAGGGCGGAAAACCAGCGCTTCTGGCTTCTGAATCCCCAGCTAATTTCCGAATTGCCTGTCTGGACATTGGTTGTTTGAACATGTATTCTGGTCGCGTCGGGATGTCCTCGTTTTCGAATTCTTATTGGTGAAGGGTATGCGAGCTTGAACAACGTGCATTTGGCGGTGCAGTTTTTTGCGCAGATTGCAGTCATCCTTCTGTTTTGTCGACTGGTTGGCGTCGGGGCAAAGTGGATTGGGCAACCGCAGGTCGTCGCGGAGATGATTGCCGGTGTTTTGCTTGGACCATCCCTGTTCGGTCTGTTTTGGCCTGAATGGCAGACCTGGTTGTTTCCATGGGATGTGACGCAACAAACCCGCGATACCCAGAGTTATTTGTTTCCTGCATCGCAGCTTGGGCTCGCCCTCTACATGTTCATTGTGGGGCTTGAGTTTCGCGTCGATATTCTCCGAAGTCACTTCAAGAGTTCGGTCGCTGTTTCCCTGGCAGGGATGATCGCTCCATTCGTCCTCGGCGCGGGGCTCGCTTACTACTTTATCTACAACAGTTCGCTATTCCCCGAAAAGACGACACCCTTCGAGGCGATGTTGTTCTTGGGTGCGTCGATGTGCATTACCGCCTTCCCGATGCTTGCTCGGATTATTCACTTCAAGAAGCTGGCGGGAACGACGATGGGTACCGTCGCGATTGGTGCGGGTGCGATCGACGATGCGATGGCTTGGTGTCTGCTCGCATTGGTTCTCGCTAGTTTTGACCAGGACCCCTCCAAAGTTGTTATTAGTTTTGGCGGGGGGATCGGCTATGTGGTGTTTGTGTTTGCATTGGTTCGCCCGGTCTTGAAGAAGACCGAGGCTTGGTTCGTGCGAGACGGGGTGTTGACCGAAGGGGGGCTCGTCATTGGTCTAGCTTTGATGTCGCTCGGAGCATGGTGCACCGATTTGATCGGGCTGCATGCCGTTTTTGGAGCCTTTCTGATGGGGGCTGCGATGCCTCGCAGGTTCATGTCGGAGCAACTCATCGACCGCATTCAGCCCTTAGCGGTCGCTTTGCTTCTCCCATTGTTTTTCACTTACTCCGGATTGAATACCAAAATCGGGTTGTTGAACAATCCATCTCTCTGGGGGTATTGTCTATTGGTCTTGTTTGCCGCGATCGCAGGGAAGGGAGTCGCTTGCTGGTTGGCTGCCTTGGCGACCGGTTTGCCGAATCGAGAAGCGATGGGGATCGGCACGCTCATGAATTCGCGCGGATTGATGGAGTTGATCATCATCAACATTGGATTGCAGCGAGGAGTCATCTCCGAAGAGCTCTTTGCCATCCTTGTGATCATGGCGATCATCACAACACTGATGGCGTCCCCCTTGTTCGAGTGGCTGGTCGGCAAAAGAGCCACCGCTCGGGAGTAACCATTTGCTATTCGCGAAGGCCTCGAAGCTTACCGATGGCTTCTTCCGCTGCGACACGCTGCTGCAAAAGGTCTTGCAGGGCCTGCCTTTCTTTCTCAATGATGTCGGCAGGAGCGCGGCTCACAAAGGATTCGTTGGATAAACGGCTCTCTTTGCCTTGTATTTGTTTCACCAAATTGACAAGGAGTTTTTCGTTTCGAGCGATCTCCGCTCCCACATCGATGAATTGAGAAAGATCGACGTACACCTCCATCTCCGGGATAGAGACGTGAGCATGTACCGAAGGCACCTCAGGAGACTCGCTCCATTGGATCGCATGAGCATTCGCCATCGACTCCAGAAATCGAGCCATCGGTGCAAGCAGCTGTTCTGTATCTCGGCTGCAGCGAACGGAAAATCCGACACGATCTTTGGGGGCAATATTCTGGCGGGAACGGATTTCCCTCACCGCACCGATCAAATGAACGAAGTGCGAGAATTGCATTTCGACCTCAGGCCTGATGAACGCTTCGTCAACCCCTGGCCAAGCTGCTTGGACGATCCAAGACGTCGCTGGTTCGCCGGTGATAACGTCCCGTTTGGGGGTGATCTTAGCAAGCTGTTGCCAGATCGCTTCGGTAACGAACGGGGTGATTGGATGTAGCAGCCTGAGCATCCGATCCAGTACGTGTGCCAAGACGCGTTGCACCTGTGCTCGTGTCGCGGGGTCCTGCAAACGAGGTTTCGCCATCTCGACGTACAAAGAGCAAAAATGGTCCCAAGCGAAATCATAAACACATCGGGCCGCATCGGCGTAGCGATAATGCTTGATATCCAATTCGACTTGTTGGGTGACCGTTGCCAACCGGGATAGGATCCATTGATCCTCAAGCGGGAGATCCGACACGGATATCGGAGCGAATTCGTACCCGCTGAGATTCATCATGACGAATCGAGACGCGTTCCAGAGTTTGTTTACAAAGTTCCGAGCGACCTCGAAACGTTCGCTCACCACGGGTGCTTTGGGGTGTGCTTTATCCGCATCGCTTTCGGCCCATTGCGTTGAGAATGGCTTCTTGCACTTGTCGCACGCGACGGTCGGGCTTTGGCGATTCTCTTTCGTTTGGTTTACTTTCGCTTCGCAGTGCGGACATTCGTATTGGACCGGCATTCGGACGTCTTGCGTTTCGGTGCACAGCCAAGCTAGCCCGAATCGGAGCGCGTCGGGACCGAACTTGTCGATGACATCGATCGGATCGACCCCATTCCCCTTGCTCTTGGACATCGTCTCTCCGTAGCCGTCGAGAATCTTCGGGTGAATGAAGACTTCACGGAATGGGATCTCGCCGACGTTGTTCAATCCCATCAATACCATGCGTGCCACCCACAAGGTGATAATATCGCGCGAGGTGATCAGTGCGGATGTGGGATAGAAATACTGCAGGTCCGGGGTTTGCTCGGGCCATCCGAGGGTGGAATGGGGCCAAAGTGCGGAGGAGAACCAGGTATCCAGCACATCGTTTTGTCGAACCAATCCGAGGGACTCGAGTTTGACTTCGATACCGCGATCCTCGTTCTTCACGCAAACGTGGAGCGTTG
Organism: Brakhagea slesvicensis; assembly: GCF_052161625.1. Taxonomy (GTDB): domain Bacteria; phylum Planctomycetota; class Planctomycetia; order Pirellulales; family Pirellulaceae; genus JBKCUI01. The sequence continues at coordinate 3,997,907 of NZ_CP197412.1, forward strand.
CCGGTTCCTCGATGTGAGCAACGATCAAACCTGCCGCTCGCTCGGACATTGCCTCGATTTGGAACTTCAGCGATGCTGCTTGCTCTGCGGTGTCAAAGGTTCGACTCCAAATTGGGATTTGGTGCCCCCACCACAATTGCCTACCGACCGGCCAATCCCGTTTCTCGCCTAGCCAGTCCAAATAACCGTTCGCATATCGAGGGGGATAGATTTTTACTCTTCCGTCGGAAACAGCGTCCATTGCGGATTGGGCCAATCGGTCCATCTTCACAAACCATTGGTCTGCCAAGTAGGGTTCTATCGGCGTTTTGCTCCGGTCGCTGTGTTTGAGCTCAATCTCGCGGTCCTCCACTTTGAGGAGCAATCCAAGTGCATCGAGTTGTTCAACGACCTTCTCGCGAGCCTTCGTCATACGCATCCCAGCGAACGCGCCACCGTTTTCGTTGACGGTCCCGTCCGAATTCATGATGTTGATCATCGGCAGGTCGCAACGGAGTGCCACGTCGTAGTCATTGGGATCGTGTGCGGGGGTGATTTTTACGCAGCCGCTTCCCAGATCGGGTTTGGCCCAACTATCTGCTACAATGGGAATTGGGCGATCGACCAAGGGGAGCATGACCTGCCGCCCCGCCTGGGCCATGCGTGCAAGCATCTCCAAAGTAGGAAGATGGCTCGTTTTTCGCCTTTCAAGCTCTTCCAATTGGCCTTCGATCGCGGGCCGGTCTTTGGCGGATGCTTCGGCCAATTTCTCGCGCAACGTCGCTTCGACTCGCTCCAAAGCTTCGCGCGGGTTTGGGTGAACAGCGACCGCGGTATCTCCGAGCATGGTCTCGGGACGGGTGGTAGCGATCGCAACATGGGTTGGTTCACCCGGTTGAGGATCGATGACAGGGTATTGAAGATGCCAGAAATGACCTTGCACGGTCTCGGCCGTGACTTCATCGTCGCTGACGGCGGTCTGCAAATAGGTGTCCCAATTGACCAACCGTTTGCCTCGATAAATCAGTCCCTTGGAAAACAGGTCATAGAACGTCGTCCGAACGGCCCTGGCGCATTGATCATCGAGCGTGAATCGGGTTCGTCGCCAGTCGCAGGAGCAGCCCATTCGTTTGAGTTGTCCCAAGATGCGGGCTTCGTATTGATCCTTCCACTGCCAGATCCGCTCGACCAATTTCTCCCGGCCCAAGTCATGACGGGTTTTGTTTTCGATTTCTTTCAATCGACGTTCGACCACGGCTTGCGTCGCGATCCCAGCGTGGTCGGTCCCAGGCATCCAGAGGGCCTCAAATCCCATCATGCGATGCATGCGAATTTGGATGTCCTGCAACGTGTTGTTGAGGGCATGACCCAAATGCAACGCGCCGGTGACGTTCGGAGGTGGGATCACGATCGTAAACGGCTTCTTGTTCGGATTGACCTCTGCGTGGAAGCAACCGTGAGTCTGCCATGACTGATAAATCTCAGCGCAAGCGGTCGTGAAATCGAAACGGTTGGGGATTTCGTGCGTTTCAGCGTTCATCATGGGTGGAGATTGGGGGATAAATGGACGGCACTCCAAGCAGAACGGGGTCGAACCGTCTTCGGGTTGGTATTTGAACAAAAAAACAGATTCTGAACACTCATAACCGCAGGTCGAATGGGAGCTAGCTTCCTCCGGAAGTCTAGGGAGGCTTGGGCGACTGGATAAAGGAGAGGAGGAGAGCTGGCATTGGAAAGTTCTCGCCAAAGCTCGGTTTTCTGGAACGCCCCTTTCTTCCCAGGAGTCTAACAATCGTCGCCACTGGTTTCCCTTCCATTTCGAAGGGCGGTGGCTAAGAAGCGATACGCTCCTGCGTATTTCTGGTAACTTGGATTCCTGCGGCTCCATGGAGCGGGTCGCTTCGGGGGCATGGTTGCTTCGGGGTCCCCCTTCTCATCGGTTGGAGTTCGAAAAGATGAAAGTGTGGAAGTCATTGAGAACGCTATCTGTTGCGTCGTTTTGTGCTCTCGCGTGCGCCGCAACGGTCTTCTGCCTCAGCACCGTCTGGATCACATCCGTCTTGGCCTATCAATCACCCCAATCACCGAAACCTCCGGAATCAGAAGGTTGGATCAAAGTGGAAGACGCCATGAAAAAAGGGCTCCCTAAAACCGCTATCGAGCAACTCGGCCCCATCATCGACGCAGCGCTGGAAAACAAACGTTACGCCGAAGCCGTGAAAGGGATTGCGAAGAGGATCGTTTTGGAGACGCAGGTCGAAGGTCGGCTTCCCGAGGAAGGGATTCGACGCATGGATGCCCAAATCGAAAACGGACCTGCTGAGATCCGTCCCATCCTTCAAACGCTTCAAGCCCACTACTACTGGACTTACTTCCAACAGAACCGATGGCGGTTCGCGCAGCGGTCCTCCTCGTCCTCTGCTCCGGGGCCCGATTTCACGACATGGGATCTGAAGCGGCTCTTCGAAGAAATTGAGAAACATTATTCGGCTGCACTGGCCGCACAAGAACAGCTCCAAGCCATACCCATTGCAACGTACAACGATCTCTTGCCCCCAGGGACCTTGCCGGACCGCTATCGCCCGACGTTGTTCGATTTCGTGGCATTCGAAGCGTTGGAATTCTACAACGCAGGGGAGCAAGCTGGAGCCAAGGCGCAAGATGCCTTGGAACTCGAAGCCGATTCAGCTCTCTTCGGTTCCGCCGACGATTTCCTTGCTTGGAAGCCGGTCACAACCGACGAGAAATCGACCAAACTGCAAGCCATTCGCCTTTACCAAAAGCTCCTTCGATTCCATGCCAACGATGACGACCGAAGCGCGTATCTCGATGCGGATTTGGCACGATTGCAATTCGGATACTCCCACGCCGTGGGAGATGAAAAATGGGATCGCTACCTTGCTGCGTTAAAACGATTCGCCAATGCGCACGCGCTGCACGAACTTTCCGCCGAAGCTCGTCATCGCTGGGCTCGCCTCTTGATGGAGAAAAGCCAATTCGTTGAAGCCCGATCGGTGGCGCAAGAAGGGGTGTCGGCCCACCCGGAGAGCGCCGGTGGAAAACACTGCGCGAACCTCATTGCTCAGATCGAAGCAAAGAGCATTCAAATCACGACCGAACGAGTCTGGAGCGATCCACCCTCGGCAATTCGTGTGCAATACAAAAATATGACCCGAGTGCATTTCCGACTCTATGCGGCCGATTGGAAAGGGCGTGTCCGGGAGACCAAGCGATCCCCAGTTTTTCTCCAGCCCCCCGAGGTCGAAAGCCTCCTTCGTGGGAGCCCCGTTCGAAGTTGGAACGTCGACCTCCCTGCCACCGAAGATTTCAAGCCAGCAAGCTTGGACGTCGATGCGCCAACGGACTTGCCATCCGATTTCTACTACCTGGTTGCGAGTCCGCACGAAAGTTTTGGTGAGACCAACAATGTTGTGTCCGTTGCTTCGCTTTGGGTAACCAATCTCGGCATGGTCCTGAATCAAGCATGGAATTCAGACAAACTCGAAGGCTTTGTGGTCGACAATCGAACCGGACTCCCCGTCGCTGGAGCAACCGTTACGGCGATGGTACAAGACAACCGAAATCGAGGGAACTTGACCGAACAAACCATCGTTACCAATGACGATGGTAGGTTTGCATTCTCCTTGCGAGAGAAATCCTTTTTCTTGATCGCACAAAAAGGGAATCAACAACTTGCTGTTCGCGACAATCTCTACGTCGGGACTACCCAGCCTGAGCCGGAACCCCGAATTCAGTGCGTGCTATTCACCGACCGATCGTTGTTCCGACCTGGCCAGACGGTTCAATTCAAAGGGGTCTGCATGCTCGCGGACCCCCGCACGAATCGTTACAACGTAGTTCCCAACCACACCGCCACGGTGAGCTTCCGGGATATGAACGGAAACGAAATTGGAAAGCAATCGGTTCGATCGAACGACTTTGGTAGCTTTAGCGGACTGTTCCAAATCCCTCGCGACCGCGGCACAGGGATGATGTCCCTCCAAGTCGAAGGATTGGTTGGAACGACGATCCAGGTCGAAGAGTACAAGCGTCCGAAATTCCTCGTCGAATTGGCTACCCCCGATACATCCCCGAAATTGAACGAGCCGGTGGTAGTCCCCGGTAATGCGAAGAGCTACACAGGGGTATCGATTCAAAATGCCAAGGTATCGTATCGCGTCACTCGAGCTGTTCGCTGGCCTATCTGGTTCTCCTCTTACTACCCTTGGAGAATCCCACCCCAATCGGGAGAACAGCAAGAGATCGCGCACGGGACGACCACAACCGATGCAGACGGCAAGTTTCAAATTACATTTGTTGCGAAGCCCGATCGGAGTGTCGCCGAACAGACCAATCCAATTTTCCGCTACGAAGTTGTTGCGGACATTACGGATTCCACCGGTGAAACACGAACCGATACCCTATCGGTTTCGGTGGGCTATGTGGCGATGGAAGTGGGTATCGCTGTCGACGAGTGGCTCACCACTCAGAAGCCTGTTTCGTTTGTGATCAAGACAACCTCGTTGGATGGAAAAGCAGTGCCGGCAGCAGGCAAACTGAAAGTCTTCCGCTTGATCGATCCGCAGAGCGTAATGCGACCGGATGTCCTAGGAGGCGGTGCACCTGTTCCGAGAAGGCGTGCTATCCAGAGACGGGGCGTGCCTATTGCCGATCAGCAAATGGATGCACCCAAAGACATGTCCAATATCGCGAATTGGGAACAAGGGGAATTGGTATCCGAAAAGGGCTTCGAGTGGAGCGATGATTCGCACGCACCGATCGAGCTTCCCCTCGGCATTGGATCCTATCGCGCCATCGTCGAAACGAAGGATCGGTTTGGAAAGCCCGTCGAAGCTCTGGCGCATTTGCAAGTGATCGACCCGGCAGCTAAATCTCTTGGTCTGAAGATCCCCCATTTGTTCCGCGCCGAAAAGTGGCGACTGGAGCCAGGGGAGACATTCCGAGCGGTTTGGGGTACGGGCTACGAGAGTGGTCAAGCCTATGTGGAAGTCCTGCAAGGTGCCGAAGTCTTGCAACGATTCTGGACCAAGTCAGGGACGACGCAGATCCGGATCGAGCAAGCGATTTCCGAAGGAATGCGAGGCGGTTTGCAGGTCCGCGTGATGTTCGTCCGCGAAAACAGATGCTATCTAGAATCACGGACCATCGATGTTCCTTGGACCAATAAAGATCTCAAGCTGCGTTGGGAGCGGTTGGTTTCCAAACTGGAGCCGGGCAAGAAAGAGAAGTTCAAGTTGATCGTGGAGGGCCCCAAGGCATCGAAAGCGATCAGCGAATTGGTTGCGGCCATGTATGATGCGTCGCTCGATGCGTATTACCCCCATCAGTGGACGCAGAAGTTCAACGTCTTCCGTCAGAATTACACGTGGACGAACTGGGTGTTCCAGAACAATCCTGAGGGTTTGATGCCAGTTCGAGGCATGTTTGCCAACCGCATGCAATCGGTCGTTGCGACCTATCGCGAGTTCCCTTCGGATCTCCTTCTGGTCGGACGAGGGCCGGGCGGCCCCATGTACCGTGGCAGGGGGATGGGAGGCTATGGTGGCGAGCCGGAAATGCGTTTTGGCGCTCCTGCCCCCGCGACAGCCGACTTTGCATTGGCTGAAGCAGAGGGTGCGGCAATGGGTGGCGCGATGGCGAAGAGTTCGCTCGCTTTAGGTGCAGAGGGTGGTTACGGAGGTGCAGTACCTCCCAATCAGACGGCGGGTCCGCAAATCGATTTGGAAGGTGTTTCACCTCGAAAGAATCTTGCTGAGACCGCGTTCTTCCTTCCGCATGTGACGGCGAATGCCGATGGCGGATACGAGCTGGAATTCACCGTTCCTGAGGCGCTCACATCGTGGCGTATCATGGCTTTTTCCCATGACCGCGAACTGAAAAGCGGGTACTTGGAATCGAAAGTGGTCACGACCAAGGACTTGATGGTCGAACCGAATCCGCCACGATTCTTGCGTGAGGGTGACATTATCGAGTTCAGTGTCAAAGTATCGAATACGACCGCAGAAGATCTGTCTGGAAAGGTTGCATTGAAACTGTCCAGCGCGATGCAAGACGAGTCGGTCGACGCTGCATTCGGAAATGGGGAGAATGAAAAAACATTCACGCTGAAAGCCAATGAATCGAAGAGTTTCGCGTGGCGACTACAGGTTCCTGACGAATCGTTCCCGATTATCTATCGCGCTATTGGTAGTACGGGAGTGACGTCTGATGGGGAGGAAGGAATGCTGCCCGTGCTCTCGAAACGTATCTTGGTGACCGAGTCGTTACCTTTGCCAATTCGCGGCAAAACGACGAAGGAATTCGAGCTCAAGAAGCTTTTGGATTCGGCCGGATCAGACACGATCAAACATCAATCGGTCACGGTTCAGATGGTTTCCCAGCCGTCTTGGTACGCCGTACTCGCGCTTCCGTACTTGATGGAATACCCTCATCAATGCAGCGAGCAAACGTTCAATCGACTGTACGCGAACACTTTGGCAAATCACATTGCGATGAGCGATCCGAAGATTCGGCGGGTGCTCGATGTTTGGAAGAATCTGCAACCCGACGCGCTCCGATCGCCGTTGGAAAAGAACGAGGACTTAAAGTCGGTACTCATTCAGGAAACGCCTTGGTTGCGCGACGCTCAAAAAGAAACGGAGGCCAGGCGGAACGTTGGGCTCCTTTTCGACGAAACGCGATTAGCCAGTGAGAATGCGCGGGCGATGAAGCAACTCATCGAGATGCAAAACGAGAATGGAATGTGGCCTTGGTTCCCCGGTGGGCCGGACAACGAATACCTATCGCTTTACATCGTTACCGGTTTCGGAAGGCTGAAGCACTTGGGGACCGCTGCGGACATTGGACCTGCGGTGCGAGCCCTGCACAGCTTGGACAGCTGGATGAAGAAGAAGCACGATTGGATCTTGACCCATTCCACCGATCCATCGAAAGATCACTTGTCATCGACAGTTTGCCTCTACCTTTACGGACGAAGCTTCTTCATGAACGAGCTACCGGTCGCAGAAGAGAATCAGAAGGCATTCCAGTATTGGCAGGAGCAGGCTCGTAAGTATTGGCTGGCTCAAGCTCGACAATCGCAAGGTCACATCGCTATCGGATTGCATCGCTTAGGGGATCGCGAGACACCCATGGCGATTCTGAAGAGCATCACCGAGTTCTCTACCCAGAATGAAGAGATGGGCATGTTCTGGCGAGACCAGGAACAATCCTGGTGGTGGTATCGAGCACCGATCGAAACCCAAGCGTTGATGATCGAAGCGTTTGATGAAGTTGCGAAAGACGCCAAGTCGGTGGAAGAGTGCAAAGTCTGGTTGCTTAAACAAAAGCAAACACAGAATTGGAAGACAACCAAGTCAACGGCCGATGCCATCTATGCTTTGCTACTTCGCGGTACAAATCTTCTTGCATCGGATGCCCTCGTCGAAGTCGAAGTTGGGGGCGAAAAGATCGAACCACAGAACGTTGAGGCTGGAACAGGCTTTTATGAAGAGAAGTTCGTCCGCCGTGAAGTCAAACCGGAGTACGGCAAGATCAAGGTTACGAAAACCGATGAGGGGGTCAGTTGGGGGAGCGTCCATTGGCAATACCTGGAAGACATCAACAAAGTGACTCCGTGGGAGGGGACTCCTCTCAAACTCGAGAAGCAGCTTTACAAGAAAGTGCTGACGAAAGAGGGACCACAGCTGGTGTTAGTCGACGGCCCGGTTGAAATCGGAGACGAATTGGTATGCCGGATCGTGCTTCGAGTCGATCGCGATATGGAATACGTCCACCTGAAGGACCATCGCGGCAGCGGAACCGAACCGGTGAACGTGCTGAGCCAGTACAAATACCAAGATGGCTTGGGGTACTACGAAAGCACCCGCGACACCGCATCTCACTTCTTCATCGACTACTTGAGCAAGGGGACTTATGTTTTCGAATACTCGCTGCGGGTTCAACACGCAGGGAAATACCCAAGCGGCCTAGCCAGCATCGAGTGCATGTACGCTCCCGAGTTCAACAGCCATTCGGGAAGCGTCATGATCGAAGTTCGAAGCAAGAATTGAGAAGTTTGAAGTGGGAAGTTTGAATTAAGAATCGACCGGACGCAGGGGCGTCCGGTGGATGAGACGGCCGAGCCTCGAGCGTTTTTTACGCGGAGGCAAAGAGTCCTAACTGAAGCTCGACGTCGGCCAGTTCGACCGTGTCCAACGCAATCCCATCGGGAGCGTTTTCAAACTGAATGGTAGTGCAGAGGGTTTCCGATCGAATGAACTCTTCGTTCTCTCGAACGGCTTCCGTGATGGTTGGAGTGCTGCCGACGATCCAAATAGAGATGCGATCGGTGAAGTTGCAGTCACGCTTCTTGCGAAGGTCTTGAATGAGACGGACAGCGTCTTTCGCAATACCTCGTCGGATCAGTGCATCGGTTAGCTCGGTGTTGAGCGCCACGACGGCAAATTTGCCTTGTGCTGCAGCCCAACCTGCTTTCGCCTGCATCCGTACTTGAATCTCTTCACCATCGAGTTCGAGGGTGCGATTATCAAGTACGATCGTGATCTTTCCTTTGCTGGTCAGTTCGTCAAGCAAGGTCGCGCCGGAGGCATTCCCGAGGGCTTGCTTTAGCTTTGGCAAAAGCGGTCCAACTTTGGGACCCAGTTTTCGGAAATTGGGTTGGACTTGATATTCCACAAACGGGCTTGCACCGCTGGCGTAATGAATCTCGTCGACATTGAGTTCTTCGCGAACGATATCGTCGTGCATTTTCAGCCAGTCGATTTGAGAATCCTCTGCAAGAGAAACTTCGACCCGTTGCAATGGCTGTCGAACCTTGAGCTTCGAATCCATCCGTGCTGAACGCCCGAGGGATGCGATCTCGCGTAACAAACTCATCCGCTGATTCAAAACCGCATCTGGTTCGACGAAGTCACCGGTGGGGTAGTCGCACAAGTGAACGCTTTCTCGAACCTGTTTGAGATCTCCCTTTAGATGTTGCCACAAGGTTTCGGCGAGGAAGGGAGTGAACGGAGCAATCAGCTTGGTGATCACCACAAACGATTCGTAAAGTGTCCAGTAGGCATCGAGCTTCTCTGCGGATTGCTTGTCAGGAGCCCAATAACGGGATCGGCTTCGGCGGATAAACCAATTGCTCATCGCATCGACGAGTGCGTGGAGGGACTGGCATGCACCGTAGCTATCGTACCGATCCATTCGCTCTGCAACATCTCGGCAGGTTGATGCCAATTCGCTCATCATCCAGCGATCCAGTTCGCTTCGCTCTGATATCGGGCGATAGGTTTCGGCTTGAGCAAGCTCCGAGCTGGTGAGCTGATCGAGCGAGCCGGTGATTTCGGATGGACCTGCAAACCCATCAATCTCTGCATAGATGGAGAAGAAGCTGAACGAATTCCAGAGCCGCAGGATGAACTCCGAAATGCTATCTCGGATCGCGCGTTCGCTATAAAGGATCGAGTTCCAAGGGGCTTGGTTTGCGAAGAGGTACCAGCGGAGCGCGTCGGCACCGTACTTATCAAAGATCTCTTGGGGGCTTCGGTAATTCCGAAGCTGCTTCGACATCTTTCCGGTCTTTACTGAATAGTCGGATCCGCAAGCAGCCTTGGCCTCTTCTTCGGTCAGGAATCGCTGCTTGCCATCTTTGCTTTCGTACCACTCCGCCAACATCAGCCCGAGAACAATGCAGTTCTTAAAGGGATGTGGGTAGGATCGAGGCTCGCAGCCTGTCTGCTGGACCTGGTTTGCCGCTCCCTCTGCCGTCTCTTTGTCCGATCGTCCAAAGAGCATGGTGCTGATGGCAAGCTGGCTATAGAACCATCCTCGGGTTTGGTCGATCGCCTCGCTGATAAAATCGGCAGGGAATTGCGAAGCAAAGGTTTCTTTATTTTGATGAGGGTAGCCCCACTGAGCGAACGGCATCGCGCCGCTGTCATACCAACAGTCGATCACTTCCGTGACTCGCCGCATACGGGCACCAGGCTCGAACGGAGAATCGTAGGTAATCGCGTCGATGTAAGGTTTGTGCACTTTGAGGTCTTCGACCAAGTTGGGGTTGGCCTTCTTCGCTTCCGCCCAAACTTCCGTTCCCGTTACACCGGGCTTTTGAAGCAATTCCTCATAGCTTCCAATCGCCTCCATGCGCCCTGTGCGATCGCAAACCCAGATCGGGAGGGGAGTGCCCCAATAGCGTTCTCGTGAGAGAGCCCAGTCGACGTTGGATTCGAGAAAATTGCCGAATCGACCTGGGCCGATATGCTCAGGCAACCAGCCGATTTGACGGTTGTTCTCCAGCATCGCGTTGCGATACTGCGTGGTGCGAATGAACCAGCTCTCTCGAGGGTATTGGATCAGCGGATCTTCAGCGGCTCGCCAACAAAATGGATAGTCGTGCAAATACTGTTCTTGATGCCAGAGCTTGCCCGCCTCCTTGAGCGTTCGCTGCAACGGCTTGTCCGCATCCTTGACCCACACTCCTTGGTGGTCAGGGAAATCGCTCGTGAACTTGCCGTCCGGACCTACTGCGCAAAGAAGGGGAGGCGTGTGGGGTTCAGTGAATCGGGCCCGTTCGTTTGCCAAGACCTCGTAGTCGACTTCGCCGAATGCAGGGGCAAGGTGGACAAGGCCTGTACCGGAATCGATGGTCACAAAATCAGCCGCCACGATGCGCCAGCAAGGCCGCTGCAATCCTCCCGCCTTGAGTGAACACTCCGTTGCACCTAAGTCTTTCGAGTAGCAATCGAATGGTGGCTTGTAGTGCAATCCCACCAGCTCGGAGCCCTTGACCGTTTTGGCAACGGCAAGCTTCCGTTTCGTTTTTTCAGCAAGTGAATCAACGAGCGCTGCGGCTAGGATGACGGTCTCGCTGGATTCTTCGTCCGTGCAATAGGCGTACTCTAGATCCGGGTGAACCGCCGCGAATTGATTGCTGGGGAGCGTCCAAGGGGTAGTTGTCCAAACGACCAGGGATGTGTTCGGGGTGCCTTCCAGAGGAAAGCGAACATAGACGCTCGGGTCGGCGACTTGGCGGTAGCCTTGCCCGACTTCTCCGGCGCTCAATGCGGTTCCACCTTGTGCCCACCACCAAACAATCTTGTGCCCGCGATAGAGAAGGCCGCGATCGAACAACGTTTTGAGGGACCACCAGACGCTTTCGATAAAAGTCTGATGGTAGGTCACGTAGGCTTGGGACAGATCGATCCAGAAGCCGAGTCGCTCGGTGACCCGTTCCCACTCCTGCATGTACTTCCAGACGCTTTGCTGGCACTTTTGGATGAAGCCCTCGATGCCGAATTCTTCGATCTCATCCTTCCCGTGGATGCCGAGCTCTTTGCAGACTTCGACCTCGACGGGGAGTCCGTGGGTGTCCCAGCCCGCTTTGCGATCGCAACGGTAACCTCGCATCGTTCGGTAGCGAGGAAAAAGATCCTTGATGGCGCGGGTTAAGCAATGCCCAGGGTGAGGAAGCCCATTTGCAGTCGGCGGCCCTTCGAAAAAGACGAAGGGCGTGCCGTCCTTGCGGAGTTCCAGGCTTTTTTCATAGGTGCGATGGGACTTCCAAAAAGCGAGGATGTCCTCTTCTAGTTGCGGAAACTTCGTGTCCTGTTTAACAGCTCGGAACATGATTACTCGTCCGCGTCCTCGTTGGGCGTTTCGGCCCCATCCTCTTCGAGTAGTTCTGGATCCACTTCCTCTGGGACCTCTTCGAAGGCGAAACCATCGTCCTTAGGTTCGATTTCGTATTCGTCCTCCAGCTCCTCTTCGAAATCGTCGTCGAAGTCATCGTCGAAATCCTCTTCGTCGAAGTCCTCAAAGGGATCGGACTCGTCATCTTCCTCCGAAGCATCCTCGTCCGGGATCTCTTCGTCCACTTCGTCGTCGTCGTCTCCCCACGAACTCACTACCGGGCGAACCACTGGGGCCTCGGTTTGGAGAGCGAGCTCGAACCAATCCGGCTCATCCGATGCCGGAGTTAGCGAAGACCCACCGGCAGAGAACTTCCGCTTGGATGCGTCGGACTGCGGCGCCAGCGGGCAGCGGATGACGAGCAATTCCTCGTCTGTTGGGGCCAGGGACGCACATCCTGAAAGGGTCTCGACCGAATCCATCTCGATCAATTCCGCTTCCGTGGTTTCCAAGAGCAAATTCAAGATCGTGACCGCCGCAAATCGAGGAATGGGACCGTGAAAAACGCATTAGAGTGTTCGTATCCCAGCAGAATGTCAACTGCTGTTCCACCGGTTGTTTCCGCCAAGTCCCGGTTGTGGTAGCATAAGCGAAGTCGGCATAAAAAACCGATGCCAAACTGCAAGAGATTCCAGTAACCGGGCGCCGGAGCTGGCAGGGTGAGACTTCCCTAACGGGGCTCCAATTGCCATTCTCGGTCTCGTAGAGTCGTTTGCAGGGTTTTCACGTACCATTATTCCTCCTTGTCCACTCTCCTCTTCCGCCCTCGGTGCTGATCGCGTCCCCCGACGCCGATGGCGTTCCCTGTCCCAATATAAAGTCGCACTTCCCCTCCAGTCTTCCGGCAAAGGAGGGGTGACGCCGCGAATCGGGCCACGGGACGGAGTCTGATCGCCAGGAGGAACGGCCATTCGCTTGTTCCCAATTGCGTTTGGCCCCTTTGAATCAATTCCCAATCGGCGCAGGAAGCCCGCCGCGAACCATAGAAAGCAAATTGTGTTGAAACTAACCGCAACCCTGGATCGGCTGCAGTTTTTCATCTTGGCCGCAGATTCATCCAGCAGTACCGCTGTCACTGCCATTGTGTTCCTCGTCGGAGTCGCACTCGGGGTGGGCGCCCTGTACCTCCTTAACTACCTGCAAGGCCGGGATGCAAAGTCGCAGTCCAAACGACTGCTAGACCAAACCAAACTCGATTGCGAGAACTTGGTGAAGACAGCCGAACTGGAAAAGAAAGAAAAGCTGCTCCAGCTTCAGAGCAAATTCGACAGCGAAAACCAGAAACAAAAGGACGAACTCCGCAAACGAGAATCGGATCTGGATCGAAAAGAAGCTTCGATCAAGCAGTCTTCGGACGATCTCCGCAAACAGGAAAAATTCGTTGAAAACAACCAACGGAAACTTGCTGAACGGATGGAGGATGTGAATCGGAAATCGGATCAATACAACAAGTTGATCCAGCAGGCACAATCCGACCTCCAACGCATGACGGGAATGTCGATCGACGAAGCGAAGAAACAGCTTCTTTCCGTTTTGGAACGCGATCTCCAGGGTGAGATGGGGTCCGTGATCCTCAAACACGAAAAACGCGTGAGCGAAGTGGCACAGCAAAAGGCGCAGGACATCCTCCTCACCGCCATGCAGCGGTACGCCTCGGCACACACCTCGGAAAGCACGACCAGCACCGTCGATATCCCTAACGACGACATGAAGGGACGCATCATCGGCCGAGAGGGGCGCAACATTCGCGCCTTTGAAAAAGTGTCTGGTTGCGATTTGATCATCGATGACACCCCCGGCGTAGTCATCGTGAGTGGCTTCGATCCCGTTCGACGCGAAATCGCCCGATCGGCGATGGAAAAGCTTGTTACCGATGGTCGCATCCACCCGACGCGTATCGAGGAAATCGTTGCAGCAAGCGAAAAGCAAATGGAGGGCTTCATTCGCCGCAAAGGGGAAGAGGCCGCGCAAGAGGTGAACATCCAAGGCCTTCATGATCGCACGATCGACATGCTGGGGCGTCTCCATTTCCGAACCAGCTACTCGCAAAACGTTCTACGACATAGCGTGGAAGTCGCGTTCCTATCTGGTTTGATGGCCGAAATGATTGGGCTGGACCCGCAACTCGCCCGCCGCGCCGGCCTTCTGCACGATATTGGCAAAGCGGCAGACCACGAATTGGAGGGGGGCCACCCCAAGATCGGTGCGGATATCCTGAAACGAAACGGTGAAAACGACATCGTCGTACACGCCGCGTTGGGGCACCATGATCAGCTAACTACGGAGTACCCGTATACCCTGCTGGTCGCCACCGCCGATGCCTGCAGCGCTTCGCGTCCAGGTGCTCGTCGAGAATCGCTCGAGCGATACATCAAACGAATGGAAGAGCTCGAATCGATCGCGAAGAATTTCCAAGGAGTCGAGCAAGCGTTCGCCATCCAGGCGGGGCGCGAGCTGCGGGTGATCGTTTCATCGAAAAACACCGATGATTCCATCGCCGCCAAGGTTTGCCGCGATATCGCCAAAGCATTCGAAGAGCAGCTCACCTACCCGGGTGAAATCAAAGTAACGGTCGTGCGTGAATCGAGGTTCACCGAAGTCGCGCGCTAAAGCATAGATGAGAAACTGGCGTCGACCATTTCATCACTTAAGCCTTGTTGGCTACTGACGATTTCAACTCGTCAACAATCCCCGTTTGCAGCCACTGCTCCAATCGTGCCAGTGCCTGAGCGCCCAGGATTCCGTCCATCATCCGATGGTCGCATAGCAATACGACATCCATCGACCCTCGGTCCGTTAAAGGCCCCATCGCGAGGCTGGTCGAAGTCACCAGCGGATGGTGCGCGTTCAAACAGCCTTGCCCACCCAGACTGGATACGGAAAACGTGCCTACGTGTTTCGCCCTTTTTCGACCGCTGCACCGCATGACCCACCACCAAGCAAGCCTTCGAATAGGTACGGGAAACGACTCGAGGATCAACCCATCCCGGTAGACCTCCCGAAGAGGAGCAGTCACCATTCGACTTAATTCCCTCTGAATCTCAATGAGGGATAGCGACTCAGGGTTTCGCAGCTGCCCCCATATCAAGCGTTCGTTTCCAAGCTCATCGTTGCGATGGACCGACACCGATGCCACGGAGTGGGGGTGTCGATAAAGATGTCGAATCGGATAGCTGACAAAAAGATCCCGTAGCGATGGCACTTCGGTGCAGACCGTTGCAAACGCTTTGAGAAATAGAGCGGTCCAACCGATCTTGATCGGACTTGCTTTTCTCGCGATTTCCACCGATGCAAGTTGAAACGTTCGGTGGATGGGAAAAGCAGGTACCGTTCGCGATGCCGCCAAGATGTCCAGCACCGTTAAACGGTGCCGCGGAAACCGAAGTCGCATGCTTCGACTTTACCTGGGTTGCTGCTCCAAGACCTGTTGAGCTTCTCGTAGATCCTGCGAACTGACTCGGCTCTTCTTCAGATCGCTGAAGTCAACAATTTGGGCGTCGTCACGAAGTTTGCTTAGGCATTGATCCATCGCGATTCGATGCTTCTTCTCTTCGATCTCGCGATGAAGTTCCGTTCGGATGGCAGCATTGAGAGTGCTGACCACCGGTTTCGTAAAACCCTGCGACTTGAGGATCACATAGCGCCCATTCACTTCGATGATTCCGGAAAGAGCACCGGGTTGAAGCTCAAACGCTGCTTTCTCGAGTGTGGGTTGCCCGCCATTGCGACGCAAAGGAGGAACCTTTCCAAAGTTGCTGCGGGAGCTATCTTCGACCGAGTACTGGCTAGCCAGTTCGCCAAAGAATTGTTCACTCGGATTATTGCGAGCCAACTCCCAAACTTGCTGCGCCGTCCGTTGATTGCTCAGCACAATAGCCAAAACTTCGGCGCGAGGACCGTAGTTTGCATCGAATCCTTTTTGGATGTCTTCGTCAGTCACCGATACTTTTCCAGCCGTCAATTTTTTAAGAGCAACGGTCGGCCAAATCACATCGCGAACATAAAGCTCGGGCGTCATATTGTCATCTTGTTCGATGCTTTGCAACAACTGTGGGATGTCCGCTGAGCCATCCGCTTTGATGAATCCAAAGTATTGGGCTGCGCGGTGAATCTCTTGATCGATGTCGGCTTGGGAGATTTGCAATTGGGCTTTGGTCAGCGCGCCCTCGATCAGTTTGCGATTGATTTCGCCGTCGAGGATCTTCTTGCCGAATCGCTTCACGCAAGCATTGTCGTAGGTTTCCATTTGAATGGCTTGCTGATTCACGATGGCAGCAACCCCCGGGTATTGCTGTTCCATTTCCGGCTTGCCATGCACGACGGTGATCGAGCTCTTTTCACGGAGCGTCAAATAGACTTGCTCTGCCGACTCGCGAAGTTTGCGATCCTCCAACTCGGTCTTGATCCGAGTCTGGATTTCTTGCATTTGGGCTTGGGGAGGGTTGGCGGGTGGGATGTGCTGAACGCACTGCAGAATGACGTACATCTCCCCTGCGTTCAGAATCTTGGAAACTTCGTTGGGCTGCAGTGCGAAGGCGACATTCTCGAGCTCTTCGTCTCCCGTGAATCGCCTGATGGGAGGGAGCAATCCTTCGACGCTTGCGCTCGCCGGATCCTCGCTGTGATCTTTTGCGAGTACCTTAAACAATTCAGGCTTGTCCGTCGCTTGTTTTTGAAGCTGAGCCAATTTGGCTTGATCTTTACAAGCGATCATCCGGACCTTCACCTTGGGACCGAATTCACCTTGGAATTCTCGATCGATTTCCTGTGGGGTGACTGCGATCGCGTCCTTGGCGAGCGATCGCAGTGCCAGCATCGGCCAAATGATGTCCGCTGCGTACTGTTCTGGCGAGATGTCCCGTTCATCTTCGATGAGCTTGAGGTACATCTTGGTCGTGAGGTTGAACTTGCTCGCCGTCCGTGCGATTTCTGCTTCGATGTCTTTATCGCTGATGGCGATGTTTTGAGCCTGGCATGCCTGCATGATCACCGTTTTGTTGATCAAGTCCTCGAGGATCTCTTCTCCGAAGCGGAGTCTGCATTGGATGGCAAGCTCGGAGATGGAAATCGGTTGGCCATTGACGACTGCCGCGACACTTGGAGCACCCGCTCCGGCGGGCTTGCCAGGCGCGTTTTTGGCGGAGGTAGGGGTTGCGCTGACGGCGCGACCCCGATTGCCTGAGGATTGGTCCTGAGCGAAACCAGGTGTCCCGATCAGAAGCGTCGAGAGCAACACGGCTCGGAATCCAAGGCGGCGAAGTTGGTAAATTGTTGGCATAGTTAGCTTCCTCCGTGAAACCAAGGGGGCCTGGGTGCCCTGCAATGGGTGCGTTTTTGCAATCAAATCCGTTGTTTGCACGCGCCATGAAATTTGCGTAGTTAAGGGAATGTACGAGGAACGCGTCGCGAGGGTCAATATCAAGTCGACGAGGGGCTCTCGAGGAATCCAGCCGAATGGCACGGTACCTGCACTACTGCGAAGTCCTTTTGTCTTGTATAAATCTGGCAGCCGGCGGGTGTTCCCCGATGTCACTTACTGAATGGAAAGGTTCTCCTCATGGGCAACGCAGCAGAATTCACAGAACAAGGATTTGACTCCGACGTTCTTCAGTCCTCACAACCCGTCCTCGTCGACTTTTGGGCAACTTGGTGCGGGCCTTGCCGACAGATCGCTCCGCTTATCGACGAATTGGCAGTGAAGTTCGACGGCAGCGTTCGCATTGGCAAAGTCAATGTCGAAGACCACCCCGAATTGGCGCAGCGGTACGGCATCAATGCCATTCCAACGCTCCTGCTGTTCAAAGAAGGGGAGATCATCGAGCGATTCCAAGGAATTCCGCCGCGAACCAAGCTCGAAGCGGCTTTGGAAAGCGCAAAGGCTTAACGCCCTTCCTGCTTTCACCCTCGGATCGTCCGTCATGCGAACAATCGATATCCAAGTCAACGGGGCCTTTGGTATCGACTTCAACGACGACAATCTCGACCGGGCTTCTTTTTCGGACGCATGCCAGAAACTGTCTGCAACCGGTGTGGAGCTGTTCTTTCCAACCCTAATTACAGCTCCTTTGGATGCACTCTGCAGGCGTGTGTCAAAAATTGCAGGCTGGGTGACCGAAGATCCTCTCTTGCAGGCCCTCGTTGGAGGGCTGCATATCGAAGGACCCTTTATCTCTCCCAAGCCCGGGTATCGCGGAACGCACCCGCTCGAAGCCATTCGCCCGGTCTGCCTCGATGCCTTGAAGGAAATCGTAGGAGCGGGGGGCGGCTTGGTTCGACAAGTCACATTGGCGCCGGAAAGCGACCCCCATTTTCATGGCACCCGCTGGCTCGCCGATCAAGGCATCGTTCCATTCGCTGGGCATACCGATGCGTCGCTCGAGGAACTGAGAGGGGCGATCGATCATGGGCTTCAAGGCTTCACGCATCTCGGAAACGGATGCGCTCTCGAGGTGTCACGCCATGACAACATACTGCACCGTGTATTGGCTTGTAGGTCCAAACTGGTCGTATCCCTGATCGCCGATGGTGTCCACGTTCCATTCTGGCTGCTACAAACTTGGTTGGAACTCTTCGGTGCAGATCAAGTCATCGTGACCAGCGATGCAATGAGCGCTGCGGGGATGCCTCCCGGGGAATATCAAATCGGTGGGCAACCCATTCTGGTGGATGAAACGCGAAGAACCATGCACCGCGATCACCAATACTTGGCGGGCTCCGCATCCCTTTTGCAAGACATGGAAAGCCTTGCCCCACAATGGGTCCGGGATTGGCCTGCAGTGAAGGAACGGCTCTTCTATGAGAATGCGAGAAAGCTGTTTCGGCTTTCAGGAACACGACAATAAGCCATGACAACGACGACTCCTGCGGATAGGGGAGAACAAGTCGACACGATCGCAAGGGCGAACGAGACGTCCTGGGCTTGGTCTTTCTCTTGGTTGATGGTTTACGCGATGCTCCTGTCCGGACTGATCCATGTCCCCATGTTCGCGCTTGGGGAACGGGAATGGGAAGATCCGATATCCTTTCGAAAACCCATTTTGTTCGGTATCTCGACCGGGCTCACGTTGGGATCCATGCTCTGGGTGTTAAGAAAGCTCACGCCGAGGCGATGGGATTCCCTTCTTCGAGATGCATTAAGCGTTTCGTTGGCGATCGAAGTCTTCTTGATCACCATGCAGACATGGCGAAGTGCTCGCAGCCACTTCAACACCGAGGGTTGGTTTAACTGCGGAGTCGAAGCCGCCATGCTGCTGATGATCTCCATCGCCTCGGGTATTATCCTCGTTATCGCGTGGCGATCCTGGCAGGACTTTTCGAAGCCATCCGTTTCACCGATGCAGTCAGCCATCTGGCACGGAATGAACTTGCTAGTGGCTTCGGTCGCGTTGGGATACGCCATCACCCTAATCGGAAAGCAGTTGATCGCAAACGGTGTAGCACCTGAGATAGTTCCCCCTGGGGGTGTATTGAAGTTCCCGCACGGGGCCGGTCTGCATGCAATCCAAGCGCTACCGTTCATGGCATGGGCCACCCATCGCGCGCGCCAACGGCTGTCTCTCGCAGCGGTTCGATGGGGCGCTTGGACCTATTACAGCTTTGTGACCTTTTCAATCGTTCAAACAGCGAGAGGTCGCGAACGATTGGACCTCGACAGCTTCAGCACCCTCCTCTTCGCCATGGTTGGGCTGACTGGCTGCATCTGTGGAGTCTACTTTTTGAGATCGCTTCTCAGTATTCGCTCGACGTCCCAGCCATCCTTGTGAGAGCCTGCGTCGAGGTCACGGGGTTGATCGATTCGACAATGACCGCTACGTTTGAGTCAGTATAAAAATTCGAAACACGAAAGGAATGGGACATGAGCAGCAATCAAGCGATCATCGATCTGTTGAACGAGATTCTCAAGCATGAATGGACCGGCGTTGCCCAATATTCGCAAGCTTCTTTCATCATCGAGGGACCCTGGCGAGAAGTCTATGCAGAGAAGTTTGAGGGAGATGCCAAAGAATCGTTCAAACATGCCAATTTGGTTGGTAACAAAATCGTTTCCCTCGGCGGTGTGCCCGTCGCACAGCGGAACGAAATCAAGCAATCGCGAAACTTGATCGAAGTCCTTCAAAACAGCTTGGCCTTCGAGTCCAAAGCGGTAGAGATGTACACCAAGGCCTTGGAGTTGGCCGAGGGAAATCGTCCGCTCGTGATCTTCCTGGAAGATATCTTGGCCGACGAACAAGAAGGAGTGGAAGAATACACCAAGCTCCTCAAAAATGGCGAAGAAGCCATTCAATCTTCGTCGGTTCGCAAGTCCGGCTAAATTCCGACCCGGCGGCTGATCCTGCCCCGCGTTACTTTACCTGTCGCTCGTACAAGTTACTCAGTAGTTTGTACAAGTTACCCAGTAGTTTGTACAAGATGCTGTCGCCCTCTCCATCCGGGCGACTAAAATCTCTCCGCTTACGCTCGGCGGTACGAGGCGAACGAAAGAACCATCGGTTCGTCGTCCATTCGGGCTTCCTCGATTTGATCGACGGCGAAGTGACATGCCTTCGCGACAGGAACCCCCAGTACATTTCGCAATCCGGCCATCTCGGACCGTGACAGTCTCAATTCGCTCTGCGCGAACCACCCAACATCGGAACTGAACGACTCGGATCGAACCGAAATCGGCTTGGGCTCGGCCGAACTGTCCAATGCGATCACGATCCTTTCGCATGGATCCGCACCCGGGAGAACGGCGACGATTTGCTCGGTTTTCACCAGAAAGCCCTCTTCAATTCCTGCTTCCTAAACGCTCCACTTGTTGAGAGACACTCTCAACAAATCCCTACAACTCCTATATTACACACTTGGGGTTGCCAAAAAAGGGGGGGTGTCTATTCTTTTGAGACTTAGTATCAGCAAGCAGCTGGGGATGGTGTGACTATGAGTCGGAGTTTTCGACGTGGATTTACGTTGGTTGAGCTTTTGGTGGTGATCGCGATCATCGGAGTGCTCGTTGGGCTTTTGCTGCCGGCGGTGCAGTCGGCGCGAAGCGTCTGAGACACTGATCGCTTCCGCCCAAACCAAGCCCGTTGCAGCCATCCAAGTTCCAGCCCCCGCTCAGACCTTGTTGGTGCAGCAGCTTGTTGCGATCGACGATCAACTGAAACCGATCGCAACACCGATGATCGATGATTTGCGTGTCCGAGCGCTGGTCGGTCAAGCGGAATTGTCCTTCGACAGTCCGACGAGCAACCGAAGAGACGGTACTCGATTTGTTATCGCGGAGCGACGAATACCAAGTCCTCTTTCAACAGAGTTTTGGGGACGGTGGGATCACGATCGAGCGTGTTGCTGAGGCCATTGCGTGTTTCGAACGAACGATCGTCGGTGGCTCTTCTCGTTTCGATGCTTTTATAAAGGGGAAGCGAGAGGTATTTCAAGACTCCGAGATGATCGGACTCGATCTGTACCGACGAGAAGCGCGATGCATGAATTGCCATCATGGCCCGCTTTTCAGTGATGGAAGATTTAAGGAATCGCAACGAAGCGACGAGCGATTCCCTCGAAAATCAGCCCATCTCAAGCCTTTGGGGTTGAACAAACAGGACTTGGAGGACCTCGCCGCATTCCTCCGTACGCTGGAAGAACCGAAACGAAGGATGACTGCCCCTCCATTGCCGGAGTTGCATATTTTCGAGTCTCCGTAACAGCTTACCCATTCCGAACCGGCCGTTGCCTAGCGGCTACAGTGATCGGGGTTCGCGGCGAGGTAGGCCGCGAGAACGCAGGTCTCGTAGAGTTGTTCGCTTAGGTCGAGTGTGGCGATGTTCGAATTGATAAAGGAATGGAACCTTCTGTGCCACTTAGTCGCCACGATTGTGATGGTTGGCATCATCTGGTTTGTGCAGATTATCCACTACCCATTGCTTGCGGCGGTTGGCGGTCCCTTTTTCTCCGCCTACGAAAAGCGACACATAGAGTCGACTTCGTTGGTCGTGATCCCGCCTATGCTCGTCGAAGCGGCGACTTCGTTGGCGTTGATCTGGATTCGCCCCACTTCGATCTCGACGTGGATGGTTTGGCTGGGAGGAGTCTTGCTCGTCACCATCTGGACATCGACCTTCTTGCTCCAGATGCCGTATCACGAAAGGCTTGCCCAAGGTTTCGATCCGGTTATTCATCGGCGCTTGGTTTTTACCAATTGGATTCGGACTGGGGCGTGGACTCTTCGCGGGATGTTGGCTCTTTGGATGGTCCATGCGGCGCTGTAGTGACTTCTAAGGAACCGTCATGCAACGATAGTAATTCCAAATCGAATGCACCCACGATGGCTCGTTATCAGTAAGAACACAGGGACGTTCGAGCTACATGAAGCAGTTTGTTTGTAAGTTCCTTCAGCCCGATAGGCTTTATCATATACTGGTCAAAGCCTGAATCCGCAGCACGTTTGAGAGTTGCCGCATCGGAACTGCCAGACAATGCAATCAGCACGATACCCTGCAGATCGACTTGACTACGCAGTCGACGAGCCACCTCAAAACCATCGATTCCTCGCATATGCAAATCAACGATGACGATATCGGGACGTATGCGATGAACAAGCTCGATCGCTTGCTCACCGTTTTCTGCCACCGATACCTCCTGATGCATCCTATTCAACAAAGCAGATACGAGGAATCGAATGGATCGATCATCATCTACGACCAAGATGCGAAAGATCGGTAAGTTCGGGTCCACTTCCTGTTTCGGAAGGGACTCAGCTTGCGAATCGTCCAACAAATCCGTCTGGGGCTTCGTCGTGAGTGGAAGCTTTATGGAGAATGTGCTCCCGCGTCCCAATCCTTCACTCGACGCTTCGATGGTTCCTCCGTGCTGCTCAACAATGGATTTCGCCAATCGCAGTCCTATCCCTAGGCCTTCCCCTGCACCAAACCCGTGATTCTCGGAGCTTCCTTCCGTTCCAAAAATGGTGCTCAGACGTTCAGCGCCGATTCCACGACCATTATCGGATAGCCGAATCACCAGTGCGCCTGCGTCTTGCTCAGCGGAGATAGAAATCTGACCTCCGCGATCGGTGAATTTCACAGCATTATGCATCAGATTCGCAAAGACCTGCGTTAATCGCGATTCGTCGCCCAATACCCAAATGGGTTGGTTTCCAAGATCGACGGACAATGTGTGACCGAACGACTCTGCGAAGGGACGAACCTCTTCACTGGCGTTCCAGATCGATGATCGTAAGTCCATTGACTTCCGATGGATCGACTTCCTCTCCTTTGCACGTTGCCCAATTCCAAGTAGATCATCGCACAGCCGAGTCAACTGTTTCACCTGTCGACGCATGATTTCCAACAAACGATTTTCCAACTGTGGATCTTCACGAGAGGTCGGCCAAACTTCCAGTGCATAGGTTATCGCGCTCAGTGGGTTTCGCAATTCATGACCGAGCATTGCCATCTCCTCCTCCGACGATTTCGGTCGAAGAGTTGTTGGCTGTTCGCTCATTTCGACCACGCGATCCTGCTTCAATCTAGGGCAATGACTACTGTTCATGGTCAGTAGCTTCCTTGTAAAAGTGTGTTCGTACCCGAATCCATTGCGGCTGGTACGGCCATCATTCTTACGTACGCTTGGGAAATGGCGAATCGAGAGATCGATTGTTTTCTGCTGGCGGATTTCTCCATACGCATTTGGAGGTTCTCTCGATGTCTCCATTCACGGTAACGACATAGAACTAGCCATGCAGATCACTCCTGTACTGAAAAAACTGTCGGATATCAAACATGCCACCTACTTTAAAAGTTGTAATCATCAAGCCCAGCAAGTACATGGCTGATGGCACGGTGGAGCGATTTCATCGCGGATTCATGCCCAATAGTACGGTTCCACATATTCGAAGTATGGTACCTACTGAGGTCCGTCAACAGCGAACTGAAACACGAGCAATCGACGAATATGTCTACACGGATCTCGACTATCTGAGCTTGCTCGAACCGACTCGGCATTCTCGAACCCTGGTGGCGCTAGTCGGTGTCCAAAGTCATCAGTTTCATCGTGCGCTCGATCTCGCTGCACTTGCACACCGGAATGGATGCCAAGTAGTGATAGGCGGGCCTCACGTTATGACCTGTGATACCTCGATGTTCCATGGATGTGGCGTGAGCTTTGCGCAGTGCGAAGCAGAACTCGTATGGGATGAGGTATTGCAGGACGCAGCATCCGGTGAGTTAAAGCCTCTATACGGAGTTGGCTTGCGATGGCAAGAAAACCTTGAGTCACCCGTATTGACTCCACCCAACCGGAAAGAGTTAGGAAGGTACATTGTGCCGATGCTTGGGGTTTATCCGGCGAGAGGATGTCCCTTTCTGTGTAACTTCTGCTCCGTTACGAAGATTGCTGGCCGAAAGATTCGCAGCCAAAGCATCGAAACGACCATGGCAAGTTTGAGGGCAGCCAAAGCCGTTGGCGTCAGCACGGTCATGTTCACGTCTGATAACTTCAACAAGTATCCGCAGGCGGAAGATTTACTGCACGCGATGATTGACGAAAAGCTCGGAATAAAGTTCTTTGTTCAATGTGATACACAGATATCCAAACAAGAGTCGCTGGTCGAACTTCTTGCTCAAGCGGGATGCTACCAGATCTTTGTGGGCGCTGAATCGTTCGATCGAGCGACATTGATCGCTGCCAACAAGAAGCAGAATCGTCCCGATACCTATCACGATATCGTTCGATTGTGTCGAGCAAATGGAATCGCTTCGCACTTTTCTAACATTATTGGATTCCCAAATGACACCGAGGAGTCGATTCGAGGTCACCTCGAGGTGCTGCGATCTATCTCTCCGAATTGGGCGTCTTTCTATATACTTTGCCCGATCCCCGGTACGGATCAGTATGATGATTTCATGCGAGAAGATTTGATAACGGAATCGAATCTAGATCGCTTCGATACCACCTGCCTCACATGGCGACATCCCCATCTTTCACCGACTCGACTTTCCGAACTTCTTTATAATTGTTACCGTGAGTTTAATACACTGGGACATTCACTAAAGAATATTCATAAAATAACCCGCCGAAATGGAAGAGGAAGTCTCGGGGAAAAAATTGGAAGTCTAGCGATGTCTTCCTTCATTCGTTACTGTGCTTGGCGCCATACGCATCCCATGTCTGGTGGAGTCTTGCGAGCAAAACAAGATCATGTGAGCGATTACATCGGTTTTCGCAAGCGTGTATTCGGTGTGGAACTAGCTCCATTACCGAAAAGCCTGAGCACGCACAGCATCGATCGCACTTTAGAATCAACCCCGAGTGTGGCAGGCGATTTCATTGCCTCTCCAGCACTCACAATCCTTTAGCTGACATAGGAATTTTGCCAATGTTGCAAACCATTTTGATCGTTTTATTGATCCTGTTTCTTGTGGGTGGGATCGGAACGCTCCCCAATTGGTCGCACAGTCGAAGTTGGGGATATGGCCCAAGCGGCGGATTCAGTCTCGTCAGCATCGTCCTTGTGGTGTTGCTTATTCTGTTGCTCACTGGCCGCATCTAGGGATCGTTTCGCGGATCTATGCGATCGCGAGAGCTTCCAGTCAAATTCGGTGTGATGCCGCGAACGGATTAAAATACGCTTGCAGCGATTGTCGTAAGCGTTTCTCAGAGAGGATACGTTGATGTCATCGGTCACCGCGGAAGAGATCAAGTCGGGCATGGGAGCTATCCCGCATACAAAGGGAGTTTCTTTCCGAGTTTGGGCACCCCATGCCGATGCGGTTTACATCGCAGGCTCGTTCAACGCGTGGGACCCGGGTGGTATGCTCATGATCAAGGAGGGGGCTGGCTATTGGTATGCTGATGTTGCAACCGCTAAGATTGGCGACGAGTATCGTTATCGCATCGTGAACGGCAACAAGACCATGATGAGGATCGACCCCTATGCACGTCAGGTCACCAATTCCATTGGGAATGCAGTAATTCACGACTCACACTTCGACTGGGGGGATGACAACTTTCGACTGCCACCTATCAATGAACTCGTCATTTATGAGATGCATTTGGGTACTTTTCACGACACCCAAGACGATTCTACAAACGGTTTCGATGAAACACTACAGAAGCTCGACTATCTAAAAAAACTGGGTGTGAATGTTATCGAATTGATGCCATTAGCTGAGTTTGGAGGGTACTCATCGTGGGGATATAATCCTTCGTGTGTCTTTGCAGTGGAAGGCAATTATGGAGGTCCCATTGCATTCAAACGCTTTGTGAAAGCCGTTCATCAAGCTGGGATGGGGTTGATTTTGGACGTGGTCTACAACCATTTCGGTCCGAGTGATTTGGACCTATGGCAGTTTGATGGATGGAGCGAGAATGGCTTCGGCGGAATCTATTTCTACAACGACTGGCGCTCCGAAACTCCGTGGGGTGCAACTCGTCCTGACTACGGACGAGGGGAAGTGCGCCAGTTCATTCGCGACAATGCGATGATGTGGCTGGAAGAGTATCATGTCGATGGCTTACGTTTGGACATGACCTTTTTTATGCATCATGTACGTGGCGATGGCGATCCCGGTGGAAATCTACCCGATGGATGGAGTCTCACTCAATGGATTAATCGTGAAGTGCACAGTAGATTTCCTGGACGCATTACGATCGCGGAGGACATGCGGACCGACGATCGAATCACCAAATCTCCAGATCAAGGGGGAGCGGGCTTCACTGCGCAATGGGGAGCGAAATTTGTTCATCCGATTCGAGAGGCTGTCATCACTACGAACGACGAACAAAGGTCGTTGGACAGCGTTCGCAAGGCGCTCGAAGGAAGCTATAACGGCGACCCTTTTCAACGCGTTGTCTTTAGTGAATCGCACGATGAAGTGGCAAACGGGAAAGCTCGCATTGCTACCGAAATCGATCCTCAGAATCCTGACAGTTGGTTTTCGCAAAAGCGTACGACATTAGCTGCAGCCTTGGTTCTCACCGCGCCTGGTATTCCGATGCTGTTTCAAGGGCAAGAATTTCTTGAAGATGGGTGGTTTCAAGATTCGGTTCCGCTGGACTGGGGCCGATCGGAGACTTTTAGTGGGATCGTTCGTTTATACCGTGATCTTATACATCTTCGGCTCAATCGGTTCGGATCGACAAAAGGTCTTACAGGTTCTGGCCTAAACACCTTTCACCAGAACCAGGCCGATAATGTGCTGGCATATCACCGTTGGCACCAGTCGGGCGCTGGGGATGATGTCTTGGTGGTTTGTAATCTGTCTCACAAGCCGCACCACGCTTATCGCCTAGGATTTCCTAACTGCGGTACTTGGTGCGTGCGGTTCAATAGCGATTTCAATGGATACAGCAAATCCTTCTCCAACACGATTTGCGATGATGTGATTGCGAATCGATTGAACCAAACCGATCCGCTAGCGTCGCAGTGGCGAGACGGATTTCCAAACGAAGGATTGATTCACATTGGGCCCTACAGTGTGTTGATCCTGTCGCAGGACAAGACCTGATAACGCTAGTAGATTTACTTTGTGATCATGGAGCGGCAACAATCAGGAAGCTTGCCTTGACATGCGAGATTCCTTTTGCATTATCCGTTCGTTACTTTGCTTTCGTTGTAAAAGCGTCGGCATCCTTCCTCATCTTGCCACTGTCGATCTCTAAGTTGAAGTTCGTCTTGCTTTGTTCGTTGCCACCGGTATTCGTCACCGTGAACCACTTTTGATAGAAACCGCCAGCTACGATTACGATCAAGATCAGAAACAAAAAGAGGAGAAGTCGCTTCATGATAGGTCCTTGTCTCTCTTGCCAACGCCCTTATCACCTTTGCCGCGTCCCTCTCCATCATTACCCTTGCCGCGCACGGGCGGCTGGCCCTTTTCGACTCGCGGAGGCCGCGGTTTTGGTTGAACTCTAGGGTCGGCAGGGGGAGCCGCGATGACTTTCGGTGGTGCTTTGCCAGGCGCCAGCTTTTGGATCGGCGATCCCACAATCGTCGAACGCGGGATTCGAGTGCGCATAGGAGTCGCCTTGCTATCGGTCCGACCGCCGGCGCGACCCGTGACATCCGATTCCCATTTGAGTCGTTGTTCGTTCAAGGCCCGAATTTCCGACCCTCGTTTGCTAAGTTGCTGTCGAGCTTCTGGAGCAAGCGGCTGTATACGATGAGGTAACGCCTTGGATTGGGACAGTTCCTCTAAGGTCGTACCCACACGAAAACTATCATCCGCAACAGTTCCGCCTTGCGCAAATCTCTCCCGTTGGGACCTCAAATCGCGTGGAGGTCGATTGGGCTCATGGTCTCTTCGGCGAGTGTATTCGGTTGCCATCCGTTGATTCCATTGCTGGTCATTCCGATGCTGCCAACGTTGTTGGGCGTAAAACGGATCGTACCCCGAATTGCGGTTGTTGAAGGAAAACCAGGGTGAAATGCCTTGGGTTGCATAGTTTGCGCCATAGTAATCACCAAAGTAATAGTGGCCATAACTGGGTCTTAGGAAGAGGTGATTGGAGAATACGTTCGGGTTGATGACTGTTACGGGCGAATAGCGAAAGTCTCGCTGTGTGTAGGCACTGGACCTGAAATAAACGGGTGCGTACAAAACACCTCGACGATTCACGTTGTAGTCAAAATATCCGTCCACGAAGACATAGCCTCGAGGCGTCCAGACATAGCGGGCTGGAATCCAATTCCAATCGTCTTGGCCAGGCGCCCAATAACCGGGGCGCCACGCATAGCCATTCTGCTGCCAAACCCAACTCCCAGGCAACCAACTATGGTCTGCGGAGGGAGCCGGTACGTTTGGGCCCGCTTCGACCGTCGCTGGTGGTTCAGGTAAGTACTCAATCTCTTGTAAACTAGCATCGGCCCAATACCCCGACGTCCATTGAGCGCCCTTACCAGCCGGTGCCCAGTATCCTGGAATCCATTGTCGATCGGGGGGCGCAGCTCGCCAAATTCCACTGACCCAAATAAAGTCTTCCCTATCGTCATCCCATGCCCAATATCCTGGGATCCATGTGATGTTGTCTCCCTCAGGTTGCTGCTCTGGAGGAAGTTCCTCGATAGCAGCAGGAGGCTTTTTCGGAATCGCAAGCCCGGGTTCGGGATCGAACACAATCGTCTCTGCGAATGCTTCATGCACGGGGCCACGGGTCAGGATTTCTACTTCATTATCGGCTGGCGCCACGCCAACTTGAGCGATAGCCGGATTCATGAAAATAGCAAGGTTGAAAGCTATGGAAGCGGCAATGGAGTACCACCTGATCTTTCCTATTCGATACATAGTTAATATCCGATCATAATTGTTGTTTCGTTATTTTGTTCCATCTGTCTGTTGCGCCAGTGGCACATTCCAGCCTATTTACTTATCAACCCCAAAAGCGTCCTCGTCCTGCTCCGTTAAAGACGAAGGACAACACAGCCAGAACAAGGAAAACAACAAATAGTATTTTGGCAATCCCCACGAAGGATCCTGCGATCCCTCCAAATCCCAGAACGGCTGCGATCAATGCAATAACCAAACAAGCAATTGCTAACTGTAGCATGATTCATTTCCTTAAAGTGCTCATGGTAATTCTCTATGCGTTGGATGAAGCTACCTGCCAACGGAAGAGGTGCACTCCAGCCGAAGCCGACGGAGAAAGCCCAATCGTCATTGGGAATGGCCCCCACCAACGCCGGCTTTCTCTGTCTGTCTTCACTTGTCAGTTCACTCTGACGAGATTGAGGGGATTACTTCCCCAGTTTCGCAGTTCTGGTCACGGAACTGTCGGAAAGACGTTCCATCAGACTGGATGCTGCCTTCATATGCGCGTCATTTTTGGCAAGACTCGCCTTGATGAAATCCTGCAATTCTCCCGTGGTATGGCGTTGCAGTACCGTAAGGCTTGAGTGCATCATCCCATGCTTCGCAATTTGCATACCCACGAAGCAGGAATCGAATTCCTCCCCTTCTTTCTTGCTGAGCATTTCCTTCCCGTCCTTCAGGCACTGATCGGAAATTTCTTGGTGAATCTGCAAGAAGTCGACTTCATTCGGGTTGCTGTTCGCAACTGGCGACACTTGGGTGCTTGTTTTCTTACCTGCAGCAGCTTTGGTTGCTAAACCTTTTAGCTCCTCCAGGCATTCTTGGTGCGACTTTTCCAAAGTAGTTGCCAAACCTTTGACGTCCTCATGGGTCGCCCTCTCCTTCGCAAAGCTCGCAATCGCAACCACTTCCTGGTTGGTAATTGCAAGGCATTTTGCGAAGATTTGTTCCTTCGACAGTCGAGTTTCCAGTGAAGAAGTCTGGTTCGCCTGCTGCGTTTTGGCTGCAGATTGCCCCGGCGATGCTTGTTGTGCACTAAGCGAACCAGCCGAGAGGAGTGTTGCAAGTGTCGCTATGGTGATTTGGAATTTCATGGTTGTTACCCTAGGTTTCAAAAGTGTTATTAAAGAGTTGGCGTGTTTGGTCGATTGGGAAATCCAATCGAAATAATTGGCTTGATGCCAAAACGTTACGCATTTGCGAGCGACGGAATATGTTTTCCGCAGTCCACGGCTAGTATTTTTGTCTCATCATCCTCACTCATCGTCATTCGAATCGTTGAACCCGACTTGAGGTCCGATAGCTTGGCTTCCTTTCCGTCACAAGTGACCTTTACTTCCTTGGCGACAGTGTAGTTGTGCTCGTTACCGTTCCCGCAGGTAGATTTGATCTTGTCACCTGAGACCTTAATGAGCTTCTCGTCGCACGAATTCCCTGCCACCTTGGCGTTGTCTGTCTTCATTTCCAATCCCTTTCAATGTATGGCGATACTGTACCCACGATTCAACGCATCAAGTGACGTTGAATAAAGCATGGATACTTGGCCATTGCGTTGATTCTTGCGTGGACCGTCCACGCAACCTATCGATGGAATCGTGAAAGCTGCATGGCGGATGTGACCATGCGAAAACCCATTTGCCTGGATTGCATCGCACTCTCTCGACAAAACTGGTACAGTTGACGGTTTGTCCCAGACCAGTCAGCACAGGATGGACTTGAAGCATGAAAAAAAGTCCAAAGGTCTTGCAAATGGATTCGAGCAATCCCTCCAAGCAGATTGAGCGTTCAAGCATGGACGCAATAGTGCCAGTGCCAATAATTGCAAATCCACCAGAAATCTCATCCAGTACGTATCCCATTGCTGGACTAGTTGCTTCTGCGGGCGGGTTAGACGCATTTAAAAAGTTCTTTTCTGCGATGCCTGGCGACAGCGGTCTTGCCTTTGTACTGGTTCCGCATCTCGACCCATCTCATGAAAGTATGATGGTCGAATTGCTAGGGAAATTAACTCCCATGCCTGTGATGGAGGCCAAGCAAGGAATGGCAGTTCTTCCAAACTGTATCTACATTATTCCTCCGAATATCTTTTTATCGATTTCGGGAGGATTGCTACAACTGAATCTCCCGCCAGCAGGTCATGGTTGGCAAACTTCCATCGATTACTTTCTGCGATCGCTCGCTGATGATCAAGGTGAGCGAGCGATTGGCATTGTTCTATCTGGGACCGGCAGTCACGGATCGCTTGGTATCCGTGAGATCAAGCTTGCTGGAGGTATGGTGATGGCTCAGAAACCGGAGACGGCGGAGTATGACCAAATGCCACTCAATGCGATTAGCACTGGTGTCATCGATTACGTGCTACCTCCAGAGCAGATGCCAGCAGCGCTTTTGAAATACATTCAGCAGCCATACCTTCGCCAGCATAGCGACGAAATGGCGCTTGCCGAGCAAGCATCCGACTTGCTCAATCAAATATTGGTCATATTGCAATCTCAAGCAAAGTACGATTTTCGCCCTTATCGCAAGCCAATGGTGTTGCGAAGGATCCAACGGCGTATGGGAATTGTCCAAATTGACAATTTGTCTCATTACCTAGAATTCCTTAAGGAAAAACCGGAGGAAATCACTGCGCTCTACAAAGACCTTTTGATTAGTGTGACCGCGTTTTTTCGAGACCCCGATGCCTATCAAATTCTGGAAAAGGAAGTCATCCCGGCATTGCTGGCTCAACACAACAGCAGCCTTCCGATCCGAGTTTGGGTGGCCGGTTGCGCAAGCGGCGAAGAAGCATATTCCATTGCGATGTTATGGATCGAGGCAATCGAGATCGCAAAGCTATCGTTTGCAATTCAAGTGTTTGCGAGCGACATCGATGCGAGCGCAATTGACGTAGCGCGTGCTGGTATTTATCCAGCCAGTATCGCGGGTGATGTTTCTCCCAAAAGACTCCGAGCATTTTTTACGATGCTCGATGAGAACCACTATCAGATCAACAAAAAACTGAGGGAATCGGTTGTATTCTCGCACCAAAACTTGATTGGTGATGCCCCCTTCTCGAAGATTGATTTGATTTCTTGTAGGAACTTGCTGATTTATCTTGAGCCGGAGATGCAAAAGAATGTGATTGCACTTTTTCACTTCGCACTGGTGGCGGGTGGCTACCTTCTATTAGGTCCATCGGAAACGATTGGTAGATCCGGCGAACTGTTTGAGACGGTCTCCAAAAAGTGGCGAGTCTTTCGAAGACTCGAATCGGTGAAACGCGACGTCATCAATATACCACTTCGAAAGTCCACGGAACCGTACCGGGTGATTGCTTCGAGTTCGCCTTCGGCACCCCACCGCAAAAGCTTCAAGGAAATCACAGAGCAACTGATTCTAAACGAACATGCTCCAGCAGCAGCGCTCTGCAATCACTCGCTGGAGGTTCTCTATGTGACGGGTCCGTTGGCCAACTTTCTCGAGTTTCCCAGGGGCGAACTCACGAAAGATCTACTGGCCATGGCGAGGCCAGGCTTGCGTACCAAACTGCGGGCCGCTTGCCGGAATGCCATCCAGGAACGCAAGACCATCGTTACAAAAGATATTCGAATCAATCGTGGTGGTCAGTACTTCAAATGTTCGGTTATAGCTAAACCATTGGCGGAGCCTAAAGAAGTTGCAGGCCTTTTATTGGTTCTTTTCTATGAGTCTTTGCCCTTCTGGGAAACTGAGAAAAGCGGTTCCTCAGCGTCCACATGGATTGGAAGTGAATCCGTTCAGGACGATGATTCGCCGTTGACGCAGCAGCTTGAAATGGAACTCAAGTCGATGAGCGAAGAATTGAGGAGTACCGTTGAGGAAATGGAAAGCTCGAACGAGGAACTCAAAACCTCGAACGAGGAGATCATGTCTGTCAACGAGGAACTTCAATCGGTCAACGAAGAATTAGAGACCTCAAAGGAGGAATTGCAGTCGCTAAATGAGGAACTTTCCACAGTCAATGGCCAGCTGCAAGAGAAGGTGAACGAACTGAAGCAATCCACAGAAGATATGACGAACCTAATGTCGAGTACGGAGATCGCGACCATATTTCTCGACGAACAATTGCGCATCAAGCTCTTCACTCCTCCAACCAAATCCTTACTGAATCTGCTTTCAACCGACGTTGGCCGTCCGTTGAAGGACATTGCACCCAAGTTCGCGGATGATTCGATGATTCAAGAGTGCCGCGATGTGCTCGAGACAGAGAAAGCGCTCGAGCGAGAGCTGAAAACGGAGGATTCCAAACACTTCCTACGTCGAATCCTACCCTATCGTTCCTCGGACAATTTCGTCAGTGGAGTCGTTATTACGTTTATCGACCTGACTCAGAGGAAGAATTCGGAGGCAGTGCAGCGGGAAACGGATGCTCGACATTTCGCAGAGCTCTATGAAGGAGCTGAAAGACTGCAGGCGATTCTCAATGCCGCTGCAGATGCGATTATTACCATCGATCTGCAAGGAAAGATCGAAAGTGTCAATCGAGCTACGGAGAGCCTTTTTCAGTACCAACGTGACGAGCTTATTGGCAAAAACATCGCGTCGTTGATGCCATTCTTGCTCGCTGCGGACCAAGATCAAAACCGAGAAGCTTCAGCGACCATTGCAGATCGGTTGGTTGGGCTCCTCGGAGATCACTGCGAAGTACAAGCGCACCGAAAAGATGCCTCGACCTTCCCTGTAGACCTTGTCTTAAGTAGGGTTGATCACCTTCGTCTCTATACAGGAATCCTGCGAGACATTACGCTCCGAAAGCAACTGCAAGCCCAAATTCTGGAGATCGCTACGAATGAGCAATCAAGAATCGGCCAAGAGCTACACGATGGAACGCAGCAGGAGTTGACCGGTCTCACTCTGTTCGCCGGCGCAATCAACGATTTTCTGGATAGAGCCACACAAAAAAAAGACAATGAATCGGTAGAATGGCGACTTCAAGATTTGGATTTTCAAAGGATTAAGCAAGCACTGGCGAAGCTTACATCCGGTCTGATTGAAGCCAACCAGCATATTCACAAGCTTTCGCATGGTATCATGCCTGTCCAGATTGATGCAGAAGGGCTTCGATCAGCCTTAGCCGAGCTCGCAGCCTCCACGAACGCGACGCAAAAAGTGAATTGCAGTTTCGATTTTCATGGGGCTGGCACCATTCGCAGCAATGCCGTTGCTACTCAGCTTTACCGTATTGCTCAGGAATCACTTACCAACTCGCTCAAACATGGCAAAGCGAGCAATATTCAGATATCTCTTGCTCAGGAAGCGGATCAGACCATTCTTGAAATTTCCGACAATGGAGTGGGCTTTGACCTTCAGACCATCCCAGGAACTGCTTCCGAGGGAAGCGGATTTGGGCTTCGTATTATGCGATACCGAGCGAATACGATCGGTGGAGACCTTCACGTAAGTCGAAATAACAATAACGGCACGTCCGTCCGTTGTGTCATACCAACATTAGGTACAATAGCATGACAAACCTTAATCCCAAATCGAGAATCCTGATCGTTGACGACCACCCGTTGATGCGGGATGGATTGACAATGCGAATCACCTCTCAAACCGATCTGGTTGTCTGTGGGGAAGCCGCGACCGAAGAGGAAGCTCTTACGCTCGTCAAGAATCTCTGCCCAGATCTAGTTCTTATCGACATCTCGCTGAAAAGTGGAAATGGAATCGAACTCGTCAAACGAGTCCGTCTACTCAACGCAACGACCAAAATGTTAATCGTCTCAGCGTTCCAAGAATCGCTTTACGCAGAACGAGCCCTTCGAGCCGGAGCGCTGGGTTACCTGGACAAGCAAGAATCGAATGAAAAACTCATAGAAGCGATTCGGACCGTGTTGAGGGGCGAACGCTTTGTGAGCGCAGAGACAACACAACGACTTGTTTCCCAGGCTTTGGGAAAACGCAGCATGACCGACGACCCCCTTGCAGCACTCACAGATCGCGAATTGGAGATCTTTAGGTTGATCGGTGCTGGACTCAGCACGAGCGCCATTGCCGATCAGCTTTTTTTGAGTACTCACACCGTGGATACGCACCGCGAGAACATGAAAAGAAAGCTTGGCGCAAAAAGTGGTGCCGAGCTCAACCGCCAAGCGATTCAGTCTATGCTGCAGAGTGGCTGAACAGGGGACCGGACGGGACCGAGATCGAATCCGTTTGGCCTCAGTGCTGTCCCATTGCTCTCAGATTTTGCGAGCTAGTAGATTTTGCTATGCCCATTTCGAAGATTCCTCGATGTTCCTTCGTCCTACCCCGCGCTAAAACTAGATGCATAGGGCAAGTCGACCAAGTAAGGAACTGAATCTTGAATCAAGCATTGGCCATTTCTCGGGCAAAAAAGTCCAAGGATTTCTACGAAGCGGTCGCTTCGCATCCCCAAGAAGAATGGCCGAAAGTTGCATCTTGGATCGATATTGCCAGCCTTGCGATGCAGCAGTTGCGGTCCTGCAGTCATCCCGAAGTTCGACAATTGCAATGCGTGGCGGAAGCGGGAAAACTCATCATTCGTGGTGAGGTGAGTTCCTATTATCTAAAGCAGCTTGCGCAAGAGACGTTGCGATCTTTGAATGGCAAACACCGCATCATGAATCAATTGGACGTTGTATACAAAACTTCCTCTATATCCATTGACCATCAATCCTAGGAAGCGACTCTATGCCAATTAACAAGCGTGTTTTTCACTGCGCGATATGTGGGAATGTCCTGCACGTCCACAACGCATCGCAGACGGCTACATGCTGCGGCCATCCCATGCGCCTGGCATTTGAGGAGTTCGGAGTTCCGAGCAAGGGCGGTGTTAAAAGCAGCGAGGAGGTTCCCTCCGAGAGCCATGGCAATCATCCCGACTTCAGCGAAAGGTTGCCAACCGTCCATGGGGCTAACAATTAGTTCACGGACTTCACAAACACACTAGCGCTTACCCCCCCATGACACAGCCCACGCCATGACTTACAGTGTGAGCGATCTCTTCACCTCGCAACGACCGAGGTTCATTCATACTGAAATCACGGGCTTTCAACACAGTTCGGCTCTGACGCTAAACGGCAAATCTCCTTCTGTGAGATCTGGATCGCCTTCCAGTATGGACCGATAGTCCTAGAAACACCAAGTCGAGTCGGATCAGTCCCGACCTGCCCCTTATGCAGACTAAGTATTTGCGCGTAGCGTGATCTTCGTCTCGCAGCTGGGATTCCACCGTCCCACGTTACGACTAAACTCACTCGTTTTTCGGATCGACCGGAACTTTGGAAGGCTAATGATGTTGGGATTGAGATGGAAAAGCCCTCCTCAGTTTGTCGCAATTGCCAAACCCTATTGGTATTCGGAAGACAAGTGGAAAGCTCGGGTACTGTTGACGCTTTTGGCTATATTGCTTTTGGGCAACACTGCCTTCAGTGTACTTCTCAATGAACAGGCCGGCGAATTCACCTCCGCGCTCGCCGCGCAAGATTCAGAGCGATATTGGATTTCCATATTCAAATCGGCAGGTCTTTTTACCGCGGCGGCACCTATTTACGTCTTCTATTACTTTGTTCGGGACAAACTCGTCAACTATTGGCGTCGTTGGCTGACGCACAATTTTCTCGATACCTACTTTCGCAACCATGCTTTCTATAAACTTGCTTTCAATACGGTGATCGACAATCCGGATCAACGCATTGCGGAAGATATCAATACTTTCACTCTCCGATCTATTTATTATTTTTTACTGGCCATCGAAACAGTGCTGCAGTTGGTGGCCTTCAGTGGCGTCCTTTGGTCGATATCTAGATCCTTGGTGTTGTTCTTGGTAGTCTACGCCACTTTTGGAACGTTGGTCGCTAGTGTCATTTTCGGCAGAAGTTTGGTGACTTTGAATTTTTCCCAGTTAAGGCGCGAAGCCGATTTTCGATTCAGTCTCATTCGTGTCCGGGAAAATGCGGAGTCGATCGCGTTTTACCGTGGTGAAGCTCCCGAGGCGAACAACATAAAACGAAAGTTTGCGGAAGTCTACGGAAACTACAACCGCATTATCAATTGGCAATGGTTTTTGAATCTATTCCAGTACTCTTACAGCTCTGTCACGTTGATACTGCCTGGAATCGTGCTTGCTCCCCAGGTTTTATCCGGTGAGATTGAAGTTGGCCGAGTCGTACAAGCCGCGGGTGCATTCGCAGCGATCTTCGCAGCGTTAACTGTAGTCGTCAACAATTTTGATACGTTGAGCCGATTCGCTGCAGGTGTCAGTCGTTTGGTCAAGTTTTCCAGTTCCCTTGAGAACTCGGCTCTCTGTCGCAGTCCGGACAAGGAGGTGATCACGATGCTGAATGGAGATTGTTTGGTATTGGGCAAGCTGTCACTGCAAACACCTGACTACAAACGGACGTTGATTATCGACCTTTCCATTGAGGTGAAACCAAAGGAAGGGTTGCTCATAGTTGGAGTCAGTGGAGGGGGCAAAAGTTCCTTGCTTCGAGCTATTGCTGGTTTATGGGATGCAGGAAGCGGCACGATCATGCGGCCTCCACTGAGCGACGTTTTTTTCTTACCCCAGCGGCCCTACATGGTTATCGGTACTCTGAGGGATCAGCTGCAGTACCCTGGTGACCGAGAGCGTACGGATGAAGAACTCCGTAGTGTGCTCAGCACAGTCAATTTGTCCCAGTTGCCCGAACGATTGGGAGGGCTGGATATGGAAGCAGATTGGGGCAAGATCCTGTCTCTTGGCGAGCAGCAGCGAGTCGCATTTGCACGTGTGCTTTTAGCTGAACCGCAGTTCGTTATCTTGGATGAGGCGACTAGCGCGTTGGATTCGAAGAATGAAGACATGCTATACCAAACGCTGCTCGATTCTGGCATGACACTCGTTAGTGTCAGCCACCGTCTTAATGTCGTGAAATTCCATAAACATGTTTTGACTCTCCTAGGAGATGGACGATGGCAAGTTTCGCTTGCTAAAGATATGGTCGCACCGTGACCACTACGAGCAAAAAAATGGATACTGGCGCAACCGCAACGAGACTTCTGGGACGTGGATGGGAAGAGAAGCTGCCGATAGTCATAAGGGGCTAGCGGAATCCGCCAGTGTGTAAATGGGAGAGGCTTCGATTTCTGATCGGGGGAATCGCTAGACAATAAGGGCCATCCGAGAGTCGACCAGTTACTGCGATTATCGCGAACCAAGTCCAAATCCGCGCACTTCCATGAAGGCGAATCGATTCGTGAGGAGTGTCTATACCGATGGCAAATCTCGTCCCGGTCGCGAAATCATCTTGGATACTAAACTTAGCATCCATCATCGTCGTTATCTCAGCGCTCTACTTTGCAAAAGCATTGCTCGTCCCCATTGCGCTGGCAGTTTTGTTGAGTTTTGCACTCAGTCCAGTATGTCGTTGGCTGGAATCCTTTCAGTTTGGAAGAATCCCTGCAGTTTTGACCACTGCCTTTATGGGCTTCACAATTCTCGGTATCGTCGTCGGATGGGCTGTCCTGGAGCTGGCGAGCATCTCGTCGAAGATTCCGGAATACCAGAAAAACCTCGCGACGAAGTTCCGATCTGTGAATCGTCATGCAGAGCAGTTTTTGACAATGGTGGCTGAGGTAGTAGGAGGATTAAGCAGTGGTGCATCTTCCGTCGGCGAACTGGAGGCCCCGCACGGAACCGTCGAATTTCCCTTTGCGGTCCGGATTGTGACGTCTCCACTCAGTCCATTACAAGTCTTTGAGGGTGCATACGGAACTCTCGCTGAGGTTTTCGGATCGTCTGCAATCGTCATCGTACTCGTGATCTTTTTTCTTCTTCGTCGCGAGGATTTACGTGATCGATTTATTTATTTGGTCGGAAAAAATCGTGTCACGCTAACCACGCAAACGATGCAGGACGCTGCCACACGGGTTAGTCGTTATTTGTCGACGCTATTTCTGATCAACCTAGCATTCGGAATTTCGGTTGGCGTCGGGTTGCACCTGATTGGTATTCCAAGTGCGACCCTCTGGGGTATTCTGGCCATGACTTTGAGGTTTGTCCCATACATTGGCCCTTGGATCGCGGCGGCAATGCCTATCGGAATATCTTTCGCGATTTCAACGGGTTGGATGGCGCCCCTGTTCACCGTTCTTCTTTTCGTTTTTCTCGAACTCTTGAATAACAATATTCTTGAGCCGTGGTTCTATGGTAAAAACACGGGCGTCTCACCCGTCGCGGTGCTCGTCGCGGCGTTCTTTTGGATGTGGCTGTGGGGGCCCATCGGGCTTTTGCTGGCGACCCCGTTAACAGTATGTGTTCTCGTCGTCGGGAAACATGTGCCAGAGCTCTCGTTTCTTGACATATTGCTTGGGAGCGAGCAAGTCTTCGAAATGAAAGAACGCATCTATCAGCGACTTCTGGCTGGAGATCAGGACAAAGCCGTCGAGTTATTTGACGAATTTGTTCAGCAGACTTCGATTGTCATTGCCTATGACACCATCCTCATACCCACCTTGGCAAGAGCGGAGATCCACTGGCAATTGGGTGAATTGAAGGAGGAGAAACACAAATTCATTTTGCAGAGCATCCGGGATATCATTCAGTATCGGAGCGAGCGAATCAAGGAGTTGGAGACCAAGGTGCGAGGAGGGAAAACTGGTACTTCGGGAATGGTCGTCGAAATCGCGGGAGTTGAACGGCAACCGGAAAGGTCTATCATCTGCCTACCAGCTCGAACCGAGGCGGATGAGATTACTGCACTGATGCTTGTACAACTTTTGGAAGAGGAGGGCCGCGAAGCTCAGACATTACCTGCATCCACATCGGCGGTGGAAATGGTCGAGAGTGTCGCTCAAAGTGACCATGCCATAATCTGTGTCGCAGCCACTCCTCCAACTGCAGTGATGCATAGTCGTTCTCTTGTTCGACGGCTGTACCAACGACTTCCCAACGTGCAACTGCTTGTAGGTCTATGGGATGCACAAAGAGATCTGAGCCAGGC
The DNA here is from genome assembly GCF_052161625.1 of Brakhagea slesvicensis. Lineage (GTDB taxonomy): Bacteria > Planctomycetota > Planctomycetia > Pirellulales > Pirellulaceae > JBKCUI01. The sequence goes on from NZ_CP197412.1 coordinate 4,037,844, forward strand.
AAAGGAACGCATCGGTGGCAAGGTGATCGTCGTTGGGAACATGGCGGATGCAATCTCGCAAATACAAATACACGCGTGCGCAATTTCCCCAAACCCTTAGCGAGCGATCGATAACATAACGATCACACAACAAGCAACGCACTCTGGGCCAAAGCACGAGGTTGGTTTCATGGGGATGGTTTCGGCGTGGCGGATTTGGAAACGAGATAACGCAGCTCGACGAACCCGGAACCTCGCTGGTGAACGGATTGAAGTTGGAGCTGTGGAGGGAGGATTTGCCGAGGAAGGACCGGTTTACCCCTCCCCAAGGTGACGGAACCGATTTGGATTATCACTTCATCGAGCAATCCCGAATCGTAAAACTGTCCCACCAAATCGCCCCCTCCCACGATCCAAAGGTTCTTGCCCTCGGCCGATCTTTTCATTTGGTGATGTACAGGGATCACATCACCGCGCACAAAACGCAAGTCAGCATCCTCGATGCGTGGCAAGTCGCGCGAGGAAAAAATCCATGTCGGCTGGGTATAGGGCCAAGCGGAACCCGTTTCGGTTTTGACTTGTTCGCTATTCTGAACCAACCAAAGGTAGGTCGAGGCCCCCATCGCGAGGGCACCAATCTGCGAAATGAACTCGGGGTAACTTGAATCCGTTGGATTTCCCAGCGCGAAGAGCCACTGTAGAGAATCATCTTCTGTGGCGATAAAACCGTCGAGACTGGAGGCGGTGTAGTAGATCGTTCTCATGGTGGGGCGATTTCGGAATTCGAAAGCCAAGATTTGGGGGCAAGAAAGGGAGCGACAGAGTGAGAGTGTAGCAAATTCACGTGCGCGGTCCTGCGTTCTTCCTGGGGGCCCTGCGGCATTGGCTCGGGGGGCGTCATGCGGTAGAACATGGTTCCTCTTTCCTTCACCCTAAAGTCCACGATCTATGGCCCCTCATCTTCGCAATCGACAGCAACGGCTTTTTCGGGAACTTCAGCATCAATCGATCGAGCGGCTGCTGATCACCTCCCCTTTTAATGTGACCTATCTGACGGGATTTACCGGTGAAGATAGTTTCTTGTACGTCGAAGGAGAGACGCTGACCATTTGGAGCGATGCTCGTTACGAGGAGCAGGTCACCGAAGAATGCCCCGAGCTGGCGTTGGAAATCCGGAAGCCCACTGAGCTTTTGGTGGATGCGATCCCCAGATGGCTGGGTAAGAAAAAAGTGCATGCCCTGCATGTAGAAACAGGAATGACCAGCTACGCCCAATGGGAGAGATTGAGCCAGCAAATGGGCTCCCAATCCCTGACGCCTTGCAATGGCATCATCGAACGATTGAGAGAATGCAAGGACGAAGTGGAGCTAGCTGCGATCGAACGAGCCATCCACATCGCCGAACGCGCGTTTCTCGCGATGCGGTCGATGCTTGGCGATGATTGGACCGAGAAGAAGGTAGCGGACACACTCGAAGCCAATATCCGCCAACTTGGAGGAACAACTAGCGCCTTCAAATCGATTGTAGGGGTGGGACCGCGAGCCGCATTGCCGCACGGCCGCCCCTCATCCAAAACCATCTCGGAGGACCCGTTCGTGCTGGTGGATTGGGGAGCCAAAGAAGATCTGTATTTAAGCGACATCACACGTGTCATTCTGACCGGCAAACCTTCTTCCAAACTGCAAAAGGTCTATCAGACCGTTTTGAATGCACAGGTGGCTGCTATCAATGCGATCCGACCAGGAGTATGGATGAGTGAGATCGATGCGATTGCCCGTGGCGTGATTGAGCAAGCGGGATTTGGTAAACGGTTCACCCACTCACTGGGGCATGGATTTGGATTGCAAATCCACGAAACGGTTCGGTTGGCTCGCGGGCAAGATCGACCGTTGGAACCGAACATGGTCGTGACCGTCGAACCTGGCATTTATTTACCTGGAGTGCTCGGGGTACGCATCGAAGACGATATTCTCGTAACCAAAGACGGGCATCGCGTCCTTTCCCATTTACCCAAGGAGTGGGACGAAATTGCTTAATGGGACTGTTCATCCTGATCGTTCGTTGCAGTTAGGAAGCCTACCATGAACGAACCTTGTAGGGCGTCAACGTCGCGCCAGCCTCCTTCGTGGCTACCCGTCTTGTTGATGGGGCTCGGTGCCGGCTTTTATTGGATAGGGCTCCCTCCGCTCAAGCAACCATGGGCTGGTTATGTGGCTGCATTCTTTTTTGCAGCTGCGACCTATGCACCTTGCGAGTGGAAGCGTTCGACCCTGCTCGGTGTCTATGGAGTGGCCTGTTTGCTTTGGCTGGGATTGCTGCAGGGCATCCGACTCGCCTATTGGCCTCTATATGGTGGATGGATTGCACTGAGTTTGTACGTCGCCATTTATCTACCCGTTTACATGGTGATTGGTCGGTCGCTCCGAACAAACTTTCGCATCCCGTTTCCCATCGCGTGTGCGGTGAGCTGGACAGGCTTGGAACTGATCCGTTCCTATGTTGCGACTGGCTTCTCGGCTTGCATGCTCGCCCATTCGCAAACGCCGTGGCCACCTATGCTCGGAATCGCAGCACACTTTGGAATGTTTGGTGTGAGCTTTTTTGTAATGCTCTCCGGCGCATCGGTTTGTTTCTTGTTTGCGAAATTTCTGGAACGCAATTGCGAGGATCGACCACAAAGTTCTAGAGGGGAACGATTTGCTGCTTCTCTCGCAACAACCGTCTGTTTGGTGTGGGTTGCAGGGTCGATCATCAGCTACCTTCGTTACGATCGGTTTTTAGCGGAGCACGAGCCAATCAAGCCGCTTGGACGGTTGTTGCTGGTGCAAGGCAATATGCCGACAATGTTCGAATCGGACCCTGAAGGATTGCGGGTCTCGTGGTCGGAGTACGCGAGACAGACGAGGAAATCGATCTCGGACGAATTGGATCAGCGCATCGACGCGGTCTTGTGGCCAGAGAGCACGTTCGACGATGGCGTTCCACTGCCCGGGTGGTTTGACTGGGATGGTACAAGCTCCTTTCCTCCCGACTGGCCCAACGAACCTGCAGAACTGGTAGCCGTGATCGAGAGACGACTGCGTGAGAAGTGGGCTCGATTGACTCCCACCGCCCCATTTCCAACAACCTATCTCGTTGGGTCTGGGGTTCTTCGGCTGTCAGAGCAAGGATTGCGGAGATACAACGCCGCCTTGTGGATCCAGCCACCGGACGTGGTAGACGCAACACCGAAGGTCGACTACTACAGCAAACGGCATTTGGTTATGTTTGGCGAGTATATTCCGTTGGCCGATTGGTTTCCCGGTTTATTGGCCTCCTTTGGGCTAGGGGCGTTGGACTCTGGCGATCGCTTTGTCGCGTGGAGTCTTCCGTCGGGGACTGTTTTGGCGCCGAGTGTCTGCTTTGAAGACGTGGTACCTCAGTTGGTGCATCGGCAAGTGGTGGAGTTGAGCGGGCAGGGAAGAACACCAGATCTCCTGGTCAACATCACCAACGACGCTTGGTTTCGCGGCTCCAGTTTGTTGGATCACCACTTGAACAATGCGATCGGCTGTGCCGTGGAGAATCGCAGGCCGCTGCTCGTCGCAGCGAACTCCGGTATATCCGCTTGGATTGATGGTAGTGGTCGCATCGTTCGTTCGCTCGGTCGTTTCGAAGAGGGGACAATCTTGGCCGAACCTATTCCGGATGCGCGATGGGGACTTTGGCAACGCGTGGGGGATCTTCCCGCACGAGGGCTTGCGTTTGTCGCAATGATGCCGCTCATCCGTTCGATCATGCGGTTTTTCTATTTTCGTTTCTCATCCAGAGTGAGACGAGGCACTCGACCAACATGATCCCAGCGAAACTGATCGCCAAGAAGCGAGATGGGCACGAATTGTCGACCGACGAGATTCGGGATGTGATCGCCGCGTATGCGAAGGGAGATTTGCCCGAGTACCAAATGGCAGCCCTCGCTATGGCGATTTATCTTCGCGGAATGACCGATAGGGAAATCGTCGACCTCACGATGGCGATGGTGGCGTCTGGTGATACGCTTGCACCGGTTGGATCGGCGCCACGAGTCGACAAGCACTCCACGGGAGGGTTGGGAGACAAGACTTCGTTAATCATCGCGCCGATGCTGGCATGTCTTGGGTTTCATGTCCCGATGGTCAGCGGGCGAGGTTTGGGCATCACTGGCGGAACGCTTGATAAGCTGGAAGCAATTCCTGGCTATCGAACCGATCTCAGCGAAAAAGAGATTAGCAAACAGCTTGATCAGATTGGGTGTGTCATCACCGGTGCAACGGATCGTTTAGTTCCAGCAGATCGCAAACTTTATGCCCTTCGCGATGTGACCGCGACTGTGCCGTCGATTCCGTTGATTTCCGCGAGCATTATGTCGAAGAAGATCGCCGAATCACTTCAAGGTCTGGTCTTAGACGTCAAATTCGGGAGCGGTAGTTTTCAGCGAGACGCAGCGCAGGCTCGGGTGCTCAAGTCGAAATTGCAGAAGATCGGCGAGTTGGCAGGGGTTAGTACGGTTGCACTACTTTCCGATATGACGCAACCTTTGGGGGAAATGATCGGAAATGCGTGCGAGGTGTTGGAAGCCATAGACGTGTTGCAGGGGAGAGGGAGTGCTACGGTTCGAACTCTCTCGATTGAACTTTCGGCTCGATTATTGAATCGCCTGGATCCTTCCTGCGACTTGTCGGCACAGAGGCAAAGGCTGATTGGTTTGTTGGAGTCGGGAGAAGCGTTCGCGAGATTCGAGCAGATGGTTGCAGCGCAAGGAGGAGATTGGAAGCGCATGGCCCCGCTGGAAAAAGAGAATCCGGTTCTGGCATCCGCTTCGATGCGTGGTGTCCTGACCGAAATCGATTGCCTGACAATCGGGTACGGGATGATCGATCTTGGAGGAGGGCGTTCGAAAAAGGAAGATGCGGTCAGGCCGGGAGTCGGGATTCGATGGTTGTCCCCTCTCGGCACCGTGGTCACGCCAGGGCAAACACTCGCTGTCATCTATTCCAATGAATACATGGAAGCGTCCGCAGTGGGGGAGTCGATCAAAAAAGGATTAAAATTCGATTCCCGAAGCACGCGAGAATTTCCGCCTCTTTGGGATGCGAACTGAGCCTATCCAACCATGCAAAACGACGAAAGTACACGAACGATTGAAGAAGACTACCATCCTTTAGATCCCAACATTGTCGCAGCGGAACGCATAGTCGGTGCAGTTGTTTTGGCCGCGATGGTGGTGTTTGGTTTGATCGGTTGGCTATTGATTGCGTTTTTGGTCTTGGACGGCATCGGGTGGCAGTCCTTGCTATGCGGACTGGGAATCGCTTCGTTCCTCACAGGGCTTGCAGTTCTCTTCTGGTTCGATCCATTGTGGAAGCACCGTACAACCCGATGGCGTGAAACGGATGGGGGATTTGAATTGAAACGTGGGTACATTTGGTGGCATCATATATTTGTTCCTAGGGAGAGGATTCAACACACGGATGTCGTGCAAGGACCCATTCTGCGGCGCTTTGAAATGGCAACCTTAGTCATCAACACGGCCGGTACTCACGAGTATTCGATCAGTGTCGAAGGATTGCCCTTGAAGCAGGCCGAGGCGCTTCGGTCTTCCCTGTTGCCGCGACGCAGGAATCCATTGAGCATCGCAGAAGGTCCCGAGCCTGCGATTCCCGTCTCTCGTCCGGCGTCGGGTACCAGCACAGGCGAGCCATCGGACGCAGTGAGCGCGATCGAATCCAGTACGGTCCCTGAACCTTGGGTCCCCGAACCTTTGGAGCCCGAACCTTTGAAGCCCGAACAGGTGGAATCTACAGAGAAGCCCAATCGATTGGGACCCGAGCATGAACAATCCTAACTCCGCATTGGAATCTTCAGATAGGCGTTCACTCCATCCACTTTCGCTGGTATTCGATATCGGAAGCCGAATCCGAGAGAATCTAATTCCTGCATTGTTTGCAGGTTTCTCGGTAGCAACTGGGGGAATGATCGGTCTGTATGTCGGATTCTCGATCTTTGCAATCGCCATCGGCTTCTCGATCGTAAGATTCTTCACTTACCGGTACACGCTTACAGACAGCGAACTGCAGATTGATTACGGATTATTGTTCCGTACACATAGGTCGATTCCAGTCGACCGAATTCAAAATATAGATTCGGTCCAGAATCTCTTCCATCGTTTGTTCCGTGTTGCCGAAGTCAAAATCGAGACCGCTTCGGGGAGCGAGCCAGAAGCGGTCATGAGAGTCCTCGGTATGGAGGAGATTGATCGGCTGCGCGAACGGTTGTTGACCCACTCAGAGCCATATAGGCCGGCAAGCGATGGTCCAGAGACCGTTTCGGGCCTTGCTGAAACGATTCTAGAAAACGCGGCCGAGCCCTCTACTTTACCTGCCGAAACGTTGGTGTTGGAGCTGCCACTGCGAGTATTGCTTCAAGCCGGTTTGCTGAGTAACCGTGGGCAAGTGCTAGCGGCGGTTCTGATCGGCTATTTGTTTCAAACCAATTCGTTTTCTGGGGACTGGTGGACCGGCAAAGAGAACTCGGCGCAGAGAGCGTACTGGCGGAATCGCATCCGGGAGTTTTGGTCCAGCGCGGTCCAACAATCGGAGTCGGTTGGATTTGGAACTAGCTTCTGGCGGAGCGCGTTACTACTCCTCGTCATCCTGTTTGTTCTATTGCTTCTCTTTAGACTCTTCGGCATGGCTTGGTATGTATTGAAGTTTTCGGGTTATCGATTGACGAGTAGGGGGGATGAGTTGCATGTCCAGTGCGGACTTTTCACGCGAGTATCTGCGACGATTCCAAGACGCCGCATTCAAGTCATTTCGGTGCACCGAGGTTGGGTTGCGAGGCTATGCGGACTCGCGTCGATCCGGCTCGAGACCTCAGGGGGAGGGATGGGGAGCGAAGCGGAGGACGCTTCCCAGACCATTGGTCGGAGGTGGTTCGTCCCCATTTTGAAGGAAGCCGATTTGAATTGCGTATTGCGATCCATCGATCCAGAGCTTCGGTGGGACCTTCCGTCGATCGATTGGGTGCCCCTGGCAAGCAATGCGGGTTGGCGGATGATTCGATCCCTCTGGATCACGACAACACTACTGCTTGGTGTCGTCGGAGTGATCGCATGGTTTCTAGATTGGCGATGGATGGCATGGGGGGGAGCGATCGCAGCGGTATTTTTGGTGGCGGGGACGATGCTCGCGCGACAGCGAGCGAGGAGCAGGAAGTTCGCTCGATGGGGCAAGTTCTTCTTGCTTCGCGGTGGACTGCTGCTTCAGAAGACTTCCATTGGGTTTCAAGACAAGATTCAATCGGTATCGCTTCGCGAATCCCCGTTCGATCGACGTTGGAAGATGGCATCCATTGCGATCGACACCTCGGGCGCAGGCGTCGCGGATCACGAACTTAAAATTGAACTCCTCGACGTTGAAAAGGCTCGACTAGAGTACGAGGCATTGCGCCAATGGAATAGTCTGATGACTTCTCAGATCATCCCTCCACACCCCCCTTGCACCCATCCCAAAATTTGAATGACTGTCGTGGCTTAGAATTGCGATCGCAGTTTAGCCCTTTCTCGTTCGCCGATATCCAATAAGTATGAAAGCAGAACCAATCAAAATCAAAGACCCAGGCTCCGGCACTGCCGTGACAGAGAACTGATTGTAAAAAGTCCCCGCACTGTTTCCATGTGTCCCTAAATCTTCTGGAAATCCATCTCCAATCACAGAATTCACGGGCCCGCCAAACTGCATCGCGTCCGGAACAAATCGAAATTGAAAATCACCAGACGCACCTGCATTTATATCGAATGAAATGGAGAACATTCGAGTTAGCGTTCCTGGTACTAATGTACTACCGCTGTCGATGGCGTTGGAGACGATGATATTGTGCCCTGGAACCGGATCCGCTTGAATTAAACTTGGGTCAATAAAAAGACCAAAATTGGCTGGAGGCGGATTTGAAATCATTCCACCTGTGAAGTCGACGGAAAAGTTAGAAAAAATGGATGGGATCGTTGTTGTATTACCAATCTGGAATGCCAGCGAGTAGGCTTCGATCCTCGTTGGAGATCCGACTGTCGTGTCGGAAGCATGAGCCCAAAGCGTTGCACGTGACCCTGCAAGAAAGGATTGATTACTGCCAGATCCATCTTGTGAACCAAGACTCACTAAGAAGTCTGCATTCGCGACTTTTTCACCGTGCAAACATAATGCAAGTGTCAAAAATGTTAATTTCTTTAGCATGTTTAGAGATATCTCAAAAGGAAAGGGGAATAGAGAAAATTATACGTTATGGTACCCGGCGAGAACCTACTCGCTTGGTGACAGCTGTTCGGTCGGCAATTCCTTGTGATCCATTGCCATCCACATCGAAGAAAAGGTTGTAACTAGGTGAACCAACATTGAATGTCAAAGAACTAATAAATTGAACATCCAAGGAATTTACGACTCCGTTGTTATCTAGGTCTCCAGGTAATACGTTGAATTGGTAAGTAAGATCTCCTCCTGCGTTTCCGTTACCCGATTGATTGGTAACGTTGTTGGTCCACTCTCCATCCAAAGCGTTTCCGGATGAGTCGGTAACACCAGCCGCAACGATGCGTATCGTGAAAGATCCTGGATCCAAATCTTGGTTCAGTGAAACAGTTGCAATGTTGGTCACGCTGTTGTAGGTAACTCCGACAACACTTGGAATAGAACCATTGGTGTTGTCTGCTCTTACTCCCGGTGTTCCGGTGATAATAAAATCACTCGGACTCAGTGATGTTTGCACGTCCTCATTGAATTGAAAGCGAATTTGATTGATATTAGTCCAAGTTAAGTTTTTCGATTGCTGCGATCCAGTGGGCATTTTGTATCCACGAGCATTTCCATCGCCTAATCCCCCGTCTGCCAAATCAACAAATCTAGTCGCTGGAACAGTAAAGGTTGTAGGGTCATTAGGCCAAGAACTCGATCGCATAAAAACGTTCGTGACACGAGGTCCTGATGAATCCGTGGACCCAATATTAAAATTGATTCGATTAGGCGTCGGATCTGTGTCGAATCCGCCATTGGCGGTCCCGCCGTTGTCGATGACTGCAAAGTCAAAGCCAGCATAGTCGACGCCAAACCCGTTGATCGATGGCGTATAGACAAAATTACCGGCGGCAATGTCCGTCTGGGAAATGACAGTGTTAGTCGCTGTTATGGTTGTACCATTTAGTTTGAGAGTTCCGCGTCCAGCGATAGGCAAACTGGTAATGCGTACACCATTCAAGGTATTGGCTAGAGAATCGGCGGTGTCGCTAAAACCAAAATCCACCTCTGCAAACACGATATCGGCAGCTTGAACATTGGGGGTTTGAGTTCTGGAAATCGTTTTGTTCGTACCTGACGGGGCGTCATTTACAGAGGTAATATTGATCTGCACCGTACCAGTCGCGATTCCCCCCACGCCATCTAGAAGGCGGTAAGTAAAGCTTGTAAGGCCATTTGCATTCGCTAATGGTGTGAAGCTGAATGAACCGTCGGCTAGCATGGAAACCGTACCTTTGGAAGGTTGGGTAAGCAGCACGCTGGTCAACGCGTCTCCATCTGGATCGCTATCGTTCAGTTGCACGTTTCCACTAAATATTTGGTCCTCTAAAACGAGCGGCGCAGCATTTCCAAACACATCAGAATTCGCAATCGGAGGACGATTACCTCCACCTAAATTCAACGTCACATTGGCTGTGGAAGTGAGGGATCCGTCGGTAATCGTATAGGTGAAGGATTGAGTTCCGGGCGAACCGTTCGGGAAGAAGTGGAAGTTAACATTTCCATTTCGACTTACCAGCTCGAGGCGTCCCAATGTCAAGAATACTGGAACTCCGATTTCGATGGCCACGCCGTTGACGTGAGTCACCAGGATAGGATCGTTATCTGGGTCGGAGTCGTTCGCCAAAACTTGTAAGGCCTGTACGGCAAGCGTTGAGCCTGAGAACGAATCCGGAGACGCAATGGGAGCTTGGTTTGAATTTCCAAGTGACGCGATGGTGATTGGAAAGACTTGAGTAAGCGAACTGCCCAAGGCATCGGTAGCGACCACCGACACAAATTGCTGTTGCCCGAGCGACATGCCGGCTCGATTGTTTATCACCAACTGAGAATTGACAATCGCAAAATTGTTCGCGCTTTGGCTGGCAATCGAGTAAGTGTGAGTGTCGGCCAAATCAACATCGGTTGTGAGGAATGTACCGACGACGTTCGATTGTGTTACTGTTTCTCCACTCAATGCGACCTTCTTGGGTGCATCATTTCTACCTTGGATCGTGATCGTAACACTCGCTGTCGATGTCGCTCCCGTTGTATCGGCGATAGTGTAGGAGAATACGTCGATCGCCGATCCGCTGGCATTCAAGTAATCGAATGCTCCGTTAGGTTGGTAGTCGTACGAACCATCGAGCTCTACGGTCAACAACGCACCCGACGGTAAGGTGAACTGTTGCCCAACATGGTTTGCATGCCCATTGACAGCGACAACGTGACGGATGTCTGCATTGTCTACGTCTCGATCTCCGGCCAACAAACCTGCTGCCGAATAATGCTGAGCGACTTGAGTAGCCGTTAAAGCGGTGTTGTAGAGAGCGACCTCGTCGATCGTCCCAATAAAGTTAAAACCATTGGTAACTGTCAGTGGTGCACTATGGAATCGAGTCGTCGCCGCCGCGCCGATAGTCGTAGAGCCCGAATGGTTGGCAATGCCACTGAAGGCTGTCGTACCCGTGGCAACTTGGATGCCGTTCACATAAAGTCGCGCCGTGCTGGCACCGAAAACGGCAACCACATGGTAGGAAGTGTTGCTCGCAATCGCGGTTGTCACGGTGGGACCAAATGCATTTGCATTCCAGGTTCCGAAGTAGAGTTGTCCAGCATCGATGTAAATATTGAGGCCGCTGGTTGTGTTGCCTTGTTCGTAAATCACCTGTCTAGGCTGAACGTTCGACGCATTGAACCAGACTTCAATCGATTTTGCCGTCGTGCTACCAGCAAAATTGTCGATAAGCGTGGACGCAGGAATACTGATGGACTCGTTCCCCTTAAACTTCAAACTAAAGTCTGGAGAGTTCGCGAGCAAACTAACAGAAGAGTAGCCGAGGTTACCATTGATCATTCCATCCGGAGTACTCGGTGCGAGTCGGTTGGCAGCGACGGTTCCGGTATTGTCATTCAATCGCCAGTATGCGACGGGAGAATCGACCAAAATGGCATCATCGTATTTACCCGATGAGATGCGAATGGTGGAATCCGCATTCACCGAGTTGCTATTGCTGATGGCGATCGGGCTATCATTGACTCCTTGAATTCGAATCGTTAGCGAAGAGAAGACGGTCGTCGTGCTATCGCTGACTCCATACGCGAACGACTCAACGAGCGAATCGCCAAGGGCTAGTTGCTGGACGGCGGGCAAGCTGTTGTTTAGTGTGTAGGTGTATCCTCCGTTGGAATTCCACAGCAACGATCCAAACTGACCTATCGCGGTTGCTACGGAGCTGCCATTGACCGTGACGACGGACAAGGTCGTGCCCGGAGCCGGGAACGTATCTACATCGGAATCGTTGGACAGCAGGTTACCGGAAACGGTGGCTGGAGAGTCGTCCTCCGAAAGGCTAGCAGAATCTGCCACGGCGACCGGAACATCGTTTTGCCCGTTGACGGTGATGGAAACTGTCGCTGTACCGATAGCTCCTCCCGTGTCAACGACCTCATAGACGAAGGTATCGACTCTTGAAGAGCCAACGCGAATGGCATTGAGTGTCGAAGAAACATTCGGATCGTACGTGATCGTCCCGTTGGCATTGAGCACGATCGAGGCGCCTAGCGCAGATAGGCTAGTGACGCTTGCAATGGTAAGAATATCCGAGGGACTCGGGTCGGTGTCGTTGCCAAGAAGCGAGCTGCCTGCAATGGTTAGGACCGAGTTTTCATTGGTGCTCAGGCCACTGTCGTTGTTGGCCGTGGGAGCACGGTTGGCGATCACGATGCTAATCGGTTTGACGCTTTGCGCTCCTGCATTGTCGGTGACCGTCAACGTACCTGTATAGGTGCCGTCTTGAACGAATGACTTATTCACGGAGATCAGTCCGCCGGAAACTGTGCCAGACGAATTCGCCGATCCATCGCTCCAGACGATCGTAAAAGTATGTGTGTCGGTCACACCGGGATCCGTCACTCGGGCTACGACGGTTACGGCCAAGTTCTCAAAACCGGTGACATCGTCAGCGATGATCGATGCGGAAGCATTCGACGCCGTCACATAGGCTCGATTGGCGATACGGACCAGGTTGGTCGTTCCAATTTGTGGACTGCTGTAGGTATCCGTAATCGTCGCGTTGACCGAATAGAATCCGTCTGCTGTCACGCGAATGCGGAACATTTGTGGATCGCTAGTTGGTATTACCACAAAGGTGGATGGCGTGACATTCCACGCGACGGCTCGCGTCCCTAATTCCGAAACTGGTGAGATGTTACCTAAAGTGAACGTTAGGGTATCCCCCTCCAAGGCCATCGTTTGACTTGCCCAGCCAAGTCCATTCACCAGCAAGCCAAAATCGTTAACCGTTCGTCCGTTGATGCGATCGAATTTCCCTTCTTGCATTTGCCAGTAAGCAAGCGGCACTGCTTGCGAAACGTCGCCAAGCATGACTTGTCCCAAGGCTGCTGTCGAAAGGGATGAGTTCCAAACGCCCACTTCTCGAATCATGCCGTCAAAGAATTCGGACGTAATGGCCGAGTTGGCACCGATGGTGGCTGGGCCACTGTTAACAGCGGCTGCAAACGTACCTGAAATGGTTCCAATCAGAGCTCCATTTACATAGAGCTGCACTGAATTATTCGGCATCAGCGATGCTGCCACGTGGGTCCACGTATTGAGCGGAATATTGGCTCCGACGGAGGTGAAGTTCGCAGGGGAGGCCTGAACTGCCGTATTCGTTACCGAGAATAACAGCTGCCCACCGCTCAGCCCAAGACTCCAATTATTCGTGGAAAGGATCCTACGTATGCCTGTCTGTACATCTGGTTTGATCCAGGCGGCAACGGTGAAATTGTTGGTAAGTGCCGTGAGTGGAGCCGTCTGTATCAAACCAATGGCATCGTTGATTCCATCGAAGTCCGGTGCCACGATATCGTTTTCGCTTTGAATCGTGACGTTATCCGATGCAAGTACCGTGAAGATTTGATTATTGACGCTTCGAGAATAGGGGATTCCTGAAATCGTGTCGGATACCGTTAAGCTGACCGTATACGATCCAGGTTGCGTCGGAACAAACGATAGGTTGGCCGACGTGCCACTCGCAACGGTCGTCGCCCCCAATTGAACAGTCCATGCAAACTGACGAGTCACCGCAGTTGACCCAATGGTTCCACCTGCTGGAGCAAGCGTGCTTGTGGTCGATGTCAACATAACCAAGTCGCCAGTTTTCGGAATGCTGCTCGGCGTGTTGATGGCGACAGTGGGTGCCACCGCTACGAACTGTTGCGATGATGTGGATGCGCCGTCTGAATCGGTCACCGTCAATCGCACGAGGTACTCACCGGCGAAGGTGGGCACAAACGAGAAGTTGCGTTGATCGCTTCCGAGAACACTTTGGCCATTGTTTGCGGTGACGGACCAATGATAAGTGAATGTATCTCGACTACCAGGGTCGGTAATCGTCGGAGTAAAGGTCATCAATCGGTTGACTTCAACCGGCAGATTGCCGAGGTTCAGATTCGAGATCGTCGGTGCAACGTTGTTCACCATGAGGGTGGATAGAATCGAATCGGTTCCACCATCGGGATCGATGAATCTACCGTTGAGCGTATACGTTCCATTGTTCGCCAACGTGTAGCTTGTTGTTGCATAGGCCGGAGGGGTTGAATTGCTCCAAAGGTTCGGTGTTGCCAAAAACCGAACTTCGCTGAGCCCGACGACTGATCCACCATAATTGGAGTCGATCTTCATTCGTATAAAGCGCACACCGTTGGCAAGTCCGCTCAGCGAAATTCGCTGCGCAAGTTCCGCATCGGTACCACCTGCTTTGCTCAACTGACCGTCAGTGATTATGGGAGTCGTGGCGGGGGAGGTTGTACCCACCAAGAGATCGAATTGCTTGACTCCTCGATTGGTTTCGTCACCACCCGTAAAGACGGAATTGAATTGCCAGACGAGCATTTCGCTCAAATCCAAATTCGCGCCCAAATCCCACTCGATAAAGGTATTCCCGTCAACGCCGGTGCTAGTGTGCCAAAAGTTGTTACTGCCACCGCCTACTGGGAAACCATTCGTGTGGGTACTGTTTTCAATGGGCGTTCGAATCGTAAGTCCTGAACCATTAATCGTGTTCGATGCAGGTTGTCCAGCAGACGAGACGGCAGAAACAGTCGTGGGTGCGATGAACGAACGGATTCTTGCATCGTTGGCTAAAAGCGAACGATCTTCCGTCACGAAATCTACACCTTCGTTGAAACTCCACCAACCCGCCAGGTTCGGAGAGTCGAACGGCACGGGTCCATCCTTCAGTTTCGCAACTTCGGCTGCGGTGAGAGCTCGATTCCATACGCGGAACTCGTCGATGTTTCCTACGAAGGAGTTCCTGCCGCCGAAATCAGCTCCAAGGTTCAATGTGCCGACACTGCTTGGAATCGTAAATGGGCTGGCCGAGCCTGCAGGGACCCCATTGATGTACATTTGGACTTGATTGGTTTCGGTATCAAACACGACGGCAATATGTTGCCATGTGTTCAGCGTTACAGGGACTCCCGTGCTAAACTGCGATGAACCCCTGTCAATCGTCCAAACTTCCTGGTAGTAAAGCGCCCAGCCCTGTCCATTGGAACCGGCGGTATCGAACACGAAACGCTGTGCGCCCGATGGCGACGCCGTTGGAAGGATCCAAGCTTCAAATGTGCTGGATCGTTGGTTTGGTGTCGTACTCAATCTGTAGCCGGTATCGACATACCCATTGCCATTCAAAGCCAACGAACCTCGATAGGCAAGTTCGGTCGCTTGTCCAGCCGGATCGATAATCTGAATTTGGGCACGCGTATTGGGTCGGTCGAGGGATCCTGGCTCGCTCACAACGTACTTGTCGACTATCGTTCCATTGATCCGGACATCGTACTCCAGTGTGTTTCCAACCGTTCTCGGAGTGTCAATGGATATCGACTGTCCCTCTCGAACTCCTGCTCCGCCGTTGGCTAGTCCAAGATTGGGCGAGGTGATAACGTTGGGCGACACATTGCGAAATACGATCGGGAATCGATTACCCAGAACTGTAGCCGTAGCAATTCCTTCATCATTCGCGGTGAAGCTGATCGGACCAATGGTACCACTCGCAGTAGCAGCACCGGTTACTGACCAAGGAACGTTGGTTATGTTTGCGAACGTCGCACCGCCAGAAAGCGTGCCTGGACGACCATAAAAACTGCTATCCACAGCAACATTTCCGGCTCCATCGTTGAAACGATAGTTGGCCGTAACGTCGGGACCATTCAATGGAACACCGTCGAACATGTTGCTGGATACCTCAGCCGCACTCAAAGCGCGATTGAAGATGCGAACACCATCGAGAGATCCGGCAAAAAACTCAGCAGAAGCGTTTGAGAATGCGCGACCAATAAGAACCGGATCCGTACCAATAAAACTCGCCGCACCGCCTCGCGTGGAATCTTGAACTCCGTTCACGTAAATCGTCTGTGTCGATGCAGCTTGATTGTAGACCCAGGTAATCTGATGCCATTGGTTCAGAACAAGCGTTGCATTGCCGAGCAAATCGTTGCCGAAAAAGCCCATGAACGGCCGATTGTTTTGAAGCCCTAGTTGGAGGCCTTGATTGCCTGCACCTGTTTGCGTTCCAAATACAGGCTCGATTACCGTGTCCGTACCCGTTGGAAAGACCCAGGCCGACGCTGTAAAGCTGCCGTTGAGTCCCAGTACTGAGGCAGAAGACGTTGTGACGAATTCATCGACACCGTCAAAATTCAGCACTCCGACTTGGAATGGAATGCTCGTAAGTTGTCCCTCGAGAGTCACCACGTTTTGTGTGGGCGCCAAGATTTGAGACGGTATTGTGACGTTTGAGAGATTCGTCATCGAAGATAGTGTGCTCGATGTGCTGACTGCACCGAGATCGATGCTAGTGCCGTCCAGTTTGAGAGAACGAAGGGTTGAGAATCCCGCCAATTGACCAATGTTCGTGATAGAACTGTTGCCTGAAAGATCGAGCGATGTCAATGCGGGTGTACCCACTTGTTCGCCCGCTTGTGGCCCTGTCGTCAAGCGTCTAGGCAGTAACGCACCTAGGTCTGAATCATCGAGTCGATTGCCGCTTAAATTGGCGGACTGGAGATTGACTAGAAATTCTGCACCCAACAAATCGGTCAAGTTTCGATTGCTTGCGTCGAGTGTTGTGAGCGATGCAAGACGCGATGCGGTGAGAGGTCGATGTAGGATTGGTTGAACTTCGAACGAATTCGAAGTCCATGAAGGAGAGTTCTGCAAAACCCCGTTATTGGCAGGAACCGTAATGTCAGACGCCACCGTCGCGGATCCTTCATCCAAGCGATAGTAGCCTGCAAGGCCCGTCGCGGATGGACTCACTGTAGATCGAAAATTGGAATTGATTTCCAGATCTGTTCTGGCCGTATTCCATACTCGAACTTCATCGATCACGCCATGGAATGGAGACTGAATCCCAACGCCCAAGCCCGTCCCGCCGATAAGGAGTGCGTTGTTCGTACCGATCCCTCGCTTGTAGGAACCTGCCTTCGTAGCGACCAACTGGCCGTCTACGTACAAACTCATTGTTCCCGAGAATACGCCATTCGCGTCTGCGTTTCCAATGGCCGTGAATTTTGCCGCGACGTGGGTAAGCCGATTAAGAACAATGGCAGGCCCGGAAAGCTGATCGGATGTCGTATGCATCGATGTCCGAAAGGTCCATCGATTGGACGAGCTAACTCCAACTTCGTAACCGCCGTCTGCCGGGTTGACATTGAGTGTAGAAACAGCCGTGCGATTCGTGTTTGCTCCCCCCTCGACGATCGCCCAAAACTCGACAGTAAATGTCGAAGGATTCAGAGCCGCATCGAAAGGAATGCGAACATGGTCGTCCAAGCCATCGAAATCGATCGCATTCTTTCCGGCGATGGGTCCTGAAGTTACCGGATCTCCAAGACTTTGGGCGATAGCAGCCAACGTCTGTGGTGAGCCAATCGTTGCGGACACAGAAACGTCGTCAACAAACCAAGCATCGAATTGAGGTGTATCGCCGAGGGAGCGGAATCGAAACCGTACGTTTTCTCGCAGAGCATCGTTCGGCAAAGCCACCCGGCGCTCAATGAATCCCGACATATCGGGTCCACTGCCTAGTTGTCTTTCTAGTTCAACCCATGTGTTTGGAATAAGGCCTTCAACTTCGAGAATGAGGTCATTGCCAGCTTCGGGTGAGTCACCAAAACCCGTTCGCTGATAACTGTACGTGATGAAACCACCCGAGGACCGAGACAAATCCACGGGCGCGGATCTCAGTTCGGCAAGTCCTTTGAATCCAGCGGATCTGGCTCCGAGAGGAGTTATTGGACCGGAGGTTGGTGCCGTCGTAACGGATGCATCGGAGGTAACGCTGGTAGTCAAGGACCATCGTGACGCATCCAGTGTGGATAGTTCAAAATTGTCAAAGAATTGACGAGAAACCACAGTACCGACAATCGGATCTAGAACAGGAGCCGAGTTGCCAAACGTTGTCTGACTTGCGAGCACCGTTTGGAGCGTGCCATCGGATGCTTCAAAGTCTCGCAATTCAACGAGTTCGCCTGTAAGCGTATCGCTGCCGCTGCCTCCAAAGATGCGATCCAGATCATGATTGCCTTGGATGATGTCGTTGCCGTCTTCTCCGCGTAAAATATCGCGATCCGGGTAGCTGGTGCCCTCATGGGTCTGTCCCGCTTGAGGAGCCGAGATGTCAATGGTAAATGCCCCAACGGGTACCAATCGTATGCCCGTGAAAACACCGTGGTCCGCGGTATGATTGTCACCAGCACTGGACACTGCAATGCTCAGATATCTCGCATTGCTTGGTATATCGACATCGTAGGTCGAAAAGGGACTTGAGATCGTTTGCGGAGCGGGAATGGATCCACCAAACGACCAAGTACCTGCGTTGTTGTTCACCGCCATCGATTGGCCATTCAAGAAACCGCTCAAGACCGCATTGCTACTGCTGACGAAGACCATGCTGTATATGGTTCCAACATTCGCGAAATCATTGAGTCCCACCTTATCGACTAGAAAGCGGAATCGCTGAGACGCGTCGTAACCGCCTGCAGCGCGGATCTCGTTCAGATCGAAAGTGAGCAATCCATTGGCATGGATTCCGATTCCGTCTTCGATCTTGATCGCGTTGCTAAAATTCAAAGACTCACGTGTCGTTCGAATCGATCGATCGGAGGCGAAAACGGTGATCGCATCATTTGCTGGGTTTCCATTCGCCAATGATTGCCAACCTACATTGGAAAAATTAAATGGGATTTGGTTGGCTGTGTCCAAGCTGAAGCTGGATGCTCCTCCCAATTGCACTTTGTCGACACCCAAGTCCACCGCATCCGCACCCGCCTTGTAGGTATCGGAGATGACAGCATCTTGAAGTTTTGCGGTGGTAGAATCATCAAACAAACTCCCCAGGGGAATGGAGAACGCATTGGACAACCCTGCAGTACCGCTAGGCGAGAATACGCGGAGATAATAGGTGCCCGCCGGCAAGGTTCTCATTGAAATGGCCGACTGATTCTCGAAGAGAGTGCCGCCCACAGCATCCAGGAGGTCCATTCGCACGGAACCATTAAGGCGAATAGTATTGTCCGCTTTGCCATCGCCCACCGTCGTAAATTGGAACCACCGTTCGGACGACCCCGCTGCGAACGTATACGGATCGCCACCGAGATCAAATCGCGTTGGCTGACCGGTAACTGAATCTTTGACAAAAGATCCACTACCGGCTACGGACCAGTTTTCCAAAACATCGAAGCTTGACGGTATGGTTTGATTGGTTCGTCTTCCATACAAAATACTAGTGCGTCCTGCGTTGCTTAGGGATGTCACACCATGGGCAGCGCCAATAACCAGTTCAGAGAGTCCATCTGAGTTCAGATCAACAAAGGGTTGGCTAGGGAGGCTGACGCTAGACCCAAACCTTGTACTTCGAGTTGGAATCGATGTAGCTGACTGAACATTGCTGCCTAGGCTTCCACTCGGACCAACAGACGTACCTTGTTTCGAATCCAACAACACAGAACCACTCGGCTCGTTCATTCGGAACCACGCTTGAAGTCCCGGTTCTGTACCTAACATAGAACGGTTTCGAACGCTGCGCACTTCATCGATAGTAAGTCGCTTGTTCCAAAAACTTACTTCATTGATGTCACCTTCAAAACCGAGCCGATCAATCGTATTGACGGCGTAGTTGGCGTTTGTAATGTCGTTGCCAAGGACAAGAAATCCTTCGCCCAAGTTCAACGGCGTTCGCCCGGCAAGCGGAATGTTGACGGTTGCTAGAAACACTCCATCCACATAGTGGCTCACATCGCCACTGTTGGAGTTTAGGTTTGCAGTGATGACAAGGTGATGAAACTCACCGTCGTTCAATCGTGGAGTCCCAGTAAAACCTACGGGCTCGCTGACAACTCCATTGAATTGAGATCCGACTATTCCTAATCCGTCGAGCACAATGTTTAGACGATTGTCTGTAAAAACTCCGTCTGAGAAGCCGGCTCCGTTGATCAAGTACTGCGCCCCACTGCGCGTTGTTCGAAACCAAAGAGAGATAGAGAACTCAGAAAGCCCATTGACTGCGGTCGATGGTAATAATGCCATTTCTTGGCCGGAACTATCAAAGCTGATGCCAGGTATGCTTGGATCGATGCCTGACGAAGAGACGATGGACGAGGCACCTGCCAAAGTGAGCACCGTACCGTTCGCAATCGACGGAATGTCAGAATAGACATAAGTCAGCGGAGCGACTAAACGAGGGTCGCTCGACAACGGTCGACCCATGACTGCTATGTCTCCTTTGCCGTTGCCATCAAAGTCACCACCGGTCGCCGACAGATCGGCGCCCGGCAATTGCAGAGTCGGAGTCATGGTTGCGTTGATGTTGCTCGCTCCGCGATAAATCGCGAGACCGTCACTGTTCGCTAACGCAAAATCGTCGAACCCGTCATTGTTAAGGTCGCCTAATGCATACCCTCGTTGCGGTCGACCACTCTTGTTGATCGTAATTAGGTAAGGAAAAGTGTTGTTTTCGGGAAGAGCACTCAAAATTGGTACGCTGTTGAACAAGTCCTGACGAAGCGTGGTGTTGCCAGTCGATGGATCTCTTTCCTGGATAAAAAGTTCGACGCCAGAATTTGGGAACAAAACATCGTCTCGACCATCACCGTTCAAGTCTCCCGCCACCAACATCTGCATGTCTCTCGACAGATTTGCGTCAGGTCCTCCAATCCCGCTTCCATCGATTTCGAACGAAGTCAATACACGATTATGGACCCTGAACTCGTTGTATTGCGCATTGGCGACCGAATCGCTTGAGAACTTGGATCTGCCTAACCAATTGCCGCCCCCTGTTAACTGACCAAGCGTATTTGGAGTATCGAATGTCGTGACTAGGACTCCATCTCGGTACATCGAGACACGAGTCTGACCACTTGTACCTCCTCCTTGATCGATTGTGAAAACGAAGTGATGTTCCGCGCCGTCGATTATTCCAAAAGGTACTGTACTACTGTTCGTTCCAGCCAAGTCATTCCATTCCAGCTTGCCGGAGGAGGGATTTGCGAACTCATTCCAAGTCGCCATCAAGTATTCTGAACCGCTCGGACCAAAATCGAAGATCCTGGACCAAGTTTGAGGCGACAATCGTCTTCCCCAAAACTCAAATGTAGCGTCGGTTAATCCCTGCATCAGATTGTCGGGAAGTGAAATGTAGTCTGAGGTCGCATCGCTTCCACCGTAGAGGTTGACATCGGTACCGGATCTTGAAAACCCTCCACCTCCCGGGAACTGACCAGATCCAGAGCGATCTACAATCGTTCCGTTTAGCCCTCCAACGGAATCAATCAACACTGTTCCCGAAGATTCATTGAAACTGTATCGATGCACCAGAGATGCGCCTACGAGTTCGTTGACTCCATAGGCTCCGGAAAAAGTGATGCGGGCATGCTGGTTGGATTCTGCTAGTTGTGGACCAGTAAAATTCGTAATCGTTCTTCCAGAAAAGACGTATCCCAAATCAACTGGTGTATAGCTAAAGGTCGAATTGGATGACACGAGTACATCACCCAGATTGTCTCCAGTTGTTTCGAAGATTTGGACGGTGAGTTTGCCGTTATCGGACAAGACATTCCCAGGAATTCTGATCGTTCTCGCATTGTTTCCAGCCCCAGTACGGACGAGAAATGTCCGTTCGAAGTTGGAATCCCAATTGCGTGGCCATGCAGACTGTGAGCCAAAGACTACGTTGACAAAAATATCAGGACCGGTGTCTCTCACAAATGCAAGATCCCCTACACCGTCCCCATTGATATCGCCAAATCGATCTGCTGGGACACCCAACGCGATCTGATCGATGACGATATTCGCCCGGTCTCGAACCGACTCGAGATCGGTAGTCACGAGGGGACCAAAGATCAGATAGCTAGTTGTAGTCCCAGAAACGAGGTAGTCGACGTGCGAATCACCGTTAAAATCCCCCACTGGCACAAATCTCGACAATTGTTCATTGACGCTCCCTCCCTGTAATCCGAATGCATTGTTGTCAGTCTGTATAGCACCTCCAATAGATAGATCTTTGATCGTTACTCCTGAGCGCGGAGGTACGGCAATCTCAAGAAAAGGCGCTGCGAGCGCGTATACAAAGGCTTCGGTCGGCGATGGAGTCGGGAAGCCTGGAGGCAGCGTAAAAGTATCAGGTGTGCTCTTGATCACAACATCCGTTGGCTTGTTCCCATACAATCGATCGCTGCCACCACTTCCGTCGATGGAGTCATCTCCCAAATCGCCGACGATGTCGTCATTGCCAGGACCACCATTGATCGTGTCTGCCAATACGCCGCCAAAAAGTCGGTCGTCTCCAAAGCCGCCGTTGATGGTCAAAGCTGCTTCGGTTGCACCTTGTTCGTAGTCTCCTAGCTCAATGCCCCACGAATCAAAGTTGCTAGCGGTAAAGGTTCCTGAAACCGGCAAGAATTTAAAGCCTGGATCAGCATGAAATACGTCGTTGCCAGCTCGCAACTCGATCTGTGTCTCTTCTACATCGCGTGTTTGATAGTACAAGTATTCTTGTTGGTAAACGACCGTGCCACCAGGTCCAGCTTGCGTTCGGAAGGATTGCGTTCCGATGTCCCACACGAGTGCAGAAAATTCGTACCGATGCAAGAGCGTGTTGTATTGCAAGGCCGCAAAGTCCGGCACATCGAATCCGCGTCGATCCTTATCTCCTCCCAAGAACAAAACGCGGTCAGTACCACTGCCACCCAAGAACTGATCGCTAAAGGTTGGCAAGTAGGTTCGGGTGGCCGGATCAAATTGCGTGTTCGGCTGATTGCCAAGCAAAGGAAGGAAATCAGGAATGATCTGGAACGTGTCGTTTCCACTTCCTCCGATGAGCAGATCGCTTGCTTGCCGATCATCACCACCGATCAATACGTCGTTGCCGTCGCCACCAATGATCCAGTCTTCGCCAGCGCCGCCGCGCAGTATGTCATCGCCAATGCCTCCAATGATGATGTCGCGACGGTCAGTGATGTCCGAACGAAGACCCAACGCTGTCTTGGGCATGTTTTCCAAATCGGTTGCGTTGGACGTGCCTGTCAGATTGAATCGCAAGCTATATGGCGTCGGTACAAGGTTGGGCGAGTTGACTCGCAGCAAATAAGGGACATTGGCCGCAAGTCCATTCAAACCGATCGATCCATTCAATCCGGTCGAGGTTCCTACCGCCAATCGCGTCGTCCACGATCCGCCACTGGTGTAGGCTGCGTTACCAGCCCGCCCTGTGGTCAATGTCGCATTGGTATACAACTCAAAACTCGTTGGCGATACGACTTTTACGAAATACGTTCCATTGGCGTTGGTATTGCCAGCCACACCGGCGATCGAAACAGCTTGGCCGCTAAGCAATCCATTCGTCGAAGCGGTCGTTATAACAATTGGGTTTGCAAAGCTCGCTCCAGTGATCGTCGATGTCGCTGGCACGCCGGAATAGATTTCCATTCCTATCGAATCGATGGACGCACCGCTTGCCAACTGAATCACGCTCGATGCTGTCGGTGCAGTGGCCAATGTAAAACGGTACCAATCCAAATCGCTCGGATTGTCGATTGTCAGGCCATTGAACTCAAGACCATGCGTCGTTGCTGACGTTCCTTCAAAGGATTCCAATGGACCGCCGCTCGAACGCGTTAGCGTGAACGCTTGCGACGGAATGTCGTTTCTACCTCGTAATCCACTGCCGAATGAACTTTCGGTCTTATCGACGAGAATGGCATTCCCAGCTAGGATTTCGACTTGATCGTCCCCCGCGCCCGCGTCGACCCACACGGACTTCTGAACGGTCGGCCCGACGGTAATCTGATCGTTGCCCCCCAAGGCATCTATGAGAATGACTTGGAAATCTCCCTCGGGTGGAATGATGCTTGCGAGCAGTTGCTCATTGGTTGGGTCGGACGTCGCGGTTGCGATCTTACTTAGTTCTGCAGACCGTGCTGTTGAATCCGTGTTGGCTAGAAACTCGTCCACACGGAACTTGAGATTTTCCGCATTCCATACCCTGTTGCCCTCTGCGTCGGTGGCTTCAAAGTCCAAGCGAATCTGGGCTGCAAAGCTAAAGTTGCCGTTGTTGTTCGTGAGTCGCGTGAGCAAATGATGGTCGGACAATAGCCCAGGCTCGGTCACAAAGTTCAAGTCGATTTTATCTGCGGCGTTGGATCCCCCCACATACCAGACTTGATCGGACTCGCGGGCGTAACTCTTCCACGCGTCGTCGGCCAATCCGTCGTCCAAGGATTCAAAGGTCGATCCATTGGCTCGGTAGAGAATGTCGCGACCGCCGTTGCCGTACATGAAATCGACACCCGTGCCACCGAATAATTCATCGTTGCGCTCGCCACCGAGCATGCGATTGAGTCCAGTATTCTCCAGCTGGCGCGTTCCACCGCCGTCGTTGTTGAACAGTGCTCCCGTGCTGTCGACGTAAACTCCAAACTGGGTGTCGCCTGCGGGAAGCGGATCAAAACTCCAGGCGAATAATCGATTGGTCCCCAATCCTCCGATCAAATCATCGTTTCCAGATCCCGCGTACAAGCGATCGTTATCATTGATGGACCCATTGCCGATATCGCCCCACAATCGATCGTCGCCAGCAAAGCCATACAGACTATCGCTCCCTAACCCACCATCGAGCTGATCACGCCCGGATGCTCCGAGCAATGTATCGTTGCCGCTGTTACCATCGAACACACCCGCATAATCGCGCGACCTAGCGGACAGCGACGACACGTCGATGACTCCCATGACAGGTGGAATGCTGGCGGGCAGTATCAATCCTGCTTGAACGGCAGCAGCTGTGTAGAAACCGATCGTATCATTTCCCGCCAAACCCGCGATGCGGAATTGCTCGATCAGTAGATTGCCACTGGAAGCCCGCATGGTTATCGGAATACCGGTACCATTGAACTGCACAATCGCTTGATTGAGATTGGACGTATGACTTCCGAGAAGAATCGTATCGTTGCCTGATGTCCCCACGATCATGGCAATGTCAGTCGCATTGTCGTCGGGGAAATCGCCTGCAATGGAATTGCCAAGGTGTCCGTCGATTTCATCCAGTGCGGCTGGCTCATCGGTACGGATCGTGAACAGATCGATGCCCGATCCACCGAATTGTTTATCAGCACCTCGTTGCCCATCGAGTGAGTCAGTACCTGCTCCGCCCCACATCGTGTCGTTACCACCGCCACCGTAAAGTTGATCTTCGCCGCCTCCACCGGAAAGGATATCGTTGGCACCGAATGTATCGGCTTGGGTGCCGAGCCCTGCTACAGTGTGCGTCAAGAAATTAGGACCCACGACCGAGTCCCCAAAAAGAACATCGTTCCCTTCGTCGCCTGACAGTACTTCTTTTCTCGCATTGCCGTGGAGGGTATCGCCGTCCCCACCGCCAAAGAGCTGGTCCCCTGCGAAAGCATTCTGTGCGATGTAAGCCGCTTGATTGGCCATGGCTGGCGCGAAAGCAAAAATCGTATCCCGACCTGCCCCACCAAAGAGACGTTGCCCTGCCTGTCGCCCGGACGCGTCTCCGGCACCACCAAAGATCTGATCTTCACCGTCGTCACCATATAGGTTATCGATGCCGTTGCCTCCATTGATGACGTCGTTCCCGGCGCCACCTCGCACCACGTCATCTCCGTCGCCGCCATCGATAGTCACATCGTTGCCCGCACCTGCATCGAGGTAGTCGAACCCCAGCCCGCCTTCGAGTCGATCGACATCGGCACCACCAAACATCACGTCATTTCCGTCTTGCCCCCGCAACGTGTCGCGTCCGTCGCCAGACACGCCGTCGATCGACAAGCCTCCAACAATTGTCGGAGTTATTAAGAAGGCCGGTACATAGGCACCCGAAGATATTCCCGGCACACCAAAGCTTGCGACGCTGCTAGAGAACAAGCTCTCAACTGTATTGTATTGAGGCGGTAAAGAAAAATCGTTGGTTGCAAAGCGATAGCTGCTCCGCAATCCGATCGGATTGCCTCCGAAAAGGATATCGTCGTTTAATCCACCGTCGAGCGTGTCGTCACCAAAATAACCAACGAGGAAGTCATTGCCCCCTTGTCCATTGAGTTGATCGATTCCGATGCCGCCATAAACATCGTCGTTGCCATCACCCGCATTGACCGTATTATCGCCGTCTCCCGTGTAAACGATATCGTTGCCCGACAAAGTATTGACTACGTCGTTGCCATCCAGCAACGATTGGTTCAGCGTCACCGAGCTAGGTGAACCATTGGTGAATCCAATCGAACCGTCATCGCCGAGAATGAAGTTATTGCCCGCACCCGCAGTGATGGAGTCCGCATTTCCGCCTGCGATGATGATGTCGTTGCCACCGGCGGTCGTGATGGTATCAACGCCACTGAGTACACCTACTTCGCTCGCGACTCGTACTGGAGCCCCGCTCACAAACGTCATCGTTCCACGATCGGCAACGATAATATTGTTACCTCCAATATCGTTGATGCTGTCGTTGCCTTGGCCCGCAAGGATTCGATCGCTGCCCGATCCACTGTTGATGGTGTCGTTGCCTTCGAAAGCTGCGTTGATCGACTCAAACGACGTCACATTACCGCCGCTAAATGCGATAAGTGCAGCATCTCCCGCAATGAAGTTGGTACCATTTCCCGACTGAATCGAATCGTTGCCCAGTCCCGCGAGTATCCAATTATTTCCGTTCCCTGCATTTATGGTGTCGTTATCACCACGCACCGAGTTCAGTCGAATGGAACTGATCTCGCTACCTGCAAACGCAATCGTTGCTTCATCTCCGATGAGAACGTCATTGCCATCCATCCCACTGATGTTATCCGCACCGGCATTCCCTAGGATCCGGTTGCTAAATTGACTGCCGACGAGATTGTCCGCTGCCGAACTACCGACGATATCTTCGACGTTAAGAATCGTTCCGGTCGTATTGACCGATGTACGATTCAAGCCGGTGGTCAAGTTTACGGTGATCGACGTATTCCAGGCACCGTAGTCGATATTGTCTCGACCGCCGCCGCCGTCCGTCGTTCCGGTGATCGACGATCCGAGGACCATTGTTATCAGATCATCAGCCAAGCCACCCGATACATTTTCAATTGACATAAAATCGATCAATTGCGATGTGCCCGAGTCGACTTTACCCGCGTTTCGTCTTTGGACACGAATGTTGAGCGATGCTGTTTGCAGTGACATGTCGAGCATGTCGTTATCAACACGATCCGAAGTCACATTGCCGATCAGTTTGCCCGAAAGTCGTCCGCCGCTAGCGACGATGAATCGATCGTTGTTATCGCCACCGGTTGCGTTTTCAAACCCCTCAAAGGTGAACGGAACGGTTGAGCCCGCATCGAGAATGCTTCCGGAATTCAAGCTCGAAACGGTCCAATCGGAATTGATATTCCGTCCAATCAGCGTGTTACTGGAACTGGAACCAGCGCGTGCCGATTCGATATTCTCAAAGCTTCCAATGCCATTGGCTTTCTTCGTTTGACGATTGACGGTAACGGCTGAAGTAACGTATTCCGTATAGTCCAGCAAATCCAGACCACCTGCGCCGTCGATCACTCCGTCGACCTGATCATCGGAATCGAGGAAGAATTGATCTTCTTGAGCCCCACCGATCCAATTCTCCATCCCACTAAAGCGGAAGCCGCCATTGATAATGGCTCGATTCGATCCGTTGGCATTCCAGCTATTGACATTCCCTGTACCTTGCACGGCGCTAACCGTGAGTTGATCGTTGGTGGCAATTCCGCCGATAACGTTTTCAATTCCTTCGACTTGTAAGATGTTGCCAGAGGCATCGACGCTACCGTTGACGATGTTTGTACCACTGGTCACTCGAAGCGTACCGCCTAGAGTTGTCAATAGCGTAGAGGTAATCGAGCTGAAATCAAAGATATCATTCGTGTCTGGCCCACCCTTGACTTCTGTCACCGAGTCAACGCCCCAACTATTTGCAAACACATAGCGATCACTTCCAGCCCCACCAATAAGCACGTCGTTGCCATCGCCACCGATGAGCACGTCATTAGCGCTACCACCTACCAATCGATCGTTGCCGGCACCACCGCTGAGTCGAACCGGAACCGTTACACTTGGGTCGACCACAAAGGTATCGTTGCCAGTACCGCCCGAGATGACGATCTGCGTAACGTTTTTGTACATGCGTTTGGTAATATCGGGTTCGTTGTCACGATTGAGGTAATGGAATGTCACTTCTTGAGCGGGCACTCCACCGTCGATGATCTGCTTGATTTCGAACGACTCGTTGATATCTGTTCCATAGAAATCATTTCGCTTCGAGGCGATTTCGCCAGCAAACAATGTCAATGTTCCATCTGCGGATACCTCACCCAACCCAGGCGCGGGGCACGAGTGATTGAAATTAAAGAGATTGACATCGGCGATGGTAAAGTTATCCCCACCGAGTCCAGCGATATCGTAATAGGCGCGAACGAATGCATCGATTGAACCGCGAGCATCAAAAACACAAAGGCCAGGAGGATCATCCTCATTGGCCGGAGATGGCTTGAGGCCAAACAGGTCGACGAGCTCGTCTAAGTAAATTTTTCCGTCCTTGTCGAGGTCATTCCAGTTGAATCCTATATTCGAACGGACACCTCCTTCGATGCCTGCGGACACCAACTTCAGATCGATGACTGCCCCAACGGTCGCCTCAAAGCCCAAGCCAAATTCATCAATGTCAGTACCGGTGGTTACGTCAGCCAAATCGCCGAAGTAAAAGCCATCGATAAAGTTACCCGTCTTTGCGATACCGCGGGTATCGAAACCGATCGAGAATTGAGCGAATGCATTGAGATTCGCATTGAATGTCGCGAAGAGAGGCGACGCAGGAACGGGGATCGGCCCAAATCGCATCTTGAATGGTACGTTCAATTCCAGCTTGGGAATCTTCCACTGAATGATGTCCGCTTTTTCGCCGGTGAACAGCTTAAAGATGTTGGATGGGCTCGATAGAAGTGGGATCTTGATTCCTAAGCCACCTTTACCAGCACCATTGGCCGAGCCAGTAAGCCGTCCTAAAAGCGACTTGGTATTCGCTGCCCCTGGTGTACCCGCCGTGCCAACCTTATTGGCCACACCATTCGGAACGGGAGCTCCGCCAGCGTCGAGTAAGTCCGACTGCAATCCGTTTGGCTTGACTTGAACAGGCGTGTTCTTGTTGGTTAAGTCAGGCGGTGCAACCCCAGGCGCGGGGTCGGTTGTGATATAGGAAGCTGTGATCGTTCCTG
Organism: Brakhagea slesvicensis; assembly: GCF_052161625.1. Classification (GTDB taxonomy): domain Bacteria; phylum Planctomycetota; class Planctomycetia; order Pirellulales; family Pirellulaceae; genus JBKCUI01. The sequence goes on from NZ_CP197412.1 coordinate 4,066,905, forward strand.
TAGGAGTTGTCCGGAAAACGATTTTTGTCTTCTTCACATTGGATTCGACATAGCGAACGATGGTGTAATTGGCGATTCCCTGTGCATCCCTTGCCGGCACTTCGACACCATTGCTCAACACGCGAACTTGTGTTCCAGCGCGCGGATTAGTCCGCATAACTCTTTCAAGTGGCAAAGTTGTTGTCGTTGTTAACGCACTGATCTCGTCTCGAGGTTTACCTGTCACCCAGAACGTACCAAAGTTGATCACGATTCCGTCACCATCTTTAGTCATTTCATCCAGCATGTCGGCCAACTTGAAGGCTTCTTGCATCAATCCGATAACTTGGTTCGCTTTGCGAGCGATCGCAATGTTTTGTTCGGTAGGGGATTGACTGAGAATGCCTAATGTCAAGAAGGTGAGTTCTGGTCCATTGAGTGACTTCGACAAATCATTCAAGCCGGGAACTGGCGATGCCAAAAAATCGATTAAGGGTCGAACTGGCCCCAAGTACTGAGTGAATGAATCGAGAACAGGTTTAATGACCGAAGTCAAGAAACTACCCATATCCAGCTTGACATCGCGAATCGCGATGTCCGGTACGCCGCCACCGATAACCCCATCGCGTGTGGTGAATCCGATCGCCCAATCCAAGGTGAGATCAGCAGTGATATTTGGTAAGCTCGACTCGCCAACGTCCGCCCTCAATCGCAGATCTGCGAACGCTTCGGTGGCGATACCCGCATTAAAGAGCGTCTTGGCGGGCGTTTGCTTGATCTCAGCAAACGTCAATCGATTCTTTGTATCGCTATCGGGATTCAGAATATCTAAGAAGATATTGCCCGCAATCCCTGTTCCTTTCGACAATCGTTTGTTGCCGTCCGAATCCGCTTCCGTTAACAGATCGTTGGTATCGCCATCTCGGTTGTAATCGAATCGATCGACTGCTTCATTGAGCACAGGCCCTCGTGTGAGTCCTGTAACAGGATCTACCCCCGCACCGCCATTGTTCAGGATTCCATCTCGGTTATAGTCCTCGATCGCATTACTGGTGGCCGACAAGTTCAGAACGAACAGTTTGCCGCCAAGAGTCGTGCCTGGTTTGAGTACGACATCCATCGCTACATTCAATTCGGGCGATCCTACGCTGGGAAGCCCATTGGTATAGACGCCATTAGGTTTGAGTTGGAAATAGAACCCGTTTTGCAAACTAACGCCAAAGCCAAAGCTAAAGTCGTAGGCAAAGCTAAGTTCGACACCTCCTTTGGTTTCCAATTCAAATGCGAACGCATCGACGCCGAGATCGAAATCGACGTCGAGTTTGTCACGGCCAGCAATGTTAAGGTTGATACCAAACTCAGCCTCCGCGATCGGTGTGCTGATCGAAGGTATCGTAATTTCGATATCGCGAAAATCAGCTACTTCAGAGTTGTCTGGAGCGTTCGGGTCGTTGTGATGTAATGGATTTAGTTTGAGGATCTTCAAGCCGTTGGGGCCGAGCGAATCGAATATTGATTGTTGCACCTGAGCGCGAACGGCTTCGAGCGGGCCACCTTGCGTGCTGACGACAGAATCGAGTTGATTGATCATCGTTCGAAGCTTGCCGACAAAACTGCTATCCAAGTTGACGTTTTCACCAACCAGGGGCACCTGGGTCAACAGATCGTCCTTCATCCCTGATTCGATCATTGTCAACACGGCTTTAACACCGCTAATGATTTGAGCCAGACTGATCTTGCTAGGATCAGTCATATTGGCGATGGTGGTCTTGATACCATCGAAGTTCAGGTCAAAGCTTGCGGGTTTGTCGAGACCGGCTCCGACGGTGATGGCATCAGGCACTTGCAGGCCAAGGAGATTGCCGTCGAGTCCTGCAGATGCGAAGCCGCTAATGTTGAAATCAAACTTGCTGGCCGCAGGGATTGTTGACGAGAAGACCTGCGAGAATGGAATGCCGCCGATCGTGTTTGCGTCGCTAGGAACAAGAGCGGGATCGACAGAGACGTTGATCTCTGCGGGATTGGCTGCTGGAGTGTGCGACGCGAGCGAGTATCGGATTTCGGACGTTGTTGCGGAGGCATTCTTAAAGATGACACGAGGTGGATTCGATGTGTCGAGGGCATAGTCGACATCGAGAGTGATGTTGTTCCCACGCTTGAGATTGGCGTTCCACGCATCGGTGGTCGATCCAATGTATGCTGCGTTTCCAGCTTTGCCAGTGCCAGTAGTTAACGAAGAAGTTGTATACAGTTCATACGTTGTAGGCGTCAGGATTTTGGCAAAGTATTTGCCGTTTGCATTCGTATTCCCAAGTACACCTTTGATTGTTACCGGTTGACCATTTCGAAGACCGTGAGTTGCGGCAGTGGTGATGACGATGGGGTTCGCATTCGTGGCGTTGTTAATGCCTCCTTCGCGAGTCACGACGATCAAGTCATCGGTGATTGCCCCCGCCAGAGCGAGCCCAGCGCCACCGGCAACGACAGAGGTGGGATTTAGGAACTGAGCTTTCTTGAGCTGCAGTTTTCCTTCGAGGCCACCTCCGATGCCGCCGATTCCCGCTTGCGCAGAGATGGTTGAGTCGATCGAAGTGGTCAGTTGAAATCGAGTTGTGTTCAACAAGTAGGGTGTAAAGGTCCCGAATCGGAACCCAAAGTCGAGATCAAGTGTTCCGCCGACGGTGAAGTCGATGTTCCCACCCGTTGTCACATCGACAGGTCCTAAATCGGGGAGATTGAAATCGAAACCAACAGACTTGGTTACCGATTTGGCGATGTCAATTTTGACGATCGCCGTCGCTTGGAATCCAGGTGCGGATGCGTCTGCATCGACGAAGTCGATCGTCAAAGCAAATGCATTGTCCGGAAGTCCGAGCTCTTCTTTGATCGCGTCTCCAATGATCTTTCCGAGACTGCTTCGGGTTGCAATCGTGTCTTGAATCTCGGTGATCTTGTTCAAAAGATCAGTGCGCCCGTCGATCGTGGCAGGGATGCCAGCGATTGTATTTCGCAGGCGTGTGATGGCCGCGACAAGCTGACCTGTCGAAACGAAAGTCAATTGCTGAACTTCGGAGGTGGTGTTTGCCACACCTTGAGTCAAGGTTCGAGTTTGGACTGTTAGCCCAGTTCCGCTCGTTCCCTTAAGATCGCTTACGTTGCCTCGCGATGCTTCGAAGATCACTTCGTAGGGACCACCATTCTCGCCGGTGACGCTCTTGATCACGCCTGGGCCCCAAATACGAGTCAATTCGTCAAAGACATCAGCTGCGGGCGAATCGAGCGGGATGTCGTTCGGCGTCAGGAGCCATGTACCGCCACTGGTATACGTGCCATTACCAGAGCGAGCGATGGTTAATTCGGTATTCGTGTAAAGTTCGAATGTCGTGGGCGATAACACCTTGGCAAAGTAGGTACCATTCGCGTTGGTATTTCCGACGACTCCGCTGATCGTAACTTTTTGGCCACTCGTCAATAGGGAGGTGCTCGATGTTGTTATCACAATCGCCGAGTTCGCGGGATTGGAGGCGCTCGTTATCGATAAGGCGGAGGAAAATGCGGGCAAGCTCAGTTGATAAACGTGGTCTGGATTTTGAAATGATTTGACAGCCTGAATTTGCTCCATCACGGAATCATTTTGCTCAGGCGTGCCGCCGAGGCTTGGCAATAACGTCTCCAACTCGAGAATCTTCGCATTCAAAAGATCGAGGTCCGGTCCGGCGAGGAGTTCTTCAGCCGCTTTGGCAAGCCCGCCCACGACATTGAGGATATCATTGGGGGTTTGGTTGATGATTGGAATCGGTGTATTCAATCCATCGATGTCACTGTTCTGAAGCAGCTCAACAACCTGTTGGACTACACCAACTAAGTCTGCAACGGAGAAGTTTTTGAAGCTCTCCAACGCGGCTTGAAGGTTCGTAACGCCATAGGTAATGGTCGGCTTGGTAAAGCCACTCCCCGATAAGGTCGCTTGGATGGTCATCGGCGTTGCACCACCTTGCTTGAAGGCAGGGGGCAAAAAGACTAACGCGTTTCCATCGACGGGAAGATTGGCTGATCCAGTGTAGGTAAAACTTGGTTGGATAACGGATTTGAAACTGCCCAGAGAGAAGTCGCTCAACCGCAATTTTCCGTCGGCACCTTCATTGGGAGCAGTCTCGGGATCGTCGATATCGACCAAATTGATCGATGCGTCGGCCTCAAAGCTGAGGACTCCATCCACGATACCGAGATCTAGAATTCCGAGCGAAGCCACGAGATCGACATCCGTCGAACTAACCGTAACATTTGCAAATGCCCTGCTTCCTGAGGCAAGAATGTAAAACTGATCCGTTGTGAAACGCCTCAATAGCGGATTGCCAAACAGTCGCGTCCCATCGTTAACCTCGTTAAAGTCTGGGGTGTTGAGATCGTCTTCGATTGGCGAAACTTCTTGAATTACTCCGAGAAGCGAACCAATTGGACTGACTCCGTTGTTATCGCCAAGAGCCTTCACCTGCAGTTTGCTCGTCCCTCGAGTCCAGGTTCCGCCCGTTGTAAAGGCTCCACTGCCAGCTTGGCCGACCGAAAGAGCCGCATCCTGGAATAGCTCGAAGGTAGTCCCGTTGACAACGCGAATGTAGAACTCACCGTTAGCCGCGGTATTACCAAGTAAATTTTCAATAGTAACTTTTTGCGTGTTTACAAGTCCAGCGGTGCTCGCTGTAGTGATGACGATTGGGTTGGCATTGCTCGCGCCTGTAATGGTCCCGCTTATCGACGTAGCAGCGGTAGAATTGTCCTTGAGACGAATGAAATCTCCACCCAGCGTTGCGCTTCCACCGCTTGTGTAGGCTCCGTTGCCTGCAACCGGGGTAAGGAGTTGTTTGTCAGTATAAAGCTCAAAGGTTGTTGCACTTGTCACTTTCACGAAACGAGTGCCGTTGGCAGCAGTGTTTCCCAGCACTCCCGTTATGGCTGACTCTTGTCCGTTTCCTAATCCAGCCGTACTCGATGTGGTGACAACGATGGGGGTCGTGTTGCTGGCATTCGTGATCGTTCGATTATCAGCAAACGTCACATCTAACGTAGTAGCACCACCCGCGGCGGCCTCAATCTTTGACTCAATATCACCGAGTGTCTCGGATCGATCGAGGTTGACAAGAATGTTTCTGCCATTCCGCAACTGAACCTGCAAATCAGGGATATTGCTTTGATTACCCGAAGTGAACCCCAGAAATGCAGAAGTGCCGGCGGCAATAGTGAGACCATTTACTTTCGTTGCATTCGAGACAATGTAAAGTTTTCCATCCGTTGTGACTTGGATTTCAATAGGCGATATATCCTCGACTACTTTCAAGTTAGTTAGATTCAGTTGAAGGAATCGCGCTTTGAGTGCCTCATTCAAATCCATTGCAAGATCGACGAGATTCGCGTTATCACTCATGGATGCCGCGGGAACTGTTACGTTGACTGCTGTAGAGATATTGCCGTACTGGTGAACGGTGAGGTTTAGAACAAGGTCAGTGTTCGGTGAATTCTTGCCGCTCGAATTGATTGCCGTTCCTACTAAACCCGTTTTGACCTGTGCACCTCGCCCTTGGTTCAAAACGGTCAGTGGGGTCGAGCTACTCACGGTTCCTACGCCAACAGGATCTAGATCGATACCGACAGTCAGTTCCACACCTGCTTCGGCAGAGAGCGTCGCACTAGCACCGCCTGCTACGCTAAGCTGAGCAAATCCGACATCAACACCTTCGTCGAAATTGAGGTCAATTGATTTCTCAAATTCGGTTCCGAGCTTGATATTGAATTGCACCGATCTTGGTGCGGCTATGTAATGCAAAGATGCTGTAAAAGGGCTCACGCCGATTTGATTTTGTAGCATCCCGTTGATGACATGAACCAAATCTTGTATCGTTCCAGCGCGGAATGCCGGACTGGCTAACATTCCATCGCGAATCCGCGGCACATTCCCCGATTCGACGATTTCGGACCCAAGTCCAAGTTCTGTCCTCGCCGTATTTGCGTCCTTGATCTGTCCAGCGCCGAAGCCCAGTTGAGTCGCTCCGTTGATAGCAATGGATTCGGTCGCGCTATCTACTGCGAAGATTCGGAGGCGATTTCCATCGAGACGGGCTCGAAGCACCGCGTTTAGTTTGCCACCACCAAAGGACGTGTTCGCAAATGCTCTGTTCAAGGTCGCCAGCATATCCGCTGGTTGGCCATTATCTTTGGTCGAAGCAGCGCTGATCGAAACATTTACGGTGTCGCCATTGATGGCAAGCTCCATTGTCAGGTCGCTACTCAATTGGGATGGCAATTCGTCAGTCGCAGTGACCTGTACCGTACTTAATTCCAGAGAAATACCTGCCGTTGGGCTGGTCGTTCGAATCGCGAGTTTGTTCTGGGAAGCGGTATCGAACAAAGCAATTGCTCGTGTGCCCAAGGTGGTGCTGGGAGAAGCTTGCGAGGATCCGTCCGCTTGAATCGCCGAATTGAATCGGAACGAAAGCGTGTTGAGTGTCATCTGATCGACACTAGCTTTCTGGAAATTTCCAGTTGTATCGAGATATTCGATCACATCTCCAACACGAATACCGAGATTGTAAAGATCGATGGTCGTGGGTAGAACTGCGTTCCAACGTTGATACCCGATAGGCAATGGCTGCACGAAATTGGGAATCGAACCCGCTGTAATGTCCGTGAAAGACGAAATCTCGCTGCCAGAGAGTGGTAGTTGCCTTTGTGCAACGAGTTTATCCCCAAAGCCCTGAGAGACCAAAGCTGCATTGATGTCGTCGTAGAGATCATCGATGGAGGTGTTTGTCGTAGTGCTCGAAGCCGGAATGGTAACGAATGATGGCTCGCCGCCTTCAAGTCGAATCGCAAAGGTTGCATCGCTAGATAGTCGACCGTTCGTGATCGAAATATCATTTGCGCCAACCAATTTTGGATTGAAATAGAGTTGGCGGGCAAAGTTCTGTGTGATTTTCGTGAAATCGATAATGCCACTGACTGCCTCTTTCACGAAGGGAATGCCTTCTGGCACTTCGAATTTACCTGCGATCTCCTGAACGGAGTTACCGAGTTGAACAAACATCGTGGCGACCGCTTCAGGCGTCAACGATTCGGTGGTGCCGATCGTATTGCTGACGAAGAACTTGTTCAACAAGCCACGCAGTTCGGACAAGTTCGAAAAGGACGCAGGTGCGCGCGTTGTCGTCGAGATTGGATTCGCGACATTGGTAGTGAAGATCGTCACCTCTCCCGGAATCGCCGTCCCAGCTACCTCGGGACGAATCTTCAGTCCATCGATATCGAATGAACCGGTGAAGGTTGGAATGAAGGAATTGGACAAGTTGGCTGGGCTGATAAGCTCATTGATGGTAGCTCGGCCAACAGGTCCAGAAGCTGGTAAAGGATCTTTAACGTTAATCCCTAAAGTTGTAGTGAACGTGACGCCGTCGTTCGTGGTAACCGCAGGGTCTTCTGCTAGGATGGCGCTAATGAATCCAAGAGAGGCGCGTGCTTGGGGGTTGTCGAGTCGTGCCGTAATTGCGAGGCTGATTTCGGGGGTCGTGTCATCTAAAATACCAACTCGATCTCCGAAAGGAATCGGTGGCGTTGGCAGGGTGGGATTTGGGTTCAAGTCGATGACGATAGGGAGTCGGATTGTAGGCGTCGCTGTTACCATAAAATTACCGGACGCATTGAATTCAAGGCCGGCAATTTTGTTTCCGAAATCGAGCCGCGTTGCGTACTCAATAGACGCTGGTGTAAAAGTCGGGATTAATGTCAAAAGTCTAGTAGTGTTGTTGTAGGACACTGCACCCGGCCCGTCGAACTTAATTCCTAATGGCTCGGCAATTTCGTTGAATAGCTGGGCAAGAGATCCAGCGACCATACCCGGCTTGCTGAAGTTGACCAACGCCGCCTTCATCGTGTCGCCAAGCGTTCCACCCACTTGGAAGCTTAACTCAGGATCGGTGACATTTGGATCATCGGAGCGAGATTCCAGGTAACGAATCGTTACCTCTTCTCCATCGACGGTGTCAACTATTCCTTCATAAAACTCACCACTTGTAGCCAAGAACATCATCGTATCATCGGGTTTAATGCCAATCGATGCCGCCGACTTGCCTCCAAGGTTGATCTGCGCCGTAAAGCGCTTGAAACCATGTACGATCGTTGACCCCGTCATGGATATTATCTCGCTACGATCAAATTTGCGAGGCTCCGCTTGGGTTGATAGAATCTCTCTAACGGTTTTGTTAAGAAGCGGAATTTTGACGTTCAGAGCATCGCTGCCTGTCACATTGTTCAGCCAGCTTGCAAACTTGATCAACCCATCCACAATGGCTTCGGAACTCAAGTTCAGGAGCAATGGAGCAAGGTTTGCATTGATGGTGGGGCTTGTGGAATCAAAGATGTTCGGATCGACAATCGTTACGCTTGGTAGAGTTGCACCAGCGTTCAAGAGGCTCGCGCCATAGAGACTTGCATTAAAGCGGAGGTCCAGATCTACGGACCCCGATGGAGTTATCGTGATGCGATTAGCGATTGGTCCAGCTGTATTTGCGACAGTGATGGTAGCGCCTGCATCCAACCTCAATTTTGCCGCGGTCACCGTTCCGTCAACCGTGCCGTTCGCGATGGAAAATCCGAGACTTGAGTTGTCACCATTCACTGAGGCACGAACATTGAATCGATTCAAGGTAAAAAATGGATCGATTCCTGTGACGGTGCTAAGACCAACACCAAAACTGATCCCTACATCGATCGTTGCGGCAACATCAATGAGTGAATCGGCTGTTAGTACCGCTCCGATGCTTGACAACTGTGACGCCCCCAGCGAATCTAACTTGAGTTCGACAGAACGCGAGTAAGTTCCGTTGACGGCGAGATCGAATTGCAGTTTATTGGTTGCAAGATCAAGACCTCCTTGGAGCGAAATACCAACTCCCCCCAGAATGTCACGCGTCACCGTGTCGATATGCGCCGTAATCGCGTTACGGAATCCTAACGCAGTTGGCTTGTTTCCTACATTGGAAGGATTGAACGCACTGCTAGATGGATTGAAACTTTCGAAGTAGTCTCGAGCTGCTTTCTCGAATTTGACAAGATCTCCCCATCGCTTCGTGATTGGCCCCCCTGACTCGTTGATCAATCCGTTGAGAGACTGGCCTATTCCAGGAATCTCTTTATTAAAAGCCGAACGACTTGACACATCATCGGCTGCTGTATCTAGCGACCCGAGTTGCGTTAGGATTTGATCTTGTATGGTTGGACCAATTTCAATATCAACGATCACATCAGGTATACCAACAAACAAATTCTGAGAGGCCGCAGAAATAATCGGTCGACCAAAATTGGATAGATTAAAACCGGTGGCTGTGTTGGTAATATTCAATGGAAGTCGCATCGTTACCGATGCAGTCGGATTGATCTCAATCAAATCGGAAAATGGTGTTACCAATATATGATTGAGTGAAACATTGGCGGTCGACGTTGTGTTCTTCAGACCAATGTTAGCCGATGCTGACAAGCTAAAGTGACCGTTTTCAATTCCGGCGGTAAGCGTACCTATATTGATGTTTGCGTTTAAATTGGATATTGAGCCTGACGCACCGACAACAAGATTAAGGCCACGAACAAAGAGAGCGTCTGAGAAATTCTCTCCTTGGTTCATGTCAATCCCCAGGACCCCGGAGAACGTGAGATTACCAGTCAATGTGTAGTTACCCCCGGCGCTGAGGGAGAAGTTGCTTCCTAGATTAAGCGTACCGCTTGCAGTCGGAACACCACCTACAAAGCTGGCAGCGTTGAGGTTAAACCGTATGGATTTTTCGGTTCCAGTATCCGCTTCGACGGAAAATGCGTTGGGCAATGCCACGTTGAGTGCCGCGACGATTTGAGCCATCGTGGCGCCTGCATTTGTTGATAATAGATTAGTAAGTGGGGTTACGACGCGGTCTTGCCAAAGTGTATCGATTGGCAAAAGAGTCCCTAGCTTGGTCGATGTGTATGCGATTGTTGAATCAAGCACACCAGTCAATTTGGTAGTCGAAAGAGTGTTCTTAAACTGGGCAGCAGCCTCCCCTATCGCATCGGTCGGTCGTACTAGTCCCGTCGCGATTGCTTTCGCAGTGGCGCTTGACTGTGAGACAACCAAATTGGTTACAAGATTTGCGCTCGAAAATGCGGTTGCTCCAACGGATTGTAATATTTTCGTCTGCACAAATGGATTCACCATCAGTTCGCTATGGGTAACCCCACTAACACCGGCAGACAGACCTGTGATGGGCATCAGGATTAGCTTGGATCCTGTTCGACGGTCTCCAAGGAACGGGTCGATGGATGAGAATGTAGAGACTGTACCGTCGCCTCCATGCCCAGATACAATGTCTTCAAACCAGGTTTCGCTCGGTGTAGGACGGCGTCCCGTAAAGTTTTGGAACGATCGTAATTCGTCAATGTTTGCCCCGCTCGAGGAGACACCGGTCCGTGGGACAAGGCGGTCGCGGGTATCGATTTCCGTGCTGTAGACGACGTTGGTTTTTCCAACCAAGTTCAACCAAGCGTTTCTGCCCGACGAAGTAACAAAATTTAGGTCGGTCAACAGTGCGTTAACGCGAGTGTTACCCAGCGGATTCGTACTCGAGAGTTTTTCGAACACGCCGTCGTTGGTCGTGTCAATCGAGTCGTATGTGGGTAGCAAATTGCTTAGTGAGCCGACATAAAGTTGCGTAAATGCTTCGAGCGAGTTGGCACCGCCTACGCGATCGGTGGCTTCTATCTTGACAGGCCCCCCGGCGGTGAGCCCTGTGATGTTGATTGTCGCCTGGGGTTGATCCACTCCACCCCGAGCTCCCACAAAGGATATTTTGAATACTCGGTCTTGGGTATTTGGCTTTGGACTGAGCAACTCAACCTGAACGTTTCCAATCCCAATTGTTGACAAACCCTGAAGAGCCGTTTGTACGGTCGCGGCGTCTGCCGTCGCTGGAATTGCGGCGGTCGTACTACCGTTAAACGAAATCGTAAAGGTACCGGTCGCTCCGAGAGTAGATATCCACCCCAGTCGCTGAACTTCGTTGGTTTTCGGAATAACCGTAGGGACGGAGCCGCTCGGTCCAGTCAGGGGGGTACCTGCAAGAAAAAGGCTGTAAGCTCTGTCGACCATTTGCGAAGTCATGCGGGCGCTCGCTTTACTACTCCAGTCATCGCCAGCAAAGTTAAAAGGATCGGTCATTCCTTCGTTAGGGACGCCAACCAAGGTTAAATCGTCGATGGTGGGCAGTACGGTGGAGCCGTTGTTGGCCCCATACGCTGGACTTTGGAGGTAGCTTCGCGCGATCAGACCGCCAGCCCCATGAGCAATGACGTCTACCTTGGTTGCCCCTGGAAACCTAGATTTCACATCGGCCAGTATGCGTCCAAAATAATCAAGTCCTGTCTCAAACGTTGTGTTGGAAATGCTGGCCGCAGTCACTCCGTTTAGAGTGCCATTGGGAGACGTCAACGAATTAGCGTCAACTGGCGCTACTGGGAGACGCCAGTCCCAATTCGCAACGAAAAGATTTTGCGTTGTGCCGGAATCGAGGTAGCCGACGTTCTTCAGAGACTGAACGATATTCTGGTAGGTTCCGCTAAACGGCTCCAATGCCAACTTGTTTGGAGCGAGCCCCCGGGTCGAAAGCCATTCATTCGTCGTCGTGTTGGTTTCATTTGCCCAACTTCCTCCAAACCCAGGGATAAGAATGAGCGGATCACTCCCTGCCGCCATGACTTCGCGACGTTCCAGATTCTCTATCACCAATCCTCGTAACAGGTTACGAGCGTTGGATTTTGAGCGAGCAGAAGAACGCCGAGAACGCGGAACATTCATTATCAATCAACCGTTGCATGTGTGCCAAAGTTTGGAATCACACGGAATACGCAAGGTCTAAAGAATTCTTCCGCAAACTTTCCAGATTAGCTCAAGTCACCACGAAAGTCGCGTCACCTTCACATCCGAGCCAACGACGAAAAACGCCTATTCGTTCTATTAGTGAGGCTAATTGCGAGTTCGGATTCGGGGATTCCGTGGGCATTTTCGGGAAGAATAGCCAACTTGGTGCGTACTTTCTGCACGTGTAAACCCAACTTGTCTAACATCTGTTTGTCACCAACAGCTTTGCTGAACAATACGAACGAATGCCAATGAACATCCAATTGCGTTGCCCGAATGATTCCGAGCTCTCGGATTTGCTCGACGGCAATTTGGTGGATCCGGAGCTCTCGCGATGGGCCGAACATCTCGAAACCTGCGTAAATTGTCAGCAGGTAGCTAGTCGAATCTCGACGATTGGTACCTTGGTCGATACGTTGCGAGCCAAATCGGAAGAGATGAACCATATTGTACATCAAACGCCGCAAACACTTCTCGAACGTATCAAGCAGATTCCGATGCTTGCTACTGAACCATCGCGAGTGTCTTACTCAGGGCTAACCGCCCGGAGTAGCAAAATGGACACGATTGAGTTTTCATCCGATCCAACGCCCGGAGTGATGGGGAAAATTGGTCAGTATCGAATTCTGCGTTTGCTCGGGTCGGGAGGCATGGGCTCCGTCTTTCTAGCAGAGGATATCAAACTCCATAGGCAAGTCGCATTAAAAGTGATGTTGCCAACAATCGCAGTCGATCCAGTGGCAAAAGAGCGATTCTTGCGCGAGGCCCGAGCCGCTGCTAGTCTAAAAAGCGACCATGTTGTAACCGTTCACCAGGTAGGTGAAGAGGATTCTATGCCTTATTTAGCCATGGAACTTCTCCTTGGATGTTCCCTGGATGAACGGATCCGAACGGGAGAACCAATCAGTGTTGAGTGGATCATTCATATTGCGATGGGCGTTGCAAAGGGTTTATCCGATGCGCATGAAAAAGGTATGGTACATCGAGATATCAAACCCGGTAACATTTGGTTGGAACAAACCGAAGAACGACTCCCGCGAATCAAAATCCTTGACTTCGGTTTGGCTCGCACCGAAATGGACGACACTCACCTCACACAGGTTAAGGCAATTGTTGGAACTCCAGCTTTCATGGCGCCAGAGCAGGCTCGAGGGAACTGTACCATCGATGCTAGGTCCGATCTTTTTTCTCTAGGGTGCGTCATCTATTATCTCTGCACCGGCGAAGTGCCGTTTAAAGCAGAAAATACGCTTGCAACTTTAATGGCGTTGGCGGTGAATACGCCACAGGCGACTTCTCATAGGAATTCTTCTATTCCAATTCGGCTATCGAATTTAACGATGGATTTACTCCATAAAGATCCCATACAACGGCCTGAAACGGCTCGCGATGTTCTAATTGCGCTGAGTGAAATCAAGCGTGATTTATACCAAGGGGGGGAGGAATATACTCTGCCTCGTCAAAGACAAGACTTGCTTGAAAAGGTTTTTTCGCTCAAGAAAAATCGACTTTTTCTTTTGGCAGGTTGCGTCGCGATCTTTTCTTTCCTTGCACTACTTTGGTCCTATTCCCCACGCAATTTGTCGAATCAAAGTGACCAAAACTCCCTCCGAGCGGCAGGTGATAATTCCAAGGACAAGTCAATATCAATACAAGAGGTGGATGATCTTACGAGTGAAATATTTAGGCGATTTGAAGGCCGTTTCAAGTTACAAAACCCTGAATTCTTTGGTCAGATCAACCCAGTATATCATGGGCACGAGCTAAGTAGTCTGACGATTTCTGGCCGAAACATTCGCAATATCGATGAGGTAAAGAACCTGACGCATTTGCGTTCTCTTGTCGTAGAAGGAGTCGATGGAAGCTTCGCGCTTTCTACCCTTGATTTGTCACCACTTGCTAGGCTACCATTGCAACGATTAGTCTTGCTGGGAGGGTATGTGACTCCAAGTCTTCAGCCCATCGGCGGATTGCCTCTTGAAGAACTACAAATTGATTACTCACCCGTTTCGGATTTGAGTCCTCTTAAGGGGATGCAACTGAAGCGATTGAATCTCTGGAATTGGATCGGTAGTGATCTTACACCCTTACACGGGATGCCCCTGCGAGAGTTAAACCTCGGAGGTAACAGGCAACTTGCTGATATTTCCCCTCTCGCTGGTTCGCCTATAGAGTTTTTATGCATTAATCTAACACGCGTGTCGGATTTGAGTCCGCTCCGCGGCGCGCCTATTAAACGCCTCTATTGTAGCAATACACTGATTGGCGATGTAGCACCATTGGTAGACGCTCCGGTAGAAGAGCTTTTGATTGCCGGAACCAAAGTCAGAGACATATCGTTTGCTAAAAGGTGGCCGTTGAAGTGGATCGAATTGGATTATGACCTTCCTGGTTGGCACGACGCGTTGATTGGAATCGAATCCTTGGAAAGAATAAAGGATCAATCGGCGAAAGCCGTATTAGCGGCATTTGACCGTGAGCCTTGGCGGAAGCCTGACGAAATATTTGCAAACAATATAGGAATCGAGTTCGTTAGAATACCAAAAGGGAAGATGATTCGAGGCCGTAGTAACATGGACGAATATTTGCAGTCTAAGGAGATTGAGATCCATAGCGATTTCTATTTGGGCCGATACGAAATTACTCAAAAGCAGTGGGTACAGGTCATGGGTCAAAATCCTAGCTATTTCGGTCGAGAAGGCCCAGGTGCAGCACAAGTGCTTTGTTTAAGCGATGAAGAGTTACTTCGATTGCCAGTAGAGCGAGTCTCATGGCTGGACTGCCAGGTTTTTTTACAGAAATTAAATGAATTGGATCCTGATCCAGGCTGGAAATATCGACTTCCTACTGAAGCAGAATGGACCTACGCATGTCAAGGTGGTCCGATGAACGAGGATTTCGATCCAACGAGACTTTATTTCTTTCAGTCACCTAGGAATAACCTACTCTCTTATCTCTGCAATTCGAAATTGAGTGATATCGGTCGGACGATTTCGGTAGGAACCTATCCCCCGAATTCGTTAGGCCTATCAGACATGCATGGAAACGTTTGGGAGTGGTGCGATGATCTGGCCAACGTTCCATCCAAACGGGCTCGTTGGATCCACGGAGGATCGTGGAGGGACGAGGAAGTTAAATGTTGCTCGTCCTACGTTCTGGAACCAACAGAGGGATGGACGTACTACGATTTAGGTTTTCGTGTGGCCAAGGTGCGAGCGGAAGAATAGCGTCGCGTTCTCCGTTCACCCCACTCGCATTGAATGTCACGAGGATCCATTTTTCATGGTGCAAAGCTACAGAATGTCACGTACTTCTTGGCGTAGCCTGCTTAGAATTTTCGACTTGATGGAGTAAACGGTTCCAACCGATATTCCCATCGTTATGGCGATTTTGTGAGGATCGCATTGTTCGAGCACATAAGCCCGGAATACTTCTCGATGGAGTTCAGAAAATTCGCATTCGACCAGTTCCAGCGCTTTGCGATATAGGTATCTTCGGTCTTCCTCATTTTCGAGGAAGAACATTTCGTTTTCATGGTCTCGTAGGTTTGAACCCGATTCCATGGTGAGCGGTATGGGCTTCCGCTGAATCGAGCGAAATCGATTGATGAAGATCACTTTTAACCAAGCATGAAAACTTTGGTTGGCGTCATAGTCAAAGTGAGGCAGCTTCTGCCAGAGAATGACGAACACATCCTGGACCAAGTCCGCGGCGTCTGTTTCTTGACATCCGATTCGTTTCGCCCAATGGAATAGAAGCGGCGTGTACAGTTCTACAAAGCGTCCCCAGTCATTACTGCCGTTGGAAGAGCGGATTCGGTATAAGAGGCTTACAGGTGTTTCGTACATAGATGACTTACGAAAAGTACCACGAGGAAGGTCGATCCGCTAATCCATTTTGGGCTGCACACTATTTCTCAGTTTTGCATATTCGAACAAGAATTTGGAACAGACGAAGCATCCATTATGCCTAGGGTGGCGACTCGAGTGTAACTTTCGTTCTGAAAAATCACGAAGAGTTCCGCAGTTCGACATTTTGATTCACCTATCGGTCCAAACGGTATCGAAATCAAACCAGTAGGACCGATCAGCGGTAGTCCCCTTTCGCCACTAAGAAATCTGCGCAGACGATGGGGTTATCGAGGCCTGGTGACACGGTGGGTTTGGGCGGATGCGTTTTTTGCAGGAATTTTGCTCGGCATAGAGCGAAACCGTGCGTTTTCGTCAGGCGTAGGGGACGGGGATGGCGTGGGGACCGATTCCAGCTTGGGTTTAGCTGGTGTCGGCTGCATAGAGCCGTTCGATCGATGGGAATTGCTCGGAGAAGCTGGGATGGCTTGCACGGTTTCTGGGCCATAGCCACTGTCGGAGACGATCATTCCCGAATCATAGGACGATTGGCAGCTTGAACATCCAGATGCACCAATGTGACCCGTGCTGCAGGTGGAGCAGTCATTGGGGACATATTGGAATCCCCAAAGCTCGCGAAAGCGGCTGAGAGCGCCTGGGCATCGTCCACAGGAATCGCCTCCGATAAACGTGTTGTCGCATCCGCAGGGGTCGCACACGGGAGGTTCGTTGATTTGCTCGTCCCAGTAGACTTCGCCGCACCCCGAATTGCAATGATTGATGGCCAGTCGAGAGGCGATGCGACTACGAACCCCTAGTCCATCGCAACCGACGTCACATCCCGTACCGCATGCACTTCCGCAGCGATCGACCACTTGAAGTCCGCAGCAGCCAACCTGCAATGCCAGCGTGAACAAGGCTACCCATCCGAACGCAAATGATTTCATGTCTTGACTCCCAAGGTTGTTTGCTAACAGGGGGAGTATCGGCTCGCATAATCCCTACAATCAGCAAATCTTGCCAAGATTCCTGTTCAAACCTCCCTCTCTTTCCCGTCTTACCTAAACTGCGTGCGCGGTATTTCGGACGGCGATTGAAGCCTTTGCGTTGAACGTCCGATGGACCAAGAACTGTACCATTGTCTCTCACGAGAATCGGGTTCTATGGACATCGACCGCAACCGCTACTTCATGTTCGGAGTGATCCTATTTCTGTTAGGGCTCCAATTTCGGCTTGTAGATTCATTTATCCTCAACGAGAGCAGTACGCGCACATTGCACAAAATTGCGCAGCAGTCGAAGATCGCAGACAGCAATGTCGCGACCAACATGTACATGGAGATGGGTACTCCCAAGAAATCGATCAAGCCGCCGAATTGGGTCGGTTTTGTTCTTCTTACAGCGGGCGGTGTCATGGCTTTGCATGCAATGGTCCTCCCAAAGCGTTCGTAAAGCGAAATCTTTCGGATACGCCCCGAATCCACGCTACTCGTCTTCTCTTCCTTGTCGGCCTTCTCTGGAAAAGGATTTCCTCATCATGAGAAATCGATGGCGAACCGTCCGATCCCCCGCACTTTGGGTTTTGCTCAGTGCAGGGGTGATCGCAGGCGCATCCAATTGGCGGTCGGAAAGTGCGGGGTCGGTCGCAACCTGGGGAAGCGAGATTGGGACTAATCCGTTGGAGAATCGCACTGGCGAAGATAAAGACTCGCTCCTCCGTGAGGACACACCATTGACTCAGTTGCGAGGTCGATTTCGGCAATCGGGCGATCGCATTTTGTTCACCGAAGAGGGTGCGAACCGATCGATGAAGTGCTTGGAAAACCTTTGGCTCCAACGGATCCTGGACTCGCAGAAAAACGAAGACCGCAAGGTGGTTTGGTTGGTCAACAGCGCCCGTGTCACCGAATTCAACGGTGAGAATTTTCTATTGATTGAGAGCGCGACCAAGACGCGATAGCGGGTAAGACGCGATAGCGGGCAAGCATCTGGCCATTCCGTATCGGCTGAGATGGTGTCTCTTGGAGCCAATCTTACTTACGAACATTCTCGCTTACGAGCCGGCGGCCGCTTCCGTTGTTTGCTTGGTCATTTCGCGTTGATCCCACGCTACGCGTATGGCCCGGGGTAGTGACCCGAGGATGAGCTGCCTCTTGTCCGGTTGGTCGCTCAATTCGCTCAGGAGCGTTTCGGCCTTTTGAAAGAAAGCCTCTGCGAACGCATTTTCGGGATTATCACGGCGTTCGATCCATCCCATTTCGATGTTCGCAATGGCCGCAATGACTTTGTCGGTATCTGGAAACCCCGAGGTGAGCACCTTTCGCAAGGAATCTCGGGCCTCTTCGTAATTGGAAGCCTCGATGTGCAGCCTTGCTATTTGGAGCTCGGCTTTGAGGTAATAGTTCCGGCTTACCGCGTCTTTGGGCGGGTAGTATTCTGAGATTGCATTCCAATGGCGAAGGTCGTTTTCGAGAATGGCGAAAGCAAATTGCTTCTCGATAGTATCTTGGCGAGGGACTCCCACTCCCGTGACCGGGCCGCCGAAAAGATCGCGATAGGTGACTCCGTAGACGATGCCCATCGTTGCAAGACCGATGGTTAAACAAGCCGCTGCACGCAGGAGGGGTGCCACCCAAGATCGCTTGTCACGTTTGCCCAGATTCTTATTTTGCTCGGTCGCGAGCTGTTGCAATTGCTGCGTGACTGCCAGATTGCTCAGACGTTGATGCTCGATGACTAGGCCCGTGAAGGGGATCATTTTATCGATACTGCCACCCATGACTTCATCGATCACGCCTCGCAACGACCTGCTCAATTCCGCTGCGGTGGCAAAGCGCTCTTCTGGGCTCTTGTTCAGAAGCTTATGAACAATATCGACGAGAGAGTCCGGCAAATCGGGGCGCAATTGTTTCAGCGATACAGGAGTCGCTTGCACGTGCTGCATGGCCAGGGCCAAGGGGGTTTCTCCGGAGAAGGGAGGGCGCCCGGAGAGCATGTGATACGCTGTCGCTCCAAGGGAGTACAGGTCGCTACGAGAATCGACGGCCAAACCTTGGATCTGCTCCGGGCTCATATAAAGGGGTGTTCCGAGCGCAACACCGACGGCGGTCAAGTTCTGCGATTGACCACGGGCCCTCGCCAATCCAAAGTCGGCAATCTTGACTTCACCGTCCGGGGTGAGAAGCAAGTTATCGGGTTTGATGTCGCGGTGGACAAGTCCGATGGATGACGCCTTTTGCAGGGCCGCAGTGGCTTGCCAGAGGATGGAGATCGCTTCTGCCAAGGGGAGCGCACCGCGTCTCTGAATATAGGCGTGGAGATTGCTACCAGGCACGTATTCCTGGGCAATATAGTGAATAGAATCAAACTTCCCGACATCGTAGACTTGGACGATATTCGGATGCATCAACGATGCGACCGCTCGCGCTTCTTGGAGGAAACGCTGCTCGTGGTCTTGCGAACCGACGTAATCGGATCGCATGACTTTCAATGCGACGTGTCGATGCAGAGATTGCTGAAATGCCAGGTACACTTCGGACATCCCACCGACACCTAGCCGATGCAGGATCGCGTAGCCGGCAACTGTCTTGTTGGTCAATTCTGGGGATGAGTGATTGATCATACTAGCGGCTCCAACGCACGGCGATTCGACATTGCTCCGAAGGTCGAAGATTGATGAGAACCTGGCCGTCTTCCACATCCAGTCTAGTCGATTGTCGATGGTGTGCGTCGATTCGCCAAGCTTCCTCGGCGTTTTTCAAGAAACTCAACTTGGTAGTCGCTCGTTTTCCTCGCGTTTCTCGCACCCAGAACAGCGAATCGAACGATTCTCGCGGAGCATCTTGGTCGACCCACATTGTTCCGTCCCGAGGATCATCCCCTTCGATTACCACATTGGGGAGATTGCTTTGCGACAACCAAGCTCCCGAGTCGACTCCTTCGGAGGTCAACCGAACGGCCGTCCAGTAGGCTGGATCGATTCCATCTTGGGCGGTTTCTAGCGGACGTGGCCAGTCCATTCCCAATCGCAATGCAAACCGCGCACACCGAGTACCCTCGTGGGGCAAAGGAGTCACCAGATAGCGGTGGTCGAATCGCTGATGCGTCGACAAGCCTCCAGCAGCCAAGTAGATTTTGTTCTCAATGTCATCGATCTCCACCAGCTCTACCGTCGCCTGCATGGGAGCGGGAAGTTTTCCTTTTGTTCCTTGCTGCCAAGCGGAAAGAGTCGCCGATTCATTCGCCCAAGCGGTTCGCCATACGCACTGAAAGCGATGATCGTGGTGGGCATCGCACTCGACGTCGATATCGATCCATCGCGCACCCTTCCACAATGTGTAGCGCGTCGTCAGTTTCACAGGACCCATTCCGGGCACGATCGTTGTTCCCGCCGTCTCGATAACCCCTCGAACACTGGAGTTCTCAACCACCCGCATCTCGGGCTTGTCGCGGGGTAAGAAGTCACTTTCCTGCCATTTCTTGCCCGCACACTGCTCTCCCAAAACGATCGAAGCCATCCCACTCATTCGACTCCCCCGTTTGTTGGGGACGAAGACCGAGCGCAAATGCCCTTTCTTAGGATCGATCTGCACTTCGAGATACTCGTTGGCGAGGGTCCAGTCTGAATCGGCGATACCAGGCCGCTTCCCTGTGAGTTTGCTGAGAACACTAGGTCTGGAAAGGACTGGTCGTACAGGACCCGGCTTCGCATCCAACCCGGCAGCACGCACTTTGATGAATCCGAAGGGAGGAAGATCCGCGACCAAATGGCTTCGATTGCCCTGCGTGACAGTTCCGACGATTCGCGTCGATGAGGCGGAATCGATTTCTCCAGGAATATTATCCAAGAAGACGCGCCGAGCGTGACTGCTGTTGTTGACGATCAAGTAACCATTCGGCGATCCGGATTCGGTCGTCGCTACCCCAGCCCCTGCAATCGTTTCCAACAATCGACTCTTTGCATCCAAAAAATCAGCATCCAGTTCGTCTGTAGAATGCAAAACAGGTGGTTGCGCCGAAGCCGCATCATGGATGCAGCGATGTGCCTTCTTCTCTAAAGCACGAATCTCTTGGGCAAATTCTATTGTGATAAACTTGGGTGCAACATTTTGCCAAAGCCATGCGAGAGATCGAAGACGGGACGTTCGGATCATGCGACCATAGGTTTCGAGATGTTCCCGTTGTTGGGCTGCCAACTGAGACGCATCCCCCGTCAAAGGAATTCGGAATTGGCGATTCGGAAACGTGTCGGAACTGTAGGGCTGATTCGTTGATGAAAAGTATTTTTCGATACGATCCAATGACCCCAGTGCTGGGGATCGTTTCATGACAGCAGCCAGGTCCGTATAGGCTTCCGCTACTTGATCGGGCCAATGGGCCAGGATCAAAGTGGGGACATGGTGATAGTCGAGCTGTTTAGATAGGTGGGATGTGAAGTGTAGGAAAGTTTCCGCGTTGGAGGCATCGACCACATGCCCCAGCACAGCATCGATCGCGTCTCCCTCCGAATGGGCTTGCCATCGAATTTTCGCCGAATCCTTCTCAGGGACGATGCCACCTGACCATGCATGAATGAGGGCGCCTCGATAGCCATGGCTGAGGAGTAGATCGGGGTACAAACTACTCCAGCCCGGTGCAAATTGGCTGAACACTTTGGGCGAGTCAATTCCCAAGGCTCGATAGGATTCTGCACCATGCTCGAAAGCTTGGTCGATCCCCCAATGGCTGGAGAAACTTGACTGCAAATCGGACTCGAAGCCACCAATCAGCTCCCATTCGCCCGCGTAAAGCCTTGCGCGAAGGCGATTCCATGTTTCGGGCTTCTCATCGTATAGCTTCCGAAGCAAAGCTCCATTGGCCAGCAGCCCCATCGATTGAGGTGCACTGAGTTGTTTCGAAAAAGCCTCGCCTAAAGTCGACTCGGCGAGCAATACAACTTCGAGGAGATGGATTTGTTGCGAACAATAGCGATCGCGCTCCTGCGAAACCGTATCGAAGCTGGCTTGGATCCAACGCTCGGTTTCCTCGGTGTCCCCTGCCAAGGCCGCTTTGGCTGCCGAGAGAACTTGCTCGGAAAACGCGAGCCAATCCAAGTTCCAAGAGTACCGCAGTTTCCTCGCCATGACTTGAATCTGCAGGACCGCGTATCCCAGCGCATAAAAATCACCCAAGCACAGAGGGGTTGCGCTGGGCACCTCGATATTTTCGCTCGCTAGCCCTCTGGCGATTGTTTCGAACAAGTCCGAACGGTTTTGACCATTGCTGTCAACGGTAAGGCACTTGCCCAGCGTCAACCGCTCACGCTGCGGCTGATCAACCTTATCGCGACTCCAATTCGGAACGAGAACAAGCGAAGACTCCAGTTCCAAGGAGCTCGAGTCGGAACGCTTCCATTCAGGGAGGGTGTTCAACGCGACTAAAAGTCTCGGGTCCCACCCGACTGTCCAAGCTGCCAGGAAATCGGCCGCCGTTTCATGCCCAACGCCGGTTGGCAGGTCTTCGATGGCATAGCTTGGAACGACGATGACGGAACGCTGAATGGGAGACATCCACGACTTTGATGTTGGTGTGATGAAAGAAGAACTTCGGATGGATTATTTGCCCGAATTCGATTTTTCCAAATTCAATAGCTCGACCTTCCGGAATTCGATGGGGTGGCTTTCGGATTGCAGAGAAATGGTGCCCGATGAAAGCATCTTGGTACCCGCTTTCTCAGCCAACTCTTTGGCGTGTGCATCGCGATCGTCCAGTTGGGCCTTTTCGTATTCCAGAACGAGCTCTCCGTTCACTTTATGTCGGACCACTTCATTCCCGCGAACTTCGATTTCGGCGGTTACCCATTGGTCTCCGTGAAACGTCTTTGATTTGGAATTGGTGCAGTGATTGAGAATTAGTTTGTCGTTCATCACCACGTTGGTTCCGGGGGTGCATAGATTGCATGTTGAACGAGGATTCTTGCCGTCCCCGCCCAAGAACTGGACTTCGATCGAAGCTGGAAAATCTTGGTCCTTCGCCATCGTTTCCGGACGTTCACCATGCAGCATCACGCCGCTGTTTCGAATTGCCCAACCTGGCCCCCCGCGAACTTGCTCCCCTACGAATCGATATTCGATTCTCAAGATGTAGTTTGAGAATACGTCCTTGTAAAAGAGATGCCCGAAGGTTTCGTTGAACTCGCTGTAACCTTCGTACCCGACTTTGAGGACACCATTCTCAACGCGAAAGGTGTTAGCAAAGTTTTCGCCGAGATCGTGATATCGGATCTTCGGAGTCCAGCCCGTAAGGTCCTTGCCATTGAACAGAGGAATCCATTCTCCCTGATTCGCGGACGTCTTCGATTCCCCATCCTGTGCCTCTCCCCATGAACAAAAGGAGATGGCAGCGGCCATTGCACTGGCGAATGCCAGGTTTTTCAAAAAGGATCGTCGCATGGGGAATCGGCTGGGTAAGGGAGTTGGGAGGCAGCAGAGTGAGAGTAGCAAGTATAGCGATCGTAGCGATTTTACGAATTGGACTGATCAAAATCGTATCTGGCCGCCACAATCTGGTTCCGTCTATTGTACTCGACATTTCTTCGGGGCTAGTCTTCCGAGGCTGATAACGAACCCATCGTCGCGCTGGCGCGCGACCGGCTCCTTCATCCGACCTATCCCATCAAAAGGGCTCAATTCACTTGGAAATCGCGATGGAACTAGTCGACTGGATTTTGCATCTCGATAAGCATTTGAACGAGCTCATTGGGACGATCGGCCCTGGTTGGCTCTATGCAATCATGTTTGCCGTGGTTTTTTGCGAAACCGGTTTGGTCGTCATGCCGTTTCTTCCTGGGGACTCTCTGCTCTTCGCCCTCGGGGCATTATGTGCCATTGACGATGCCAAACTTTCCATCTACACGATGGCACCGTTGTTGATCATCGCTGCGATCCTCGGTGATGCTCTGAACTACTGGCTCGGGGCTTGGATCGGGCCTCGCGTCTTTACAAGCGAACGCTCTTGGTGGTTGAACAAAGCGCATCTGACTCGCGCTCAAGCGTTTTATAGTCGTTATGGTGCCAAGACAATCGTTCTGGCCAGGTTCGTTCCCATTGTCCGGACCTTCGCCCCCTTTGTGGCTGGCATTGGAAAGATGAATTTCTTTCGCTTTTGGATTTACAACGTCGTCGGGGCGGTTGCGTGGGTCGCCATTTTTTTACTTGCAGGTTATTTTCTTGGCAGGATCGAACTCATTCAAAAGAACTTCTTCCTCGTCACTCTGGGGATCATTGCAGTGAGCGTCGTTCCGATCGCATTGGAATGGTGGATGCATCGCCGGGAAAAGAAACGCCTGCAAGGGGTGACAAGCGATCAAGTTGCAGGGTCGTAAAGTTCGGTTTCCCAAATCGTCTTGTCCGTGGAAGCATCGGGACGATAAATAAAGTCGGACTCTTGAAACGTGACATTGGAGGTGGGGTCATTGTACTTGATGACGCTCACCGGCACATGGCCTTGCGGTTTCCCCTCTTTGTCCTTCTTCACTCGGAAGTAGACGACCGAGTAAGGGAAGTACGGGAACGCCGAGGATCGACCGAGCGTTAATCGTACGGCTGTCGGAAGTCCTTCGTTCTGCGGCTGGACCGCCAAATTCTCGCGATCGATTCGCGCGGTGCCCGCAATGCGAGGTGGTTCGGTTCGCAACTGTCCAACCAACTGCCATACATCGACTCCGCTGATGGTCCCTTCTGCGACCTCGTACCAATGGTATCGCTGATACAAATTGCGAAGCAACTCCGCGTGCCCACCAACGGCGAGATGGAGCACGACTTCTGGGGACTGTTGCAGTTGATGCAGTTTGGGTGTGAGTTTCTCTCGAATCTTCTCGACATTGACGATTCGCGGCGGCTGCTTGTCGATCTGGGTGTACATCAATCGACCGTCGGATACTTGGATCGAATCGAGGGTAGTTTCCCCAGAGGAGAGCCGAGCCGTGTAGCGGAATTGCCCTGTCCCGCTACCGAAAGATTTGTATTCCCCGCTCAGGATCACCTGTTGGCCATAGGCCAAGCTCTGTTGATATACCTTGGCCGAAAGCGGTGGGCCAAACACGGCTTGCTGCACGGCGTTGTAGACCAAGATGTTCGGGTCCGTCGTGACGCGAGGTGATTTGCTATTCGAAGCTACCAGTGGAGCTGCGATGGGAGACGAGTCCTGGGCATCCAGGTGACCCATTCCGGAACCTAGGCAGCTGCCGATCGCTCCGAAGCAGAGGATGGTGAGCTGAAGGATCCGAGGTTGGAATGGCATATTGGGTTTGCTAGCGAACAGATTCGCGAGCCGCATGGGCAAGTTGTATCGGTTTTATCAAAGAAACCAGTTCGGCTGTGCCGAACATAGCGATAGGGACGCGCGGAGCGGATTGTAGGTTGATCGCTGGCGTACTGTCCAGGTTGAAAACGTCGGTCTCATAGACCCTACGGCGAGCCGGCTTGACCCACCAAATTCCAGGGGTATTTCGAATGAAAATGCGTAAACGATTACAACTCATGGCTGTGTTGGGCTTGGGCACTCCCTGCTTGCTCTCCCAATTGGCTGTTCCGACTGCAAAAGCTGGCGACCTCGGAAAACGCCACAACATGCCACCCGCCTCCCGTTTGGCAGAGCCCGGCCCGATGGTTGGAGGCCCTGGCCCCGGCGTTCTTATGCCTGAGACCATTCCGGTCCCTGGGTATGGAGCTCCGGCCGTCGCACCCACGATCCAAATTCTTTTCAATCAGCCTCAATCGATGAACATCCTTTACGATGTCGTCGGTGATGGGACCTTCGGCAGCGATCCGTTGGTTGTTCCAGGTCGTGTCGAGTTCGCCCAAGGGGGCATCTACCGCTTGAAGCTGACCAACATCGCCGGTCGAGAAGGGGTCGAGCTCTATCCAACGATCGAACTTGGATTGGCGAGCTACCGAACCGCTGCTTACCTCGCCCACAACGCGTTGGCCATCCAGTTCACCGAAGACGACTTGGACCAAGCTCTCTCGAGCAACTTCGTGACGAAGGTCATCTACCTCCCAGACCCTGAATTCCAAGGGGAAGCGATCTCGGGTATCGATACGCTTGTGAGCAATCGATTGGAACCGGGCTTGGATCCCATCGTCGAAGCAGACCGACGCGGCTCGATCCTCGCCATCATCCGGCTTGGAAATAAAGACGTTGAGCTAGCAGGTGCTGGCGGTGCGGCGCTTCCTTACGCCGGTGGAATGATGGGACCAGGAGGAATGATGGGACCCGATGGCATGGTTTGCGGACCGGATGGAATGCCCATCGGTCCTCAACACAATCCTCCGAACATGGTCGCGGGTGTGACAGCGCCTCAATATGGTATGCCCTATACCGGCACTCCAATTGGTTTGGCTGGACCTCCTCACATTCCATTGGGACATCCTGCAGGTTTGCAGCAGCACGTGATGCGCAACCGTACGCACATGAACATTCCCGAACCGACCAAGAAGCTCGATATCTCGGTCCGACATCAACCGGGCTACAGCTATCCCCAGCCACCTAGCAAGGCTCACATCAAAGAGCAGAACATCCATCCTGGATTTCCAACGGGCGCTCCTGGCTTCTACAACGCAAGCCGCGTGGTAGCTCCGAATCAGTTCAGCAGCCAACCAGCGGGTCCCGCTGGCGAATACTGCCCACCTGGTCAAGTTCGCTAGTGCGAATCGATAGGACAACGGAGCTGGCCCATCTCGATGGGCCAGCTTTTTTAACGACTCTCCGCATCTCTCTTCCAACGGCACTGGTCAACCCGATGTTCCAACGAGTTTCGTTTCCAACGCTGCTCGTCACCTGGCTCACTGCCCTCACCCTTTGCATGTTGGCAGTGATCGCGGGTGGCGTACAAGCTCAAGACCTTATGTCGCGACTCCCCAAGAACACGCATCCGCTTCTGCGCGACACGATGCCTCCAGGGGAAGTAGGCGCGATCCAGCTGGCGAGGAAGCCCGAGTTACGCGGAGTTTGGCAGGCGATTGAAATCAAAGGCCCTGCCGGTATGCGCGTCAGCATGGCGGATGCAGGTCAATTCTCGGATGACCTTTCTCAAGCTCGCTTGGCCGTGATGGTCGGATATCCCTACCGAATGCGTCTGACGGGACTTCCATTCGAAGAGGAGACGGCTCTCTACCCCACGCTCGAAATCATTGACCGCATTCACCCACCCGCTGAACGAGAGCATCGGTTCCCTATCCCCATCGAACTCGACGAAGATGACCTCGTCGATGCGATGCGTGGTGAGATGATCATGAAAGTGATCTACCTGGAAGACAATCAAATCGCAGATCCCGTGGATACGGCAGGCAATCCTCAACGCGTTCTCGACCTTCGCCCCTCGCAGGATGCATTGCAAACCGCAGACCGGATGGGACGTCCTGTCGCTATCCTTCGCATCGGCTCGCGTGTCCCTAACGTTTCAGAAGGCCAGGACTGGGACGCGTTCCTCTACGGTTGTCCGGCTTGGGTAACGTTGAAGCCGATCCCGGATAAACAAATGCTGATTGATCAAGGCAAATGGCCCGCGACTGCCAACAGCGGTTCTATCAGCGATCGCCGTTAGATCTTTCCCACCCACCAAAACCAACACTGCACCACGGTCATGAAACACACGATGCTACACTCGGTTTGGATGCGATGGGGATGTTTGCTCACCGCGACGATTCCAGCCGTTGGTTGCCAATCCATTCAACCGTCGTTCTTGAGTCAAGAGAGTAGACAAGCTCGTCAGCAGAGTTATGCCCAAACTCCCCTGGCGCAGTCTGCTGCAACAAAACAACAAACTGCACCCTCTCCATTCGTCACACCATCGTCAGCCAGCACTGCCCGAGTACCCCAGTCCCCAAGTGCTACCGTCGGCACGAATGATGTCCAATTGGTCCAACATACCGAGCCCAGTGGTCAGGCAAGCGGTGGTCAGGCAAGCAGTGGTCAGGCCTTCAGTGTTCCGAGAGAATCGATGGTGACGGTGCCGCATTCCGGCGGATACGCACCTCCCGTCTATGGTGCGCCTCCTGTCTATGGTGCACCCGCTGGTTATGGAAACGCAGGTCACGCGGGAGGTAGCTGCCAATGCTGCAATCACGCTGGTGGTGCGTATCGTCCGCTGTACCCGCAGCTTGATGGCGGCCAATGGGATGCGTGCGAGCCCCAAGCCTATGCGGTTCCTCGGCAGTCCGACCCTCAGGAGTACTTGTTCGATGGCGGCGATCACGAGCCGCTGGTACGCGTTCGCAAAGACAATAGTCTGACCGGACTCGATCCGGAGGACACGGTCATTCAGTACGACACCGCCGACGGTCGCACGTTGGTGGAAAGTGGTTGCCGCGTTGCGATCTATGCGCCTCGCTTTGCCAGCGTCCGCAAAAAGACTTCTATTGCCCAGAGCGACGTCGCGCAGCGACTTCGAACGACCGACCAGCCGTATGGCCCTGGTCAATTTGTCGAGAAGCTTCCTTCTCGCGATGTGATGCAACCCACCCGCTCTGTTGCGCAAGATCGCGTGCATGTGGTCGAGTCGGTTCGCGATCGACGAGGGCCAGTTCCAGCGGAAATGGTTCTTCCGATGTTAGAGATCAGCGAAGTCCTGGCACCGTATGCAGATCTTGCCTTATTCCGTTCTGGGGATTTGAAGAACACCGATTTGGCGAAGCTCGCGGTTGGTACGACGGCCGCTCAAGCTTGGGCAACCGTCGAGGAAATCAACGTGCTTGTCGATGGTGTTGAAGCGACGGAAACATCCTCGGCGAAGCGAGCCCAGGATCTTGTTCTTTACGAGTACAAAGGGGCCCGCATTCGACTTTGCAAAGTCGCATCCGAGCAAATGGCCAATCCCGGCGACGTCATCTCCTTCACCATTCGATTCGACAACGTAGGGGAACAGCCCTTGTCGAATCTGGTGATAACGGACTCGTTAACGCCCCGTTTGGAGTTCATTCCCGGCTCGGACAAGTCGAGTTTGAAGGGAACGTTCACCGCCACGCCTAACTCGGTTGGGTCGGAGGTTCTCCGATGGGAAATCACTGAAGGGATCAAACCCGGCGATGGCGGGCTCGTTCGATTCGACTGCAAGGTGCGGTGAATCAAACCGGAGCCTACAGGGCTCCGGTTTGTGTGAATCGACTAATTCTAAAGGGTTTGAGAGAACTATTGCCAAATGCGTTGATCGTTCTTCCAGATCTTGCCTGAGTCGACTGTACTGAGCTGTTCGTTCTCTTTGCTGACGCTGGCGACGACGTTCCAGGAATCGACCATCACGCCGCCGCTGGCAGACACCAAGAATCCTTGGGCGGTCCGAACAAAGCTGCATTGCGGATCGAGCGACGTTGGGAACTCCACTTTGTTGAGCTGTACGGATGCCTTCTCACCGAGCAAGCTTGAAAGGTCGCATCCCGCGATGTCCTCCAAACCTTGGGATTCGATGATCGCTGCGACGACGCATAGGTCCATCACATTGCGAAGCTCGCCGAAGACCGGTTCCTTCACTGCCAACTCGTCGAGTTTCGAGGTGAAAAGATCGGCCCACTTTTTGGCAATTGGATCGGCCTTGCCCTTCGCGACGCGGGTGCCGTCGGAAGAGATTTGCTCGACTTCGGTAAGGGTCTTGATTCCGTTGCCGGTCAGTTGCCAAGCCAATTTGTCTTTGCTGTGCTCGATCGAGCTGTAATCGCAAGCCATCCACCAGCGGGATTGGAGATTTTTGCTAGCCGAATTGCTGACCATTTCCAAATAGCTAGGGAGGCCCGAAACAGGAGCCTTCACGAGGTTCATACCGTACAGCTTCATTTTGTAATCGGCTGCGAGGATGACGCGAGCCATGTGGCTGTCGGGAGCGACCCCTTCCAACTTGACTTGCTGAGGTCCGAAGGCTTGTCGCATGGCTGCCTCGAGGGACTGCCAATTGACTTGGGAGGCATTGATTCGATTTTGGGAGAGCAATTGGGTGAGCCGTGCGCTCCCTTCCTTGGTCGGTTCGATCGAGACCGAGATACCGGTTTGTCGCGCCGACTCTACTGTCTTGAACGCGTTCAGCAAGTCATCGAGATGAACAGTTGGCTTTCCGGACTTTGCGCCGACGATGGCTCCATTTGGACCGACGGACCAAGGCTCGGCGGGGCCGGCTAGAACAATGTCGTTTCGCTCTGGATAAACGAAGATCTTTTCCACGCGAGTGAGACCACCCAGGAACATGACTTCCTCAGGCAAGGCCTTTCCCGTTGCGATACTTTCCTGGACCGCGTTGCGGATTCCTTGGAGAGAAATCAATCGCAAGTCGACCGACTGTTGCAATTCGCCGGTCGGACCAACCAAATCGGCTCGGGTTTGCTCGAGAGCGTTGGTAGCGTCCTCTTCGGTGATGGTGCGCATGACGCCATCTGCATCGATTCGAACCCCCCCGACGGCGCGTCCGAAGAATCCGTTGTTGTTGAAGTTCTGGGCGAAGATCGGAGTCGAGGAGAAGGCCAATCCGGCTGCGATGGCGAAGGGAATCGAACGCTTGGCCACCGGGAGGCTAGCAAGAGCGCCCAGGGAAGTTGCGCACAAACTTCGAAAACCCATAGTCGGAACTCCAATCAATTGGCTTGCAAAAATAAGTCGAATGAGAAACTAGATGTTGGGCGAACGCTCAGGGCGATCAAACTGTATCTTATTGTGGATCGTCCGCCTTTGACTTTCCACCATAACTGCTGGAAAAATCGGGAACAGTCTCTCTTTCCGGACAAGCGGCGACCGCACGGACGTTTTCTAGGGTAATTTCAAGCCATTCGCGATGCAACAAAACAATAGTTCCGCTTACCTCATTATTCGGCAAGGATCGAGATGGACCGACGTTTTTCGCTTGGAACCTGGTCGCCCGCTCATCGTTGGTCGGGCTTCCTCCAACGAGATTCCCGTGGCGGACGATCGCTCCAGCCGCCGGCATGCCGAGATATTCTTTGACAATGGATGGTACGTGCGGGATCTGGGATCGAGGAACGGGACCTTGGTCGACGGTCGGAAAATCGAGCAATCTCAGCTGCTGATGCCTGGTAGCACGATCGCCGTTGCATCCTGCAAGATGACATTTACGAATAGTCTAGAGGAGGTCGCTCCTCCGTTGGAGGTCGAGGGGGCTGGGCCAGAATCGACGCGGGAGGGTGGGATCGAAGTCTCGCGAATCATTCATCGTCAATCGAAGTCTGCCATCTTGGACCCAGAAGCCTTTCAGCAAGTCATCCGAAAGGATCGCGTCGGGGAGCCGATGGCTAGCTTGGCGGCACCGATTGCCCCCGCCATTGCGCTCCTTCAGTTGGCCTTTGAATTGGCTCGGGAAAACAACCTCTTCCGCGGGTGCGAGCGCGCTTTGGAACGGCTGCTGGATGAAACCCAATGCCAGTCGGCCGGCATTCTCAAAATCGAATCCTCCGAAACGGGCGTCGCGGAACGGAAAGTCCTAGCGGCTGTCCAACGTTCTGGAAAGGCATATCATCCCGTTTCCGATTCTCTCGCTGCGAGCGTTCTTCGCGAAGGGAATGCGCTACTGGCTCGCAATATTCACGACAGTGAATTGGCAGGTGGCGTTTCGCAAAGCACCCCGATGGCAAACAGCCAAGTCCACGCGACGTCCAGCGCGATCCTTGCCCCAATCCGCGAAGGGTCGGAGTGCGTCGGGTTCGTGCACCTCTATAGCCGTGTCGGGGAGCCTGATTTGGCGCCGGAGCACCTCGAAGTCGCGCTCGCGATCGCAGATGTCGTGGGGACATTTTTCGCCAACATTCAGAAGCAGTTGCAGCTTGAAAGCAAACTGAAGACTTCGCGAAACCGGATCAACGAGTTGGAACAGCAGTTGGGTCATTCCGAGGAATGGGTCAGTTCCTCGCACGCGATGGATCGATTGCGGGAGCAGGTTGCGAGGGTCGGTCCTACCTCCGCAACGGTCTTGCTACGAGGAGAAAGCGGATCGGGCAAGGAGCTTGTAGCCCGCAGCATTCACGATGCAAGCCATCGGGCAGCGGGGCCGTTTGTTGCGATCAATTGCGCGGCACTCACTCCGACTTTGCTGGAAAGCGAACTGTTCGGCCATGAGAAAGGAGCTTTCACCGGTGCAACCGAGCGCAAGCTAGGGAAGTTCGAACAGGCACATCAAGGCACGCTGATGCTCGACGAGCTTGGCGAAATGAGTTTGGAGATCCAAGCGAAGTTTCTGCGCGTGCTGGAGGGGAAGCCTTTTGAGCGAGTTGGTGGTAGCAAACCGATCCAGGTGGATGTTCGGGTTGTCGCGGCGACGAACAAGGACCTTGAGAAAGCGGTCGCGGATGGCTCGTTCCGATCCGATCTCTACTTCCGGCTGCGAGTGATCGAACTCAGGATCCCTTCCCTTCGAGAGCGTCCCGACGATATCCTGCCAATTGCCGAACATTTTCTCGCTCAGTTCCGATCGAAGAGCGGGCATGGTCCGGAGGGCTTTAGCGACAGAGCTCGAGCGGCGATGCGAGCCTATCATTGGCCAGGAAACGTCCGCGAGCTTCGCAATGCCGTGGAGCGAGCGTTCGTGCTGTGCAATGGGGTCTTGGCCGATCCGGAGGATTTAGCGCTTTCCCATCTTCAAATCCCGGGAATTCCTGCGTTGGGAGGTCAATCTGCCGCAAATCAACCGGCAGGGTACCAGGAGCGGACGTTGGAGGAAATCGAGATGGAGCATATCGCCGCGACTCTCGAATACACGGGTGGACAAAAGAACAGAGCTGCGGCTATTCTCGGGATCGAACGATCTACCCTTGACCGAAAAATCAAACGACAAAAGAGCGATACCCCATGATCCAGTCCTCCGGTTTTCCCACACAGTTTCTTCCTTTGGTGGAATCGGCTGGCGGGCTGATCTTCGACTGCGACGGAACGCTTGTGGACTCCATGCCTCTCCACTTTTTGGCTTGGCATCAAACCATGCTCCGTTATGGGCTTCGTCTCCCTGAGGATCGCTTTTACGCGTTAGGGGGGATGCCAAGCCATCGCATCATCGAGATGCTAGCCGCAGAGCAGTCGGTCGAGGTCGACGCCCAGCACGCAGCGATCGAAAAGGAACAAGCCTTTTTGGAGCGATTGCATCTCCTGGAGCCTATCGACTCGGTGCTCGATATTGCTCGGGCGCATCGAGGTGTTAAGCCGATCTCGGTCGCGAGCGGCGGTTTCCGCAAGATCATTACTCGGCAGTTGGAAATCATTGATTGTCTCGATTGGTTCGACGCGATCGTCACGGCCGAAGATACAACGCGGCATAAGCCTGAGCCTGACGTCTTTCTCGAAGCTGCTCGTCGTATGGGGGTTGCGCCGGAACAATGTTTGGTCTTTGAAGATGCCGATCTAGGGGTCGAGGCCGCGCGGCGCGCCGGTATGCCCTGTATCGATATCCGCTCGTTCTACACCGCTAAGAGAATTCCGGTTGCCTAGTTGATATGATCCATTTCCGGTGGTTGGGGCTCTGTATCGCGGCCGTCGCATTCATGGTGGCCCTTCCTGCATCGAACGAGCTTCGATTGGATCGCTCGCTGGAAAAGATGTTTCCCGATGACGCACCGACGCGCACGGCATTCGAGAATCTCGAACGAATCTTCGGTGTCTCCGAATTGATCGTATTTGCTTACCGCGATCCAGACCTATGGACCGATGACGGTAGCGGATTGGATCGACTGCAACGCATACGAAAACGCGTCGAAGCCATTCCAGGAGTCGACTCGGCGCTCGATCTATCCAAATTGGATGGGATGCTCTCAAGTCTTCAACCCAGCGCATCGGGTTTCTTGGGTGCACTCAGTGGTTCGAAGACGAGCAAGCGTTCGTTGCTGGATGAAGACAACGAAATTGCGAAGGATCTGAAAAGGCTCTTTGAAGGGCAAACGCATGCCGCCGATTCAAATCTTGTCGCCGTCGCTTGTATTTTAAAGGAGAGCAGTTTACCCGGGGGGTATCGCGATGTTCTCACAGCGCTCCGATCCGTCGATTTGGAGTCGAACCAGAAGCCGCTGTTGGTGGGGAAGCGGGTGATGCTTGAGGAGGGATTTGATGCGATCGAGGAGGATGGGAGGCGACTGAGTATTTACGTCGGTGGTACGTTGGTCGTGCTTTTGACGCTTGGCTTTCGATCGTTGCGATGGGCCCTCATCACAATTGTCGTGGTGCAATGGTCATTGGTGGTCACCCGAGCCTTGCTTGTTCTCCTTGATTGGGAATTGACCATGGTCTCGTCGATGTTGGCCTCCATCGTCACCGTGATTGCTGTGGCGACAGCCATGCATTGGATGTTGGCCTTCCAACGATTGTGCCGCTCGGGTGCGAGTCCTGAAGAAGCGTTGCAGCGTTCCTTTATTTCGCTTCGAGGTCCGATCGCTTGGGCGTGCATTACCGACGCGATTGGCTTCGCATCGCTTACGTTTTCCAACGTCGGACCTGTGCAAGACTACGGCTGGATGATGGCCCTCGCATCCTTGGTCGTCTTGGTCGGTATCGTCCTATGCATTCCGGGGTTGGCATTGCTCCCGCTTCTGCCAGACCGTTTTCAGGAGCGTGTGTTCCTTTCACCCGCCATGCAGGGATTGCCCTGGCTGGAAGAGGATTGGCTCAAACCGGTTTTATTGCATGTCCAAAGCTGGGTTTGTCGTTTCCCGCACCACCTGATGCTGGCTTCCTCGGTTATCACCGTTTTGGCATTGCTGGGAAGTTTGCGAATCCAAGTGGAAACGGATTTCATCAAGAACTTTCGAAGCGACGCACCGATCGCGATCGCGTACCGAGCCGTCGAAGACGAATTGGGAGGGGCCGGAGTGTGGGATGTTATTGTTCCCTTCCCCAAGCCTGCGCGGGAGGAGGATTTGCAAACCATCCGGGAGCTTGAAAGCGAACTGCGTTCGATTGAGATCGAGACAAAAGACGGACCGCTTGCTTTGACCAGCGTGATGAGCTTGGTCGATGCCGACGACATTGTCCGCCGAAACGCTTGGTTGGGCCCCATAGGTTTCGAGGGGCGATTGATTGGGATGCGTCCAGCGATGGGTAGCTTCTTTGACAGCTTGCTTGCCGAATCCAGAGACGATGGGAATAGCGACCAACGCCATTTGCGAATCTTGCTTCGTGCGCGAGAGCAGACCGATGCCACGGGGAAAGAGAGTTTGATTCAAGCGGTTCGATCGGCGACCGATTCGTATCGAACGAAAACCGGGGTGCAACCCTTTGTTTCTGGTTACTACGTTCTCCTGGCTGAACTTGTGCGAAGCGTTGTTTCCGATCAATGGATTTGCTTCGCGATCGCGTCTGTCGGGATCTGGTTCGCGATTGCGTTGGCCATGCGCAGCATCGTGTTTGCGACGGTAGCCTTGATTCCGAACGCGATTCCGAGCCTTTGTATTCTCGGATGGTTTGGCTGGACAGGGACACAAGTCAATTTAGGGGCTGCGATGATCGCGGCTGTTTCGATGGGGTTGAGCGTCGATTCGTCGATCCATTATCTAACTCGTTTCAGTCGCGAACGGAAGAACATAGGGAGCTTCGACGAGGCATTGAAGGCCGCTCAGTCGGAGATCGGTCTATCGGTCTTGTTCTCAACCTTTGCACTGATGATGGGATTCGGTGCATTGGTGATGAGTGACTTTTTACCGACTGTCGTTTTCGGAACCACGGCGGCGTGCACGATGTTAGGAGGAATGATCGGCAATCTGGTCCTATTGCCTGCCCTGTTGCAATCCGTTCGTAGGATCTTGTGATAAAGTACATCGGCGGGTTTGCAATCGTCGTGAACAAGCTTAGAAGTTCTGGTTTGAACCTGTTTTGAACATCAAGTCTGAGGAAGCTGTGGGAAGAGAACCGCTGGAAGCGGAATGCAAGTTTCGGGTGGAGAATGCCAGTCATCTCGAAGCCAAGCTGGCTGGTATCCAAGCCAAATTCGTGGCAAGAGAACATCACTGCGATACCTATTTGCGGCATCCAGCACGCGACTTTCGTGCGACCGACGAGGCGCTGCGGATTCGGGAAATCGACGGGCAGCCTCACGTCACATACAAAGGCCCTCGTCAACCGGGTCCGATCAAGATTCGACCTGAGATCGAACTCCCTTTAGGGCCAAATACCGCTGCACAGTGGCTTCAAATTTGGGAGCATCTCGGATTTCAGGTTGCTGCCAAGGTTGAGAAACATCGAGATGTGTACCAAGTCGAACAGGAAGGTCGATCGCTCACCGTTACGATTGACCGAGTTGAAAAGCTCGGTGTCTTTGCCGAAATAGAACGAGTCGTCGATAGTAACGAGGAAGCAGAAGCGGCGCAGCGCGACATCCTCGCGCTCGCCGAACGACTGGGATTGGATAGGATCGAGCGACGCAGTTACCTTGGTCTGCTCCTCGAAAAATCGACCGACAAAGCCTAGGCCCCCATCTCGTCTACTCTTCGCGCCGTGGCGCCTTGGCGAGAAACTGGGATGCGTGATGAAGTGGCGCGCCAAGGCGCAAAGGTCGCAAAGAGAAAGAAAGTATCAAGAGAGAGAGGGTAAGTCGAGAATAGCGCACTCCGTTCAAGGGAAGCGTTGGCAATACAAATTGAATTTTCCAGCTGCTTCATCCGGAGGTCCTTCCCTCACCATCTCGTCTACTCGTTGCGCCGTTGCGCCTTGGCGAGAAACTGGGATGCGTGAAGAAGTGGCGTGCCAAGGCGCAACGCTCGCTAAGAGAAAGAAAGTATCAAGAGAGAGGGAAAGTCGAGAATAGCGCACTCCGTTAAAGGGAAGCGATGGCAATTCAAATTGAATTTTCCAGCTGCTTCATCCGGAGGTCCTTTCCTCACCATCTCGACTACTCTTCGCGCCGTGGCGCCTTGGCGAGAAACTCGGATGCACGAAGAAGTGGCGCGCCAAGGCGCAAATAGATCAAACATTCATAGCTATTCGAACGAATCGCCATCCCCAAATGATAAGCGGTAATAACATTAGGCAGCCAATGGCCCCGTAGTAAATAGGAACGAACCAACTGTAAGACTTCACAACTGCATTCGGCAATCGAAACATTGACAGGATCCAAAACAGATCTCCTGCGTCATTTGTAGGGGGCTGACGATGGAGTACTCGCAGAAACAATGCACGTAGCAGAGTAAATACCACAGGAAGTCCAATCAGTGCCATCGCCACTACATAGAGTCCAATTTCAAACGCTGACGGAGAAAAGTCTGGCACTCGGATAAACGCCGGATCTTCCGGATCGTTTAGTATCAAAACGAGATTTACTGCTATATAGACCGGAACACTGAAGTAACTGATTGTAGGGAGCCGGAGCGATGGAAGTTTATCGACCTTCTCCCACATCAAAGATCGATGCTGTTGATGATGTTCGCTCTTGTCACCCGATCGCTTTACCATCGATTCCACCACCATAGAAATTTCTGCAACGGACGTTTTGACTCATTGTCCTGCGTTGCACCTCGCATGAGGCCGCCATACTTTTCGGACCATTCGCGAGAGTTTTTTACCACCTCGCCACTTGGGTCAAAATAAAAGGCCTGACCTGCAGCCTTCGAATGAAATGCGATGGAACCGTTGGGGAACCAACGTACGGTTTCCAAATGTTGAATCCTGAGCAATAGAGTGCGTCGTTCCCATTGCACCCAGGCTCGCTGGCCATTGGGATAACAACCCGTCAATGGATAAGGGCGTGTCCACCAAAATATAATTCCTCCGAGAAAAAGTCCCAACGCCATATGGACGACTAACAATGTTCTGATATTGAATCTCGGTGTTTTTTTCCCAACTTGTAAAGTTGACACATCTATTCCTGCATCTGTTCCCTATCTTTATTAGCACTTCGTCATGTCGACGCCTCCTCATCTCTCGTCCCTTTGCGCCGTGGCGCCTTGGCGAGAAACTTGGATGTATCAAGAATTGGCGCGCCAAGGCGCAAAGGTCGCAAAGAGAAGGGTAAGGATCAAGGATTGGTAAGGTCTGGTGCCCAGAGCCCCGGTTTGAGAGAGGGAGTTTCCCCTGATGGAGGATAAGTCGTTTTCACCGCCGCTTGAAGTTGTTTTGAGAGTTCTACTCGAATCGAATCATAGTCCGTTTCGTTTGCAAGATTGCGGATTTCATTGGGGTCTTTGTCGTGGTCATAGAGTTCTCGCCCACGTTCACCATCGGCCCATTCGGTGTACCGATATCGATCGGTCCGGAGACTATATCCAAAGAATCGCTTTCCGTCGGCACCGACGTTGGTTGTCACCGCCGCCGCTGCTTGCCCGCCACCCCGCATGACTTGCGTTAGCGCCCAACCCCGCCCCTTCGTTTCCGGAGCATTAAGAATGGGAACGAGACTTTGGCCTTGCAGTGAGTCTGGCGTTGGGACCTGGCATAGTTCCGCCAGTGTCGGATAGAGATCGACGTGCGAGACGGGTGTCTTTGCGACTTGCCCTGCCTGCTTCGAGTTTGGAGTGACGATCAAGAGAGGAACGCGCGCGCTCTCTTCGAAAAGACTCATCTTTTGCCACAGCCCGTGCTCGCCCATGTGGTAACCATGGTCGCTCGTAAAGACGATGATTGTGTTGTCGGACAGTTTCAAACGATCGAGAGTATCGACGACGCGACCGACCTGGGCGTCCATGAAGCTAATACTGGCCAAGTAGGCTTGCCGAGCTTCTTGACGGAGTTCATCCGTCAACTTGTCTTGCTCCCTTTTGTAGCTTCCCAAGCCCGGTGGTGGGATATCCTTTTGGTCTTCCGTGACTCCTTGTACGAGCGGCATCGACTCTTTGGGATATTTGGAAAAATAAGTTTTCGGAGCCACGTAAGGAGTGTGGGGGCGAAAGAACCCAAGGGCTAGAAAGAAGGGGCGATCGTTCTGTTTGGAACATCGCTCCAGCACCCATTCCGCATCGGACGCCATCAGCCCATCGGTATGTTTGGCGTCTGGTTCAGGGGAAGCAAACCAGCTCAGCGTACCCCCGAATTGACCGGGGGTTAGGGAGAAGATCTGCGGTTCTTCTACCAATCGGTCGACGCCAGCGGGATTGATCTCCATTTCCCAGCTACCGGGATCGTCGTGCCCGTTGGTTCCAATCGAGCGAGGAACGTTGTAGTGATAGAGCTTCCCGATGCGAGATACAAAGTAGCCCGCGTTGCGAAACGCTTGCGGGAGACTTCGGTGCGTCGGAATGGTTTGACGGAAGATCTGAGCGTTGGCAAGGATCCCAGTCGAGTTTGGGTAGAGACCGGTAAGCATGGAGTTGCGGCTGGGGCCGCAAAGTGGGAATGTGCAATAGGCACGATCAAATCGCACACCTCGAGTCGCCAAACGATCGATATTCGGTGTTTTGGCCAGTGGGTCGCCGTAGCACCCGAGCATATTATTCAAGTCATCTGAAATAATGAAAAGGACATTGGGGCGACTATCGGCCGCCTGGGCGATCGTGCAACAGACGAAGAAAAAGAGCATCCCCAGGGAGAGGTGGAGTCGATGCATGGCAATGGATACCTCAGTACAAGATTGCGCGAAAAGTCACTTTCCGGACGATCCTTATGATACTAGGAAGCCCAGGTATTGGGGCAGAAGGCGGTTGTGGTATTCTGTGGGTTAAAAGCTCTAAGCGGTGCGTGGGCAACCTAGTAGAATGCGGGAAGAGCCCCCGCTGCACGAGGCACTGAGGTTGGGCGTTTCGGTTGGGCGTTTCGGTTGGGCACTTCATTCGGCAGCCTGCACTCGCAAACGATTGCAGCAACAGGAGATACAGACAAGATGGATTACATCGATCCCCACATTCACATGGTTTCTCGCACAACCGACGATTACGAGACGTTGGCGAGGATGGGATGTGTTGCGATGAGCGAACCGGCTTTCTGGGCGGGGTTTGACCGTGGGAGTGTTGAGAGTTTCCGCGATTACTTCCGTCAATTGACCGATTTCGAACCCCGTCGAGCCGCTCAATATGGAATCCGGCATTTCACTTGGCTTTGCATCAATGCCAAAGAGGCGGAAAACGTTTCACTCTCGCGTGAAGTCATCGCGATGATCCCGGAGTTCTTGGACAAACCCAATGTCCTCGGCATCGGCGAAATCGGTCTCAATAAAAACACACGAAATGAATCGATCATCTTTCTCGAGCATCTGGAGTTGGCCATTCGGTACAACCAGCAGATCCTTATCCACACTCCTCACTTGGAGGACAAGTACCAGGGGACGCGCATGATCCTCGATATGCTGATGGGTGATTCTCGAATCGATCGCTCGCGCGTGTTGGTCGACCACGTGGAGGAGCATACCATTGAAGCGGTCCTCGAGAATGGTTTCTGGGCCGGGATGACGCTGTACCCTGTCAGCAAATGTACGCCCCAGCGAGCGGCTGATATGATCGAAAAATACGGCCCCGAACGTTTGATGGCCAACTCCGCCGGCGATTGGGGACCGAGCAAACCGACCGCGATTCCCGATCTCATCATGGAGCTCAAAAAGCGAGGTCATTCCCGCGAGCTTATTCGCAGGGTGGTTTATGAAAATCCCGTCACCTTCTTCTCGCAAAGCAAACCGGGTTTGTTCCAAGACGTTTGACGCGGTTCACGAAGCATACATTACATCGAGGAAGCATGTCGGAATCCACGAATCAACATCGACGTGCGGCAGGTGGACACGTCAACGTTTCCATCCTCACGGTGAGCGACACTCGCACGTTGGAAAGCGACGGGGGCGGAAAGCTGATCGAGGAACTTTGTCATGCCCGGGGCTTTCCAATATGCGAACGACGCATCGTGCGGGATGAACGAGATGCTATTCGCCAAGCTGTTTTGGAG
This sequence comes from Brakhagea slesvicensis, assembly GCF_052161625.1. Taxonomy (GTDB): domain Bacteria; phylum Planctomycetota; class Planctomycetia; order Pirellulales; family Pirellulaceae; genus JBKCUI01. Next base: position 4,107,461 of record NZ_CP197412.1, read on the forward strand.
CTACTGGCAGAACGGCACTGCGAAGCGGTCCTCATCACCGGCGGAACAGGTCTCGCAGCTCGAGATTGCACCGTCGATGCGGTCGATGGGATCTATGACTCTGTCATCCCCGGCTACGGAGAGCTCTTTCGAATGCTTTCCTATCAAGAGATCGGATCGGCATCGATGCTCAGCCGAGCTAGCGGAGGGCGGATTGGCACCAAGATCGTATTGACCATGCCCGGATCAATAGCCGGCGTCCGGCTTGCGATGGAGAAGCTCATCCTCCCGGAACTTCCGCACTTGGTCCTGCACGCCGGCAAATAAAAAACCTCTCCAGTTTCGAGAAGTTGTGGGATTGAAGAGGGTGGCGCGCCAAGGCGCGAAGCTCGCAGAGATGAAACTATCAATCCGTCTAAGGGGTGATGGAATAGCATTCCACTTCTTGCCAACCTACCTACCGTTTCGCTTTCCCCCCCTCTGCTCCTTGCGCCGTGGCGCCGTTGCGAGAAACTTCCCGCATCGATGAAGGCAGTACGGCTTCAGACGGCTTTGGTGATGGTGCCCAGATAGAAGGGTTCTTGGGCGACCAATTCGGTGCCATCGCTCAAGTAAAAGCGAACGCGGACGCACCAGGAGATCGTCAGGATTTTTCCTTCGTAGGACAGTGGCGATTCCGGCAACGGAACTTGAAGCCGTCGCGGATTGGACCATTCGATTGCAGCCAGCGAATTGCCGCTGACTCGTTGAAAGAAATGGACTCCCATATCTTCGGAGCCCTTACCTTCGGTAAGCCAAATCACCGAGACTTCTACAGCAGCGATGGTGGATCGATCGATGTTGGAGACGGTGTACTCGAAATCGAGAACATCGTTTGGCATGTAGGTGGGCTGTAGTCCAAGCAATCGGATCATGACGGAAGATTCAACGTTTTGTCTAGCGCGTGCGGGTACACTACTACGGGGAAACTTCGGGAGTACGATGGCCATCGATTTGCCTCTCCTTCGACGATGATCTTCCAATGAACAGCGTTATGCAGGCTCTGAAAGGAGTGCATCGCATCGCTAGGGATACTCAGCACGCCCTCCAATTCCAGTGGACGCCCCCAATCAATTCTCGTACGACCTTGATCCAATACCACTTGCTCGCGCACGATGGATCGCTCGGTGCGAATGTCGGTTCCGAAATGATACGTGCTTTCCTCCTCGCAAACTAGTCGAACGGTTAGTTTCTTAATCACGAGCCTGCCGTACTGAACCAGCAGAATCTTGTAAGTGCGGCCGGGCACCAATGGGAGGTCTTCGATCTCGACCGTGGTTGATCCTATCCCAAGCACTTGCACATAGGTTTTGAAAAACAACTGAGTTGACCGCAGTCCTATGTAAGCCCCTGGCATAAGAAGCAGTAGCAACATCACCGGAGTTTGTCCGCCGATGAACCCTTGCACGGCAATGACAAAGAAGATAGCTAGCATGGCGTTCCAAGCCATGGCGAAGACTCCGACGGCGATGAACGCCATCAAGTCCTGCGAAGGGCTTGGGAGCCGATAAGCCAGTTTCGCGCCTGGACTGTCTGTGAATGGCTCGAGGGACGGGATCATGGGAGGTGGCGCTTTCTTCGTCCGTTGGCTTGGACGGGGCAGCAATCCGCTCTTCGCAATCGCTTCGCGATGTTCGTCGCTCATCGCGACCTTCAGAACGCGAACCCAGAAGCCGACGGCACCCAAGACGACCAGAGCCGCTGAGACTCCGACAGAGAGCCAGAATCCGTATCCGACCTTGAGCCAGCTGACGAAGGTACTAAGGCTGAGGACTCCGACGAGGAAGCATGTGGCGAAGAATGTGGCCTCGCCCAGGGATCCCATGATCCACCAGCCGGTCATCCGGCCCCCTTTTTTCTTTCCCCACAATCGAAATCTCGGCTTCATACGTCGCAGTGTATTCGCTGGGCTGCCGTTGCCAAGCCGCACAATCGTTACCAACGACAAAGTTCCCCAATCAACTCCTATCAGCTTGGGATTTCATCGTTAGAATCCGCGTCGGGTCGCGGACTGGCAGCCAGAATCGTCAAACCCCGGACCCAGCACGCATCCCACCCCAAGAGTCATTCCTTGAACGATTACATCGCTGCGTTACTCCAAGGCATTGTGGAGGGGCTAACCGAGTTTCTGCCGGTGAGTTCGACCGCGCATATCATTCTGACGCAAGAGTTGCTCGGAATAGATCGAACGCTGCCGTTTTGGAAGATGTTCGCCGTCGTGATCCAACTCGGGGCCATTCTCTCGGTCATCGCCTTTTTTCGGGCCCGGCTCGCTACGTTTCTAGTTTCTTTCCAAGCATCCCTAAAAACAGACTGGAAGGCATCCTACCGTCATCCTTTGTCGCTCGTGCTCGTCAGCTTTGTTGTCACGGCGATCCCTTGTTTTCTGATCGATGAAATCATCGGCGAAAACCTCGAGAGCCTTTGGGTGATCGCCATCGCCTTGGTCGTCGGGGGCATTGCGATGGTCGTTATCGATCGCATGTATTCCGATCACGCCAAAACCGAGAGGTTAGAGGAGATGAGTCTTCGGCAAGCGATCGCGATCGGCTTTTTTCAGATCCTTGCGGCCGCTTTTCCTGGAACGAGCCGATCCATGGCGACCATTGCAGGTGGGCAAATCTTCGGGTTGAGCCGCTCAGCAGCCCTCGAGTTCAGTTTCTTTCTTGCGATCCCTGTTATGTTCGCCGCTTCCGGGTTCAAGCTCCTCAAGCATTTGGCGACCGAGCCGATGCCCTCTGGGGGGGAATGGACGAGTCTGGCAATTGGATTCCTTACGAGTTTCTTCGTCGCCTATGGCGTGATCGCTTGGTTCATGCAGTGGGTCCGTTCGCGGGGCTTTGTCCCCTTTGCGGTGTACCGGGTGATTGCGGGCATCGGGCTCCTCCTCTGGCTTTGGCTCCGTTAGCTGAGGGGTAGATTTCATTGACAACCCATAGGGGCACCGATAGCATCACCTCGGATGCCAATGAACGTTGTAATTCCATGCGGTGTAATTCCATGCGGTTGGACCACTGAGGCTGATTCCATGCTGTCTACTCGGCGACTCTCGACAGGCTGGATCCGCCCGCGTCTCAACACTCTGCCAACCCTTATCTCGCTCTGCATTGCGATAGGGATTGGATCGGTCCAGCCAGGCTGCGATTCGAACCATTCCTCGCCCATTGCTGCAAACCCTGGCGTGGAAACAGACACGTCGCAGAACGCTGCCAGAGAGTTTCCCCACACGTTCACAGACCGTTTGGGGCGGAAGGTCACGGTCAAGAAACGTCCCGAACGTATTATTTCCCTCAACCCATCCACGACCGAACTCCTCTTCACGATCGGCGCCGAGAATCAACTCGTCGGAAGAACCGAGTACTGCAATTACCCCGAGGCTGCATCGAAGATTCCCATCGTCGGAAAGGGGACCATTGAAGGAATCAGTCGGGAGGCCATCCTCGCATCGCGTCCAGACGTCATCCTCTTCAAATGGGACAGTCATCAAGCTTTGATCGAAACTTTCGAACCCCTAGATATCCCCCTCATTGGCATCGGCCCCGAATCGGTGGACGAATTGCTTGCCGAAGCCGAATTACTAGGTCGATTAACCGGTACCGAATCCAACGCAAGCCAATTCAACGAGCGGTTTGTCTTTCGACTGAAACAACTACAGCAATCTGTTGCCCACATCGCACCTGCTGTTCGAGCGAGGGTGTTTTACGAAGTATGGGACGATCCTCTCATGACTGCTGGCCCCGACTCCTTCATCGGCCAATTGCTGGAATTGGCAAATACGAGCAACGTGTTCTCGGATGTGCAGGCCCGTTATCCTCGGGTTAGTCGCGAAGCGCTCGTACAGCGCAACCCCGATGTGATATTAGCCCCGACGACACATAGTCAAAAAGTCGATATTCAGAAGATGGCGTTGCGTCCCGGGTGGGGCGAAATGCTCGCAGTGCAGAATCAAAGGATTCACGTAATCGACGGTGATCTCATCTCGCGGTGTGGACCTCGCATGCTTTCGGCCCTGCATGAAATCATCCAGACTGTTTATCCAGAGGTTGCATCGAAGTTGCCGATCGATGAACCTGTCGTAGCACCAAACCAATCGGAATCGAAGCCTTGAGATCGCCAAATGGATTTCTCAAAGCCATTCGCGGTAAAACCCATTGGCTCTTATTGGCTTCTTTGTTGCTGCTTGGATTACTATCGGTAGCGAGTCTTGGGATCGGTCCTGTGACGATTTCCTTCGAGACCATTTGGGATTGGTTGACGCAACGTTCGAGCGACGGGCAGCAAACGGAATTCACCATTCTGACCAGCCTTCGACTCCCGCGAGTCCTGGCGGCGTTATGGACAGGTGCCGCCCTGGCGATTGCTGGAGTTGGGTTTCAATGTTTATTTCGAAACCCGTTGGCGGACCCCTATGTTATCGGCGCATCGAGCGGTGCAGCCTTGGGAGTGGCGATTGCGGTGATTGTCGGGTGGCGGTGGTCCCTCCTTGGGGTTGGCCCCACATCGATGTTCTCGATGTTAGGTTCGATCTTCACGGTTGGATTGGTCTTTGTCATCGGATCTGCAAATCGGGGGGCATCCTCTTTGACGCTGTTGCTTGCCGGGGTCGCGATTAGCAGTTTGGCGAATGCCCTCGTTTCGCTTTTGATGTTTGTGCACGATGGGCAGAAGACGATGGTGATCTTGAACTGGCTCTTAGGTTCGCTCGCCGGGTCGAACTGGCAATCGCTGCCGACTTTGGTGGTGCTTTCGACATTCGGCATGGTATGGCTGTGGATGATGGCAAGGCAGATGGACGCCTATTCGCTCGGTGATATCGCATCGCAATCGCTCGGATTGGATCTTTCTCGATTGCGGTTGTCGGTCGTATTCGCGGCGAGTATCGCGACGGCAGCCGCGGTTTCGACGGCGGGAGTGATTGGTTTTGTCGGATTGATCGCACCGCAGATCGCGAGACTGTTGATTGGAACGCGGCACAAGTTGTTGATTCCGATGAGCGGATTGCTCGGTGCGACGATCACTTTGATCGCAGACGCGATTGCGCGAACCGTGGTTGCCCCAGCCGAGCTCCCCGTCGGCATCTTGACTGCCATGCTTGGCGGCCCGTTCTTCTTGGGATTGCTCTTGCGACGCGGCAGAGCGCATTCCCTCCCAGGACGAAGGGGAGGGTGAACACGGTGGATCCAAACCCTTTGCGCATCGAGCATCTTACTTTCTCCTACACCGATACGCTTGTACTCGATAACTTGAACTTGACACTCGTGCCGGGGGAGATGGTCGTGTTGCTAGGTGCGAATGGAGCGGGTAAGACAACTCTGTTGCGAACCATTGCACGGCAATTAGAGCCAGACTCAGGGACGATTTGGATCGATGAATCCGATATCCATTCCTTCACGCGGCGCTCGCTCGCTCAGCGAGTTTCGCTCATGCCTCAATTCGAGCATCGCGACACGTCCTTGACGGTGCACGAAGTGGTTATGCTGGGCCGAGCGCCCCATGCGGGGTGGTACAAGCCTTGGTCCACTCTCGATGCAAGCTTGGTGAGAGAGTCGTTAGAAACGACAGGAATGTGGGGGTTGCGAGATAGAACGCTCGACACTTTATCGGGAGGCGAATGGCGCAGGATGATCCTCGCACGTTCGTTGGCTCAACAAGCCCGAGTGCTCCTGCTCGACGAGCCCACTGCGGGACTCGATCTCCGCTATCAGTACGAGTCCTTGCGCAAAATTCGCATGCTCGTGAAGTCTCGGCAGCTTATTGCTCTCCTGTCTATTCACGACCTGCAGCAATCTGCCATGTTTGGCGACAAAATCGTATTGCTCGCCTCGCAACGCCTCATCGCGTTCGGAGCACCATCCGAGGTCCTCACGGCCCCTCTGTTAGAGCAGGCATTTGGGATCCGTGTTCAAGTCTTCACGAATCCCATCAACGGCTTGCCCACCATTGTTCCTGTCGAAACTTAAGCGGCGAGGAACCGGCCACACCTGCCTCCTCGGAAAGGGATCTAGGTTACAATACGAAGAGCTTCTCGAACTCGTCCATTCCCACCTTTCCCGACTCACTCGAGTCCCCACATTGGGGCTTCCACCAACGAGCGTTCCTCCTATGAGCCGATTCCAATTCGCTTTCCTTCCTGTTTTCCTATCGTTTGTTTTCTCGTTGTTGCCATGCGTTACTCTTCATGGGGAAACACCACCCGTTCGGGTGATGAGTTTCAATCTGCGTTACGGTACGGCCAAGGACGGTGACAATCATTGGGACCATCGCAAGGAGCTTTTGATTGAGACCATTGCTCAGTTCGACCCGGATCTGCTAGGAACTCAGGAAACCCTTGCTTTTCAAAAGGAGCATGTCGCGACCCAACTTCCCTTTCTGGAGAGCTTTGGAGTCGGACGAGACGATGGTTCGAACGAAGGTGAAATGGCTGCCCTTTTCTTTCGCAAGGATCGATTTGAGAAGCTCTCTGGCGGTCACTTTTGGCTAAGCCCGACGCCCGACAAGATCGGGTCCCAAGGTTGGGATGCAGCGCTTCCGCGCATCGCGACGTGGGTCAAACTACGCGATCGACTTTCCCCCGACGCCTTGCCGATCCTGTTCCTCAACACGCACTTCGATCACCGCGGGAGCGAAGCTCGCTACGAGTCGGCCAAGCTGATTCGTGCCAAGGTCGCCGAGTTGGGAGCGGGACATCGAGTCGTCGTGACAGGTGACTTCAACGCAGGTGCCCAAACGAAACCCCACGATGCCCTCTTCCGCGAAACCGTCGACAGCGAGGGGGATATCAAACTGCTTGATACCTTTGCGCATTCGGAGAGTCCGCAACCAGATTCTGACGAAGGGACCTTCTGCAATTTCAACGTCGCGAATAGGAAAGGGGCAAGGATCGATTGGATCGCAGTTTCCCAACATTGGTCGATTCGAACGGCTCGCATCGATCGAACGCATCAAGAGGGGAGAACACCGTCGGATCACTTCCCCGTCACCGCAATCCTTCGCGAAGCATCTCCACAGCGAACCTTTCGTGCAATGACCTACAACATCCATCACGGTCGAGGGATGGACGAAAAGGTAGATCTACGACGGATTGCCAAGATCCTTCGCGATGCGGATCCCGATTGGGTTGCTTTGCAGGAAGTCGACCAAAACGTCACGCGTTCCGGCGGAGTCGATCAAGCGGCAGAATTGGGACGATTGACCGATATGTACGTCGTCTTCGGAAAAGCGATCGACCTACAAGGCGGGGCATATGGGCAGGCTCTGTTGTCGAAGCATCCGTGGAGCGACCATCGTGTTCAGCAGCTCGCCAATCTTCCAGGACGCGAACAACGTATTGCCTTGATCGGCACAACCAGCGACGGGAACCGCTCGGTCCAAGTCATCGGTACGCATTTGGACCACGCCCATGAACCCCTTCGGATTCAACAAGCCGAGGAACTTGCGGGGATATCGCTCCAGGAAAAGAGTCTCGGAATCCTCGCTGGCGACATGAATGCCGTGAAGGATTCGGTCCCCATGCAGAATATTCTCGGGGCATGGCCAACCCCATCCTACGATGCCGCCATCGCGACGATTCCTTCCCAAGACCCGAAAAGACAAATTGACTTTGTACTGGTAAAGGGGGCGAAGGAGGGAGCGGAATTTCGGCCCCGCTCCATCTCGACTGAGGCCTCTGACCATCTCCCGCTTGTACTGGAATGGCCTCGCTAACCGCAAAGCCTTCGAATCATCTTTTTCTCAGTAACTCAGTATTCTCCATTCAAACTAGTGAGTTCCTCACCATTATGAAACGTCGCTCTTTTCTCGCCGGAACAACTCTCTGCACCGCTGCCTGTTCCGTATCCTCTCTGCGGGCTATCGAACCTTTTCAACGATTGAAACCGGCGCAATTGCGGCTGAGTCTGGCCGCATATTCGCTACGGGATTTGCTGACCAAACCGGATTCGGGTTGGGATCTTTTCAAGTTCGTGGATTACTGCCATGAACTCGGTCTACCCGGTGCCGAGCTGACCAGTTATTACTTTCCCAAAGAAGTCACTACAGAATACTTGGTCGAGCTCAAGCAGCACTGCCATCGCCGAGGCGTAACGATCTCGGGCGGTGCCATTCGCAATGACTACTGCCAGAAGGATGAGGCAAAGCTGCAATCCGATATCGAACATACGAAGCTTTGGATCGATCGCTACGCTATTCTTGGTGCACCTGCCATTCGGATCTTCGCAGGTAATCAGCCCAAGGGGGATGAATGGGCCCCCACGGTCGAACGATGCGTCAAAGTCTGCGAGACAGTTTCCAAATATGCGGCCACGAAAGGCGTTTACTTGGGGCTCGAAAACCATGGTGGTGTAACCGCCAAGGCGGAGGGGCTTTTAGAGATTGTGAAGAAGGTCCAAGCGCCGTCGTTCGGTATTAACTTTGATTCAGGAAATTTCCGATCCACTTCGGATCCTTACGCGGAGCTTGCTCAAATCGCCCCTTATGCCATCAACGCGCAGATCAAAGTGGATATCTATCCGGACGGTAAGCACGAACAAACCGACTTGAAGCGAGTCGTGCAGATTCTTAAAGACTCCCACTACAGCGGCTGGGTCGCGCTCGAATACGAGGCGAAGGAGCCTGCATTAGAAGCTATCCCCAAGTGGATCGGGCAGCTCAAGCCACTCATGGCCTGAGGTGAGTCAGCAACCGCTTGCTTCTTCATTCCTGCGCGTCTTTATTCCAGGGAGATGCAAGATTGCAGCTCGTTGGGTTGGGAACCGATTTGGTCCGACACGTTCTCAGTGCTGGTCCGGGGAGAACTCTGGCCAGTATTCCGGTAGCGGTGCCACGACATCGATGCGTTGTTCCTGCGTGGGGTGCTCAAACGCCAGACGGCGACAGTGCAATCCGATTCCTTCGATCATACGGCGTGTGGCTCCGTATTTCCGATCGCCGATAATGGGGCAACCCAACGCCGTCAGTTGGGCGCGAATCTGATGTTTACGTCCTGTGATGAGTTCAATTTCTAGCAATGTCCCGCGATCCGTCTCTCCCAGGGTTCGGTATCGCAGCTCTCCCTTTTGAGATTGTGGTTGCTCTCGCGCGAAAGCCCGCGTGATGGCCTCGCGATCGTCCCGAACAAGCCAATGCACCAATGTGCCATCGGGTTTTGGTGGATGGTCCTCTACGAGAGCCCAATATAGCTTCAAAACCGTCGCGGCTCGTAATTGTTCATTGATCCTCGCAGCCGCTTTACTTGTTCGCGCGAAGGGGACGGCGCCCGTGACCCATGAATCCAGTCGGCTGACGACCCCGAGGAAAACATTACCAGGCTTGTTGTATTTCTCTTTGAGATAGCCCTTTCCCCAATCGAGCAAGCTAAGTTGATCGGGCGAGGCCCCTTGGACCACCCAACCTGACGGTTTGTTGACGATCAGCAAGTGATTGTCTTCGTAAAGAATCGGAATGGTCGTCATGCGATGGGGGTTGGTTAAGCGAACGCGATGCGAGGTTGGTAATCGATTTCGCGATGGTACGCTTCGGCAATGGTCAGAAGTTTGGATTCGGAAAGGGGTGCACCTTGCAGTTGCAGTCCCATAGGCAAACCGTTGGAGTGAACTCCCATCGGAATAGAAAGAGCTGGAATACCGGCTAAGTTCGCGCTGACGGTGTAGAGATCCTCGAGATACATTTGGACGGGATCGTCTTTCTTGGCTCCAAGTTCAAAGGGAGTGGTAGGAGTCGTCGGACCGAGGATCGCGTCGACTTGTTCAAAAGCGGCATCGTAGTCCTGTCGAATCAGGCGGCGGACTTTGAGTGCTTTCAAGTAATAGGCGTCATAGTATCCGGCACTCAAGGTGTAGGTACCGAGCATGATGCGGCGTTTCACTTCGCTTCCGAAGCCTTGGGAGCGAGATCGTTTGTACATAGCGACCAGGGGACTTTCGCTGGAGCCCTGATTTTTATCGGGCTCTGCTCGAAACCCGTAGTGGGCACCATCGTAGCGAGACAGATTGCTACTCGCCTCGCTCGGCGCGACAATGTAGTAAGTCGGGATGGCGAATCGGTGGTGGGGTAGTTTTAACTCGACGACTTGACAGCCAAGCTTCTTGTAGAGATCAATCGCCTCCACGAGTTTCTTACGAATCTCGGGATCTAACCCAGGGGAAGCGAGATGTTCCGGAACGAATCCGATTCGGTAGGGGGCAACCGGTTGATCGGCCGCTGCTGAGAATCGCTCGCTGTCGACCTGGAGACTTGTGGAATCTCTCGGGTCGTGTCCGGCAATCGCCTCCAATACCAAGCCGAGATCGCGCACGGTAAGTCCGAACGGGCCCGCTTGATCCAAACTGCTTGCATAGGCGATGAGCCCGTAGCGACTGACCCGACCATACGTCGGCTTCAATCCACACACACCGCAATAGGCGGCAGGCTGTCGGATCGAGCCCCCGGTGTCGGTGCCGATGGAGGCGGCCGCTAGACCCGCAGCCACGCTGGCTGCAGAACCTCCGCTGCTACCACCGCATGTCCTGTTCAAATTCCATGGATTGCGGCTGGGGCCTTGGTAGCCTGTTTCCGTCGAGCCACCCATGGCGAATTCATCCAGGTTAGTCTTGCCCAGCAGGACCGCATCGGACTGTTGTAGTTTTTCGATCACATGCGCGTCGAATGGCGACATGTAGCCCGCGAGCATCTTCGACGCGCAGGTGGTCGGCATGCTGCGAGTGCACAGAATATCCTTGACCGATATGGGGATCCCGGCCAATACGCCCATCGATGCACCCTTGGCTCGCTTCGCATCGACATTTTCGGCGGCTCTGAGAGCGTTTTCGGGGTCGACATGCAAATACGAATGGATGTCGGTATCCAGCTTGGCGATGCGATCCAAATAGTGTTGCGTTAGCTCTCGGCTGGATAGGGATCGATCGTCGAGCTGGCGTTGGATGGATGAAAGGGATGTAAGGTCCATAGATGTGAACGAGATAGTCTTGGAAGGGAGGAAGCCGAATGCGACCTCTTAGGTGCACCGCATTGCAATAGAGCCAGCCCTATGGCTTGGGTGGAAAGCCGTACCGACCTCGGATCTGCTCCCAAGATGCCTTGAGAGAGTCGAGCAATCGGCCCACATGGCCGGAAGCCATGAAGACGCGGCTGCTGACTGCGGATTGGGGGTAGAAGTTCGTGATGAAGTCAAAGCTGAATTCGTACGGGCCATGACCGATCATCACGGCGTTCGCATACGCCCCGCTCAAGATCTCGTCTCGCAACTTCAGTTCGTCGTAGACTTCCTGCGGATTCTGGCGACGAGGGCCTTGGTTGGGAGGGCCTTGGTTTGGAACGCCTGGATTTGGCGGTGGGTTCGCAGTCCCTCCGCCGGGTGGGGAGCCGGCATGAACATCGATCGAGTTGGATTCTAACGACGATTGGAGCGGTCCAGCCCCTTTTCCAATGGAGCCCGTCGAGGAATTCGCATTCATCTCCGAGTTGGGGGTGGTTTTGGGAGATGGGTTAGCCTCTTCACCATCGAGTCCGAGTGAATCCTCGGAAAAGTTTGGTTCGAACGGATCGTGATCAGGAGCAACTGCCTCTTGGGGCGAGGTGGGGGTCTGGACGATAGGGCTCGGCGAACCGGGTAGTTCGCCATAGCGTTGCCGAAACAGTTCGATGTTGGTGGTCAGCGCATCGATGAACTGGGGCATCACCAAATGGGGGAGCACGACGCGGGAAACGACGCAACTGGGTCGGGGTAGATTTCGAACAAAGTCCAGTACGAATTCCGTTCCGCCGGTCACGACGATCACACCGGTGCTCAGTTCCCCGCGAGCTACATGTTCGGGAACGCGCGCTCGGACGGCGGGCATATTTTCCATGGGGTCGGGTCGGTCGTCGGAATTCGGTGGAAACGCCATGCTAAAAACCAAACGTTGGATGGGATCAATCCAGCAGAAGAAAGATCAGGATGATACCATATTCGATCCCGCTTGCACCGGACACCATCCGGTTAATCTCGGTAGCTTGCCCGCCCTTTTTGGTTCGAATTCCCTCCCCCCCTGAACCTTGCCATGAAGAATCAGCCTGACAAACTTGACCGGATTGCTTCCCATTCGGTTTCTTCCTCGCGCAGACAATGGCTTGCAGCCGCAGGGGCTTGCGGATTGGTTTCGGCTGGCAGTTCCGCTTCCAACGCCACCTCGGTCTCCCCGCTCGGCACCAATCCAATCGTTGTTGAAAACCAACATGAGGGAACGTTGAACTGGAAGCTGGAGAAGATTCGCATCGAGCCAGTATCCAAGTACCGATGTCCCTGGGTGGAAGGCTACGCGTCGCATGCAAGTGTTCAGTCGGGTGAGACGCTTCAATTGATGATTAGCACCGCGACTCCCACGACAGTCGAGGTTGAGTTGTTTCGTTTAGGGTACTACCAAGGATTAGGGGGCCGAAGCGTAGGACGCTATGGCAACGTCGCGTGCAAGCCGCAACCTATGCCATCGATGCGAGAGAATCGCTTGATGTTTTGTGAGTGGGAGCCGTCTCTCGAGATTCGAATCCCCGAAACTTGGACCAGCGGCGTCTATGTGGCGAAACTCACGGAGGGGACGGAAGGATTGCAAAGTTACATCATCTTTCTTGTTCGAGATCAACGACGGTCTGATCTGATGTTTCAATGCAGCGATCACACGTGGCAGGCCTACAATCGTTGGCCTTCGCAGTTCTCGCTCTACGATGATGGAGTGAATGTTTGGCATTGGGGGGATGCGTCGCGCGTCAGTTTTTCAAGGCCCTATGGGAAGTACTGTCAGATTCTCGACGCTCCCCTTTCGTTGGGCTCGGGAGAGTTTTTTCTTTGGGAATTCCCGTTTGTTTTTTGGTTGGAACAGCAGGGCTTCGATGTGCAGTATGTCTCGAACACCGATACCCATCGCGACCCTCAAACACCCCTTCGAAGCCGCGGATTCTTGAGCGTCGGTCATGATGAGTACTGGACCCTCGAGATGTTTCGTCATATGCAATCGGCCGTCGAGCAAGGAACGAGCATTGGATTCTTTAGCGGAAACGCTGTCTGCGGAAGAGTGGAATGGGAGGAAGCAACTCGTTCGTTTCGAAGGACGGGAGTATTCGGGCCGCCGGGGGGAACGCGCGAATTCGACGCGATGTCCAGCTTGAAACACGAGAGACCCTACGCCAACGAGCTGATCGGAGCTCATAGCACAGGGCCAGTTACTGGTGGAGCGGACTGGGTCTGTTCCGCCCCTCAGCACTGGATCTATGAAGGGACGGGGATGCAGCGGGACGATCGCATCCCCGGATTAATCGGTTGGGAGTACCACGGTGACCCTGCATCGATCCCTGGACTGGAGATCGTCGCGACGGGACCTACTCAATCGGCTCCTGGCGTTTTAAATGGCGGCACTTATACCGCAACAGTTTATCCTGGCCCCAAAGGGAACTTCGTGTTCAACGCAGCAACTTGCTGGTGGGCCGATGGGCTTAGTGCCCCTCCCGGTTACCAAAGCCCCAGCGTTTATACCTCACCTCAGGGAGTCGATTCGCGAGTGCAGCAGATTACCAAGAACATTCTCGATCGCATGCTGCGTCCGAAATGACTGCTCGGGGTAAGTCCTTCTTCGCCCCGCTGCTCCTGAGTTCTACCTACGACTTATCGCTCTCGCGGTTTTGGCATGAAATCGGTGATGGTCACCCGCGGAGGACGCGGTGGATCGCGGAGTTGGTCCTGTGTCGCTGGTGACAATGACTATATTTCTAAGTGATGGCGCTCCCAAAAGGTGGGTGCCCCAAAACACCGATGCTCCCTCTAATTAGGTGGGTGCCTTCTATTCCATTATTCGCTTCTCGCATCCAGGTGAATAATAAGGGCAGAACTTGGTTGCTGCGAAAAGGAGAAAGGCGACTGAAAACCGAGGCTTGTGCCGCGATTCATGTAGTAACCCCACATGGATCTACAGGATGGACAGGATAACAACCCTGTCTTCTGAAGATCCTGTGCATCATGTCCCTCCGTGTTCCTGACCGTTCCTCCAATCAGCCGATTCTCTCTTTAGGCAAGCCGGTGCTAAGACTCAACGCGATGGTAAAGAATCGGGGCTAATGCTACTTGCTAGATCCCCTTTGGACCGATCCACTTGGCTGCCATCTTGCGGCCCCTCGAGCGATAGACTCGCAGGGAATTACCCCCACAAAAAAACCATAGAGAAAATGCAGGGAAAACCAACTTGGGTCGTCCCTGTGCCCCTGCATCGCCGGACCCGTTTAAGGAGTTGGTTTAGTTCTTATTGGTCAAGAAATATTCAACTCGCGATCTCAATTCAGACTTCAGTCGCTCTCGCTCATTTCCCGCTTTCGCTAGGGAAATCACCTTTATCAATACGATTTAATTTTTGTGCGGAAGCATCGAGAGATTTTGCTTCAGTCGGACAAAAAGTCGTCTCGCCAACGTCCTTGGCGAAGACCCGCAAATATACGTATAACATAATCATCAAGTAGCCGAACGTGCCCATTGGGTTAGGATCCAATCTAGAAATGCTGTTCATTTCATCTGACAACTTCCCCGTCGGATCCACTAATCGGTAAAAAATTGGGATACAGAATGCTACAACACCAATAATAAAGACATCAAGAAGTCTTCGCTTTCGAACAAGAATATAGTCGCTTTTATTCACTTCTAGTACCTATTTATTCACAGTTGGATATCGTCTGCCTTCGCATTCTTTGAATGCGTCCCAAGCTCCTGCTTTCGCAGTAACCATCCAAAGATGTAGACCGCTTATTCTTCCAGCTTCGTACGCCGCTGCTGACGATCCAATTACCGCTGTTGCATTGGCGAAAGCAACGGCAGCATCGCCGGTTGCACGCGCATAGAGCGCCTCAACATTAAAGATACAGCTGGCATATTGGAACGGGCCCCAATATGTCGCTCGATCAATAGTTTGGCAAAAGGCCAACCCTAAATTGCGCACCCTATCAGCGGCCGCCAAAGCCTGTTGGTATCTTTGATGGATCTGAATACTCCAGAACTCAACCAGGGATCGCACTTCTTCCTCGATTTCAATTAATTGTTGTTCGTATATGGCGTCGATTTGAGCAATCATTCCATCATAGATCTTCCTACAATCCTCTACACAAAGTCCTTCAGGATCAGTCGCAATTAGTTCGAAGTAAACTCGGTACAGCGATAAACCATCCTTATACCCGATCGGATCCCTCCCCATAAACCTCCCCGAGAGCCCGCTCATCCACCTAGCCCGGAAGTGATACAGCCCAAGCGTTTGATCCCATTCACGTCCGGTGTGCGTATAGTGATTGTTAATCGCCGAACTCGAGAGTACCGAGCCTGAACCATCAAGGATCGTTGGCTGGCCGTAGGCCGTGTAGGCGTAGCGCTCTGCTACGTTGCCCGAAGAAGAGGTTACTGCCGTGATGCTGTACTGCTGGTTGCTTTGGTAGCGCCAAGTGGCAGTGGTGGCTTCAGCAGGGGACGGACCAACGCTGGCGTGGATGGAATGCACATGGAAGTGCGGCCAAGCAGGAGCAGAAGCTTCGGTGCAACCGAAGGTTGCGTTTGGCTCTCCCGGGCGGGGGCGCGCGGAGCAGAGATCTGGAGATGTTTCAAGCATGGCGTTTTGGGGGTGCATGGCGGCTATTGTAACCAATCCCAACGCCGCTTGCAGCGCTTTCGAACCGAGGATTGAATCCTCGAAAATTCTGGCCCCCTTCGCCCCCGGCTTTGCGGGGGAGAAGGGCTGGGGATGAGGGGGAGAATGTGCAATGTCATATGCCTGGTTCGCTAGTCCGAAACAGCTACTAACCCACTGGGGTCCCGTGCTTCAAGCTTCGGTGCAAACCCACAGAGATCACATCGATTTCGCCGCGTTTTCTTTCGTCCCTACCGGGACTAAAAGATCTTTGCGATCGAGCGAAAGGCGTAGGCACCTTTCTTGGTCGATTCGTTGATCCGATCGTAAGAGCTGATTCATGAACTGCTTGCGCATTCAGACGTGTACGCCTATCGGCTGACTGTTAAACGAAGAGGGTCCACTGTCGGTCCACTCCCACCTGCTCGTCAACAATTAGTTTAACAGTCAGCCGCAGGCGTACACGCACCACCGAAGGTGGAGTCTACGCACGGATCTTCACTTGCTATTACAAATCTACTTCCATGCACTCGGTGCATCCTCTTGCTCGCAAGCGGCTCGTTGGCCGCCATCTTGCGACCGCTCGAGCGATAGACTCGGGGGAATTACCCCCACAAAAAACATAGTGAAAATGAAGGGAAAACCAACTTCGGGCATTCCCTGCCCCCGCATCGGCGGACCCGTTTAATGAGTTGGTTTAGTTTTTATTGGTGAACACTACTTGTGACCGTTCGGTTTTGCAAGTTTTGCCTCGCAACGATCGAACAAGAACCCAAGTCTCTTTATATGCTCAGGGTTTGCATCTCTAAGCATCCTAATCTCGTTCAGTAAGGGCTTTGACTCGCGGGGGGCATCGAGAGCAAAAGCCGTCAAAGCAAATCCTATGATTTGCTCATGCTTTATGCTCAGGACACTTCGCATGATCGAGCGGAAACGCTCTTCGGTACTGCGACTTAAGTTAGACTTTGCTTTCGACGCGATCAAGATGGCATATCCACGAATCCCGCGTTCGGTCGTTTTTTGCCAGAACGGATCATCCAAGTGTGGTTCACCAATTAAAGAAGTTAACGCATCTGCCAATGCATCAATTGCGACGTCGATGTCGTTTTCCTCCGCGTTACTTGTGACGTGGACCATTGCTGAGAACTTTTGTCTTGGTGTTCCATTTGACAATAGTCTTAGAGAATTCGAATACTCCTCTGTTGGCATAACAATCCTACCTCGAGGTCGGGTTTTCGGGATCTTCCTTCATCTGAGTCGTATCCGTATCGCGTGACCGCGGGTCAGTGTACATTTGAAACGGGAGCATATCATGACAGCTCTCGACGGTCTCTATTCGGCAGTTCTTAGGAGTACCACCGTTGCCCTCAAGTGCGTTCGTAAACTCACAGCACCAACAGTAATCTGGACCTCTACCGAGATTAGGAGGATCAACTACACCACAAACTCTCGCACATGCTCTCGCAAATTGATCAGCATTGTCGATGCAACTTTGTCGAGCTTCACCCGTCAATAAATTGCAAGCTTGGTACATCGCCGTCGCGATCTCCATACAATTTCGACACTCGTTATCTTGAACTCTAGGACCAACGTCAAATATAGGTATAGGACGTCGATCAGGGGCTACTATTTCAGGCACCGCAAGAGGTGGATTAGGATTGTTCACTGGCCCCAGTATCGGCCCTAGTACCGGCCCCGTTCCAGGTGTCGGAAAATCAGGGAGAGTTGGGCTTGATCTTGGAAGCCTAGGAAAGTAAAGGATAGTCCGATTTTCCCAAGTCGGTGCGGTTCCGGGAGCAAACCAATCACCTAACGGGTTGGTAGTCCTACCGCCCCCTATTTTACCCGATCCAGAGTTTCCCCCTCGGATTCGACGCAGCCCACTAGGATCACAAGCATTTGTTGGACCTTCTCCAACGAACCCATACAAAAGAGCCTCCCCGCCCCAGAAGCCAATCGGATCCCTCCCCATAAACCTTCCTGCGATCCCGCTCATCCACCTCGCACGGAAGTGATACAAGCCAAGCGTTTGATCCCATTCACGTCCTGTGTAGGTGTAGCGATTGTTGATCGCAGAACTCGAGAGGATCGAGCCTGAACCATCGAGGATGGTTGGCTGGCCATAGGCGGTGTAGGCGTAGCGTTCCGCTACGGAGCCCGAAGATGTCGTTACTGCCGTGATGCTGTACTGCTGGTTTCTTTGCAGATAGTGAATCGTTCCGCTGGTACCAGCTGCCTTGCGCACCACCGGTTCGTCGATGTAGCTAGCGACCACATAGCGATGCGTTGGCGAGCTAGGAGCATCCCCATATCCGTAATCGGCGATCGTCTGCTGGTCATGCTGCACATGGACGAAGGAACCGGAGGTTCCTTGTCGTGCTATGCGTCTTCCCAGTGCGTCGTACTGGAACGTGACATCGTTCGAGCCGTTGTTGTCCACATCGGCGCTCTTGAGCTTGTTGTCGAAGTCGGGGAGCAGGCCGGAGGCTGGAGGCGAGAGGCTAGAGGAAGAAAAGGAACAGGAACAATCAGGAAATAGGTGACGCGAGTGGGGCAGGACATGGGGGGTGCGGTTCTGCGCTGTGCCATTGGTGGTGATGCTGTTCCAGTCACCCACACTGGTAAGACTCCACGATTGGGTAAACGTTCCGCTGGCACGTGCGAAGCCGGTGAGACGGTCCTCGTCGTCGTAACTGGTGCCTGCTGAAGGTAACCCGTAATTGCTCATGGGAAGAAGGCGTTAGGCGTTAGACTTTAGGCATTAGGAAGACAGAGCAGGGCTCGATTGTACCCGAACGATCATTAGCCGTGGGGAGAATTTGTCGGGGGGTAGATTTCGTTATCCGAATCGGCGATCGTTCCCGTGGGGCTATGGGCTGCCGTTCGGTAATCCTTGGTCGTCATTCTCCCGGCAAGGTCCAACGTGTAGGTGACCGTATCGGTCAGGGAGGCTAATTGTCCCAAGGCTGTGTAGATGAACGACGTGACTGCGCTAATCCGATCGGTGGTCGACTTCCTACGCCCTCGCGCATCGAAGGTGATGTAAGTGTGCTTGTTCTTGGCATCGGTTTGCTTGATCGCGTTTCCAGCTTTGTCGTATTACGTCTTGGTAACCGCGCTATTGGTATCGGTTCGTTGGGTATCCTGATAAGGAACTTTCTCGGAGAAGTCGATTTTGCAACTGATTTAAAAACGTGGGCTTACGGAGTTCGAGACCGGATCGATCAGTCGTTCTAAGAGTACCGCGTTACGAAAGATCTGCTTCACAGAATTGCTCAACTTGCGATCTCAAATCTGATCTCAACCGCTCTCGATCCCACGGCTTTTACTTCGGAAAATCACCTTTATCCATGCAATCTCGTTTTTGCACCGGGCGATCGAGGTTACTTGGCAGCAGGGACGGTTATGCGTTTCACGCTTGGAACCATCTCCGCCGAGGATTTGAAGTGAATCACTTTTGCTTTGGGGACGCGATTTGTCATTACAGGGACTGGCTCGCTAAAAGAGATCGGTACCACATTTCCTGAAGATGCCGGACTTGCCGGAGTGAGGATAATGGGAAGCGATTCTTCCAACTCTTCAGCAGGAACGCTTTTTAGTTTGGTCGGTTCCTTCTCGAGTGCTGGCATCAATGCTGGGTTGGTATTGCCTGGCCCGACGGTCAATCGGATACCGTTCATGTGACTCCGATTTCCTTGCCAAGTCACGTCGTCCTCGAAGGGGTCGACGAGTACATCGGGCAGATCTCCACCTGTTGAGGAAGGCAAGCCCGTTGAGGAAGGCAAGCCAGTGGGGGCCAAGCTTGCGGGTGGCAAGCCAGAGGAGGGCAAGCCAGCGGGTGGCAGGTTCGCGGACGGAATATCGCGAAGGCTCGGTGCGTCGATCGTGGCCTTCGGAAAACGAGGCTGGAAGGGCTCGGGCGGCTTCTCTAATCGCGACGAACTGGAATTCGGAGGACTCGGTGCAGGTTTCTCAAGGATAGGCTTCGGTGCATCTATTGGTTCGTTCGATGCAGGGGGCATTGGCACGGCTCGTGCAGATGGCTTTGATAGAGGCTCTGACAGAGGCTCTTCGGGCGTGGGGGTGGGGTCGGTTTTTCGGACGGGAAGTTGTGCGGGGAGTTGTGCGGGGAGTTGCGACTGCGCTGTGGTGCGGCTGGAGGATTTATCGCTGATCTTTCCGATCGCTTGCTTCTCTATCGGAACACTTGGATGCATCGGCGTGCTGGGGGCAAGCTGGCGAACTGGCGGAGGGTACGCGTGTGCACTTGCAAACGGCTGCGCAGGAAGGGAATGTGCATAAACCATCGGCAATTGTGCCGCGCAAGATGGGCAGTCGCAGCCTGCACGAAGCATCGATTCGCAACCACAGGAGGGGGCCGTCTCGACACCACAGCTAGCTTCCACACCACAGCTAGCCTCGACACCGCAGTGGGGTTGGCTGTGATATACCGTTAAGCCTCGTGACCGTTGATAACGGGACTCGGCTTCAATGTTGTCGCCGATATGGTCGAAGTGCTTGAGAATCTTCTCAGCGAAGGAAAGCGACTTCGGTTTTTTGCGATGGGTGTGTCCACATCCTCCATCGCAAACAGGGCTCGTCTCGCAACCGCAAGTTGGTTCATGGGCAACGGCATTCGAATCGACGGGACTGGCAAACCACATGGTGCATGCGACGGTCAAGGACCGGACCATTCGCGTCCATTCACGTCGGCGTTCTTGTTGCAACTTGGCTGATTTCATAATGATCCCGTACCGCTCGAGGCTGGTGTTCCCGCATGCAGCACTCCTGGGGCTGCACGTTGACGACGGGGTAGTCGATGATGCTACCCGGAACAAGTTATCGAGACGTTACCGCCGGAATCCTCAGTGCTTTCGGTAAATCAAGCAAACTCGACGCAGTTTGCCTAGGTTCGCAGGAAGGAAGAGGTTTCGCGCCAAGGCGCCAAGTCCGCCAAGAAGAAAGGCAGTCCCTGTCGCATCGACAGTGGGCCGAGCAAAGCGAGTCAGGTCGAACC
Source organism: Brakhagea slesvicensis (assembly GCF_052161625.1). GTDB lineage: Bacteria > Planctomycetota > Planctomycetia > Pirellulales > Pirellulaceae > JBKCUI01. The sequence goes on from NZ_CP197412.1 coordinate 4,128,119, forward strand.
CGGATTTTGGGCTTCGCTGTGTGGCTAGATCTTTCGTCGCGAGAGCTGCTAGACGCGCCAGTAGGCGGATTCGGGATGGGCTCGGTAGGCAACGGAAAGCTCGGGAGTTTCAATCGTTTTCCCTTTTTGATAAAGGGATTCGACGCCGGCGATCACCATGCCGGAGGTGAGCAGCGTTCGTTCAACAGGATAAGGTGTCTTTCCATCGACAATCAAGTTTTCGATATGGTTGGCCAATGGATTGAAAAAGTCTGCCGTGGTCGAGCCATGGGTCGGCATCGGCAGGTACATTTGGCAGGAAATGATTTCACCGTTATCAGATCGCATACCAGCGTAATTGAAGTCCCGGATTGGAGCTAATAGGAGCGTGGTTCGGAACCCGTCCCTATGCTCGACGATATAGCCGATCGATTTGGCTAGCGTCTTGACCGCCCAGTCCCAGTCGACCGGAGCGGTTGGGTAGCCTGTCTCTACCGGGAGATTGTGGCTTCGAGTCAACGCGGAAACAATCAGTTTGCGAGTGTCCTCATAAGCTGCCCCTGACAAGACCTGCCAAAGCGATTCGTCTCGCAACGCCTGCACCGAGCGCACACCGACCTCGCCACCTTTTCGCCTCTCGGACATGCATTGGGCCGTCTCCAATCCATGGATATCGTAGCTGTCGACACCGCCATAGCAGACACAGACGCTTTCCCGAAGCGGCGTATCGAGCGGCATGTCGATCGAAGGCATTCGCCACGTCACTGGAAGGGAGGAGCCCGATAAAAAGGGAAAGCCTAATCGCTTGGAGTCATCGACGATCTCGCGGCATTCGCTCCACACCGTCGATAGATGTTTGTCATTAAAAACCGGAACGCTCATTCCAGAATCCTCAAAGACCTTCACGACCCGTTTGAACCATTCGTATCGCGGGTATCGTTTTTGCCCCTTCTCGTTATCAGGATACTTGCCATGCTCGGCGATGATCACCACGCCATCGACGGCGAGCTTGGACGTCCCCAAGGTCAGCGCCTCCTCGATCGTCGGGTAATCTTTCAATCCGTACTTGGCGATCCGTTCAGGTGCTAAATCCCCCTCGGGATGTTGGTCGATGTAAACCGAGGCGATATCAAATCGCGGTTTCTGCCATTTCCCGCCCCAGGTGTATCCCATCGCGTGGCGATCGAGGAAATGCTGGGCATGCGAATGAGTGCGCACCTCGGTCCCGAGAAACGCAATGCGTTTTCGCGGCTTACCGTCTTCCGCTGTTAGCAGGGATTGCAAACCAATCGTTGCACCCGAGAACGCGGCTGCAGTTGCAATAAACTCACGACGATTCCAAATTGGATTCATGATGGTCTCCCGGCCAAAAGAAAACTAAACTCAAAGTTGCAAAGAGTGGTAAGAGTCCGACGACGATCAATCCAGTGCTAAAGCTTTGGGTTGCATCGGCTGAACTGCCAAAAGCCATTTGCGCAACACCCGAGAAAGCCCACGCGAGAATGCCGGTAATGCCGGTCACTTTTCCTTGATGGCTCCTCGAAATGTCTTGCGAGAACGCGTAATACATCGGGAAGAGGCCCAAGGCTCCCGCGCCCGCAACCAGCAATACCGCTAGGAGCAGCGGTCCTTTTGGGATCCAAGGAACACAGGCAACGAGGGCGCATGCGAGGGAGCAAACCGCCACGGTCGCGGTGCGTGAGGCCTTGATACTCCATCCTCGACTAGCCAATGCAAATGCCATCGCTCCCGCTCCGATGCACCCAATATCGGTCACCAGGTACCAGGCAGAAGTGAAAACGAGCGTTTCGGTCTCGCTGTAACCAATCTGCTGTTGCAGTACCTTGGGAAGCCAAGCCCGGAGGATTTGCCAAGTCGTATTGATAGCAAGTAGGACGAGCAAGAGTACGAACAGCTTCCAACAGAAGACGTCGCGCCACCAAGCGCGAGGCTTGCCAATAGAAGTCTGTTCGCTCCGAGATGATCGCAAATCCGTATCTCGAACGAGTGCAAACCAAGCCGCAATCCAAACTATCCCGGCAGCCCCAATCACTTGAAAGCCGATACGCCAACTACCGGGCGTCGGAGTCAACAGCCAAAGCATGAGCAATGGCGTTGCGAAGGCTCCGATCGAAGTACCGCTTTGTAGCACGCTGTTTCCCAGCCCTCGTCCTCGAGATGTGAGAAGGGCTTGTGTCGTCTTCAGCCCGCATGGCCAATGCGCCGCCTCGAAAAATCCAAGCAGTCCACGGCAGATCAATAGATCGTCGTAGCCTCGAACATAGCCGGTCAAGAATCCCACCGCGGACCAAAGCAAAATGGCCATCGGATACATGAACCGAATGGGCAAACTATCGACAAGGAAACCGAAGACAAGGGAGCCCAGGGCGAACCCCCATCCAAAGCTGGCTTCGACACCGCCGTATTGCTTTTCGGTCAAGCCGAGTTCCGTCGTAATGCGAGTTGCAACGGATGCAAGGGTTTGTCGATCCATGTAGTTGATCGCCGATGCGAACAACAAAAACAAACAGATCACGACAACTTGTTTGGAAAGCTTCCCCGCAGGTGCATCGCCATCCTTTGAACTCATCCATCCCATGATTGACCATCCCAATCGATCACGCGTTCAAGCCATTGCACGACATCGCGGCTGAAGCATTGCAGCAAGTGCTCTCCTTTTTCACGTGTCGCCAAGTGGGGCCAGCCAATGTGCCCCGGTTTGCTTCGATCGGGGGTAGTCCAAGCGCGATAGCCAGGGCGAAATGCATTGCCTGGATCCACCGGTGCAGCCGATTGGTAATCACCTACCAAGTCGGGATGCAGCGCGAGAATCATCGACGTTTCCCATTCGCAGGCGTGTCCCATGTCGCGCTGGTGAATGTATGGAAAGTCTACCCAAGGTTCCGAACCGAGGGACCAATAGGTCGTCATCAGCAACAAAAGGTCGCTGCGAGTTCGCAATTCCTGTCGTATCTCAAATAAAGCCTGTTTTGCTGGAACATCGTTTCCACCGTGACCATTGATAATGACGATCCGACGGAATCCCGCCATGACCACGTTGTTTACCAACGATCGAAGCATGTCGAGATAATTGCGTGGATCGGCCGAAAGGGTTCCGCCAAAATCCAAATGGTGGTGGGAGTTACCAAGCCATTGCACCGGTGCAATGAGAACTTTTTCCGAAAGCGACTGTTCGATGCGTTGGACGATCGCAGTCAGTAGCATCGTGTCGGTACCGACGGGCAAGTGATGTCCGTGTTGTTCGATTGCTGCGACCGGCAAAATGATCGGTGTGTCGCGAGAAACCTTCTTAAGCGAAGGCCAAGACTGATTCGCAAAAAGCATACAGGCAGGTGGGAATGGGGAGGGTGGGGCAATCGCGCCCCATTCTACTCGATTCCCAACCGGGACAGGGTGAGATGGGCAAAAAAGTGAGTTTGCCTAATACGACAGGGGCTGCTGAAGTGTCGTTATTTGCGGAGCGAGGCATCAGGAACCCACGGTTGGCTCGCTATCTGACTGCGGTAGATAGGAAGGTAACGATAGTAGACTTCCAAGCTCAGGCAACCCAAAGCCGTGGTGTAAACTCGCCCCCCATATGCGCCCCACACGCAGCTAGGATTCCAAGAACCTTTCGCAGGTCCCTCCGCAATTTGAGTGGTGCACAAACGGAATTTGAGTGCATCGTTCCAGCTTTTCCAAGCGGATTCGAAGATGGCGGCATCCATTGAGTTTCCCGATGTCGACCGCAATTGATACATGGCGAGGGTAGCGTAGTACCAGTAGTAGAAATTGTCTTGCCCGCGGCCAGGTGGATTGGACAGAAGCATTCGCTGAGCTTCGTGGGCTGCTCCGGGCCGTATGGGATACCCCAGTAATAAGCGCGACGCCGTCGCTTCGGCCGTCATGGACGGGGTCGCTTGCTCGGCATTGTTGAAATTCCCAACGCGAGGTCGGTATGTTGCCAGACCACCATCTTGTCCCGCCGACACCGAATCGAGGAAGCGAAGCATTTTCGATCGCGAGTCGGCACCGATGTCAAACGCGTTGGCTTGCGAGGCGCTATGTAGCAACATGGCCTGCCAACCGAACTGACTTGTGTCTCCCGGATCGTCCGTAGGATACTCGTAACGCCATCCACCCGATCGAGGATTCATGGCTCGAATCGAGTACTGGCATGCTAGTCGAGTGGCAGGCAGAAGTTGGGGGTCCTGAGTAATCGCATAGGCCTCGGCGACGGCGAGCGACGCCATGCCATGGCTGTACATGCGAGCGAATCGAACCGCGTCCTCGCGACCTACTTGGTCCCTCCCTGACATATCGCCCGAGGGGAGTTGTTGACCGAGGAGGTATCGAAGCCCTGCATGAACGGTGGGCGCATAAGGGCCATCGAGATGGTGATGCCCTGCCCCCAAGAATGCGAGAATCGCAAGGCCCGTCATGGCGGTGTTGGCGCGAACACCGGCGTTCTGTCGGATCTCTCCATCCGGTCCTGCACGACCGATCATGATGGGGTTGCCCCCTCCATGCTCCGCGGCATTCCATCCCCCATCGGGGCCTTGGGCGCGCGACAACCAATCCAATGCGTTCTGAACAGCCGCTTCGGTGTTTTCATCCCCCCCACCCGCGCGCACGATATCCATGCGATTGGGAGCGAATCGATTTTGATAGGAAGACTGACTCGCCGACGAGGGGGGCGAAGAGGTGGACTGCATTCGTGGGGCGACTGCAAGTCCCGCGGACGGAACCGATGGAATCGTTTGGGAGCCCCGATCTGGCAGTCGGGTAGTAGGGAGTATTTCCTCCGCCTTGGTTGATTCACCCACCGCAGGGGCAGCTGCTTGTTCGGATAAGAACTCTGCCAGCGCAGCGGTGTCTGGCTCAAGCGTTGGAAGGGCGGCCGCGAGGCTTGGATTATCGGTAGGGGAGGCGGCCAACGGTTCGGGGGCGGGGAGTTCGGGAAGCGGCAGGTCTGCTACCGCGTTGGGTGAAGTTTCCGCCTCGACGGATGTCAGAGGAGCCTCCCAAGGTCGAATCTCAGGCTCGTGGTCCGCAGAATCGCTTGGACTTTGGGATGGTGATTGTTCGGAAGGCGATGCGGGTACCTCGGGGGGTTGAAGTTCTGGAGATGGTGACGCTGGAGAAGGTGAGGCGGGAGTAGGAGTCGTGTTCGCTTCCAAGGTCATTTGGACGACGCCGGGGCGATACGTACCACCGCCGTAACCACCCCCTGCCCCTGGGCTGATGACTCGAGTACCGTAGGCATACATCAACAGCCAAACGTGGGCAAGAAATGCCAACGCAATGCACTTCGTCAGCGATTTGGTCTGTCCCCATCGGGTCCAAGAGGCAACAAGGAGAGTTAGGGCCACCAACGCGAAGAGGCATCCTAATACGATAGCCCACCAGCGGCTCGTCGAAATGTCTCCGATCGCTGCGAGCTGGAGTGCTGCCGTTGGATGGATGGGGGTCATGATTTACCGCTGCATCGATGCGCTAGGCATTTGGCTGCTGGCATAACGCAGGTTCAAGTTCTTATTTCCTGTTTTCTGAATTGTTGCCAGTACTTCGCAGACCATTTGATGGGAGCAATGACCGTCTGCCTCAAATTCCACTTTTAAATCGGGGTAATTTCGAGTCGCTTCCAGCAACGCGTATTCCAGTTGCGAGAGGGAGAGGGGCGTGCCGTCGAAACGGATTCCACCATCGCTTTGGAGCGCGACGACTTTTCCTTGTGGGGCCGTCATCATAGCGCCGCCATTGGCCACTTTGGGCAAGTGGATTTCGATCGACCCTTCGTTTTCTGAAAATCGCGTCCCCACCATGAAGAAGATCAATAGCAAAAAAAGGACGTCGATCATGCTTGTGAGATTGATGGACGGAAGCTCTTCCTGACTTAATTTAAGCGGCATAGCAATTCCTTCTATCAAGCGGCTTTGCGCGAACGAGTTCGACCGCGCGAGGAATCACTTTCTTGCAAGCCCTCTGCACTGATCGCATCGACCAAGCGTTGGGAGTGCATATCCATCTCGGAGATCAAACGGTCCGTGTGACCGAGGAAATACATATACATTAAATAAGCGGGAATCGCGACCAGAAGTCCTGCCGCAGTCGTCAGCAACGCTTCGCTGATCCCCCCTGCCAGCATTTCCGGTCGCCCCATCGCTTGCGAACCTGAGATGTCATTGAACGATTGGATCATCCCCATGACCGTACCCAGAAGTCCAAGGAGAGGCGCAACATTGCTGATCGCATTGAGCAATCGCATGTGGCGTCGCAGGCTATTGCTTTCCCGCTCACCTGCATCCAAGACGGCTTGCTCGATCTCCACAGCGGGGCGGCCATAACGTTTTACGGCGGCAGCGAGCAAGGTAGCGATCGAACTCGGATTGCGCTCGCACAGTTCGAGAGCTTCGTCGCGGTCGATCTGCTGTTGCTGAAGCTGCTCGATCAAGCGTTTCACAAAAGGACGAGGTATGACCCGACCGGTTCGAAGCGAGATAAATCGCTCGAACGAAAAGACCATCAATACAAACGAGCAGAGGGCGATGGGGTACATCATGATCCCTCCATCGTGGAACATTTGAAGCAGGCTTCGTACCGGGATCTTGCCCTCAGCGTTTCCTGCCGTTTCGTCCGTCGGTGTGCCCATCGGTGCTCCCACCGGTGCACCCGATGTGGAATTGGGATTGGCCGCGAGCCGAGCATCAGGGCCGTTCACCCAGCCAGGGTTGCTTGAGGCGTTGCCCGCTGGACTAAAACTATTTGAATTGGCGGTGGGGGTCTGCGCAGGAGTGTTGTAGAAGCTCTGCCGGATCTGCGGCATGTTCCCAACGGTGGAGCCGGGGTACGGGGATCCAGGGTAGGCGGTGCCGGGCCCACCTGGGGATTGCCCTGTCGCGGTAGAAGCGATGGCGGTGCAAATGCAGAGTATCCCCAAGCTCATCGATTTGTTCATTATCATCCTGATATGCAAACTCATCGCTTCTTCCCTGAACCGATTCGCTCTGCTTGTTTGGCCTTGGTCATCAAATCGCTCAGACGTTCGCTGGCCGTCTTAGCAAATGGAGACTCGGGGTATCTTTCCTGCACTCGTCGATACCATTCGACCGCCGCATTGGGATCTTGGCTCATTTCTGCGCAGACGCCCAATTGCAACACGCTGGCCGCATGCCAGTGTTCTTCACCAGGAATGGATAGAACGCGTTGATAGCTCGCGGCAGCTTCGGCATACCGACGCTGCATCATGAACGTTTCGCCTGCCATCCACCCCGCTCGAGCCAAAAGCGTTGCGTTTGAGTTGCTCGACGCAATCGCAATTCGATCGAGTCGCTCTCTCGCACCCTGGAAATCGGCCCTGGCAATACAACACCGCGCTAAGAGGTAATCGGCTTCGTCGGCTTTCTTCCATTTGGGAAAATCGCGACAAAGCGTTGAAACCATCGATTCGGCTTCCTGCCAAGCATTGCGGTTCGCTAGCGTTTCGGCCTGTCGAAGCATGACCAGTGGTAGCCAGGTAGGGGGAGTTGGTTCTTTCTCGGAGAATGCCAGCAGCCATTCTGCGTGGGGGCCGATTTTCGACCATTGCTCGGATCGATAGAGGAGTTCCAGCAATTCCACGCGCAAAGTGATTTCCAGTTCGACGGTTAGCTTCCCTTCGTCAAGTCCTCGCTCGAAGCATTGAATCGCCTCCTTGTTTTCGAGGGCGAGCGCATGCCCTTTGGCTCGGATGTACCACGCGAACGCCTTCCAAGAATCGGGGCACCCTAGCTCAGTGGCTTCCTCGGACAGTTTGATCGCCTGGTCCCAGCGATTGGACTGGGCATAATCGCGAGCCAATCGGAGTCTCGCTTCGATGCTTATCCCCGTTTCTGGATACCGTTGGATCAACTCCAGAAAGACGGCTTCCGATGAGTCGCTCGACCCAGCATCCGCAAACGCGACCCCCAGATCATAGAGGAGTTGTGCAGGGATGTTTCCGGCTAGTGCCAAATCCACGATTGGCTCGAGTTCTTTCGCAACATCGACCGCCTGGGAAAGCTTCTTCTTTGCGGTGATCTCCAACAGCTTGGCTCGAATGCGGAATTCCGACGAAGGATCCTGTTGGGCGAACTCCTTTAGTCGATCACACACTTCCTGCCATTGATTTTTTGCGGCAACACATTCGATTGCGTTCCAAGAGGCGAGGGTTTGGAGGAGTTGATGCGATGGACTGGACTGTTGTTGACAAGCCTCGATTGCTTTAGCGAAGCACTCCAACGCTTCGTCGGAGGATGGATTTTCGCGGCAGAGCAAGCTCCCGAGTTCGAGCCAAACGTGGGGAGAGCATGGACTTTGCGTCGGCCAAGCTTCCGAGGTGCGAGAGTCGGTTCCCTTTGCATCGGTCGAGTTGCGAGAAAGCTGCCGAAGCCGTCGCTCCGCCTCGCGCGTCGATCCCTTCGAAAGGTCGTACTTGGCCAATAGCAGATGGGCAGCCTCCACCCAGCGGTCCCAGGAGGGAGAAACGATTGTCTTGCCACTTGAGCGTGTTTGCGTTTCAAAGGTGGACGCATGTTCGAGCCAGCGCTGGATCTCGGAAGCACTTGGGTCCGAGGGATCGAGGTTCCATCCTGCTAGTGCGGCGAAATACTCTGCTTGAATCGCAAGCTCGGAGTTTGGCGTGGCCCGAGCGACCGTCAAGAATTCTTGCTTGGCACTGGCAAAGTCTTTCTGAGCAAAGGCTTCGGTCGCTCGTTGGAATGTCAACGCGACTTCGGAGGGGCGCGCGAGGGGTTCCTCCCCACTTGAGAAGCGGCTAGGGAAAAGCACGAGCAGGCAGCAAGCGAAAATCGCTAGCACCGAATTTCTGTCCTGCTGGTTCGAGTTCATGGGGCGGAAACGATAATGTGCGAAGGATACGAAGTGTGGGGGGGCTCGGAGTTGCGGTTCGGCGGCCTCCGACTTCCGACGTGCGAATTCCGGCGTGCGAATTCCTCTGTCGATACGAAATAACCACCGAGCGTTTCAAGGGGAGAATTCGGTTGCTCCCAATTTCCGGAAAATCCTGTAAGCTTGGCGGCATCATTCCTTTTCATTCTTTTAGGCAACGGCAGGAGTTCCTCAGATGGGTCTTTTTCAAGAATTCAAAGCGTTTGCGATGCGCGGCAACGTAATCGATTTAGCGGTCGGCGTTGTCATCGGCGGCGCGTTTGGAAAGATCATCAACTCGCTCGTCGAAAATGTGTTCATGACTCCACTGAACTTGATCACGGCGAAAAGCGGTGTGAATTTCAACGGGTTGTCGTTGAAGTACTCCCATTTGACTGGTGGAAAGATAGAGCTTCCTGTCTTAAAGAAAGATGGGACACCTGAGCTCGATGCGAACGGCAATGCTGTCATGAACTTGACCGACCCGGATATTCTCAAGTACGGGCCATTCATCCAAACAACATTCGAATTCATCATCATCGCGTTCGCCTTGTTCATGGTGATCCAGTTGATGAATCGTATGAAGAGAAAGGAAGAAGCGGCACCGGCGGCAACCCCGGAAGATGTTCTTTTGCTCCGCGAAATCCGAGATGCGCTCGCCAAGTCAGCACCTCGCCGCGCCGAGTAATTCGCGCCGAGTAATTCGTTCCGGGGGATCGGGCTGGGTTTTGCACAGATTTCCTGGCTGCCATCGCCCTGCCGCCTGCGACCAGACACAGAGTAATGGGAATTTATACGGGGGATTGGAATGGGGAACACGAGCCTGCATTGGCGTTATGCGGTCAAACAGTTTGATGCGACCAGAAAGATTCCGAGCGAGCAATGGGAAGAGATCGAGGAGAGCTTGGTTCTCACTCCAAGCTCCTTTGGATTGCAACCATGGAAATTCATCGTCATCACTTCCCCGGAAATCAAGGCGCAGCTGCAAGGTGCCTCTTGGAACCAAACGCAGCCTCGCGATTGCTCTCACATGATTGCCTTCGCAGCATTAAGAGAGGTAACCGAGGAGTACGTCGATGCGTTCCTGCAATCCGTATGCGATGGCCGAGGTGTCGGCATGGATACCCTCGCTATGTACCGACAGGTCTTGCTCGGCTTTCTTAAGAACCAGGAAGGTAAGCACTTTGAATGGGCAACGAACCAGGTTTACATCGCACTCGGACAAGTGATGGCGGTTGCAGCCTCGATGCGTATCGACGCTTGCCCGATGGAGGGGATTGTGCGCTCCGAATATGATCGGATTCTCGGCTTAGACGGGTCGCTTTATGGAACGGTCGTCGGCTGTGCCCTTGGGTATCGGCATTCCGACGATAAGTATGCGTTGGCTAAGAAAGTTCGCTTCGCTCGACAGCTCGTGATCGAGTACCGCGCATGAGTCGCCACCACTTGCCAACGGTTCCCGCTTCCCAGAAGTGGCTCGTCGATGGATTTTGTTGGTACGCGCGCGGTATGGTGCGCAAACAGTTCAGTTCGTTTGGCTGGGCGACCGATCAGGTATTGACCGAGATCGATCCCAACGACGCTTTGGTGGTCTGCGCCAACCACGCCAGTTGGTGGGATCCAATCGTGGCAATGCTCCTTCGCCAAGCCTTGATGCCAGAGAGAACCTTCTACGCACCGATCGATGCCGAGCAACTCGAAAACTATGCCGTTCTGAAAAAGATGGGCTTCTATGGTGTACAGCTTCAAAGTTTCTCTGGTGCCCACCATTTCCTATCGACGAGCAAGGCGATTCTCGCGATGCCTAATACGTCCATTTGGATTACCCCAGAAGGACGGTTCTGCGATGTACGCGATCTGAGCCAACCTCTCATGCCGGGTCTGGCCCATTTAGCGACGAAGGTTGAGAGGACGGTCTTTCTTCCGCTCGCCATTGAGTATCCGTTTTGGGATGATGCCCGCCCCCATGTGTTCATCCGATTCGGTACCCCCTTACGAGTCGATATCGGGGGATTGAAATCGAAAGGGGAGTGGAATGACGCGATCCTGCAACCGTTTCGGCAGAATCAAAAGGAGTTGGCGGATTTGGTCATTCGCCGCGATCCGAATCAATTCGGATATCTGATACCCAATCGGCCGCAGCGTTTGAACTGGTATGACTTTGCTCGCAGTTGGGCTGCTTGGGTGCAAGGCAAACGCTTCGATCCAAGACATTCCGCCCGATTGCCAAGGCCTCGCAATGGATTCTAGCGACCCACCCACCCACCCTAGCTTCGATTCCTACGCTGCGGAATACGAGGAAGCACTCGCCAAAGGAATTGCTCTCTCTGGGGAATCATCCGACTACTTCGCATCGGCTCGAATCGAAATAACGCGGCAAAATCTGCGACGATTCGGATTCACGCCATCCCTCGCTATGGATTTCGGGTGCGGAACAGGGAATAGCGTTCCCTATTTGTTAAGCACACTCGAGTGCAGACGCGTCATCGGAGTCGACCCTTCAAAGGCTTCGTTACAAATTGCTGCACAGAAGTTATCCGACGCAAGGGTAGAATGGTGTGCTCCAGAAAACTGGAGGCGTGATCTGTTTGTCGATTTCGCCTTCTGCAACGGAGTGTTTCATCACATCCCACCCGATGCCAGGCTTGATGCGTTGCGGTGGATTTACGAACGGTTAACGCCGGGTGGTTGTTTCGCGTATTGGGAAAACAATCCGTGGAATCCTGGTACGCGTTGGGTGATGCACCGCATTCCCTTTGATCGAGAAGCAATTTGTTTGAGTGTTCTCGAATCGAAACGGCTCATCGAGCAAGCTGGGTTTCGGATTCGAGTTAGCCGAAGTGCTTTTTACTTCCCGAGGTTGTTAAAAGGGCTTCGAGTGCTTGAGCCATGGTTGTCTCGGTTCCCGCTGGGAGCGCAATACGGGATCTTGGCTACGAAGCCGTCGAACGGTCGTCCTCGACCGTTCTAGCATGTCAGACGCTTTTATTAGACCGAGCCCATCTACGAGATGCTTGCCCACTGGCGATTCTTCGCACTTTCCAGGACAGCGTCGCAGACTTTTTGGGTTTCTAAAGCATCGCGGAAGGTCGGGTGGGCGGGTTCCCCCGTTTCAAGGCTCTTCAAGAAGTCGGCGACTTGGTGGATGAACGAGTGTTCATAGCCAATTTGAAGCCCAGGCACCCACCAATTGCCCATATAGGGTTGATTCCCATCGGACACGTGGATACTTCGCCAGCCGCGGACGATCGACTCGTCGCTGTGATCGAAGTACTTGAGCCGATGGAGATCGTGGAGATCCCATGCGAGCGAGGCATTTTCACCGTTGATTTCCAAGGTGTACAGCGCTTTGTGGCCGCGTGCGTATCGAGTCGATTCAAAGAGGCCTAACGATCCGTTTTTGAAGTGGCAGAAGAAGGAGCAAGCGTCATCGATGCCTACCGGTTGTTTCTTGCCCGTCTCCGCGTGAACTCGTTCCTTGACAAAGGTCTCGGTCACGGCGGAAAGATCGGTGATCGATCCGTTGAGCCATAGTGCGGTGTCGATGCAGTGGGCGAGCAAATCGCCGGTCACGCCGCTACCTGCCGCCTCAACATCGAGACGCCAAGTTGCTGCGCCCCCTTGTGGGACGTCAGCGTTGATCGTCCAGTCTTGGAGAAAGTTAGCCCGGTAGTGGAAAATGCGTCCCAGTTTCCCTGAATCGATGATTTGCTTTGCCAACGTGACGGCAGGGATGCGACGGTAGTTGTACCAAACCATGTTCGCGACGCCGGCCTTTTCGACCGCTTCGCACATCTCCAAGCCTTCTTCGGTGTTCATCGCGAGTGGCTTTTCGCAAAGGATCATCTTGCCCGCTTTGGCGGCCGCGATTGCGATCTCTTTGTGAATGTTGTTGGGGGTGCAGATATCGACCGCATCGATGTCTTTGCGTTCCAACAGCTTTCGCCAATCTGTTTCGATTGATTCGTAGCCCCAGTTCTTTGCGAACGAGGAGGCCTTTTCCGCGTTGCGGGCGCAGAGAGCCTTGAGAACCGGCTTGTACTCGCAAGGAAAAAAGTGGTTGGCTTGTGCGTACGCGTTCGAGTGGGCTTTACCCATGAAGCCGTACCCGATCATTCCGATGCGGAGTTCTTTCATCGAGGTTATTCCGATATGGTTGGAGGGCCGATATGGTTGGATGGATAGTGGGGCAGTTTGTTATTGGGAATCTCGGACGCGAATCATCACATCCAAAATCGAGTTCCAGGTTTGGGGCTTTTCCAGAGTTGCATTGGGGAACATGCAACCGTCCCAGCAGATATGTTGGATGCCGCGTGCCGCAGCGTCCTTAAGCCAGTAGCTGGAGCACCGGACGATGTCGAGTTTGCCGTTTGGATCGTCTGCGGGGCAGTGCTTACCCGTCTTGTCGTGAGATCCGGCGCCGTGGACATGGCCGTCGTTTTGTGCGACGTGGAAGTCGATGGTCCAAGGTCGAAGCTTGTCGGTCATCGCTTCGTAGGCGGCGTAGAACTCTTCTTGGCTGTAACCTTCTTTGAGCAGTGCATACTCGGGAGCGTTGTAGCCGAGGAGGTAAAGGTAGGTGTGAGCCAAGTCCGCTTGGAAACCTAGAGCGTCAGGCATGCCGACTCCCTCGAGCACGTCGAGCATATCGCGCCAAGAGTGCATCCCCGCCCAGCAAATTTCGCCTTCGGCAGCTAGTCGTTGGCCTGCATCTTTCGCAATCTTCGCCGCTTCCTTGAAGGTCTCGACGATCTTCTTGGTGTTGCTCACTTTGTCGGATCGCCATTTCTCAATGCCGAATTCCGCGCTGTCGATCCGAATCACCCCATACTTTCGGACACCATGCTTTTCGAATACGTTGGCGATGCGGCAAGCCATTTTCACGGCCGAAAGGAATTTTTCCCGGGAAGCTTCATCGCCCATGGCGGAATCACCAACGGTTCCTCCCCAAACAGGAGCGACCAGCGATCCCACCGCGAAGCCGTGACTCGCGATCTTATCAGCGATCTTCAGAAGTTCTTCATCGCTGGCGTTGGGGTCGGTGTGGGGGAAAAAAAGAAAGTAATCGATGCCATCGAACTTTTGGCCATTCACGCTGGCCGCTGCGGTAAGCTCCAGCATGCGATCCAAACTGATTGGGGGCTCTTGGTCGGGCCCATCTCCCTTGCCAACCAAACCGGGCCACATCGCATTGTGAAGCTTTAACTTTGTCATCAAGATACTCGAATGAGTTAGGGGGAATTGGGAAGGGAGAAACCGAGCGAAGAGGGGGGAATCACCTCTTCGCGTTAGTCAAAGAACGGGGGATGTCCCGTTTGGGAAAACGTCTTAGGCGTTGTTCTTCCAAGCCCCGTTTTGAGGCATGTTGGAATGGGCATCGGGACCGAAGTATCTCAATCCAACAAGCGGCTCAGAGCCGGTGTTTTCGATCTCCACTCCGCGCGTGGAAGCTTCATGGCTGATAAAGACTTCATCTTCGGTGTTTTCACCGAACCGGATCATCGCCGGGGTTTGCAACGCGAGCTTCCCGATGCGACCTTTGCCTTGGACGGTGATCCATCCACTGGCTGCACCATCTCGCAGAATACACTTGGCCCCTGGCTCCACGGTCAACTCCTTCGCGCTGAAGAGCTGCTTGCCGTCGATCGAACCGTACACGATCCACTTATCGGTGTAACCGGTCCCTGAGCGATCGGGATCCACGACCGGCTCGATATAGTTGCTGTCTTTGAAGTGGGTATCGACGTTCTTCTCCCAGTCGAGCTGACCGATGATAAAGTCGAGGTCTTGGTGCTTCTCTTTGGGCATGTCTTTGACTAGAAGGGACCAAGGCACATAGCGACCCTCGACGATCGATTGGAACATTCCAAACACATCGCTGCCCCATTGTGGCTCGTAGGTGCATAGGGAGCCGGGAGCGTGCAGCACACCGGGAGGAATCAACCAGCCTGTACCCCGCTTCAGACGATAAGCCCGCGACAGATCCAGAATGCCGTTGTCACCCTTGTTCCAATTCTCCAAGCATCGGCGCAAATCGTCTTTCGTCGTGCCGGGCTCGAGACCCATAAAGGTGTAGGAGAAGTTGTTGTCGACGTTGTTGTATTGGGGGGGGAAGTAATAGCTTTCAGGCTTTCCTTCTTGTCCTACCAATGCCGCATCTTCTGCTGACTGGTGCATGTGATGAGGGATGGGGCCCATGTTGTCGAAAAACTTCGAATAGACTGGCCAGCGGTTGTATTTGCTGAATGTCGGTGCCCCGACCAGACGGTTTCCTTGCTCGGATACCGCGTCCTTCAATAGAAATTTTTTGCCTTCGAAGAGGCAGAAACTGAGACCTTCGTGCCAAACGCGTCCTTCGTTGGCCGCCTCGGTGGTGGAGGAGAACCATCGTTCGTCGATCCCGCCCCGATCCGCTCCAAAAGCGTACAAATCACCTGGGTAAAGTTTGATGCGGCGGCCGGGATGCAGGAAGCTGCGGGGGACCCAAGTAGGAGTCAAGCGGAGCAAGCCTTCACCGGCATCGAGAGCTTGATCCAAAATCTTGGCGACGTTGTCTTTGCTCACAAGCCCGCTGTCTAATCCGGTACCGGCCATGGACGATCTCAAACTCTCTAAATTCGGGGAATTGGAAGGTTCTTATACACTAATCGGGTGGGAGGGAAAGCCTCCGCCCCTTGGCGAGGAAAGGGATTGTTGTAAGCCGGACGGGCGGCTGTTTCAAGCTCTCCGCGAGGGCTGACGCCAGATTCCGGAAACCTTTATCTCCCTAAAATGATTCGAGGTTATGATTCCTTGACCATCGGATGGATGGTCTGCGATGCATTCCCGGTATTTTAAGGACAGTATGGATTCCGCACGGCAAAGACCGTTCCTCCTCTTGGGTGTCGACGGTGGAGGGACCAAAACATCAGCCTGGGTCACCTCCGCGGCGAACCCGCTTCGATCCCTACACGCAATTTCATCCCACCAGCAGGATTCGATCTCCCTGTCGGACTGTGCCGTCGGTCAAGGATTGGGGGGGCCCGGAAATCCACGTTCGGTCGGATTCGATGCGGCGTGCGACAACATCGAAGCCGCCATTCGGGACGCGATGCAGCGCTTCGAATCGCAAACCGGTTCGGTCGTCTCGAAGGAACAGCTTCAGGCTGCTTGTATCGGGTTGGCCGGCGCTGGTCGTCTCGAAGAACAGGAAATCGTAACGCAGTGTCTTCGAAATCGCGGGCTGGCCGGTTCCCTTCAAGTCACCGACGATATCGAACCGATCCGCTGGGCCGCCGAATGGGAATCTGTCCTTGAAAAGCCAATTTCCTCCTCGGAGGACCTGCCCATCCATTCAGCTGGCTCTATGCCTTGGGTGACGCTCATTGCGGGAACGGGCTCCATCGCGCGATGCTCGCTGCCGGGTACAGGATGCGAACAGGTCGTCCGGGCTGGTGGGTGGGGCTACCTGCTGGGGGACGAAGGGAGTGGCTACGCCATCGGCCTTGCTGCCCTGAGAGAGGCCTGCAAAGAAGTCGATGCGGGCTCTCCTTCCACTTCCCTTACCAAAGCGATTCTCGCAAGGCTCGGCTTCGAATCGGTCTCGCAAATCGTGGGGTGGATTTATCAATCGCCCATTCCTCGGAAAGCCATCGCGGATCTAGCTCCTTTGGTAATCCAATCGAGACGCGACAATCCCGTCGCCGATTCCATCCTCCTCGATGCGATCGCGGGATGGGCTGCGATGGTGACGCAGGTCGCGCTGCGGGCGGGTGTTGTCGCCTCGTATCGTTTGGCAGTAGCGGGTGGAATTCCCAACCATTTTCCCGAATTGATCGACGAGCTCGCGCTCGAGTTGGGAGAATCGCATTCCTCACCGAAATCGATTCATGTCGTCAAGAATCCCGTCATCGGTTGTTTGGCTATGGCGGATCAGCTTGCTCGGGCTCCATGAGAACATTGGTTCCGTTTCTCCCCAAACCAGAGTCGATTGTGCTAATCTATTCGGAGCCTCCAGCCCTCCCAATCCTCTCCCACCAAAATGAGTTTCATCGCGATGAAGTCAACCATCTTCCAAACCTTGTCTTGGTTAACAGCCCCATCCCTCGGGATTTTTGTAGGTGCAACAGTTTGTTCCGCGCAAGATCCTGTTCCGAGTTCTCCCATTCCGATCGAGGGTGCCAAGTTTGCGATCATCGATGGGCAAGGCCCGGAGTGGGTGACGCTGGGCAAAGACGATTTCGTTCGCGCCAATTGCGACGAAGAGACTTGGGTTTGGGACGGCTCCACGGTTCACAGCACCGGAAAACCGATCGGCGTATTGCGATCCAAGGTGCAGTACAAAAACTTGGAATGGGTCGCTTACTGGCGGCATCTGAGCAAGGGCGGGAACTCAGGGTTTTTCCTGTGGACACCCGAAGAGGCGTTGAAGGATCTGCCTCCGAACAAGCTCCCTGGGGCGGGGATTGAAGTGCAGGTTTTGGATACGGGATACACCGAAAACTATGAGAAGTCGTCTGGAAAGAAGGCGACTTGGTTCACGACCCATGGCGATATCTTCCCAGTAGGAAAGTCCAAACTAGAGCCGTTTCCTCCCCTCTCCCCCGATGGATCGCGCAGCTTTCCGAAAGCGAATCGGAGCCAACCGAGCCCGGCCTGGAATCACTACTACGTGCGTGCGATCAACGGCGAAGTTCGCTTGTGGGTCAACGGAGTCGAAGTCTCCGGTGGCCGGAATGCGATCCCCGCGGAAGGCTATTTGTGCTTGGAAGCCGAAGGAGCTCCCGTAGAGTTCAAAGATATCCGTGTACGTATTTTGCCTTGATCCTCTCCAAGGCCCATTGGGCGTCCTTGCCCCCAAACTGTTCCGCTTTGTCATCTTTCGCTTAAGTTCATCATCCCTTGAAGAGGTTTCACTCCATGCAATCACTTTCGTCGTCTCTTAAACAGATTCGAGCTCGCCGTATTCGCTCCGCGCTCCAAACCGGGCTGGCTTGTTCGATGCTAACGACGGGTTTCGCGGGATGGTTGGGAACTAGCGGATGGGCACAAGAAGCTAAGCCCGACTACACAATTTCAGAGAAGGCGATGGAGATTCATCGCAAAGCCTATGTGTTTGATGGCCACAATGATCTTCCTTGGGAAATCCGGAAATTCAGCAAACGGTTCGACGATTGCGACATTAGCAAGCCACAGCCCAAGCTGCACACCGACATCGAGCGGCTTCGAAAAGGAAACGTAGGCGCGCAGTATTGGTCAGTTTACGTTCCTGCCGAAACAATGCGCGCAGGCGTCGCGTATCGCACGACGGTAGAGCAAATCGATTTGGTGCATGCCATGGTCAAACGGTATCCGGATGTCTTTCAACTTTGCTTGACGTCCGAAGATATTGAGAAAGCCCGACAGGCTGGGAAGATTGCGTCTCTTATCGGCATGGAAGGTGGACATTCGATCGAGGACTCGATCCAGAACTTGCGCCGGCTCTATGACATGGGGGCTCGGTATATGACTCTTACCCACTCCGATACCTTGGCATGGGCGGACGCCGCCACCGATCAATCCAAACACGATGGATTGAGTCCATTTGGGGAAGAAATCGTTCGAGAAATGAATCGGCTCGGGATGCTAGTCGATATCTCGCACGTTTCCCCTGCAACGATGCATGATGCGCTGGATATTTCCACCGCGCCCGTCATTTTCTCCCATTCGTCGGCTCGTTCGATTGCAGATCATCCTCGCAACGTGCCCGATGACGTTCTGAAGAGGCTGCCTCAGAATGGCGGCGTAGTCATGATCAACTTCTACTCTGGCTTTGTCGTTCCCAAGAGCGCAGCGATTATGAAAGAGATGTTCCAAGTCCGTCGAGAATTGCAGGCCAAGTACCCGGACGACAAAGAAAAGATGGAGCGGGAATACAAGCAGTGGCAAGTGAAGAACCCTTACCCGGCCGGCGAAGCGACCATCCTCGCAGATCATATTGAACATGTGATCAAGGTGGCGGGCATCGACCATGTCGGTTTGGGCTCCGATTACGACGGAATCTCGACGGCACCACGTGGGATGGAGGACGTTTCGACTTATCCATTGATCACTGAAATGTTGGTGCAGCGTGGGTATAGCGAAGAGGATATTCACAAAGTCCTCTACAAGAACGCATTGCGAGTACTGCGCGAGACCGAGGTGGCAGCGAAGAAGCTTCGAGCGAGTCAATAACTGCCATTCCGCAAGCAACTTTCTTGTCAGCTTGAGTTTCTCGCCAAGGCGCCACGGCGCAAAGGGGGGTGAGAGAAGGGGCGGTGTTGCTTTGCACTGCGCTGGTTGGATCGGTTCTTTTTTTCAGGGCAAGCGATAGGTGGGGAATGCGGGGTTGAATGCTTTCAGACTCTCTTCCTTTGCGAACGTTGCGCCTTCGCGAGCCACTTCCTTCTCTCACCATTTGAGCCAACGAAAAAAGCCAAGCGGGTTACGCTTGGCTTTTAAAATTGATGATAGTATCCGGCTACCGCACTACTTGGCGCGGGTGCGAGTCTTGGTCGCACCCTTGGCCGACTTCGAGTCTTTCACAACCTTCGTGGACGCAGGAGCCGGAGGGTTGCGAAGCGCCGCTTGAGCTGCTGCCAGACGAGCGATTGGCACTCGGAACGGGCTGCAGCTAACGTAGTTGAGGCCAATCATGTGGCAGAACTCGACCGAGGATGGATCCCCGCCGTGCTCGCCGCAGATACCGATCTTGAGGTCATTGCGAGTCTTGCGACCCTTCTCGACACCGATCTGCATCAACTGGCCGACACCGGTTCGATCGATCGAAGCGAATGGGTTCGCCTTGATGATTTCGAGCCCTTGGTAAGCAGGCAAGAAGGATCCGGAGTCGTCGCGGCTCATTCCCAAGCAGGTTTGGGTCAAGTCGTTGGTACCGAACGAGAAGAACTCGGCCGATTCTGCGATCTCGTCGGCGGTCAATGCACCGCGTGGGACTTCGATCATCGTTCCGACGGTGTATTGGAACTTCTTACCGGTAGCCTTCATGACTTCGCTCGCTACGCGATGGACGATTTCCACTTGGAGATCGAGTTCCTTCTTGAAACCGACGAGCGGAACCATGACTTCAGGCTTAACCTTGGTCCCTTCCTTAAGGACAGCAACGGCAGCTTGGAAGATCGCACGAGCTTGCATCTCGGTGATCTCGGGACGGAGGATACCCAGTCGGCATCCTCGGAATCCGAGCATCGGGTTGAATTCGTGCAGTTCGGAAACCAATCGGTTCACTTCCGCGACAGAAATGCCCAGCTGCTTCGCGACTTCTTCCTGGCCCTTCTTGTTGTCGTGTTGTGGCAAGAATTCGTGCAACGGTGGGTCGAGCAATCGGATGCAAGCGGGGAGACCATCGAGTGCACGGAAGATCCCTTCGAAGTCCTTTTGTTGGTAAGGAAGCAATGTTGCCAAAGCTTTCTTTCGATCGTCTTCGTTCTTCGCCAAGATCATTTGGCGGACAGCGATAATCCGGTCCCCTTCAAAGAACATGTGCTCGGTTCGGCACAGTCCGATCCCTTCGGCACCGAAGGCCACGGCGTTCGTGACTTGGTCGGGTTGGTCCGCGTTGGTGCGGAGACCGAGGGTTCGATACTTGTCCGCCAACTTCATAATGAAGTCGTAGTATTGGAATACTTTGCTGTCCTTTGGCTTGAGAGTCTTGCCAACGAGAACTTGCTTCAGCTCGCTGTCTGCGGTGTCGATCTTTCCGTGGAAGACTTCGCCGGTGGTACCGTTGATGCTGATGAAGTCCCCTTCCTTGAGGGTCACGCCCTTGCACTTGAGCGTTCCCTTGTGGTAGTCGATCTCGATATCGCCAGCACCGGCGACGCAAACCTTGCCCATCTGCCGAGCCACGAGAGCAGCGTGGCTGGATACACCACCGCGTGCGGTGAGAATCCCGTCGGAAGCGATCATCCCGCGGAGATCTTCAGGACTGGTTTCGATACGGGCCAGAACAACATTCTGCCCCTTGGCGGCCAGTTCTTCTGCCTTGCCTGCGGTGAAGACCACGGCGCCGGATGCGGCTCCAGGACCTGCTGGCAAGCCGACGGCCATCAAGCGACCTTCTTTGCGAGCCTTCTCGTATGCAACGATATCGAAGATCGGTTGGAGGAGTTGGTTCAACGCCTCGGGGTCACCCGACTTGATCGCATGCTCAGGGGTCATCAACTTTTCCTTGACCATGTCGTGAGCAATCTTCACGTAGGCCAATGCAGTTCGCTTCCCGTTTCGAGTTTGAAGCATATAGAGCTTCTTCTTCTCGATGGTGAACTCAAAGTCTTGCACGTCGCCGAAGTTCTTTTCGAGAGTCTTGCGGACTTCGACGAGTTCCTTGTAGGCGGCGCCGATGGTCTTGTCCTTCGCCATTTCGGAGATCTTGAGAGGGGTGCGAACACCCGCCACCACGTCTTCTCCTTGTGCATTGACCAAGTATTCGCCGTAGAACACGTTGTCGCCGTTGGCAGGATCGCGAGTGAACGCTACGCCGGTTGCGCAGTCATCACCCATGTTGCCGAAGACCATGCTCTGCACGTTGACCGCGGTACCCCATTCGTCTGGAATGCGGTACTTTTGACGGTAGAGAATGGCTCGTTCGTTCATCCAAGATCCGAAGACAGCGAAGATCGCTCCTTCGAGTTGCTTCATCGGGTCGTTCGGGAACGCCTTGCCCGTGCGATCCTTGATCAACTTCTTGAATCGCTTCACGAGCTCTTGCAGGTGTTCTGCGGTGAGGTCTGTGTCTTCTTTGACCTTCGCTTCGCTCTTGAGGCCATCCATGACTTCTTCAAATGGCTCATGCTCGTTTTCACTGCGCTTTTGGACGCCCATGACCACGTCGCCGTACATCTGCAAGAATCGGCGATAGGAGTCCCACGCGAATCGAGGATTGTTGGTGGCTGCGGCCAAGCCTTCGCAGGTGGCGTCGTTGAGACCGAGGTTGAGGATCGTATCCATCATCCCGGGCATCGAATCGCGTGCACCCGATCGGACCGAAACCAAAAGTGGGTTCTTAGGATCACCGAACTTCTTTCCGGTCTCCTTCTCCATCCACTTAACGGCCTTCTCCAAATCGGTGGAGAGTTCCGGTGGAGCTTTGCGGCCATTCTTGTAGTAATGAACGCAGACTTCTGTTGTGATTGTGAAGCCAGAAGGGACGGGAAGTCCGATTTTGGTCATCTGAGCAAGGTTTGCACCTTTACCCCCGAGGAGAGCTTTCATCCCTCCGTCGCCATCGGTCTTAGATTTGCCAAAGAAATAGATCAACTTGTTAGCCATGGCCGAGTGCACTACTCCACTTAGTTTGCCAAAATCGAAGTTAGGGAAATTCCCAGATATTTTCGGCCGAAAGTCTACGTTTAACGTTAAAACACGTCAATGCGGCCAACGATCCCGTAGGCCCTTGCGCCACAAAAACTTAACGCAATATCACGCCATGATACCGCAATCGCTCTTGGGGTCGCTCTCCACGCACCTCCCTGTCCCTCGTTCCTTTCCCTCCTCCGCGTTGTCGAGGTTTCCGACCGATCGATACCCGGTTTGCCAGCGCGAGTGCGAGGTGTTTGAAGAAGGAACTTGGCGAGGGGTACTGATCGACGACTGGTATCTTCTGGGCAGGATCACCGATTGGGAGCAAGCCGGACAGGAGGGGCAGGACGCCGCGAGCCACATCGATTGGACCCGGTCTCGCAAGGTCGAGCCACTGTTCCATAGCCAGGCATCACCGACAGCAATCGACGAAAAAACAAATGGAATCGAGAGTTGGCAGGGAACGCCCAAGCCCTGTGATGGGGATGAAGTAGAGCCAACGGAGCCTCGATGGATCGTTATCCACGCCCGATCGCTCCGCCCTGTCCCCTATTTGATCAAGCACTGGGGAACACCACCCGATCCGGTGCAAGAGGATTGGAGACGGCAAACCGGAACGTCGGAGACGCCGCTGCGCTCGATCTGGATTCTGTCTGCCCCGGACGGAGTCCTTTATCGGCTCGAGGACTCGAAAGGTCACGCGTCTAGTCGTCCCACTTCTACTCCCAAGCTCCTTCGCGAAACTCCACTTGCTGTCCACCCAAAAAACACCGGTAAAAGAACCAAAAAAAAAGCGGTCCCTCGAGTCGGCAATCCAGGTCTGCTGGCTGGGGCGCTGGTCGCAGTCGCGGTTCTACTCGGGGTAATGCTGTGGATCGGAAGGGATTCGACGACGGAGGGTCCGAAGCACTCTGAATCCGGTGGGGAATCCGGTCGGGAAGCCGAATTCCTGGCCGGGACAGAGACGTTGGAGTCGCCCGAGGTGCTGGTACTGCTCGAAGACGAGCCATTGGCGGCGCAGCCGGTTGAACCAGTATTGGAAGCAGGTGGACCTCTGAACGTCCCGCCGATCGAATTACCCGTGGTGGATTTGGCTCCCTTTTCCACAACGACGCGTGAGTCAAGCAGTAGGGTGGGCTTGGAGACGATCGAGGATGGGAAGGAGATTGCAAAGTTGGATGATGCGACGAATCTGGACGCCGAGTCGGAATCGGAATTGCAAGCGACCGAGTCGGTTACTCACGGAATTCGCAAGACTTTTCTAGTTTCCGGAGGGTTGGCTCGCCATCGAATCGGGACGGGTAGTTCGGTTGTTTCAACGCGAGCGACTTGTCTTGCCTCCCTGACTCTATCCGACGTGTCGGATTCAGGAATCACAATCCATCCCTCCGATTCTTGTTTGCTCGTCGGAGAAAGCGAGCAGCAATGGGTTGTCGCTTTGGAAGAGGAGGCTCCCGAATTGGTCCTCGCTTTAGCGTCTCGTCCTGCTCGACGGTGGGAACTATTCATCAAAACCGGAGTCCGCGAACATCGCAATGCACCGACCTATTGGCTCCATGCGGGGCAAGCCAACCGTGTTGTGGATCAGATGGCGGTCGCCAAGCGTTCGGCGGACGGGGAGTTGTCACGGATACAATCCATGCTCGATTCAGGGCAGGCGACTGGGCCTTTCAACCTCCGGCAACGCCGGCGACAATTGCAGCAACTCGATAAAGAGCTCGAGCGATCCATCGAAGTTTGGAAAGTCGTCGAGCGTTTGAGCCTGATCGTGCTCGACCAAGCCCAATTGGAGGTCATGCTCCAATCCCCGTAAGCTTTCTGTCACTGCTTCTTCCTAAGCCAGAAAAAGTGTCAAATCGTTGCAGCCTGTTGTCGATTCCGGGACCTTGCATCCGACTACTCGGTGTACGACACGGTATACCACTCGGTGTAAGACGAAAAAAACAACACCGCGATTTGCGGAATGTTCGCTTAGGGCAGTTCTCTTTTGAAGTGAGGCATCATGAAGTTTATCTGTTTAGGCTACGCCGATATGTCCAAGTTCCAGACCATGTCGCCGGAAGTGTTGCAGCGGTCGATGGATGAGTGTTTTGCGTACGATGATTTTCTTCGTGCCGGAGGTCACTTCGCGGGTGGCGAGGCGTTGCAGGAGTCTTCGAAGGCCATCACGCTTCGATGTGTCGATGGTGCAATTCAAGCGACGGATGGACCTTATGCAGAAACCAAGGAGCAAATCGGAGGGATTTTGATCCTGGAGGCGGAAAGCATGGAGCATGCGGTGGAACTGATGTCCCGCCATCCAGGCGTTGGAATCGGTCCCTTCGAAATCCGACCGTCGGATGAAGCCACCAACGCATTGATCAACGCACGCAACCAACCGAAGCCTCGTAATCCCGTCGCTTGGTTCGAGATCTATGTGGCGGACATGGTGCGCGCCAAGAGGTTTTATGAAGCGGTCCTCCAAGTCGAGTTGAGCCAATTGGAGTCGCCCGATTCTGCCATCGAGATGTTTGCTTTTCCCATGAACATGAATGGAGATGGCGCTTCCGGAGCGCTGGCCAAGATGGAAGGGAACCCACCCGGAGGGACCGGGACGCTGGTCTATTTCGCATGTCAAGATTGTGGTCTCGAAGCATCGCGTGTCGAGTCCTCTGGCGGGAAGCTGCTCCAGGGCAAGACTCCCATCGGCCCCTATGGTTACATCGCCCTCGCGATGGACACGGAAGGGAATCGAATCGGTTTGCATTCGATGAACTGAGCCCAGTCGTATCCTTTTCACCCACAGGACCCCACCATGAGTCAATCCCAACGAATCACCCCCTTTCTCACCTTCAAAGACCAAGCGGAGGAAGCTGCCGAGTTTTATGTGTCCGTTATTCCCGATTCGAAGATTCTGCGCAAGGTGAAGAACCCGCACGCCGACGCGGTCCTCACCGTCGAGTTGGAATTGCGAGGGATGAAATTCGTCGCCTTGAATGCCGGCCAAGATTGGAAGTTTACAGAAGCCTTCTCCATTGCCGTCGAATGCGACACCCAACAGGAATTGGATCGAGTTTGGGAAAGTCTCACCGCCGATGGCGGGGCGGAGCTGGCGTGCGGATGGCTCAAGGATAAGTTTGGAATGTTTTGGCAAATCTGGCCCGCAGAACTTCCAAAGTGGATGGCGAGCGAAGATTCCGAAGCGGTACAAAGGATGTTTCAAGCCGTCTGGCAAATGAAGAAACTGGACATCGCAACGTTAGAGAAAGCATTTGGTGGGGGAACATGAAGGCAAAGAAGTCGGTGATTACAGGTTGGGTGCTGAGCGTTGTGGTCGCATTGCTCCTGAGCGTGCTGAGCGCCTACGGCAAATTCTTTGACTTCCCCGACAAAGAAGCGATGTTTGCCAAGCTTGGGTGGGACACCGGAGTGATGGTGTATGTGGGCATCGTCGAAGTGGTGATTGCGCTACTGTTTCTCGTACCGCGACTCGCCTTCCTTGCGGCAATTCTCATGTCGGCCTACTTGGGAGGAGCCACAGCCGCTCATGTTCGGATCCATGAAAATTTCCTCTTGCCGATTCTCATTGGTGTTGTTGCATGGGTTGCACTGGGGCTGCGGGACCCACGCGTCTTTCAAATTGCTTTTACTAAGAAGGCTTTGGAATCCAAAAGCATCTGAGGTCCATCAGGAATTGCATTTCAAAACGACAGATGACTGGACGCGAGGTGGCGGAACGGCTGCTTCGATCCCATCTGAAGAATGGTGTAAGATGATGCAATGGACCTATTTGAAGCATCGGAAAAGAAGAATCGAGAGCGATCGCAGCCATTGGCTGCGCGCATGCGACCTCGCACACTAAACGAGTTTGTTGGGCAATCTCATTTGCTTGCACCTGGCAAGCTGCTGCGACGATTGATTCAAGCCGATCGCCTTCAATCAATCTTGCTCTACGGGCCGCCCGGTACGGGGAAGACCACACTTGCTCACTTGCTGGCAAATGAAACGCGAGGCGCGTTTCGCCAATTGAACGCCGTCACGAGCGGCATCAAGGAATTGCGAGAATCGTTGGAGTGGGCGCGCGACGAAGTCTCCGCGACTGGCAAGCGACCGATTCTTTTCATCGATGAAATACACCGCTTCAATCGCACGCAACAGGATGCGTTGCTGCCCGATGTCGAGCAAGGGATCGTGACACTCGTGGGGGCTACGACCAGCAATCCCTTTTTTGCCGTCAACGGGGCCCTTCTCAGTCGATCGCAAGTCTTCGAATTGCAACCCCTAAACGATCAGGACTTGATCCAGCTCCTCCGTCGCGCACTGGAAGATTCCACGCGAGGATTGGGAATGTATCGTCCCCAAGTCGACGAGGATGCGTTGGAATACTGCGCTCGCATCTCTGAGGGAGATGCCCGCCGTGCCCTCGGTGCCCTGGAATTGGCCGTCCTCTCCTCGACGCAGACTCCCGTCCGGGTCGATCAAGACGCGATGCGCGAAAGCATGCAGAAAAAAATCCTTCAGTTCGATCCGACGGGAGATCAACACTACGATCAAGCCAGCGCGCTGATCAAGAGCATTCGAGGTAGCGACATCAACGCAGCTCTCTACTGGCTCGCCCGTAGTCTAGAGTCGGGCGAAGAGGTCCGTTTCCTCACCAGACGACTTGTTATTTTAGCGAGTGAAGATGTGGGAAATGCGGACCCCCAAGCTCTTTGTCTTGCAGTCGCTGCGATGCAGGCGTGCGAATTTATCGGGCTTCCCGAATGCCAACTGACTTTATCTCAACTTGTTATTTATCTAGCGGCTGCACCGAAGAGCAATTCGGCGACGGCTGCGATCACTGCCGCTCGCAAAGAAGTGCGAGAAGGGTCGCTCATTCCGGTACCACGACACTTGCGGGATGGCCACTATGGAGGTGCTGAGAAGTTAGGGAATGCCGTCGGTTACCACTACACACACGATTCCGACCAAGGTGTGGCGGCGCAAGAGTACTTAGGCGTGGACCGGGAGTTTTACAAACCGGTGCGCCGAGGGTACGAAACGGAATTGGCGGATCGTTGGGATGCGATTCAGCAGATACTCAAACCGGGGGATAAACCGGAATAGAGGTACTCGAAACCAGGCAACCACCCCAAAACACCTTTTCGACCACGATCGACTTGAGGTTTCTCGCCTTTCGATTGAATGAGCGAGGTTTCGGGATCTCGATTACGAGAACGAGAACCGTCCGCTGCGGCGGACTGAGCACGAGCACGGGGGACGAGTCAGAACGTTGAGATATGCCGAGGACAATGCACCTCGTGCGAAACTCCGCATTCGATGGTTCTCGGCAAGTTTCTTACTGGGCGAGTCTCTTACTGGGCAAGTCGGGATTTGGCGCGGGTTTGAGCGATCGTACGTTCTCGTAGGGAAATGGCTTCGGGTGAAGAAGCCTTCATCGAGGTCGCCTTGGCCAAGTCCTCTTCCGCTTGTTTTTTGTCGATCTGTTCACGTTTGAGCAGTCGGTCGGTGAGCACATAAACCGCTTCTCGGGTGACTTGTACAAATCCACCGTCGACGAACCATTCGGTGGAGGTCGATCCGTTACGCAGTTTGAGCAGACCAAAACCTAGACGACCAACCATAGGGGCGCGACCGGGCAGAATCCCGGCCTCGCCGTCATAGAGCGGTAGCGTGAGTGCGTCGCATGTCGTATCGAGCTCGGTTTTTTCCGGTGTTACCACTACGCAACGAACTTGTGTCTCGGCCATGGTCGGTCAACGATTTCAAGAGGAAGGGGAACGGTGTGGAATCTACTTCTTCGCAGCGGCAGCCATTCGCTTGGCTTGCTCTTCCGCTTGCTCGATCGGTCCGACGTACATGAACGCCGACTCGGGCAGGTGATCCCACTTTCCATCGCAGATTTCTTCAAAGCTGCGGATGGTATCGGCGAGGGAGGTAATTTCCCCTGGTTTGCCGGTGAAGACTTCCGCGACCAAGAACGGTTGAGAAAGGAAACGCTCGATGCGGCGAGCTCGTTTCACGACTGTCTTGTCCTCTTCGCTCAATTCGTCGACGCCGAGAATCGCGATGATGTCTTGCAACTCGCGGTATCGTTGGAGCGTCTTCTGAACGCGACGAGCGATAGCGTAGTGCCGCTCACCGACGATTGCGGGGTCCAAAATACGGGAGTTCGAAGCGAGTGGGTCGATCGCTGGGTAGATGCCCTTTTCCGAGATCGATCGCTCGAGGTAGATAAACGCATCGAGCTGTCCGAACGCCGTGGCAGGAGCAGGGTCAGTTGGATCGTCAGCGGGAACGTAGACCGCTTGAACCGAGGTGATAGCTCCCTTCTTGGTCGACGTGATCCGCTCTTGCAACGCACCCATTTCGGTCGCGAGGGTTGGTTGATATCCCACCGCAGAAGGCATACGGCCCAACAAGGCCGACACTTCGGATCCCGCTTGCGAGAATCGGAAAATGTTGTCGACGAACAACAGCGTATCTTTACCGGTGGTATCCCGGAAGTATTCCGCCATCGTGAGGGCCGAAAGAGCAACGCGAAGACGGGACCCTGGTGGCTCATTCATCTGACCGAACACCATGCAGGTTTGTTCGATCACTTTGCGGCCGGTCTTCCCAATTTCCGCTTCCTGCATTTCCAACCAAAGGTCGGTTCCTTCGCGGGTTCGTTCTCCAACCCCTGCAAAAACCGAGTACCCCCCGTGGGTGCTGGCTACCCGAGCGATGAGTTCTTGGAGAATAACCGTCTTTCCGAGGCCTGCACCTCCGAACAACCCTGCCTTACCACCCCGAACGAACGGTGTGAGCAAGTCGATCACTTTGATACCAGTCTCGAAGACTTCCGTGTTGGTCGATAGCTCCGAAACGGGGGGGGCTTGTCGGTGAATGGGCCAATACTCGTCGGCAGGAACGGGACCGCGTTGATCGATAGGATCGCCGAGGACATTGAAAACGCGACCGAGGGTTCCATTGCCGACAGGAACCGAAACCGGTCGTCCGAGGTCGACGCATTCTTGGCCGCGCATCAGACCGTCGGTGCTTCCCAACGCAACGCAGCGAACCTTGCCGCCGCCTAAATGCTGCTGGACTTCCCCTGTCAGATTGATTTTGATTCCCTTCTTTTCACCTTCTACTTTGACCGCATTGTAGATCGGTGGAAGGCTGTCCGCGGGGAATTCCGCATCAAAGGTAGAACCGATGACCTGGCTCACTCGGCCTGACTGTTTTCCTGTGGCAACGCTCATGAATTGTCTCGACTTCGTACGATCCGAAAGTTGTGGTTTTGTTGACGGGTCGCTCTCGGGAGAGCAATCCCATTGGATTTGAAAACGGGTGCCGACTATCTCTAGCCGAGGGCCTCGACCCCACCGATGATTTCCATGATTTCGCCGGTGATCTTGCTTTGGCGAGCGCGGTTGTAGGTTCGGGAAAGGGACTTGATCAGATCCCCTGCGTTCTCGGTCGCGCTCTTCATCGCGACCATCCGAGCGATTTGCTCGCTGACCGCAGCATCCAAAAAGCACTTGAACAGTCGCGCCCGGAAGCTGGCTGGAACGACCTCTTCCAAGATCGCGGCGGCATCCGGAAGGAATTCATAGTCGTCGCGTATGGATCCCTTGGACGTTTCGGAACGGTTTGACTCTGAAGCGGAATTTCCCGCTGGCGGCGAGGCCAAGTCAAAGCCCCCGAAAGGAAGCAACGTTTCCACGACGGCAATTTGCTTCGAGCTGCTAACGAACTTTGTGTAAGCAACATCCACGCGATCGACTTTGCCGGTGATGTATCTTGCAATCAATTCATCGGCAATCCGCCCCACTGCATCAAACGTGGGTTGGTCTTCAAAGTCCGTGTAAGTCTTTTCGATTGGAACTCCAGCGAATTTGAGGGCTGCGATCCCTCGTTTGCCGCTGACGCTCAGTTCGCCGCTCTCAGCCAACGCCTTGATCTCGGCCCGGCGAGCGACTGCTGCTTTCACAACGTTGCCGTTGTAGCCACCGCAAAGACCGCGGTTGGCGGTCAACACGAGCATATCGATCGACTTGATCTCATCTCGCTGGTTGAGGAGCGGATGGGTGACATCCGTCCCGCTTTTCGCGAGATCCTGGACGATCTGCGTGATCCGCTTGGTATAGTCCGTTGCAGCTGCCGCACGATCCATCGCCTTTTTGAAGCGAGCCGTTGCGATGAGCTCCATTGTTCGCGTGATCTTGCGAATGTTTTTGACCGACTTGCGCCGTTTATCGAGCTGACGAATATTCGCCATGGCTAAACAACCTTTCGGCTATGGTTACTTGAACGACGCTTTGAACGAAGCGATGGCCGACTTGATCATCTCTTCGATTTCGGTGGTGAGATCCGCGACGTCGCGAATCTTGGTCAACAGCTCGGGCTTGCGATCCCGTACGTAAGTCAGAAGACCCACTTCGAAGTCACGTACCTTGGTCACAGGAATGTCGTCCAAGTGTCCGCGAGTACCTGCGTAAATACTGATGACTTGGTCTGCGATGTCCATCGGTTGGTATTGCGACTGCTTCAGCAACTCGACCATCCGATAGCCTCGGTCCAATTTGGACTGCGTAGCAGGATCAAGCTCCGTACCCAGCTGGGCGAACGCTTCCAATTCACGGAAAGCGGCCAAATCGA
Organism: Brakhagea slesvicensis; assembly: GCF_052161625.1. Taxonomy (GTDB): domain Bacteria; phylum Planctomycetota; class Planctomycetia; order Pirellulales; family Pirellulaceae; genus JBKCUI01. The sequence continues at coordinate 4,158,947 of NZ_CP197412.1, forward strand.
GACGCAGACCGCCGGCAACTTTTTTCATCGCCTTGATCTGCGCGTTACCACCGACGCGCGAAACAGAGATACCGACGTTCATCGCAGGGCGGATACCTGCAAAGAACAAGTCCGGTTGCAAATAAATCTGTCCATCGGTGATCGAGATGACGTTGGTCGGAATATAAGCCGACACTTCCCCTTCCAAGGTCTCGATGATGGGAAGACTCGTGAGCGAGCCGCCACCCAGTTCCTTCGACAGTTTAGCCGAACGCTCCAAAAGGCGGCTGTGGCAGTAGAAAACGTCCCCGGGAAACGCTTCGCGTCCTGGCGGGCGACGCATCAACAAACTCAACTGTCGGTAAGCGACTGCTTGCTTGCTCAAGTCATCGTAGACGATCAAGGCGTGGCCGCCATTGAACATGAAGTGTTCGGCCATCGCTGTTCCGGCATAAGGTGCAACGTATTGCAACGGAGCAGGAGCCGAGGCACCCGAGACGATAACCGTCGTGTAATCCATCGCGCCAGCTTTGGTCAAGGCGTCGATCACCAAAGCGACCGAAGAGTCCTTTTGGCCGATCGCGACGTAAAAACACTTTACGCCTTTCCCCTTTTGGTTGATGATCGCGTCGATCGCGACAGCGGTCTTGCCCGTCTTTCGGTCACCGATGATCAGTTCCCGTTGACCGCGTCCGATGGGGGTCATCGCATCGATCGCTTTGATCCCGGTTTGCATTGGTTCGTGAACCGGTTGTCGCTCTGCAACACCGGTTGCAATGATTTCCACGGGGCGAGTGACCGTAGCGTTGACAGGGCCCTTTCCGTCGAGCGGGTTACCCAAAGGATCAAGAACGCGTCCGATGACCGCGTCACCTGCGGGAACCGAAAGGAGCGTTCCGAGGGCCTTTACTTCATCCCCTTCGCTGATACTGAGATAATCGCCGAGGATAATGACCCCAACGCTTTGCTCTTCCAGATTGAACGCAAGGCCGATTGCGCCGTTCGGGAATTCCACCATCTCACCGGACATGACGTTCGAGAGACCGTAAACCCGAGCGATACCGTCGCCGACCTCCAGCACAGTACCTACTTCTCGGACATCGACTTGGCTGCCGAACGTCTCAATTTCTTTTTGAATGACGGCTGCAATTTCATCCGAGTTGAACTTCATGAGTCAAACCTCTTTTAGCGTTCCGAACGAACGCGAGTACATCTGTGGGAACGATTGTGTATTGTAAATGTGTTCGAAATCGAACAGGGCGACAGTCCACCGCCAGGTGAACTGTGATTAACTCGTGAACCGTGACTAGCTCGCCAATTCGGCGGATGCGGCGCGAACCGCTGCCGTTGCTTTGGCTCCCGCCTCGCGGCGCAATGTCTTCAATTGACCATCGACGCTGCCGTCGTAAACGGTATCGCCGATGCGGACGACCATACCACCCAAAATCGACGGATCGACTTTGGTGAGGAGTCGGATGTCCTTGTTGAATGTGCTCTTTAGTTTGTTTTGCAAAGCCGATTTGGATTGCTCATTCATCTCCGCCGACGTCGTGACGAGGACTTGGAGTCGTCCTGCCCACTCGTCTCGCAAGGCAATCGCGGCCGACGCGATGGGACGCAAATGCTGCAATCGATTGCGTCGACAAATCACCTTGAGGAAATTCAAAACGATCCCGTCCATCGACTTCCCGAAAACGCGATCGATCAAGTCGACTTTGTCTTCCGCAGCAGTCTTTGGATTCGCAAGAACCATTTCAAATTTCTGGTTCTTGTTGAGAACATCCTGGACAAACGATTCCAACTGATCGACTACCAAATCCACCTTGTTCGCCGAAGCAGCCGACTGAAGCAGCGCTTTGGCATACACCTCCCCAACGTGCTGCCCTTCGCTGTCGAAGACCGTGGCAATCTGGTTCACTTGCTCTGACATGTGTTAACCAATAAACCGTTGGAGGAAATGTATGGAACGAGGAGGAATGAAAGGCGACTAGTTCTTGCTTGGCAAATTGGAGATCGCTTCTGCAATCAACTTCTGATGGTCATCTGCTTTGAGTTCTCGACCGACGAATCGGCGAGCTAAAGCAAAAGCCATGTCCGTACTCTTGGTGGTCAAATCGGAGAGGGCCGCTTGTTTGGCCGACTCGATTTCGGCCAACGCGCGATCGCGTGAGCGAGCCGCTTCTGTTTGTGCCTCAGCTCGGATCCGTTCACCCACTTGTTCCGCATCCTTGCGAGCTTGGGTGACCATCTCCTGAGCTTGAACGGCCGCTTCCGCCAGTTTCGCTTCGTACTCTTTTAGTTTGGTCGCGGCGGTTTCCGCGGCCTGCTTCGCTTCGGTGATCTGCGATGCAATCGCCGCCTCTCGCTTCGCCAAACCCTGCGAAATCGGCTTCCAAGCCAGACCGTAGAGAAGAGCGAAAAGCAAAAGGAACACGACAGCCGAAAACAATGCCTTGTCCGACTTGAGCTCGAGCAAATTGTTCATGTCGGCAGAGGCGTGGCCATGAGTTAAATCCTCATGCCCCTCTCCCGATGCAACTGCAACACCACTGAACGAGGCAACGATTGCAATCAGCAACCCGCACAAGAAAACTGGAAGTTGGCGAACCATGGTCGGCCTTAAACACAAAGTTGGAAACGATTCAGAAACGGTCGCGATCCCATCGGATCAACAAACGACATTACGATCCAGCGAATGGGTTCTGTTGCGAGCAAACGAACACCGCATAGAACGCGAGACCTTCAATCAGAGCAGCCGCGATGATCATCGCAACTTGGATCGTTCCAGAGGACTCTGGCTGACGAGCGATCGACTCCACCGCGCCCTTAGCGAGCATACCAATGCCGAGTGCAGCACCGATCACAGCGAGACCAGCACCGATCGCTCCTGGCATACCGCCAGTGCTTTGTGCGGAAGCGGGCAACGCCATCAGAGCAACGATACCGAGGGCCATGTAGCCAATTCGAAGAACATTAAACACTTTCAAAATCTCCTGATTCCAGAGCAAGTGAAAAACAATGAGCTGAACGACCTTGACTCACCAACGAGCCAAAGATGGATTCTTAGTGGTGGTGCATCGCGCTTCCTACGAAGAGCGCTGCAAGGAACGTGAAAACATAAGCCTGCAAGAATGCGACGAACAACTCCATCACACTCAATAGCGTCGTTCCAAAAACCGAGATCCCCGCTACTCCCATCCAAGCAGGAGTGCTGAGGGAGGAAGCGACCGGCAAACTGATCCCGATCCCTAATATCCCCAATAGGACCAAGTGACCTGCACCCATATTCATCAACAATCGCACTGCCAACACGCCGTGCTTGATGAACAAAGATGCGAACTCGATGATCCAGATCAAAGGAACAATGAAAACAGCCAAGTAAATGGGAAGACCCATCGAGGGGCAAATGTTCTTAAGATAACCGACGACGCCAAAAGTCTTAATACCCATCGCCACGCCGACAATGAAGACAATCAATGCCAGCGCAAACGTAGTCCCAAAGGATGCCGTCGGAGCACCCACCCAAGGGATCATTCCGGCCAAGTTGCAGCCGAGGATAAAAAAGAACAAGGACCAGAAGAAGGGCATGAACTTGTCCGCATCGTGTTCACCCATCGCCGGTACGACGACGTTGTTTCGCACGGCTTGAACAAAGCCCTCCAGCAAGTTCCAGGCTTTGCCCTTCGGTGCTTCCGTTGTCGACACCCTCTTGGCGAGCCAGCGGAAAATGAACAGAACGACAATCGCCACCAAGACCTCGATGATCATGTAGCGACTGATCCCAAACCCAGATTCCACCTCGTATGCGTTTCGCAATTGAGCGAACGGCTGTGGGATCAAGACTTTACCATGAAGGCTTTGGTTGTACTCGGCAATCTTCTCGGAGGACCAGTCCTTACCAGCCCCTTCGCTGACGAATTTCGAAACGACTGCGTCTGAATTGATCGAAGCCTTGAGTGCCTGCCACTTGGACGCTGTTGCCTCATCGCTTTGTAGATCGATAAACCACTCTATTTTTGGCTGTGGATTCTCGGCCAAGTAAGCTTTCACGCCGTCGACGGCGCTCGGAGCCTTCGTCTTTGCCCAATTCTTCGCCCGCGAGACAACAATCGCCGCTTGCTTCTCCAAGTACGCATCTAACGGCCAGCTATGGTTGCCAGCCGACTCGTGCTGCCAATGCTGCCAGTCTTCTTTGAGCGTGGCCAAGTCCCCATCGCTGACTCCCATATCCTTAAGTCCGGCAATGATCGCGTCGGCCTCTTCAGATTGGAAACCAGAATCAAGCCGCACCATCCACTTGGGGAAGTCCGCGGCTTTCTCTCGAGAACTGCGCCACATGAACTTTGGCAACTCGAAGTAGTATCCGTCTTTGATATGGAGGATATCGGAGGCCATGCTTGAGAGGCGGGGTTAGATACGAGAATGGATACGTCTAATTTGGAGGCAGGATTCTAATGCTAGAAAAGAAAAATAACAGCCCACCAACGTGCTGACGAAAAAATTGTGATTGTTCCATTTTGTCGCAGTAGCAAACCCGAGCGACCCAAGAACTACCATCGTTCGAACCAGCCCGAATAGCAAAACCGATGCAACCGGGTTCTTTCGTTCAAACGCCTCCGTGTTCAAGATCCAACTAAAAAGACTCGCTCCAAAGCAAACTGCGACTCCCCCTAACCGCGCAGGGAGGGTTTCCCAAGGATCGCTCCCCGGATCGCGATTCACCCGATCCAGAGCAATCACCATCGCAGTTGCGACCAACCCGAGAACGACGATCCAATAAAGATCTCGCTTCATGACTGCTTTTGTTCTTTGCGCTCGAATTCCGCAGCCCGAACGACATACATCATTCCCACGATCGCAATGGCTCCTCCCACCAAAAAACCAATCACGGTCAAATAGGACGTCCCCAGCCACTTGTCGAGGTAGGATCCACCCACTCCCACCAGAAGCATGAGCAGCAAGACTGCCATTACCCGACTGAAGGCATTGAGGGCGATCGTATTTTTATTTCCGCGATTCCCGTTTTCGCTGCCAGGTTCTGTCCCCCGCTTGGAATCGACTTCGGAAGGTTTGTGTGACATATTTGCACGATCGGTTCTCTCGGATGGCCCGGACGACCCGCGAAGCCGATCCAATCTGTTCGCGAAGCCCAGAAAGGCTGGGCTAGCTAACTTTCCATCCAAACTCTAGAAATCCTAAGTCCGCTAAGCATACTAAATAAAGATGCAGGGACGGTCGAGTGACCTCCGCTTTTGCTCGATTTATTGAACACGCAGGGAGCAGCTACCTTGTCGACCGAACGAAAAAAGTCCGCTAGCTCCAAAAGAAACCCCGCCAAATCTCCCACCAAAGGGGGGGCTCGAAGCACCGATAACGCTCCAGCCCCAAAAAAGACAGCAAAAGCACTGAAAACAACATCGAAACCCTCTGCTAAGGGGGCTGCAAAGAACCTTGAAAAGTCACGTTCGACCCCTAAGAAGTCAGTTGACGGAATGACCAAAGCGAAATCTGCACAAAAAGCAGCACCGAAGGACGCGAAAGAAACCAAGAAGATCGCCGCGGCGAAGAAGCCGCCCCTGCCTGCCTCCAAAACGAAGGGGAATGGGACAAAAGGGGTGAAAGAAAAGGGAGCGTCGGTCAAATCGAAGCCACTTCCCTCCAAAGCAGCAAAAGGTGCGAAAGCCGAAAAAGGGGCGCCGAAGGCGAAGGCCACACCTGCGATTCTAAAGCCATCCAAGGGCGCAAAACCTGCGTTGCCTTCCAAAGACTCGGCAAAAATCGCTTCCACCGCTCAGCTCAAACCCTCTCCCACGAGTAAGAAAGAGGGGGTAACGGCCAAGTCGGCGGTTAAGACAAAGGAGCCGGTCGGGGTTGCTAAGACCATGAAGCCGGCCACGAAGAAAGTCGAGCAAGCGACCCCCCCTTCCAACACGAATCCCGATATCGTCGCCAAAATCCGAACGGCGCAGGCCAGCAAGGAGGCTCGTAAAGATCTCGCCCAGCCCTCGCCAAAATCCTCCCTGGTCTCCAATACTCAGGTCCCACCACTTGAGAAAGGGAAAGATAGGCTCATTCTCATGGTGCGGGATGCGTTCTGGCTCCATGCCCATTGGGATATCACTCGGCAAACGGTGGAGCGGGCTCGCGTTTCCATCGCCGAGCATTGGCACACGGCCAAGCCGATCCTGCGACTGCTTAAACTCGATGACAATGGGACGACCAACAACGCGGAGACTGTCTTTCAAGACGTAGAGATTCACGGGGGTGTCCGCAATTGGTACCTCCAGATCGAAGTGCCCGGTTGCTCGTTCAAACTGCAGCTTGGCTATCTCACCTCGAACGGCCGTTTTTATGAATTGGTTCGAAGCAATACCGTGACGATGCCAATGGCTGGCTCGAAAGAAGTCGTCGATGATCACTGGGCAGACATTGCAAAGGATGCCGAACGCATCTACGCGATGAGCGGTGGGTATAACGAGGACACGCAATCGGGGGATCTATCCGAGGTGTTTGAGGAACGACTCAAACGGACGATGGACACAGACGTGCTTTCGCAATTCGGATCGGGCGCCGAGGGTGGCCTGAAACGGAACAAGCAGTTTTACTTTGAAGTGGACGCCGAATTGATTGTCTTCGGTTCCACCCATTCCGACGCCCATGTCAATGTCGGTGGTGAGCCGGTGAAGGTCCGTTCTGACGGGAGCTTCTCCATCCGACTCCCTCTCCCAGACCGTCGGCAAGTCTTGCCGGCAACGGCCAAGAGTCGTGATGGAGTGGATGAGCAGACCGTCGTTATTGCCGTGGAGCGGAACACGAAAGTGATGGAACCTCTCTCGATGGATGTCGAAGACCTGTAAGGCGGCACCGTCTGAAAACATGGCGCCGTCTGAAAACATGGCGCCGTAGGAACGAAATACCAACCGAGCGATGCGAGAGTTCTGGCTCGGAAGATATTTCCTTGGAGAGGTCTATCAGGGAAGCTGCAAGGGAATTCGAGCTTGAGCGCCCATGCTTTTCTTGGCTAGATCGAGGATGGCTAGAGCAGTGCAGGCGTCTTCCAGGTCGCTCGAATTGCAAACGAGCGATGTGACTGCTCGGTGGAACTGGCTGAACATTTGTTGTCCGACGGACAGTTCGGTGTCGAGCGCTTCTTGATGCCGCCCTGCGTCGTCGAACCAAACGAGTGTGGAAGGCAAATCAACGAACGCTAATCCCTTCTCGCAACACACTTGAATGGCAGCAGGAGGGCGGTAGGTGATGGCTTCATGCCATACTTCCGGAATGTAAGCACCGCAGCTGATTTGCGCCAGAATAGCCTTCGAGTCTTGCTCGGGCGACCCGAAGCCTAGGCTGAAAATTTGATAATCGGCGGTGGCGACCGAGTCTCGGCTTGCATGCCGAATCGCTTGGACCCACTCTGGCGTTTCGCCAACGATGTAATTGCACCAGTCGATGAGTTCCACTAGCTCGCGCTGCGACCTTGCCTCTAGCGACCGTGCGTGACGGATGTCCTTGTTCTCACAGGTCAGCCGGCGGTGGCAAAACAGAAGCCGCGGTCGTCCTAAGCGAGTTGCTATGAGCTCTTTGAGACGCAATGTTGCAGGGGCGAAACGCCGCGAGAGCTCGGTCATGAAGGCGATCCCGGCGGACTGGATCCGGCTCTTCAAATCCGCTGCGGCAGAAGCGCTGAGATCGATCTCGGCACCACAGAACACAGCCTTCCCGTAGTCGCATGCGGCGAGCAACGGAGTGAGCTGGTACCAGTCATCTTCTAACACCATCACGGCGTCGAGGGATGGATTTTCCATCATCTCGCGAAAACTGGTATAGGGCAACGCGTCTAGCTCGCGGGCGCTGTTTTCCGCTAGAGCATGAACGCTATTGTAAATGCCGATGACTTGAAACCTCTCTCGCATCGATCGGAGAGCTGGCAAATATCTCGACTGCCAATCGCGTCCCTGCCCGATAACTCCGATGCGAAGTTTCATACGCTACCGAATGCTACCGCTTTCGGCGTTTGCATTTCGCGTTCCCTTGACGCACCTTGTAGCGAGGGTTGCTTTTGCAAATGACGTAAATGCGTCCACGGCGGCGGACCACTTGGCAGTCAGGATGTCGATACTTCAACGCCCCGATGGACGAAACGACTTTCATGTTTCCTAAACTCCGGAAAACAACGAGGTTTTCTTTTAGTTGAACGTTATAAAACCGCCCAATCCTAGGCGGGAAAAAGCGAATTATAGCGTCCCAACTTGCATGAGCAACGGCAAATGCAAATCGGCAGAATCGTCTCACTCAGCCCAATCTTTCCAACGAGAAGGGCTAAAACACCTTGAATCTCCCGGGAAACGGGCCTTCCAAGCTATCGTCCTCGGGCCATCTCCTGAAAGAGCTGGTACCTGGCTTTCATTTCGACCAAGCTATCCCCGCCAAATTTCTCGATGAAGGCGGCGGCAATTTCGAACGCGACGACATGTTCAACGATAATCGCCGCCGCGGATATGGCACAAACATCACTCCGCTCGTAGCTGGCCCGGTGGGAGACCTTGTCCGCCATGCGGATGGAATCGAGTGGCTTCCGCAGTGTGCTGATCGGTTTTTTCGCAGCCCGCAGGATCAAACTTTGGCCGTTGGTCATGCCGCCTTCCAGCCCGCCTGCGTTGTTGGTGGGGCGCACATAGCCCAAATTGGGGGAGTGCGCCTGGGCGGCGTCGTAATGGATCGGATCGTGTACCTGCGAACCGGGCCTGCGAGCGGCCTCAAATCCCATCCCAATCTCGACACCCTTGATCGCCTGCACTGCCATCACGGCTTGCGCGAGTTTTCCATCCAGCTTGCGATCCCACTGTGCGTGGGTTCCCAATCCAAAAGGAAGGCCATCGACGCGGACTTCGATAACCCCTCCGAGCGTGTCGCCTTCGTCGGCCATTCGATCGATGTATTGTTCCGCCTCCTTGTCCAGCGAAGGATCGACCGAGTAGATCGAGCTTTGATCGCGAAGCGCCCGCGTATCAGGAACGGACAAATTCAACGTATCCCCGTGTCCGATCGGCATTTGGCCCAATTCGACCACATAACCGATCGTCTCGATCCCGAACTCGCGTAGGAGTAATCTCGCCAAGGCTCCGGCGGCAACTCGAGCGGCCGTCTCTCTCGCGCTGGATCGTTCCAAGACACCGCGGATAGAACCTAAATATTTGATTGCACCCGTCAAATCTGCGTGACCGGGGCGGGGCCGCTCCAGTTCCTTGAGCCGCTCCAGCTTGTAATCGTTGTTCACGACCTGCATGGTAATGGGTGAACCCAACGTGGCCCCTTGCCATACACCAGTCAAAAAGTCGGCATGGTCCTGCTCCAACTTTTGCCGACCTCCCCGACCATATCCCCCCTGACGAAGACGCAGTTCTCGGTCGATAAATTCGTTATCGATCGTGACACCGGCAGGGAAACCGTCGACCAGTGCGATCAATGCCTTTCCGTGCGATTCTCCAGCGGTCCAATAACGAAGCATAAAGGCAGGTTTCTCAAAAGCGGCTTGTCAGCTAAAACCAATAGTTTAGTCCACCGCGCCCACTAGCCAAGCCGCGTTTCCATCCGCAGCCTCCATCCCCTCCTCTCGATCTGCTCTCATTTTTCCGACCAAAGGGACCTTCTACATTGAACGCACCCCCCCCAAAGGCCCCGGTCCGAACCGGTTATTGCACCAATGTTCACGCTGGTCGCGACCTCAGCACCGTTCTGGAAACGCTCAAGAAATTTGCGGTTCCCGTCCGTGATTTGCTCGATCGCAACCTCGATGGTGCGCGCCTACCACGAGAACTAGGGTTGGGCCTGTGGTTCTCCGAGGTCTCGGCTCGCGAAGCCCTATTGCCCCAGTCCCTGGATGCGTTACGCCGATTTCTTAAATCGGAATCTTTGAACGCCTTTACGCTCAACGGGTTTCCACAAGGTGACTTTCACGAACCCATCGTCAAACACCGCGTCTACCAGCCTACCTGGTACGACCCAGCCCGCTTGGAATACACGTTGAACTTGGCCGAACTCCTCCACGAACTCCTACCCCCTGACGCGATCGGCACCATTTCCACCCTCCCCATCGCTTGGGGCTCACCTCCTCTCACCACCATCCAAATCGAAGGGGTCTGCAAGCAATGGGCTGAACTGGCTCGCCGGCTGCACGCGCTTCGGGAGCGAACGGGACGCACCATTCTGGTTGCCATCGAACCCGAACCCGGTTGTGTTTTCTCCGACAGCCAGTCGTTCCGTCGGTTCTACATCGAATCCTTCCTTCCCTCCCTCGCGACGGAATCCGAACGAGAGATCGCCAGACGCCATATCACCCTTTGCCACGATATTTGCCATGCAGCGGTGATGTTCGAGGATCAAGCCTTCGAATTGTCTCAAACCTTCGAAGCGGGTATGCGTGTCGGCAAGGTCCAAGTCTCCTCGGCACTCGACGTTCCTTGGCACTCGATGGACCAATCGGATCGAAACCAAGCTTGGACGCAACTGCACGCCTTCGCCGAAGATCGCTACCTGCACCAAACTCATGTCCAAACTGGAAATCATCGAACGTTGCACGAAGATTTGCCCGATCTACTGGCTAAACAAAAGGCTGCACCGACGGACTCGCAGTGGCGGATTCACTTTCACGTCCCGATTTACCAGACGTCATTCGGTGCTCTCCACTCGACACAATCGGAAATCGAACGCTGTCTCGACGTATTGGTGCCACGCATCGGAACAGAGCAATTTCCAGCCGGACACTTCGAAGTCGAAACGTACGCTTGGACGGTTCTACCGAAGGAATGGAGACAAAGTTCCTTGAGCGAAGGAATCGCCAAAGAGCTGACTTGGTTCGAAACGTTGCTTCATGCGAAGCTGGATACTCACCTCCACCAAACGGCTGCCGACCGAGCAAGAAAGTAATCCCACGAGCATGGAATCCCGTTTGTCGTTTTTTCGTCGCGACGGACTGCTTTTGTACGGTGCAGCAGGTTGTTTCTACATGCTGCTGGCCTGGTTGTTCGGCACTCTGCAACCTCTCCGACAAATCGATACCGAGAGTTATGAACATTTTCCCTCCCCGCTGAGCCTATCCGCCCTCGAGCAGACGCGAACGTTTGTCTACCCAGTGTTTCTCAAATTCGCTGCGGTCCTAGGGGGAACCAATGCCGCCGCTTGGGTCCCCTTGCTGCAGTCGGTAATCTGGTTGGGCGCGATCGGAGTCTGGGGCGGGGCGCTGCGATCCTGTCGATTCCCGACGAGGATGGCGCTTGCCGCATCACTCCCTCTCTATGGGCTCCCGTTCGCTTGGCGATACACCTCCATGCTCACCCCGGATTTGCTCGCTTGTTCCTTCTCTCTCGTTGCTGCCGCAGCGTGGTTGGTCGCCATCTACCATCCCAATCGATGGGGAATGATGATGGTGGCAGGCGCCTGCGTGTTCGCTGCTTATCAGACGAAGCCCGTTTATCTTTTCTTGGTTCCTTGGCTTCCGATCGCGACTTGGGTCGCGCGGGGGTGGCTATTTGCATGGGATCGAACGGCGCTTCGCAGTTTCTACCAAGCCAGCTTGGTCGCAATCGTCCCCTTTATCGCGTGGTGCACCCTGCGCTGGATGCTGGTAGGGCATTTTGGACTGGTCTCCTTTGGTGGCTACAACATTGTTGGAATCACAGGACAACTCGTTGCGCCGGAGCATTTGCCGCGACTCACCGCCAGATCGCAGGATTTGGGGGAGAGAATTCTGGCAGAAAGGACCAAGCGAACGGATTGGAATACCTCTGGAGCTTTCGATTCGGTAACGCAGCAGTTCAATCCCATGGTTTGGGAGATTGCGGTCCCCATCGCGTCCGAATTGGAAGGCGGGGAACCCAAACGCATCAACGCTCGATTGAGCCAGTTCTCGCGAGAAATCCTGTTGGCATCGCCGAAGGAGTATGGAATCTGGCTGCTTCGGGCCATGAAGCATGCTGCTATCGAATTGATACGGTCGTTAGGTAGCAACCCCCTGGTGTGGATTGCCATCGCTTGGATGGGATGGTTCTGGTGCACCGATTGGTTAAGCATGAAGCGGCGATCGGAATTGTTTCCGCACCCTCAGCGGAACGAAAGCGATGGGGAACATGACGCCACGGTAGCGATCGAGAGGATGCGAGCCGCCCAAACGATCGTGTGGCTGTCGATTGGCTGGAGCGTTGGAAAGATGATGTTGGTGATCCTGGTCGAGCCACCGAACGATCGCTATGCCGGTCCCGCATCCCTGTTTCTCGCGTCCGCAGTCGTAACAGTCATTTCGCAAACCCGAAGAAGTGACAATCCGTAACAAACTTGAATACGAAAGCAATAACATGATGAGTTCAGGTAGCAGCAACCGGTCAAGACGTTCTTGGATGACGTGCGCGATGGGGCTTCCTGTGGGAGTATCGCTCCTAGGGACATGGTCGAATTTTGTCTGGGGCACTCCACCTCAACGGTACGAACGTTGGGATCATGGCCCTCCAGCCGACCCCGCATTTTTTCCCATCGCGGTATGGGTCCAAGCTCCCCGGCATGCTGCGAAGTATCGCGCCGCTGGTATCAATACCTATGTTGGACTTTGGAACGGACCCACCGAGGATCAACTCGAGCAATTAGATCGCGCCGGGATGAAGGTGGTTTGCGATCAAAACGAAGTCGCGCTTCGTTCCGAGCATCGCGACATCATCATCGCTTGGATGCATGGAGATGAGCCGGACAATGCTCAGGCGAAGCGGGATGGGAAAGGATACGATCCGCCCATCCTGCCCGAGAAGATTGTCCGCGATTATCAGCGCATTCAAAAGAAAGATCCGAGTCGTCCGGTATTGCTCAACTTGGGGCAAGGAGTTGCGTATGACCAGTACATAGGGCGAGGGACACGACGCAATCATCCCGAAGATTACCCCGAATACATTCGAGGATCTGACATCGTCTCGTTCGATATCTATCCGGCGGTGCATGATAAACCGGAAGTGGCCGGCAAGCTGGAGTTTGTTGCTCTGGGTGTGAAGCGATTGAGGGAGTGGGCGACGGACGACCAAGTCGTCTGGAATTGCATTGAATGCAGTCGCATTAGCAATACCAAGCGAAAGCCGACCGTAAACGAAATCCGCTCCGAAGTTTGGATGTCCATCGTCCATGGATCTCGGGGATTGATCTATTTCGTCCACCAGTTTGAACCTAACTTCGTCGAAGCGTCGGTATTGCAAGATGCGGAACTGCTGGCTGGTATCACGGAAATCAACGAGAGAATCCAATCCTTGGCAGCTGTTATCAACTCCCCCGAACAAAAGGCCTTGATGAAGCTTTCCAGCAGTCAGGGGGACGGCGCAATCGCCGCGACTTGGCGATCTCATCAAGGCAACCATTATTGCTTCGTCGTTGGGATGACCGATCAAGCGACCGAATTGGAATGGGAGACGCCTCCATCAGGAGTTCGCGTGGAGGTCCTTGGAGAAGCTCGTTTCTTGGAGAACCGCAACGGAAAGCTCACGGATGCCTTGCCAGGCTACGGCGTCCGTTTGTACCGATGGGGGTAGGCAGCAAGAAGGGTTTCCAATCTGCCGATGCGGTCCATCGGGTGGGATTCTTCATTGCGATCCGATAACGCCAGGGCAAAGGAAACAGCGAGGAATCAATGGAGCGGTTTGGTGGCCAAGAACAGTTTGAGGGCTTGCTTGTGCTCTGCCACGTCATGAATTCGCAAGATTTGAATCCGCTGCAATGCGAGTGATAGGGAGACGCCGAGAGTGCCTATCGCTCTCGGTGTGTCCTTGCTCCCAAGAAGCTTAGCAATGAATCCTTTGCGTGAGTGACCCACGAGAATCGGTGCACCCGTCTCGTGGAATCTGGCAGCGTTCTGGATAAGCTCGATGTTGTGTTCATGGGTTTTGCCGAAGCCGATGCCCGGGTCCAGGCAGATCCGTTCGTACGCGATCCCCGATTTCAAAAGGGATTCCTTGCGTGCCAGCAAATACCCCAGGATATCTTCGACCACATCGTCGTAATACGGATTGTCTTGCATGGTTTGAGGGGTTCCCTGCATATGCATCGCGCAGATGCCCACTTCGGATTGGAGAGCGACCTCCATCATTTCCGGGTCCCCTTCCAAACCGGAGACATCATTGATGATCTCGGCACCCAAGTCGATCGCAGCCCTGGCTACCGACGCCTTCATCGTATCGATGGAAATGGGGATCTGAACCCGGGATTGCAAGCGTTCAAGGACTGGGACGACGCGACTCAGTTCTTCGTTGGCGTCGACTGGGAGGCTGTATGGCCGAGTACTTTCCCCGCCGATGTCAAGGATATCGGCCCCTTCATCTTCCATTCGCATTGCGTGATCGACGGCCGATTGGATTGTGAAGTGTCTACCGCCATCGGAGAAACTGTCGGGGGTAACGTTGAGGATGCCCATCAACAAAGGGCCTTGCGAGAGATCCAAGCGTTTGCTGCGGAGCGTCCAAGAAGTTGAGTAGGATTGCATAGGGGCCGATCTTACCGGTGGAAGAAAACCGCGATGAAGGATTCCCCATCCTACTCTGCGGCATTGCTGTTTGTCGATTTGAGCTGTTGACGCGTTGTCGGTGGGGGACGCTGTTTCCCCGCCTTGAGGAGGGGTGACGACGCTACAACCGGAACGGCAAAGCCGACGCAATCGGAAAAGTCACCTTATTTTACCAAGTTCCTCAAAGCATCCGGCGCGCTGCGGTCGATAACCGATGTTGGATACGTCTCGGAAGGTCTCGGAGGACCTCTGAATTGCTAGCCAAGCAAAGCTCGACTCATTCAGGGAGGAAGCAGCGGTGAGAAGTCTTCGACGCGAAATGCAGGTCGCTCGCTTAGGGTTGTGGAGAACGGTTGCGTTCTCTGCAGTGACATGCGGGGGTTGGGGCGTCGTCTCTTCCCAGGATTCGCTTCCCTCTGTTGAGGTTCGTTCCCGGACCGCCGAATCGGCTTTGTCGAGTTCTTCGCTGGGCGATGGTGGCCGAGTGGGCGATGGTGGCCGAGTGGGTAATGGTGGCGGGTTGGGCAGTGGTACGGATGTGATCCATTTAGATCCATTGCCAGGGTCGACCGAGCGACCAGTGATCACGGCGATGATTGTTTCGAAGGATGGGAGATTTATCGCGGCTGCGGGGGATGATCATGCAATCCGTCTTGTGTCGCTTCAAGATCGCCGAGTAATGTCCGTTTGGACAGGGCATGTGGACTGGGTGCGTTCGGTTGCATTCTCGGACGATGGACAGCGGATCGCATCCTGCGCGAACGATGGATCGATACGTATCTGGGATACGCAATCGATGAAGCAACTCCACGATGCCCGGGTTCCGCACGCCTTGTACGCTTTGACTTTCACCGATGCCAATACGGTTTACGCCGTCGGCTTCAGCAACAACATTTATCGGTTGGATCTTGGTAAGAATCTCATCTCCATCGATCATAGCAGCGACTGCAGCGATTTGCGCGCCATCGTTTTATCACCGAATCGAAAGCACTTGGCTTATGCAGGTCGGGATGGTGTTTTGCGCGTCCAGCAGTTTGGCGCGGATGCGAAAACGTCTTGGTCTTCCGCTCCCGTTCACTTCAATCGCGTTCGGTCGGTTCAGTTTTCTGACGACAGCAGCACAATCACCACGGTTGGCGAGGATCGCCGGATTGTCCATTTTGACGTGGAAACAAAAGGGGTCGTGGGGCAGACCGAAGTCAAAGGGGGCAAACTGATGGGACTTATTCCGTTGGCTCCTGATCAATTCGCGGTCGCAGGCGCGGACAACACGATTCGAATCGTGGGTTGGAATGACTCCATTCCTCAGACGAAATTGGTAGGTCACGACGGTTCCGTTTGTGTTTTGCAGCGTACGGACAAGTTTCTTATCTCAGCTGGCTTTGACACGACGATTCGGATTTGGGATTTAGAGAGAGCGAGAACGGAACGGGATCGCGACGGTCGGTACTTGCACCCGGTCGCCGCGCAATTCGAAGACGCAGCGGCTTCGACCCCGAGTTCGTTCGTTTCGACTCCCATTCAATAGCCTTGAAACCTCACACACACTCGACGCAACCCTTACAGGAACTTCATTCAGAGGATCGATATCGTGTCTTGGAAACGACGCATTGATCAATGGAAGAAAAGTTTCGGGATGCGTTCCCCTGCGCTTTGTGAACCCAGCAAAGCGAACTCGCTCTCGAACGAGAGATTGGCTACCCAACCTATGAAGTCGCGAGAAAGCAGAACACGCCGCTCGGTTATCGAGTTGCTCGAGTCGAGGCAGCTTTTTAATGTCGATCCGATTTGGGTCGGAGGGGTCTACGTGGAGGAGGATGGCGGGAGCGACTTGCATGGCGATTCGTTCTACATCCAATTCAAAGGTGGTGCAGCGGGTACCAAGCTCACGAAGTTGGTTATCGACCTGGATCAAGGCATCCCGGGTTTCTCGCAAGGCGATAATTTCTTTGATCTCGCGCTGGGGGGCCGCGGTGCGGACCTGGCGTTTCCGTTCCAAATTGTCGGGGAAGATGGAAAGTTCTCAGATTCGAATGTGCGTGCAGAGGTAAGCGATGGAGGGATGCTGCTGACTCTCACTTTCGATAACTTTCGAGCTGGCGATCGTCTCATCTTCTCCGTCGATGTGGATGAAGTTCAGTTCTTTACGCCAGGCGGATCGATTCAAGACTTCAACAATGATGTGGATCCCGTTAGTTCTGGGGCCGAGTTCGCGCGATCCAAGTTGACGGCCTACTTCAATGCCCCTTCTTTTGAAGACGCCGTCGCCTCCACCATCTACTACAGCGAATACGACAACGTTGTCGGTCCATCCGGATTGAATTTGCCTGCCGACAACGAAGGTGGATTTCGAGACCGAACCGCCGGAACTGCGACGAGTATTGTTCAAAAGCCCAAGCCGATTTCGCTCGGGGGTACCGTTTACGTCGACAATAACCTCAACCTCGTTCAAGAAACGGGGGAGCAAGGAATCTCGAACGTACGACTGGAACTTTTCCGGTTGGAGAACGGAGCTTACGTTTCAACTGGTTTCACGACGACCACCGACGCCAACGGCCGCTATGAGTTCGGTACGCAACTCGGATTGATGCCCGGAACCTATCAAATCCGTGAAACGCAGCCAAGCGGCTACTTCAGCGTCGGTGCAACGCCCGGTCGGCTCAACGGAGCTGGCTCGCTCGGCCAAACGGTGGCGAACGATCGGGACGTTCTTACAACCATCAGCATTCCCCTAGGCGATTCGCGCGGGACCGAACTCAACTTCGCCGAAGCTCAACCGGTATCGATCGGCGGATTCGTTTACCACGACCGAAACAACGATGGGATCCGCGGAACCGGTGAGGCCGGGATTGCGAATGTCGAGATTCAAATCGTTTCCTTGGAGAGCACCTCCGGAACGGTTTCTCGCACCATCCGTACGGGAGCCGATGGCTCTTACCGATTCGAAGGGCTCCCACCCGGTCGATACCGCGTGATCCAGCGGGAGCAACCTACTGGTTATCTGGACGGTAAGGACACAGCAGGGCGAGTGAACAATCAAACGCGCGGAGCCGTGACCACCAATGAGCAGATCACCGATATCGTGCTTCAAGGGAACGAGTCTGGCACGGAATACAACTTCGGTGAACTGATCCCCGCGCAGATTTCGGGCACGGTATATCACGATGCGAACAACGATGGGATTCGACAAGTAGGTGAGACCGCGATCGGCAATGTCATCGTTCGTTTGTCGGGCTCGAGCGGCTCGTTCGAGACCCGCACCGATAGCCAAGGACGATACCAGTTTAATAATCTACCTCCTGGTACTTACACTATTGTTGAAATCACACCGGACGGTTACCTCGATGGCAAGGACCGGGTGGGCACCATTGCAGGGCAAGTCGTCGGGACATTGGACGGATCGGATACTATCCGTTCCATCGTGCTAACATCGGGTGCGAGCGGGATCGATTACGATTTCGGAGAACTTCTGCCTAGCAGCTTGAGCGGTTACGTTTACGAAGACATGGACGGCGATTGCGTGCGCGATCCCGGTGAGCCACCGATTGCAGGAGTAAAGATCGAGCTCCTCGACGGGAACGGTACGGTTCTGGAAACGACCTACACCAATGCCGAGGGTCGTTACGAATTCGACAACCTCCCTCCTGGCGTTTATGCGATTCGTGAAACGCAGCCTGCAGGTTACTCCCAGGGCGGGACCAAGCCAGGATCGCTTGGCGGGGATGGCTCGATTCAAGACTTCATTCGTTCCATCAACGTGCCGCAAGGTGTCGAGGGAATCGACTATAACTTCTGCGAGTTTCGACCTGCTGCACTGCAGGGGAATGTGTACGTCGACCTGGATGAAGACTGTGTCCGCGATCCTGGTGAGCAGCCTTTGCCGAGCGTGAAGATCGAGCTGCTCAACAAGGACGGTGTGGTCATTGCAACCACCTTCACCGATGCACAAGGCAATTATCGATTCGAAGGGCTTCGACCCGGCATCTATACCGTGCGTGAAACCCAGCCCGAAGGATATTTTCAAGGCGGACAAACGGCACCTCCGGGCGTTGCACTCACCGATCAGCCCGATTTGATTCGCGAGATCCGGTTGGTGTCAGGCCAGACACAATCCGATTTGGACTTCTGTGAAGTTCCCCCTGCAGCGATTACCGGATACGTCTTCCAAGACGGCGATGCATTACAGACACCCGACGGTCTCCCTCCAGCTTCTCTCTTGGGGATCCGAGATGGACTTCGGGATGCGAACGACAAACCGCTCGCAGGGGTGATTTTGGAGTTGCGAACGCGAACGGGAGAACGCATTTCCTCCAGCAATGCTCTTCCTGGGATCTACGACGGAGAAGTGCTCCGAGTCGTGACCGACGAGAATGGATACTACGAGTTCCGAGGCTTGAGACCCGGTGCGTACCACGTGTATCAAATGCAACCGGAAGGCTACTTCGATGGCCGTGATACCGCGGGATCGAGCTTCGGCAGCTTTGCGATCAACGTGGATGATAGCTTGGATCCCTCCCAGCAAACGCTCTTTGACCAACTCGCTCTCGATGCGGGTTCCAATCCTCGCTTCGATGCGATTTTGATGATCAATCTCAATGCTGGGGATCAAGCCATCGAGAATAACTTCAGCGAAATCATCGTGACCATGCTCCCACCGGAGGATCCGCCCGATCCCCCCGCACCGCCACCTGAAACGCCTCGCCCCAATGTAGAGCCACCCCCTGTCAACGGTCCCGTCACGCTTCCGTTTGAATATGTGCTCCTCATGCCACCGGTCGTCTACGGTCAGCCCGATTATCCGATCGGGGGATACGTGATGGAGTACTCATGGCATTTGAGCGTGATCAATGCAGGGGAGCCCCGCGGTCACCAGCAGAGCAAGACGGTCAGCCGCCAAAAGGTATTGGACAACGCGGTCGTGTTGAATCCGGAACTTTGGACCATCGATACAATGGATCAAGGTCGATGGACTATCGTGTCCACCCGCGCCAATCAACCAAACCGAACAACGCGCGATGCGTTCGATGTGGTCGGAGCCAAGCAACTCGCGGGCGATTTCAATGGCGATGGCAAGGATGAACTCGCATTGTTCAAAGATGGCGAATGGCTCCTCGATATCAATGGCAATGGAGTCTGGGACAACGGTGATTTGTGGGCCAGCCTAGGAAAGAAGGGTGATTTGCCCGTGGTCGGCGATTGGGACGGTGACGGGAAGGATGATATCGGGATCTACGGACCGGAATGGGATGGCGACGATGAAGCGTTGCTCTACGAGCCAGGGCTGCCCGATCCAGAAAATCGACGTATCTCGAAGCCTAAGAATCTTCCGCCCACCGATCAACCAATCCGTGCCGAGCGTTTGATGCAGCGAAGCAAACACGGTGATCCTCGCTCGGATGTGATCGATCACGTCTTCCGATTTGGAAGCGACACGGATCAACCGATCGCAGGGGACTTCAACGGCGATGGCATCGCGACCTTGGGCGTCTTCAATAACGGATCTTGGAAACTCGATGTCAACGGAGACGGTCGATTCGAACGAGAAAACGATTCGTTCTTCGAGTTTGGCAAACCGGGCGATATCGCGGTCGTGGGTGACTTCAACGGCGATGGACTCGATGAAGTCGCCGTGGTTCGCGGCAACGACTTGATCGTCGATAGCAACGGAAATGGTGAGTGGGACGCGACCGACAAAGTGTTCGAAATCGAAGGTGAGGGGGAAAACGTCGTGGTCGGTGATTTCGATGGCGATGGGGTCGACGAAGCTGCCTTCTATGCCAACCTTCCCTTGATGCAAGAACCGAGCGCTCGCACCGCAACGAGATAACTCGCACCGGAAGCACAGCGAATCGGCACAGCGAATCGGCACAGCGAATCGGCACAGCGAATCGGCACAGCGAATCGGGCGGTGCGGATTAGGCCAATATATCCGTGAGGACTTCACCGTGAACGTTGGTCAGTCGGCGTTGGATTCCATTGTGGTAATAAGTCAGTCGCGTGTGATCGATTCCTAGCAAGTGAAGGACGGTCGCATGGAAATCGTACCAATGCACCGGCTTCTCCACCGCTTTCCAGCCGATCTCGTCGGTAGCCCCATAGCCCATCCCTCTCCTGAGTCCCCCTCCGGCCATCCAGACGGAGAATCCGAGCATGTTGTGGTCTCTCCCTGCACCAACCACGTCCGCTTTGGATTGCGTAAACGGAGTTCTGCCAAACTCGGTGGTGAAGAGTACCAAGGTGTCGTCGAGCATCCCTCGCTGACGCAAATCCTTTAGCAACGCAGCAACGGGCTGGTCGATTCGGTGTGCTTCGCGCGTGTGATTCTCCTTGACATCTTCATGACCATCCCAGTTGATACGTGGAGAACCAAACGAACCGCCGGAGAAGAGTTGAACAAAACGAACTCCATTCTCCAGCAGCCTTCGCGCCATCAGACAACGGCGTCCCATACCGTCGGTTTCCTCGGAACCAATTCCATACATGTTCAGCATCTCCATCGACTCGCGATTCAAATCGGTCACGATGGGGACTGCGATTTGCATTTTGGCAGCTAGCTCATAGCTCTTCATTCTCGCCAGGAGTGCGTCTTCTGGTCCCGTCTGTTCCAAAAGTCTTTCGTTCAAGCCGCGGAGGAGATCTCGGGATGCGCGATCCGACTCTGGTGCAATCGATTGTTCAGGAGGATGCAAATCGTGCAGGACGGTTCCTTTACTTCGGAACGTGACACCTTGGTGCTGCGCCGGAAGAAACCCGTTGGACCAATTGATTTCACCACCAGCGGGGTACCCGCGTTCATCGGGCAAAACGACATACGATGGTAGCTCATCGGTCTCGGCGCCTAATCCGTAGGAGGCCCAAGCACCCATGACGGGAAAGCCGTTTAGACGAAAGCCTGTGTTCTCTTCGAATGTAGCCGGCGTATGGTTCGCGGATTCAGCCACCATGGATCGAATGACGGTCAATTCATCGGCAACTTCTGCTAGGCGTGGGAACAAATCGGAGATCCATAAGCCGCTTTCTCCGCGTTGGCGAAAGCCCCAATCGTTCTTCCTAATCAATCCGATCTGATCGAAGAATGTGACAGGGCGGTCTTCCGTCGAAAGGGATTTTCCGTGAAACCGTTCCAACTCCGGCTTGTAATCGAAAGAATCAATATGACTGAAACCACCGCAGCAGCAGATGTGTAGGACTCGCTTGGCGCGCGGCACGTGATGCGGTGTGCCCATAGCTTCGGCCGCTGTTTGGCCGGGCGATCGCATCGGAGGGGCCGCTGACGCCTCCCGATGAACGAGCGACGCCAGGGCGACTCCCGCGAGCGAGTTCGATGCCAGCGAAAGGAGTTGGCGCCGTGCCAGAGAACCTTGCGTGTTCCAAACTGGATTCTCTGGTGCATCCATTTGTTTATCGGACATAGAGAAACTCATTGCTGTTGAGAAGGACCCGCACCAACGGTACTAGCCCATGTTGCATTGCAAATTCGAAGGCATACACACGCTCTTCCATTTCTGGATCACGCATTAGAACCGTGCGATAGATTCGATCGATTGCGTTTTGCATTGACGTGGGGGAGTCGAGCGGAACCGATACGAGATGGGTCGGATGCGCGATCGATTGAGAGATGGAAAAGAGAAGCGGATTGTTGAGCAACGCCAGAGACTGAAGCGGGGTCGTAGTTTCGGCTCGCTTCGGAGTCGCGACGGAGGGGTCTGGGCAATCAAATGTATCAAGCAATGGATTGCGTCCCCCACGAGCGTAGAATCGATAGACGGTACGACGCAGGAAGTGAATCTCGGATTCGTCTTGCGTTGTGTAGGTGTGGGTGCCTTTGACGAACGCGTGTTGCGTATCGCGATACC
The DNA here is from genome assembly GCF_052161625.1 of Brakhagea slesvicensis. Lineage (GTDB taxonomy): Bacteria > Planctomycetota > Planctomycetia > Pirellulales > Pirellulaceae > JBKCUI01. The sequence continues at coordinate 4,181,312 of NZ_CP197412.1, forward strand.
CAACTCCTCCTATTTCGCGGTTTAAACGGTTTGATATCGCTAGGAGGCTATCGCGGAGCTCCTCCGCACCGAGCCGTTTGGGGGGGAATCGCCAGAGCCAACGATTGTCCGCATCGGACTGTTTCGCGCTCTCGCGTAGACGAGAACTTTGACGATACGCCGCCGACAAGACAATCGATCGGTGAAGTGGCTTGAGGCGGTACCCGTCCTCTTGGAACCGCAGAGCAAGATCTTCCAAGAGGTCTGGATGGCTGGGAACACCACCCTGGAACCCGAAGTCATTGGGGGTGGCTATCAAACCGGTTCCAAAGTGATAGTGCCAAACTCGATTCACCATCACGCGTGCAAAAAGTCCATTCTGGGGGGCCGTGATCCACCGGGCCAATGCGCCGCGTCGATCCGATTCCGTTTTCGATGCGAGAAAAAGGTGATCGCTTCCGGGCCATCTCAAGGCCGGTAGTCCATTCGGTTCCACCAATGGTCCTGGGTTTGCGACTTCACCGCGATAAAAGATTCGGTTGGTTTCCAAGGCGTTTCCTGTATGCGTATACAAAACCTTCCTATTCCCTTCCGCCATTTTCGTTTGTTCGCGCTGAAGCTGCTTGCGTCGTCCCTCCAGCGACTTCATACGCTCTCGCACCTCGACCGGCTGCCCAGCGATAAGTTGTTCGATGGACGAAATCGATCGATCGGGATCCGACGCTAGCCATCGCAATTCGTCCTCTGACAGGAGGCGATCGAACAAGGAGGCTTGGAAGACCTTTCCTCGCAGCGATCGGTTTCCACCAGCAGGGGTGTGACGCAATCCGATGACGACCTGCAACGATATACCCTGTGTTGGCAGCTTTTCGGTGGCGCGATAGTCGATTCCGTAGCGAACACCATTGCGGTAGATTTGAATGGTCCCATCGGGTGCGTACGCGATCGCAATGTGCACAGGGGTGTTCAGCGCGGATACCTCTTTCTCACCTTGAACGGCTCGAGTGCGGACGAAGTTGTTGCTTCCTGCCATCCACTCTTGGGGAGACCGTTCGCCGAATACGATGGCATCGAATTGAGTTCCATCGAGAGTTTGGAGAGAGACGACTCCTCCTCCCGATTGGGAGAGATCGGAGAGTTGAACCCAAGCGGTCAACGTTTTCGAATCTCCACGCAACTCGAATGCGGGGCTTGCTAGGTATCCACCCGATCCATCAAAAGCCGCAAACGTCCCTTCCCTGGTCACCTGGCCATGAGTCGTCCAAGCGAGTGACGAATCGTTGTCCATCGCAGGATCCTTTGCGGACCAGCCGACTCGTGGGATGGGGAGAGGGCGAGGAGCCTCCGCGGTTAATCCGTCCCGTGGAAGTGAGACGCGAGCCGACTGTTGCACCAAAGTGTCAATATCCAAGTCAATCGCATCGATCGCGGCTCGAATCTGCTGCTGCGAACGGAACAACTCTCCTTCGACAGGGAGCGATAGAGACTTTTCACCGTGGCGCACCCCGCTCAAAGAAGCCGCGAACTCATAGTAATTCTGCTGCGAAATCGGATCGAATTTGTGATCGTGGCATCGCGCACATTGGACGGTAAGCCCGAGAAACGTCTGGCCGACTACTCCTACCAACTCCTCCAATTCGTCCTGCTGCATGGCCAGTCGCGCGAGGGGATTTCCTGCCGGCAAGGTCGTGTTGTGAGGTCCGGCAACCAAGAAACCCGTCGCTTCCGCTCCCTCGACAGGGGCGGAAAAGAGCGAGTCTCCAGCAACCTGCCATTGAACAAATTCATCGTATGGCATGTCCCGGTTGAGCGATCGAATGACCCAATTTCTATAGTGCCAAAAGTGGTTGCGAGGTTCGTCGTACTCAAAACCATTCGTTTCACCGAAGCGCACCACGTCTAGCCAATGCCGCCCCCAACGTTCGCCATAATGAGGTGAAGCGAGCAGTTCATCTACCATTCTTTCGTAGGCGTCAGGAGAACTGTCCGCAATAAACCGCTCCAACAGTTCGTTGGGTGGTGGAAGTCCCGTGAGATCCAAATGGACGCGACGGAGCAAGGTTCGACGGTCCGCTTCGGGTGATCGACGAAGGTTTCTTTCGTGAAGCGTTCGATCGATATAGAAGTCTATACGGGTCGGTGCATCGGATGGTTCCGAAGACATTTCGGGGTGCTGGAGCGGCTGCAAGGCCCACCAGTCGTATCCCGCTCGCGAGGAACTCGTAAAAGCTAACGGGTCGATGGGCGTGTCAGGCCAAACCGCTCCCTCCACAAGCCACTGCTTCCAAGCCTTTTTTGTATCCGCATCCAATGGCTTTTTCGGTGGCATCTCATCGCGTTCGATGACCTGCCATAGCAGGCTCTGCAATGGCGAATCGGAATGCAGTACTTGCCCCGAGTCGCTACCTGCGTTGGCATAAGCGCGCGTGGTGAGATTCAATCCACCTTGCGGATCGCTTCCTGCATGGCAGGCCAGGCAATGTTCACGAAGGATCGGGGCGATTTCGACGGGGCTTTCGTCGCCTGGGCCATTGGTGACTGGGCCATTGGTGACTGGGCCTATGTCGGTCGGGGGCTGCTGGGCAAAGACTTGAGCGAGGAGGATCGCAAAAGGGATTCCCAAAACGATGCACCTGGCTAGTCGCCTTAGAAGCGAGGATCGATGTTTTCGTTGGGTGCGGGGAGACACGGTCGGAAAGGGGGCTTTTGGGGGGGAGAGGGGGAGGACGCCAATGCAGGGAGAATGAATTATCATACCAGCTACGTTAGCAAGCCTCGATCATCCTCTCGGAGTTCTTCATGATCCATTTCATTTCCCCCCTTGTCGCAGTGTGGGCCATTGCGTTGTGGGCCATCGCGTGGTTGGGGTGCCCAGTCTTTGGCGCAGAGCCCATGATGGAGACGGTAAAGGTCTTTCCGGCTGGCATGGATGGAGTGACGCTATACAGAATCCCAGGCATGGTGGTAACTCCTGGAGGGACGGTTTTGGCGTATGTCGAGGCGCGGCGCAATACGAGAGCGGACTGGGGGGAAATCGAAATCCATCTACGCCGCTCCGTCGATGGCGGTCGGACTTGGCTACCATCGCAAAACATTGCCCATCGCGGGGAACGCATCGAGGGGAATCCGCGGAAAGCGTCTGGGGGGGAACGGGAACAGACCGTCAACAACCCCGTGATGATCGTCGATCGCGAAACCGGCGCGGTGGAAATGCTTTATTGCATCAATTACGCGCGATGTTTTTCCATGCGCAGTCTGGATGACGGAGCCACTTGGAGCGATCCGGTCGATGTCACAGCCACGTTTGAGCCGTTTCGGAAAGCGTATCCTTGGACCGTGATTGCCACAGGCCCCGGTCACGGTGTTCAGCTCCCCTCCGGCCGACTTGTCGTTCCGATCTGGCTCGCCTACGGAAAGGATGGCGCGCATGCGCCGTCCGCTGCCGCGACCATTTACAGCGATGGCCATGGAAAGAATTGGCTCGCGGGGGAACTCGTCTTTCCCAATCAAGGAGAGTTTGGGAATCCAAATGAAACGATGATTGCGGTGCGTCACGCAGGGGATTGCTTGCTCGTGAATCGAAACGTTTCAATACCGAACCGCAAGCTGGTATCGACCAGCCCGGATGGTGCCAGCGGCTGGAGTACGCCCCGATTTCAGGCCGAACTTTGGGAACCGATCTGCATGGCGAGCATCGCGACTTACATGCACAAGCCCGGGGTGATTCTCTACTCGGCTCCCCGAACGCTCGCACGCGATGCTTCTGGGAAAGAGATCGAAGCGGGACGAGGCAAGCGTGAAAAGCTGACGATCCAGTGGAGCGACGACGATGGCCAGACCTGGCCGAATTCCAAGCTACTTGTCGAAGGATCCTCGGCGTACTCCGATCTCGCCGTGCTCGCCGATGGAACCATTCTCTGCCTCTACGAAGGGGCGGGAGACGTCGAGATCAAACGGCTGAACTGGGAGTGGCTGGTGACCGAAGACTAACACCAAACCCCCGATGTAGAAACGAAAATACCCCTGTGGACTTCCTACGAATTTACTTGGCTGCCCCCAGCGTTTGTAAGTTCGATTTGCCCCGAAGTGATCCACAGGGGTATGCTTTTATTATCGGACAGATTTGTCTTCAAACCCAATTCCCTGTGCACATTTGGGCGTGCGGGTTTCCTCACTGAACCGGCTGCGAAAACGCATGTTTTCCGGGAGGATGTGGTGCTCCACACGCTTCAGAAAAGTGACGCCACGTCAATTGCGCGCAAGTGTGACTCTCTTACACGTTTTGGCCGATTTATAGATCGCATGGATCAGTTCAACACTCTTCCGTCCCTCGACTCCGTCGATCAAATTGGGTGTCCCTTTTTTGAGGGATTTGAGGAAGTCTTCGAACAGGGCTTGGTGAGCTTTGTGTCCGATCGCTGCGGGATCGGAGGCTCCGCCACCGGTCGTGTTCGATTTCATTTCCTCTTGGATCTTCGCGTCGACCTTTAAACTCTTCGCGAAATCCCATTTGATCAGGGCCTCTTCCTCGAGAGTGGCGTAGCCGGTGGAGCCTGCGATTTCCACTCGTTTGAGCGAGCCGGGGTACGCGGCTGTGGTCGCTTCGACCGACCCTAGAGCGCCCGATGCGAACTCAAGGCATGCGACAGCAGCGTCTTCGACTTCGATCCGTTCGTGAGCACGCAGCGCGGTCATGGCGTGAAGCGACTTCACGGGGCCCATAAGCCAAAGGAGCAAATCGATGCTGTGGATCGCTTGGTTCATCAGCGCACCACCGCCGTCGAGTTTCCAAGTACCTCGCCATTGGCCGCTGTCGTAATACTGCTGGGTTCGATACCACTTCACGTAAGCCGCTGCGAGGGCAATGGATCCGAAACGCCCTGCATCGACGGCTTGTTTGAGCAATTGGGCGGAGCGGTGGAAGCGAGATGGGAAGATGGTTCCCAGGCGTACACCTTCTTTTTCGCAGGCCGCAATGAGCCTATCGCAGCGAGCGGGAGTGATTTCCAGTGGCTTTTCCACCAAGACATGTTTTCCGGCGCGGGCTGCCGCGATGCCAGGTTCCAGGTGGGCGCCGCTCGGGGTACAAATGGTCACCACGTCGACGTCGGGGTTGGCGAGCATGGTTGCTAAGTCGGTGTACGCTGTGCCTCCAAACGCTTTGGTGAATTCAGCCCCCTTTTCGGGAGAACGGCTGTAGCAAGCGACCAGCCGCGAGCCTTTCATGTCCGCAATCGCTTTGGCATGAAATTTGGCGATCATACCGCAGCCAACAATGGCCCATCCTGTCATCGTGTGTCCTTCATCAGTTGGGAGGGAATAAGAGTGGTTCTAGTTGATTAAGGATTCGCGAAGCGGAATGCCTCGAGCGTGTTTCGGAGTAGCATGGCGATCGTGAGAGGTCCGACGCCTCCGGGAACGGGAGTGACGGCCGACGCGATCTCTCGGACACCAGCATAGTCGACATCCCCGACGATTCCTTCACCCGATCGATTGATTCCAACGTCGATGACGACCGCGCCAGGTTTGACCATGTCAGCGGTCACAAAATGGGCTTTTCCGATGGCGACGATGAGAATGTCCGCTCGCCGCGCGACCTCTTTCAAATTCGGGGTGCGGCTATGGACACACGTGACCGTCGCGTTGGCATTGCTTTCCCCGCACGGTCCCGATTTTTGGAGGAGCATGGAGACAAGTGGCTTGCCGACGATATCGCTACGTCCGATCACGACGACTTCTTTTCCCTCGGTTGCGATCCCTTCTCGGTGCAACAATTGCATCACGCCGTGGGGGGTGCAAGGGAGATAGCGAGGGCGCCCTTGCGACATAAGCCCTACGTTTTCGGGTGCAAAGGCATCGACATCTTTCCCGGGGGCAACGGCATCGAGGACTTTCCGTTCGTCGATTTGCTTGGGGAGCGGCAGTTGGACCAAGATGCCATGGATAGCAGGATCCAGGTTCAAACGTTCGACGAGGGCCAACAATTCCTCGGTGGTCGTTTGGGCGGGGAGTCGGAAGAGCTGGCTACCGATTCCCGCCTTCTGGCATGCCACCTCCTTGTTGCGGACGTAGACTTGGCTGGCTGGATCTTCACCGACCAAGACTGCGGCCAAGCAAGGTGATTTTCCGGTTCTCTCGATAATCTTCGCTACTTCTGCTTGGACTTCCTGCCGTATTTGGAGCGCGATGGCTTTGCCATCGAGAACGCGTGCTGTCATGCCGCAGACCTGGGATTTCGTTAACGGTGGTGGGGTATTACGGTTCAATCGGGATATCGCCCAAACGACCATCTGTTATATTCTTTGAGATAGTATCCCGTCGAGCACCCTGACCTGCCAGACAATTGTGTTTTGGCCCGAGCTCGGCAATCCCTGTTTGATTTTGCAGAGTCTGATGTCCCAAGCCGAAACGACCACCGAGAAGCTTAGCCCTGTCGAAGGGATCAAAACCGCTAGCCGATACCTTCGAGGCACGATCGGCGAAGAGCTTGGAAAGGACTCCGATCACTTCGGCAAAGACGATTTGCAGCTTCTGAAATTTCACGGCACCTACCAGCAGGATGACCGTGAAGCCCGGGGCGCGGCGACCGAGTCGGGGAAGAGCGAAAAAGCTTACTCGTTCATGGTTCGCAGCCGCATTCCAGCGGGGATTATGACCAGCCAACAACTGCTGGCTCACCTCGATCTCTGCGATGAAATCGGCAACACGACTCTGAAAGTGACCACGCGTCAAGGACTGCAACTCCACGGGATCCTCAAATCCAATTTGCGAGCCTGCATCAAGCGGATCAACGACACGCACCTGAGTACGCTATCGGCCTGTGGCGACGTGAATCGCAACGTGATGGCTTGCCCTGCTCCCTACCGCGATAATGTTCGTCCGGTCATTCAAAAGCTGGCTTATGACATCGCGATGCACCTGGCGCCTCGAACGAGGGCCTACTACGAACTTTGGCTGGAAGATCCCGAAACCGGCGTGAAGACGTTGGAAGGGGGAAGCGACGAAGAGTTTGAACCGATTTACGGCAAAGTTTATTTGCCACGCAAATTCAAAACGGCGATTGCGCTGGCTGACGACAATTGTGTCGATGTGTACACCAATTGCTTGGGCTACATCGCCGTGGTGCGCGACGGACAAATCATGGGTTACAACGTGGTGGTCGGTGGTGGGTTGGGGGTTACCCCGAGCGCGAAGAAGACCTTTCCACGTCTCGCCTCCCGAATGGCCTTCGTCACCAACGAGCAGGCTGTTCCAATCGCCGAAGCGGTTGTGAAAGTACAAAGGGACTTTGGCTATCGCGACGATCGAAAGCGTGCCCGTCTGAAGTACTTGATTCACGACAAGGGGATCGAATGGTTCCGGTCCAAGGTCGAAGAGTATTACGGCTCGAAGCTGGCGGACTGCACCGAGGACGATGTCGTCGAGCACAACGATCACATCGGTTGGGATGAGCAAGGCGATGGGCGTTGGTTCTACGGATTCAACGTGGAGAACGGTCGGTTGTATGACGATGGAAATCGTGCATGGAAAGCGGCTCTGCGGGACATCTGCACCGAGTTGCAACCTGAGATTCGGTTGACCGCGCACCAAAGCATTATCTTCTGCAACATCGAAGAAAAGGATAAGGCGCGACTCGCGAGCTTGATCAAAAAGCGGGGCTTACCGCTTTCAGAAGAGATTTCCAACGTTCGACGCTGGTCGATCGCATGCGTCGCGTTGCCAACTTGCGGGCTCTCTATCACCGAAAGCGAACGGGTTATGCCCGACGTGATGGATGAAATGGAGAAGGTCCTGCTGGAGCTTGGTTTGGACAAAGAGTTGTTCACGGTGCGAATGACCGGTTGCCCCAATGGTTGCGCCCGTCCCTACAATTCGGACATTGGGTTTGTCGGCAAGGCGAAGGGGAAGTACACCGTCTTTGTCGGTGGCACGAGACTTGGAACGCGTCTAGGGTTCATCTTCAAGGATCTGATTCCTCTTGAACAACTCGTGACGACCCTTCGACCTCTCTTCGTGAAATTCAAAGAAGAGCGGTTGGAGTCGGAATCGTTCGGCGATTTCTGTGCGCGAGCAGGCTTGGAGCAACTCCTTGCTTGGTCGGCTCCGCCTGCGGAGTAGCGTTGTCGATTACTCGAATCGATCTGGGTGAATCAGCTCGCTGGCACCCAGTTCGATCAGATCTGCCGCAGATTGCTCCCCTAAATGGAGAGCGTGAAGCAGCTCCAATTGCTCGGGACGTGGCCATTTCCAACGCTGTTCGATCATCTCGGTGAAGTCTTCAGAAAAGACACGTGCCGAGAGAGTGATCGTGGTGCTGTCGATGGTCGCCAAAGCGGCCAGCGGAGTGAGACAACCCGCTTCCAGGGTTCGCAGCAGCGTTCGCTCCACAAGAACCGCAAAATGGGTTTCTCTATGTTGCAGCGATTCCACCACCCGGGTGATTTCCAAATCGTCGTCCCGCGTTTCTAGCCCCAATGCTGCTTGGCCAACCGCCGGAAGCAATTCTTCGTCCGTGAATCGCTGTGTAATGCGATCATCGAGTCCCAGTCGGTGAAGTCCTGCGTAGGCCAGAAGAATCGCATCGAATTCGCCTGACTCCATCTTTTGGATGCGCGTGTGGACATTGCCTCGAATCTCGGACAGTTTCAAGTCAGGGCGAAGTCGCAGCAATTGAGCTCGCCGCCTCGGGGAACCCGTTCCAACTGTCGCGCCCTCGGGCAGGGAGTCGAGGGTGGTGAACTTTGTAGAGAGAAGGCAATCCGAGACTTCTTCTCGCATGGGAACGGCAGCCAGATGCAAACCCGGGACGGGGGCAGTCGGGAGATCCTTCAGACTGTGGACGGCCAAGTCGCATCGGTGGTCGAGTAGGGCTCGCTGGATTTCCTTCGTAAAGACGCCGACACCACCCGATGCACCGAGGGGCGTGGTCGATACATCACCCGAGGTGATGATTTTGACCAGCTCCACTTCATGCCCTGCCGCTTCCAGCAGATTGGTAACATGATGGGCTTGCCAAAGGGCCAATGGGCTTTGACGAGTTCCGAGGCGGATTCGCATGGATCCTCTGTAAGTTGTTAAAGGGTATAAAGTTGCGTTCACGACTCGGCATCGCGAAATTTCCTGATAATATAGCGGAGAGTTCGCATTCATAAACCGACAGACGCAGATGCTAATTTTTAACTTGGTTTTCGCACAGGATAAAACGCAGAAGAGCGAAGAGGGGACGGAAAGCCCGCTCCCTTCCTCGGAATTGCCGACACCGACTCAGGAATCGGCCCAGGAGCTTGCGCGCGAGCCAACGAAAGCAGCAGAGGAATCGAAAGCCGATAAGGAACCGAAAGCGGCAGACGAATCGAGCGGTAATGAGCCCGAAGGAATGACGAATCCGAACGTCACGCCGATTCAGCGCGAGGTCATTGGGCAGCCAAATCCTGCCGAAAAAGGAGTGGGAAAGGGACCCGTCGAAGCGCTCTGGTTCGACTTCCCCACGATCATGCTCGCGACGGTGGTGCTGGTCGTCTTAGGCATCGCATCTTCGGTAGCCCACTACCTAACGCGCACTCCGAACCCACTCATCAATCCGGCGTTGGTGCAGCGATTTGTTCATCGCTTGTGGGCTTGGTGGCTTATGTTTGCCATCCTGATCGCGGGCCTCTTCATGCACCGAATCGGGACAATCATCTTGTTTGGTTTAGTCTCGTTTTGGGCTTTTCGAGAATTTATCACCATGACGCCGACGCGCCGCGGCGACCATCGGGCGTTATTTTGGAGTCTGGTGGTTTTCACACCGCTTCAATATGTATTGATCGCGATTTCGCACTGGGATATCCGGCCGGGAGAGTCGATCGATTTGTACGATATCTATAGCATCATGATCCCAGTTTATGCCTCTCTTTTTATCCCGGCCCGCATCGCGATGGCAGGTGATCACAAGAGATTTCTGGAGCGTTCTGCCCAGATCCAGGCAGGGTTGCTGATATGCGTGTATTGCTTGTCGTTTGCTCCCGCATTGCTCGATCTCAAGCTGTCGACGAGCGATGGTGAACCATGGAACGGAAGCAACGCGGGATTGCTCTTCTTCTTCATCTTGATTTCGCAAATCTCTGATGTGTTCCAATGGACTTGGAGTCTTATCAAAGGGAACAGGATCGTTGCGAAAGATGTGAGTAGTTCACGGACTTGGGAGGGGCTGATGGGTGGTTCCCTTTCAACTGGGATCGTCGGTGCACTTCTTTTTTGGGTCACTCCGTTTACGCCTTGGCAAGCCGCTTCGATGGCGATCGTGGTCGCTTGGCTCGGATTCGCCGGCGGGATGACGATGAGCGCGATCAAGCGGGATCGTGGAGTGCACGACTACGGGTCGTTGGTGCTCGGACACGCTGGTGTTCTGGATCGGATCGATACACTCTGCTTCTCCGCTCCGATTTTCTACCATCTGACTCGATTCTTTTTTGTCTAATGCATCTGTTTCTTTCACGGTCGGACAGAGGTGGCGATGGGATGGTTTGATACGCATGCGCATCTCGCGGAGCCAACCTTGCGAGGCCAACTCGAAGACGTACTGCAGCGGGCGCAGTCGAATGGTTTGGAGGGCATTCTCTGCGTGGCCGTGGATGGCGAAACCTCCGTGGAGTGCTTGGCAATCGCACAAACCCATCCGATGATTCGATGCAGCGCCGGGATTCATCCGAACTATGCGCACCAAGCGAAGCCCGAAGATTGGGAGCGTATCGAATCCCTCACTGCGGAGCCGCTCGTCGTCGCATTAGGCGAAACAGGACTCGACAAATATTGGGACGATTGCCCATTCGCAATCCAGCAGGCAAACTTTGAATCCCATTGGCAATTGAGCCGACGGACAGGATTACCCGTGATCATCCACATGCGGGAGTGTGAACAAGAAATGCTCACGGCTTTGAGGGCTGAATATGCCTACGGTAGATTGAACGGTGTGATGCACTCATTCGCGGGATCTTTGGCTGCTGCGATGCAATGCTTGGAGATGGGACTCTTTATCAGCTTCGCAGGTATGCTGACCTACAAAAAGTCGCAGGAATTGCGAGAGGTTGCGAAACAGATCCCCGTCGAGTGCTTGTTGCTCGAAACCGACTCACCCTATTTGAGTCCAGAACCCCATCGTTCGAAACGGCCCAATGAACCAAGCTGGTTGGTGCACACCGCGAAGGTGCTCGCGGAAGCCAAGTCGCTCGATCTGTCGGAACTGCGCGCTATCACGGCGTCCAACAGCAAGCGTCTATTTTCCCGTTGGTAGCCGGCCACTGGGTAGCTTGACTGGGGAGCTCGATTGGGTCGCTATCCAAATCGATAACGAATGATGCACCAGAGCGCATTGAACAGATCGCGAACGCCGATCTTTTTTCCTTCGTCCCAGGACCGAGGTTGATAGCGAATCGGAACCTCGCGAATGGCTATGCCGCGCCGAGCAAGCTTGGCAGTGATTTCGGGTTCGAATCCAAAACGGCGTTGCTCGATGTGGATCGATTGCAACAAGTCTCGCCGAAATGCCTTATAGCAAGTCTCCATATCGGTCAGATTCTGGCCGCTGGCAATATTGCTCAGACCAGTCAGAACGCGATTTCCCAATCGATGGATCCACGAGTCGTGATGACTTTCTGGGGAGAGATAACGTGAACCATAGACGACGGTCGCGTCCCCATTTTGGATCGGAGCGATGACCTGCATGATCTGCTCCGGCTCGTATTCCAAGTCCGCGTCTTGGACAATCACGATCTCCCCGCGAGCGGCGGCGAATCCGGTCTGGATGGCCGCCCCTTTGCCTTGATTGATCGAGTGGAAGATCGGTTCGATTGGGAAACGATCGGCCAAGTCGCGGATGAGTTGCTGAGTACCGTCGAGGCTGCCGTCGTCGACAACGATCACTTGCTTCGTGATTGGTAATCGACAGACTCGCTCCACGATTTCACTCAACGTCGCCAGTTCGTTAAACGCCGGTATCACGACCGTCAGCTGCGGGGTGTCCACGGATGAAGTCGGACCACTCGCATGCGATTCGGCGGCTTCACTAAGAAGGAGTTCCGTGCTTTCGATTTGCCGCAACAGACGATCTTCGGACTCTCCCAACGCTCGAGATCCAGACTGAGCTTGCGATGGTTTTATTCGCAGAGTGTCTGCATTGGATTCCGAATCTAGAGCGGGCCCAGATTGACGTGGCATGCAAAGTTCTCGGTGCGCGAGGTAAAAAGAGATCGTCGGTATGTGGAAGATCGGTTGGTTTTCTCGCTGAACAAAACAGAATCGCACCAAATGCTGGCAATTGACTGCACCGAGGAGGGGAATCGTGCGGATCGTATCGAGTTTGCGGTTTAAGCGACGAGTCCCTTGGTCACCAACATGAAGACATCTTCGAGCGTCGGATCTTTGTCGTTGAACGACTTCATCTTCACACCACCATGAACAAGTCGTGTAAGAATATCGGCAAGTCCGGCATCGTCGGTTTCGAACTCAGCAGTCGCGCGATTGCCATCGATGTCGATGCCTCGGAGCGTCGGCTCGCTGCGAAGAATCGACAGCCCTGCATCTTGATTCTCAAGAAATCGAACTTCGACAATCCGGTTTCGACGGATCTTGCGATAGACCGATTCAATGGGACCGTGCATCAAGAGTTGGCCTCGCTCGATGATGCCGATGGAAGTGCAGCAGTCTGCTAACTCGCTCAAGATGTGGCTGCTGATCAAAATCGTTTTCCCCATCTTTCTCAGTTCCCGAAGCAGCGCTTTGACTTCAATGCGAGCGCGGGGATCCAAACCGCTGGTCGGTTCGTCCAAGATTAAAACGGGGGGATCATGCACCAATGTCTTCGCGAGGCAGAGACGTTGCTTCATCCCTCGCGATAGACCGTTGACGTAGTCGTCGCGTTTGTGCGTGAGATCAAGCAACTCCAGTACATCGCCGATCACCTGTTTGCGTTGTGTGCGTCCAATCTTGTACGCGACGGCAAAAAAATCGAGAAACTCCCAAACTTTCATGCCGTCGTAAACACCGAAGTCATCGGGCATGTAGCCGATACTTCGGCGAACATCCATCGGGTTTTTATTGACGCTAAAGCCATTGATGGAGCCATCGCCACGAGTTGGTTTCAGCAGCGTTGCCAGGAATCGAATCGACGTGCTCTTGCCAGCGCCGTTGGGACCAATGAATCCAAAGAGTTCCCCTGCGTCGATCTTCATCGTGATCGAATCGACCGCTCGAAACTCTCCGTAATCTTTTCCAAAATCGTGCAGCTCAATCATGGCGTCGCTATGTACAAGACTTCGATCTGTGATGCGGTGCTCGCGAATTCCATTCCCTTCGCGTACCACCGCGAACAGTATAGCTGTTTCCGAATTTGCTGCGGCTTGAATCTCTCCCCAAGGCGCAAAGAAAAGAGAGGGGTTGCACTCCGTTTGTGTTCCCTTTGCGATCTTCGCGCCTTTGCGAGAGACTTCTTGGTTTGGGACTGGTGGGAGGTTGCGCGCCACGGCGCTAAGGCGCCAAGGATGGGAGAGGGAGTGAAGGAGGGGATTCAATGGTTTAAGGTCCGTTTTGGGATTGGTATCGGATCACTTTTCGCAGTCCGTCATCCTCCATCATCGTCTCTCTTCATCACCTGATCATCTACTGTGTTCCCTTTGCGATCTTCGCGCCTTTGCAAGAGACTTCTTGGTTTGGGACTGGTGGGAGGTTGCGCGCCACGGCGCTAAGGCGCCAAGGATAGGGAGGGAGTGAAGGAGGGGATTCAACGGGTTAAGGTCCGTTTTGGGATTGGTATCGGATCACTTTTCGCAGTCCGTCATCCTCCATCATCGTCTCTCTTCATCACCTGATCATCTACTGTGTTCCCTTTGCGATCTTCGCGCCTTTGCGAGAGACTTCTTGGTTTGGGACTGGTGGGAGGTTGCGCGCCACGGCGCTAAGGCGCCAAGGATGGGAGAGGGAGTGAAGGAGGGGATTCAATGGGTTAAGGTCCGTTTTGGGATTGGTATCGGATCACTTTTCGCAGTCCGTCATCCTCCATCATCGTCTCTCTTCATCACCTGATCATCTACTGTGTTCCCTTTGCGATCTTCGCGCCTTTGCGAGAGACTTCCTGGTTTGGGACTGGTGGGAGGTTGCGCGCCACGGCGCTAAGGCGCCAAGGATGGGAGAGGGAGTGAAGGAGGGGATTCAACGGGTTAAGGTCCGTTTTGGGATTGGTATCGGATCACTTTTCGCAGTCCGTCATCCTCCACCATCCTCTCTCTTCATCACCTGATCATCTACTGTGTTCCCTTTGCGATCTTCGCGCCTTTGCGAGAGACTTCTTGGTTTGGGACTGGTAAGAAGTTGCGAGCCAAGGCGCAATTGCATCTGAGCCGGACCACGACATCGAACAAACGAAGTAGAATCCAGTCGAGGTAGACTCAGATGGTCCGCTTCCCCTGCTTGTCACTCCTTCCTTCTCTACGAGAGAAAAAGCACCATGCATCCGCAAGATCCCGTATCGATTCCCCGCCGGGAAGCGTTGCTCGCAACGATGGCCGGAATTGGATTGTCTTCGCTTGCTTTTGAGCCTGTTCATGCATCCCCTGCAGTTGCACCCGCGGCGGAGGATGCTAGGCGTTCATCCCCCAAGCGATACAAGATGAAGAAGTCGATCAATCTTTGGGCCTTCCCTTACCCTCAGCGAATGAATCTCCGCGAGTGCATGCAGTTGGCGAAAGATGCAGGCTTCGATGGGATCGAACTCAATTACGATTTAGAAAACGATCTTTCACCGAAGGGAACTGCCAAGGAGTTCGCGGCGATCCGACGCATGGCGGATGAGATTGGCATTGCAATCAGCGGTCTCTGTTCCTTTCTTTTCTGGCCCTATCCCTTGTCATCGAACGATCCTGCGAAACGCAATAGAGGGATCGAACTTGCTGGGATGATTGCTCAAGCCGCAGCGGACATGGGTGTGGAAAATGTATTGGTGGTCCCAGGCGCCGTTCATATCCCATGGCGCGACGATCATGAACCTGTTCCAAATGACGTGTGCGATGAACGAGCGAAAAATGCGATAGGCCAATTGGTCAAGCAAGCAGAGAGAACAAAAACGTATTTGAACATGGAGAACATCTTCTTCAACGGTTACTTGATGACCCCCATGGAGATGAATCAATTCGTCGATAGTTTCGGTAGCCCCTATGTCCAAGTGCATTTCGATACAGGCAATATCTCCATGTTCCAGCACGCCGAGCATTGGGCTCAAATCCTGGGCAAGCGAACCAAAAACGTCCATCTGAAGGAGTTCACGAAGAAAGGGACCGACTATTCGCTCGAGACATTTCGCCCCTTGTTGGACGGAACGACCAACTGGCCTGCTGTGACCGACGCGTTGGAGAAAGTCGGCTACGAGGGGTATCTCACTTTTGAGTATTTCCATCCCTACCAACACTATCCCGAGGCGCTCATTTGGCAAACCTCCGATTCGCTCGATCGCATCTTGGGCAGGAAGTAGTGTGCAGGAGGAATGGGTGCTTCGACGCAATACCACTCCCCAGTAGGCTTGAGTGGGCTGACTGTTTAATGGGCTGGCCGAAAGACTTTAAATTCTTTACCGGTCGCATTGACTCCTGCTTTGAGCATGAGAAGTCCAATTTTGAGTTTATCCGGCTCTCGCATGCGAACTTCCTCGATGTCCGAGCTGATCGATTGGACTTCCCCGCGCACGTAAATGATGCCCCCTCTCATTCCCTTGCCCATTTCCTCGCCGACGTTCCCACCGATCACGATCGATCCGCTTTGCATTCCGAGCCCGCAAAACGAGCCCGCGTTCCCACGTATGACAACGTCGGCACCTTGCATACCCAACGCGACGCGTGCGCCGGCGTTTCCGTAGACGGAGACAAGCCCCCCTTGACCGAGCGACGCCAATCCTGACCCTGCATCGCCATGGACGAATAAGGCGCCAGAATGGATCGAATGGGCCAAGTAGTCACCTGCGTTCCCCTCGATGATTCCTTCAGATTCTCCGAAGGACATGAAGCAAAAGTCGCCAACGCTTCCTGCGACCTTCAAATGCCCACGCAGCCGATAGCCGCTGAGCAGATAGGGCTGGGCGGTCTTCCCATGGATTTCAACCTCATGCTCCTGCTCGCGGTCCAAATTCCGCAACGCATCGCGCGTTGGCTCGGCGCCTTGGGGGGAGATTTCTAAGCGTACGGTTGCAGGCACGATCAAGGTCTCGGAGGAGCGAATACGAAAGATGGATGAACGGCAATTCGTTTCCGCTATTCCAACGTCAAGGGTCGTCGGAGGATTGTGCTTCCATTGGTGATGAATAGCCAATTGCCTGTAGGACCACCTAAGGCGCAACTGGTGAGTGGCGCGTCTTGAATCGGCTTGGGCAAGACACCGCACAAGCGTCCAGTGGGGTCAAAGATTTGAACTCCCAAGTTCGAAGTAACGTAGTAGCGACCGACTCGATCGACAGCCATCCCGTCTCCACCTGTCGCGGGGAGGTAGGGAGGAGGTTCATTGAATGCAAAGTCTCCCTTGGAATCGATCGGTGCTCGAAGCTCCATGACAGGCATCTTGCTATCGATGTCCCCATTGGCTAACAACCGGTACATCCAAACTGTTTTGCCACCATATTCGGAAACGGCGAGCGTTCCTCCATCTGGAGAGACAGCGATTCCGTTGGGGCGATTGATACCCGTATCTGCAATCGAAACCTTACCGGTGGTCAGTTCGATTTTTGTAATCCGACCTTCCTTTGTTTCGGTGATATACGCGAAGCCATTGGAAGCGATTGCCAAGTCATTGGGTGTTACCTCGGTTGCGACCACCGAGACTTGCCCATTGGTTGGATCGATGGAAACCAAGCGGTTCTTGGAGCCTTGGCAGCCGTAGAGCTTTCCGTCTGGGGCGAATTCCAATCCGCTGACTGCTTCCTTGGCAATCAGTTCTTGCTCTCCGTTTCCGCTTCGAACGCGATAGATCGCGGGAGCTCGCATATCGGAGTAGTAAAAGTTCCCTTGTTGGTCGACGCAGGGAGCGTCGGCGAATCCAAGATCTTTTGCGACCACTTCCCACCCGCGATTGGGATCCAGGAGTTTGAGAAGAGTGAGGTCACCCTTGAGATCGTCTTTTGTATTCCAATTGGGTTCATGCTTATCTTTGCGCCACAACCATCGGAGCGCGTCGGGAAACAGCATTCCTCCATGGTCGGCATTGTGGCCGAAGCCCTCTGCCCAATCCAACCGAACATCGTATCCCATGTAGGCCAGTGCAGAGTGCATCAATTTGTTCGAAAGTGGCCAGTTGCCAAACGGGTTGTCGAGATCGCCACTGGTATCAGCGAGGTAGACGCGAATTGGTTTGGGTTCGGTTTTGCGAATAAGCGAAGGATAGACGTTTCCACCTCGAAGATTCGTGAAGCTACCGATAGTGGAGAGAACTTTTCGGAATTGGTCAGGGCGTTCCCAAGCCACGGTAAACGAGCAAATGCCGCCGGAGCTGGCGCCGCAGATCGCACGCATTTCAGGATCCTTGGACAGCGCGTACTTCGCTTCTACCTGAGGGAGAATTTCCGTCAGCAGGAACTGAGCGTAGCGGTCACCCAAACTATCGTATTCGTAGCCGCGGTTCGAAGCTCGCCAAGGTGAGTCGGGCTTCGCGCGTCGCGAGTCGTGACCTGGATTGATAAAGACGGCGATCGTGGGTGGCATTTCCCCTTTGGCGATCAGATTGTCGAAGACCACTGGAACGCGCCAGCGTCCTTTGGTGTCCATGTAGCTGTGGCCGTCTTGAAAAACCATCACCGCCGAGGGTACATCCGGTTTGACCTGCGCCGGGACATAAATCGCCCAATCTCGCACCGTGTTTTCGAAAATCTTTGATTCGAACGACGGGAATTTTTCCATGGTTCCCGTAGGTACTTTGTCGTTGACGACAGCGTCAGGATGGGGCTCCCACTTTGTTTTCTCTGGTGCAGCCGTTGGTTCGTTGGCACCCGTCTCGGTCTTGGGGGAGATCGACTCCGACCAGAGCCATCGCAGGGCTTCCGGTAGTTCTTTGCCGGCCCAATTTCCGCTATGTCCACCTTCCGTCATTACCAATCGGTGTTCGTAGCCTGCGAATTGCAAGGCCGCGGCCAAATCTTGATTGGCCAAGGGCCAGTTTCCGAACAGATTATTGAGATCGTCTTTGCCTTCCTGAAGATAGACCTTGATCGGCTTGGGATTGCGTTTGCTTTTGCGGACCAGGCCTGGGTAGGCCCATCCTCCCCGTATATTGGTGTAACTACCAATGTGGCTGAGAACTTTCCCAAATTGGTCCGGGCGTTCCCAAGCGACGGTGAAGGCAGCGATGCCTCCCGAAGAGATACCGCCGATGGCCCGCTCCTTGGGATCGTTGCTGACGTTGAGATCCTTGAGCGCGACCGGGAGCAACTCGTCGACTAAAAAGCGTGCATATCGATCTCCCATCGAGTCGTATTCAAAGGAACGCGTGCTTCGATCTTTCGCATTTGGCAAAGCTCCTTTCACCGTCCCGGGGGACACAAAGACGGCAATCGTGACCGGCATGGCCTTTTGGTGGATCAAATTATCGAAGACGACAGGGACGCGAAACGGGCCATCGGGATTCGCGTAGTTCTGTCCATCTTGAAAGACCATTAACGCAGCGGCCTTGGATGGGTCGTATTGCTTCGGAATGTAAACGCTGAAGTCGCGCTGTGTGCCGGGATAAATTTCGCTCGTCTCGAAGACACCTTTCTTCACTTCACCGGCAGGGACGTCTTGTTGCCGCACGCGATCGGGATGTTCCGACTCTTTCGAGGATTGCGCTAGGACCGGCAACGTTGTGGTGCTGAATCCCCACACCAACATTCCTATCAACCATAGAGTCAGCCCGATGCGATGGAGCATCGTTCGGGCCTGGGGATGCGAATGCGGCGCGCGGTGATCGCGATACGAAATGGAGAGGTGATTCATGGCAGCGACAGGAACGGAGAGAGGATGGATCTCAGAACGGAATCGGGAGGCTCGCGACGAGAACAATGATTTGAAGCACAGTATACCCTGTTGCATACCATGTTGCTTTCGTGTCGTTGGAGGTGAAGGGCATTTTTACGGTCCATCCGGCATTACTGTGTGGCGAAGGCTCTTCACTTTTTTTATCGAGGGCACTGCCCCTCGCACGAAAGCTCCGGTTATCATTGGGGCGTTCTTCTAAAAGCCCCTGCCCAACGGTTACTATGAGTCAAAGCCATTCCGATTCGCAATCTGTTTCCCATCCAGGTGAATCTGTTCCTATCGCAGCTGCCAGTGGCGAGCCAGCCCGCGCGGCCGCTTCGCCCAGCCAGCTCGCTTCGCCCGCTCCGATTCCTGCGATCCCGATGACGCCAACGCAAACGCTTTTTGAAGAGGCGATGGCGGAAATCAGCAAGATTTTCGTAGGGCAAGAGGAGCTTGTAACGGTCTCGCTTGTCGCGTTGTTTTCCGGCGGGCATGTTTTGATCGAAGGGGTACCGGGGCTTGGAAAGACCCTCTTTGTCCGGACATTGGGGCGAGTCCTCGGTTGTCAGTTCGGCCGGATCCAGTTCACTGCGGATTTGATGCCCTCCGATATCACCGGTGCTCCGATATTGGATTTGAAGACCCAGGACTTTCGATTCCGTCCAGGTCCGGTCTTCACGCAGTTCTTGCTGGCGGATGAAATCAACCGTTCCCCTGCAAAAACGCATGCTGCTCTTCTGGAGATCATGCAAGAGTATCGGGTGACGATCGATGGAGTTAGCCATCCGGTCCCAAGACCCTTCCTAGTCATGGCGACTCAAAACCCGATTGAAAGCGAAGGGACTTACTCCCTACCGGAAGCGCAGCTCGATCGGTTCATGTTTAAAGCGATTGTCTCCTACCCCGGAGAAGCCGAGGAAGCTCGGATTTTGGACCTGCATTCGCGGCAAGTCGATTTAGGAGCGGTACTCCGAGAGGAGGTGCGGCAAGTCACTAACGCGGAGACGATTCTCCAGATCATGAAAGCCAACTCCGAAGTTCGCATCGAGCCCAAGCTGCTTGCCTACATCAACCGCATCGTCCGTTCCACCAGGAGTTGGCCGACTTTTCACATGGGTGCATCGCCGCGAGCAGGGTTGGCGATCGTTCAAGGAGCGAGGACGCTCGCTGCGTTTCGAGGTCGCAATTATGCAGTCCCCGATGATGTGGTCGAGATCGCTATCCCGGCGTTACGTCATCGCGTGGTGATGAGTGCGGAAGCCGAAGTGGAGGGATTGCTAGTCGATTCCGAACTCAGCTCTCTCTTGCGCGGAATCGAAGTTCCCAGGTTGTAGATCCCGTGGACCAGACAATCGACGCTCAACAACTCTACGACTCTGTCGGTTCCTATTTGTTTTGGGCACCTTGGATCGGACTCGCTTTGCTCCTTTTGCCCTTGTTGGTCTTGGCATGGGGCTGGCGAATTTTCCCGACCTTGCGTTGGTTGTGGTTTCTCATCCCCTTGTCCTTTGCGACTGTTCTGGTCGCGATCGATCCCCTCTATCGCCACTTTATTGTCGTCCTGGATTTAGTTGCGATCGCTTTGGTGGTATTGGATCTGTTGACAATCACAAGCCAGAGCGGGATTCGGGTCGAGCGTCAAATGGTACGGAGCGCGTCGCTCGGCGGGACGCATCCCGTGAAATTGCTCGTAGAGAACCGAAGCGATCGTAGGAAGCGGATCGCGTTGCGAGACGATCTCCCCAGCGAACTCCGAGCGCAGCCGGAAGTCCACCGATTCAGCCTGGATTCTCGAAAGCGAACGGAAATCGATTACAAGCTGACACCCAAGCGACGAGGTACCTATCGATTTGAGTTCGTCTACTTTCAGTTGCTGAGTCGATTTGGATTGTGGACGCGCAATCTTCGCAAACCTCTGCCGGGCGATCTGCATGTTTACCCGGACATGAAACAGTTGACGGAGTACGCGATCCTGGCACGCACCAATCGATTGAGTCTTATCGGAGTCCGAAAGACACGAAAGGCGGGGCAGGATAACAATTTCGAAAGATTGAGAGATTACACCCAAGACGACAATTACAAACACATCGATTGGAGGTCAACCGCCCGACGGAACAAGCTCACTGTCAAGCAATTCCAGACCGACCAAAGCCAGCGCATCGTGTTCTTGGTGGATTGCGGAAGGCTGATGACTGCGGAATATCGAGGCCTGAGTTTGCTCGACTATGCGCTGAACTCCATGCTGATGCTCAGTTACGTCGCGTTGCACCAGGGCGACTCCGTTGGGTTGATGTGCTTTTCCGATCGGATGGAGTCCTACGTGCCCGTTCGTGGGGGAGCGTCGCAAATGAATCGATTGCTTCACGCCAGCTTCGATCGCTTTCCTTCCCTTCTGCAGACCAACTACAACGAAGCTTTTCTGCACTTTTCCAAAACGTGTCGGAAACGATCGCTTGTCGTATTGTTGACCAGCGTGATCGACGATGTTTCTGCGGCGCAGATCACAGGTTATCTCACAACCCTCCGTGGAAAGCACTTGCCGCTACTCTGTTTGCTTCGTGACCGAGCGGTCTTCGAGTACGCCGACAATCCAAATTTGGACGATTCCGTGTTGTACCGAAGCGCCGCAGCCGCACAGCTACTGATCTGGCGAAACGATGTGATTCAAAAGATTCAGAATGCAGGGATCCTTGCGGTCGATGCGTTCCCTGATGCTCTCACGTCACCTCTGGTGAATCAGTATCTCGAAGTCAAAGCGAAGCACTTGCTCTAGCCTCGATAGAACCGGGAGATGTTGATGTAGTCGTTGAAGACCACCGCCAGCATCAAGCAGAGCAATCCGAGCACACCCGCTAACCGAAGCTTCCCTTCAAGTTCTTCATCGACAGGTTTCCCTCGGATCGCTTCCGCGATGAGAAAGACCATGTGACCGCCATCCAGAGCTGGGATGGGTAGGAAATTGATAATGGCCAAGTTCGCGCTGAGGAGCGTCAGGAACATCAGCAAAGGAGAGATGCCGCGGGACGCCGCATCGGTCGCTTCCATGGCGATCGCTCCGGGACCGCCGACCGCACGGAACGGGAGTTTTCCACGAACGAGAAGTTCTAAAAACTCGAGAACGTTGCCACCTCGTCGAACAATTTCATGGACCCCCAAACCCATCGCATCTGCGACCGAGTCGACTTGATGCGTCCTCTTGAGCGAGGTGAACTGTAGACCGCGATCGGGCCAATGGAGGGTTGGGTGTTTCGCGACGGTGACATTGCATCGATCGACCTTGCCGTCTCGTTCGAAATGAAGCTCTGTCGAAAGACCCGTGCGCATCATTTGCAAGGTCCCGATCCAATATTGCATGTTTCGGCCGCGGTCAACCAACTGAGCCTTTTTCAGCGATTCCGCCCCAAGGAGAACATTCTTAAAGTACTGCAGCTCCTCTTCTGTTTCTGGGCTGAATCGAATTTGCGTGATCACATCGTTGGTCAGAAGTCCGGCTTTTTCTGCAGGCATGCCAGGTTCGATTCGGCCGATCACATTGCTGACGCCGTAGACGATCCCCGTACCGGGGATTTCCAGTCCGGTGGGACCGAACATGGCATCGGCGAACGGGACAGGAAACGCGTCGGGGAGTTGCCATTCGAACTTTTTCTTTTCACCAGTAGCATCTGCGAATTCGAGGGTTGCCGTTTTTCCGAATTTCGAGCTCAGTTTCAAGAGCAACGCGAATGCGTCGTCGATCGGTTCCCCATCGCACGAGACCAATTTCATTCCTTCATCGATTCCGGCGTGGAAGCCCAATGAGTTTTCACGAACGGCGACAACTGGGGTCGGGAGGAATCCTGCTCCAAACGATTTCATGGCGACAGGAGGAGAGGGGACATCGATGGGCTCGCGTTCTTCGCTCTTTTTATCCTCTGGGTTTTTCAGTCGCATCACATTGAGGGTGACCGTCTCGTTGTGTCTTGGTTCCAGTCGCTTGTCCAATTCATAGCCGAGCGGTTCTGGAGCGTAACGGGATACAGGGAGAGTTTCGCCGTTGACACCGACGACGATGTCACCCGGTTGGAGATTGGGCAAGCTCGAGGCTTCGTAACTTGGGTCCTCGGTGTATTGCTTGGAAACAGGATTCGTTCTCGACAAGGTAGTGATGAATGTCGATCGCATACCGAGACTAAGGATCTGAATACCGCGTGACGGGTCGGAGTGATGGGTGGTACCGACTACCGAAAATTCTTTGGTTTCCCCATTTCGATCGACTCCGATAGCCACTGGTTTGGAGGCATCGCGAAGACCTGCGAAAACGATGGACTGCTGCATATCGCGGAAGGAGAGCTCGTCATTTTCGTTCTTGTTGACCTTTACAAATCGATCGCCGGGCTCCAAGCCTGCGTGCCAAGCTGGATCGCCGGGGAAGACCGTCCCAATTACCGCCGCGTCGTAGGGAACCCCGACGTAGAACGCGATAGCAGCCATGAAGACACCGGTGATCAAGTTCATTACCACACCAGCGCTAATAATCACCATCCTTGCGTAAACGCTCTTGGCGGCATAGGAGCGTGGATTGAGCTTCGGTGCACCGTCTGGTCCGACGCCTTCGCGGCTTCGGGCTGCTTCGGCGGCAGAGTTACGAGGGTCGTCGTCCTGCCCCAGCATCTTCACGTAGCCCCCCAACGGGATCACTCCAATTCCGTATTCGGTTTCACCCCACTGGAAATGAAAAAGCTTCGACGGGAGTTTAATCGGACCGATTTGGAGAGGGGGGTCAAAGCCGACGTAGAACTTGTCGCATTGAACACCAAATGTTTTTGCTGCCAGGAAGTGTCCAAGCTCGTGAACAAAGATCACAAAGCCTAGTCCGAGGGCGACCAGCATGATGTTGTAAAGGAACGTCCCCCACGACTCGACCAACGTCGGTTCCGCGGCGAAAATCGGCTGCGTCCAGTTCAGCAGGTGGATGAGGGAGTCGCTGGCAATCAGGAAGTCTGTCATGAATCAAGTTATCCAACGTTGGACTTCGAGCCGGCTCCAGCGATCCAATTCCAGGAGTTCGCTGAGGCTCGGTGAAGGTGAGTAGTGATGATGGTGAAGGATCGATTTACAAATCTTAGCAATATCAGTCAGTCGAATTCTACGTTCTAAGAACAGCTCGACGCAGGCTTCATTGGCGGCATTGAGAACAGCACCGCAGGATCCCCCTCGAGAAGCGACTTCAAATCCCAATTGCAAGCAGGGATATCGCTCGGGATCGACCGGTTTCCAGCTTAGCTGGCATTCGTTGCTCCAGTCGAACGCAGGGGAGGAAGCAGGGGCTCGTTGGGGATATGTCAGGGCGTATTGAATGGGGAGTCGCATATCAGGGGGGCTGAGCTGGGCGATTACCGAAGCATCCCGAAACTCAACCATCGAATGGATAATGGACTGCGAATGGATCACGACATGGATTTGATCTGGAGTCAAATCGAACAACCATTTGGCTTCGATCACCTCGAGAGCCTTGTTCATCATCGTGGCGGAATCGACGGTGATCTTTCGGCCCATCTGCCAAGTGGGGTGCATCAAGGCGTCTTCTACGGTCGCCTGCTCCAGTTTATCCAAGGGCCAATCCCGAAGGGGGCCGCCGCTCGCGGTCAGAATGACTCGCTTCAATTCGTTTGGGGAGCATCGGGTTTGCAAGCACTGAAAGATCGCGCTGTGCTCGCTGTCCACGGGCAATACCTCTGCCCCGGTCGCTTTGGCCGTCCCCATGATAAGGGACCCGGCGACGACCAGTGATTCCTTGTTCGCCAGCGCCAAGCGTTTTCCTAATTCGACAGTTCGCAGAGCGCTTTGCAATCCAGCCACTCCCACGATCGCGGCCACGACCATGTCGATCTCTGGCCGACTGACGATAGCAGTCACCGCATCGGAACCGAGGAATCGCCGCGTGCTGGGGGAGCGAGGATTGGTCTTGGATTGCCAATCCTTCGATGCGGATGAGTTGCATTGTGTCACTACCGCATAGAGAGGCTGGCTCTGTTCGATTTGAGATTCGAAAAGGTCCAGTTGGGAGTGGCACGAAATCGCGGCGGTGCGGTGGGTTTCCGGAAGGCGATCCAAGACATCCAACGCAGCCCGACCGATGCTGCCGGTGGAGCCGAGAACGGCAACATTGCGAATTTGGCCCACCGCAAACTACTCCATTTATCGGGAGTCCATCCCTCGAACGCACAATCAGCAGAGTCGTTTTATCCGTCGCAAAACGTTCCCGCCAATGGATTTAACGCTCGGATTCTAGGGAGAAGTCAGGAAAACCTCAACGCCAAACCCTGCCCAGACCTACCCCGCGGCGCATAATTACTCCGTTTCCTAACCGCGCCATCCCGTACTCCATCTCAGATCCTTCGCATGAGCAGCCCTCAAAAACCGGAGAAGAAACCGACCTCATCTGCCAATGGGACACCTCCCCAGAGCCCTTGGTTGATGTACACCCTTCTGGCGATCCTGTTCTTGTTCGGCGCGATCACCTTGGTCACGAAC
Source organism: Brakhagea slesvicensis (assembly GCF_052161625.1). Classification (GTDB taxonomy): domain Bacteria; phylum Planctomycetota; class Planctomycetia; order Pirellulales; family Pirellulaceae; genus JBKCUI01. The sequence continues at coordinate 4,206,805 of NZ_CP197412.1, forward strand.
TCGATGATCCGGGCAGTTCGTTATCCTGACTTGATTGCGCTCATCGAAAACACGCGTTACCAGACCCGCGGTTCCACCGAATTGGTCGACGAGGCGAGCGGCGAGCTGGAGCTCTCAACCGGCCTGAGCAAAGTCAAAGTGAAGAATCTTCGCGACGTGCAAGTCGACGAGAAGTCGGTTACCGGCACTGTCGATTGGATTCCTATCGATAAAGACGGCGTCGAGGGGGCTGTCCAATCCAAAGTCCGCTTCCAGTCGGTCAAAGACAATTCGGAATTCACGAACAAGCAACTGAGGGAGAAACTGGACCGCGCCAACATCCCGTGGTCGAATGCTCCTGGGGCGAGCATGCTATCGCAGTCTCTCATGTTCTTCGTCCTCCCACTTCTCGTCGTTTCCGCCATCTTCTTTTTCGTCATGCGGCGGCTTGGGGGCATCAATTCCCCGATGCAATTTGGGCGATCGAGAGGCCGCATGTATGTTCAAGAAGATATCGGCGTCACCTTCGACGACGTGGCTGGGATCGATGAAGCCGTCGAGGAAGTACGGGAAGTCGTCGACTTCCTCAAGCATCCCGAGAAATATCAAAAGCTGGGTGGTCGCATTCCGCGTGGTGTCCTGTTGGTCGGACCTCCAGGCACGGGAAAAACACTTTTGGCGAAAGCGATCGCCGGGGAAGCCGGGGTCCCCTTCTTCTCCCTCTCCGGTTCCGACTTTGTGGAGATGTTTGTAGGTGTCGGCGCAGCCCGCGTGCGCGACATGTTTCAACAAGCGACCGCGAAGGCTCCTTCGATCATTTTCATCGACGAACTCGACGCTTTGGGCAAGAGTCGTGCTGGGAATGTCCCAGGTTCGCATGACGAGCGCGAGCAAACCCTCAACGCATTGCTCGTTGAGATGGATGGATTCGATGCCAATGCAGGGGTCATTGTTATGGCCGCAACCAACCGACCTGAAACATTGGATCCAGCCTTGTTGCGAGCCGGGAGATTCGATCGCAACGTGTTGGTCGACCGGCCGGACAAGCAGGGACGGGAAGATATTCTCAAAGTTCACGTGAAGAGCGTAAAGCTCGGCACGGATGTCGAATTGCGACAAGTCGCTGCGATCACCCCTGGATTCGTCGGAGCGGATCTTGCAAATCTGGTCAACGAAGCCGCTTTGCTCGCTGCCCGCAAAGGAAAAGAAAAAGTAGAGCAACAGGAGTTCAACGACGGTGTGGAACGGGTCACTGCGGGGCTCGAAAAGAAGAAGCGAATCATGGGAGAAGAAGAGAAACGCCGTGTCGCTTACCACGAAGCGGGTCATGCTCTCGTCGCCTACTCACTCCCTAATACCGATCCTGTTCACAAAGTCTCGATTATTCCTCGCGGTATCGCTGCTCTCGGGTACACGATGCAACGACCTGAAGGGGATCGCTACTTGGTTACGCAAGCCGAATTGGAATCGCAGATGCAGGTTCTGGTCGCTGGAACCATCACCGAGGAAATCGTCTTCCGCGATATCAGCACCGGGGCGCAAAACGATTTAGAAAGAGCGACCCAGATCGCGCGCGGGATGGTGATGGAATACGGGATGAGCCGCATGGGGAGGATCAACTACCGCGAAGGGAATCGCTCCCCTTTCTTGGCCGCCTCTTCGGGGGAATCCTTTGGACGTGAGTATTCGGAGCAAACGGCGCGGGAGATCGATCAGGAAGTCAAACGCTTGATCGATGAAGCCATTCAACGGGCCCGTGGAATTCTCACCGAACGACGTGCCTCTCTCGAAGCGTTGGCGTTGAGACTGATCGAGGTGGAAGTCATCGAGTCCGAAGAACTGAAGCGGATTATCGATTCCACCAGCGCGGGTCCTCGTGTGGTACCGGGAACATCTACGAATATTCCCAAGCCGACGACCCCGACGTTGCCCCCCAATCGCTTGGCCGGCGAAGCCTAAACGTTATTTCGGTAGCTTTGGAACCGATGGCAGGCCATAGGGATTTTTCGCGGCTCCTCCCGAAAGGGGTTCCGCGATCTCCGCACCGGCTGTGAGGGCGAGGAGGATCGTGATCCCCAGATAAAGCGCGTAATGGAGCAAGCTTTGGCCGAACTCCATTTCCAAGCTCGCGAGGGAGGCAAACGCTCCGACCCCAAGCATGATCGCCAGAAAAATCGCGAACGAAATTCCATCTACTTGTGCGAGCGATTTATTTCCAAGGTAAAAGGCTAGCCCCCAATAGAGCCCCCAGGTCAAGGCAAAGAATGCAGAACAAGCTCCCAATCGGATTGCAAGTTCTTTTCCGAAGTAGCCACCCAGCTCGTCGTCTCGGAGAAATGCGTACCCCGCCCAAGCGACAGGGTAGGACAAGCTGACTACGCCGAGGGCCAAATACCACCATGGAACCACATCGAATGCAAAACGAGCTGAGATCGCGGCGATGATGGTGACCACGGCAAGTCCGGAGGTGATCATCAGCTGCCAATTGGTCAGCTCGAATTCTTTTCGCTTGATCGGCTTGAGAACCGAGACCCCTTTGGAGTCCTTCGGGCCTGCTAGTTCCGGCGCGTGGATAACAACTTCTTGGGCCTTGTCCGGAACGACAATTTCTTTTTTGCATTTGGGGCATGGCCCCTTCTTGCCAGCGTATTTGTCACTGACCGAAAAACGTGCGTAGCAGCCGGGACAAGTAACTTGGATTGGCATTGATTTGATGGATTTCGCTATGGTGATGGACGAGAAAGCAGCCGAGAGAGAGGCGCATCGGCTCCGCCGGCGGACATTCTAAACAAAGTTGGGGCGACGGGAGCCCGGCTCGTTAGAACAGCAAATTCTAGTTATCATACGCGTTTGCGAAATTGTTTTCGAACTTTAGTTTGGTGACCATGCAATCCGAAACCCCTGAGAAAAATCCTCCAACCTACCGCCGCGTGATCCTCAAACTCAGCGGCGAAAGCCTTGCTCATTCCGGCGAGCGAGGAATCAGCATGGACGAAGTAACGGCCATCGCCAAGCAGATCAAAGCGGCCCATGCGCTCGGCTGTCAAATCGCAGTTGTGGTGGGTGGAGGAAACATCCTCCGCGGCGCGCAATTCAAAGGGACCAGCGGAGAGATGATCCAAGAGGCGACCGCCCACTACATGGGGATGCTCGCCACCGTCATCAATGCACTTGCCATGCAAGATGCGTTGGAGAATATTGGCTGCGCGACGCGTGTTATGTCCGCCATCAAAATGGATGGCGTAGCGGAACCCTTCATTCGCCGACGCGCGATTCGTCATTTGGAGAAAGGGCGCATTGTCATCTTGGCTGCTGGCACCGGAGCTCCTTTCGTCACAACCGATACTTGCGCTGCCAACCGTGGGCTCGAGCTCGATGCCGACATTGTGCTCAAGGCGACGCGGGTCGATGGCGTTTACAGCGATGATCCAGAAAAGAATCCCCACGCGATCCTCTACCGCGAATTGGATTACGATGTCGTCATCGAAAAGAACTTGAAAGTCATGGATTCGACCGCCATCGCGCAATGCCGAACCCATAAACTTCCGATCCTTGTTTTCAACTTCAAGAAAGATGGAAACATTGTGAAGGCCGTCAGCGGGCAAAAGGTCGGGACGCGTATCAGCCCCCGCAGTGCGAGCGGCGAACGCATCTTGGTCAACGCAACTTGATTTCACTACCTGAATCTGTCATCCCCAATCGAAACTGGAGTTATCGAAATGAGTGTTGAAGACATCATGTTGGACGCCGAAGAACGCATGGAGAAAGCGCTCGGTGTTCTCAAAAACAACTTGGCTGGGATCCGCACCGGTCGAGCTACCCCAGGTTTGCTCGACTCGGTCAAAGTCACAGTGTATGGGTCTGCGACCCCTCTCAAACAGTTGGCGAGCGTGGGGGCTCCGGAGCCTCAGCAGTTGGTGATACGCCCCTTTGATCCGAGCACGATCAAAGACATCGAAAAGGCGATCGTCGCGAGCGAACTTGGCCTCAATCCGCAAAACGACGGCCGAATCATCCGAATCAACATTCCACCTCTCAGCACCGACGTGCGCAAGAAGCTCGTCGCGCGGATCAAGGATCTATCGGAAGAGTCCAAAGTCTCGATTCGCAACGTTCGACGTGATGCGAACAAGGCGGTGGAGACCGAGGAAAAAGATAAGTTGATCAGCGAAGATGATCGAGACAAGGCCAAGGAAGACATTCAAGAGCTTACGAAGAAATACGAGAACTCCGTCGGCGAGCTGGCCAAGTCTCGCGAAGCCGAAGTCATGAACGAGTAGTCGGCGAGCGATCTAACGTTGTGCTGTTCTCGCCGTGGGCGGAGGGGTGGGAATCATCAACCCGTCCGCTTGATGGGTGTTGGCCTTGATCTGTTCGGCGACGCTCCCGGATAAAACAGGGCCTGCACCGAGCATGGACCAATGTTGGTGATCGCTCCGTGCCAAGGCGAATCCTGTGTTGATGACCGGCTGTTTGGTCTTCATGTCGGTCGCCAGCACAGAGAGTTTCGCCGTCCCCATCGCTTTGTTCCGTTCATAGAAGTTGATTTTAGGAATCCTCCCCATCACACCGAGGGGGATTTCGGGGGTCCCAACGACCGTTTCGGTCCGATCGGTTCCGACACCTCCCGATGCCACTTCGACCACGACGTCCGCATCCTCTGCTTTGTCTGCTAATGTGCACTGCGACGCGAGTAATCGCGATTTGGTAGCCAGGATGATGTAGTTCTTGTCGACGCAGTCCAGCAGCTCTGTTTTGAGGTGCACTTTCGCCCCGGCGATCGGTCGGAAATCTACTTTGTCGAGGGATCGGTCGACTGCGTTGCTAATCAGGAGCTGCTCCAGCCCAGTCCGCGATGTGTCGGATTGTTTCATCGTCGAGCATCCAACAGTGGCTGCAGACAATAGTACAATCCAGAGCGTAGAGTTTTTCATAAGTTTATGCCGCTTTGACAAGGATCGGCCCGATCGATGAACGGATTGCCTCTTACCGAACCTGCAGAGGGATCTCAAAATCGGGCTCTTGTGTCAAGAGAGCTCTCGAATCGCTGGCAAATACGTTATCTTTCCCTCTTTCTTTTCTCCGCATAAGTCCATCCCCTTATGACGCTCACCAAACTGACCAAACTCACATCGCTCGACGGGGTCGCCGGCTTTCGAGCCCATACTCAGTCATTGGGAATCGCCATCGGAATCGACGAGGCATTGGCACCCTCCTCGCAATCCCCCCTCCAGAAACCGGTCGCTTGGAACGGAAGAACGATCGGCAATCGGATTGCGATCCAGCCGATGGAAGGATGGGACGGGACCACCTCGGGAGGCGTCACTCCCCCGATGCTCCGGCGCTGGGAGCGATTTGGTGAAAGCGGTGCCAAGCTCATTTGGGGAGGGGAAGCGATGGCGGTTCGCCCTGACGGTCGCGCCAACCCGAATCAATTGATTCTTTCGGAAGAAAACGCGGGGGCGATCAGTGCGCTGCGCGAAAGGTTGATTCAGTCGCATCAAGCCCACCACGGGCGAACGGATGATTTGATCATTGGTTTCCAGCTCACTCACTCCGGTCGATTCTGCCGCCCCAATGACAAAAAGAAATGGGAGCCACGCGTCGCCTTTCGCCATCCACTGCTCGATCCCAAGTTCAGCGTTACCAGCGATGAAATGGTTTGGACCGATGAGCAGTTAGAGGAGTTGATCGGAAACTATGCCGAGGCGGCGAGATTGGCGAAACATGCGGGAGCGGACTTCGTCGATATCAAGTCTTGTCATGGCTACCTCCTGCACGAGTTTCTCAGCGCTCGATCGAGACCAGGACGATTTGGTGGGGACTACGAAGGAAGAACGCGATTGTTGTTTTCCATCGTTCGCGCCGTACAATCTGCTGCACCTGGGTTGGGAATAGGCGTCCGGCTGAGCGCCTACGACACCGTTCCCTTTCAACCCAATCCAGAGACCGCAGAGCCGGGCAAGCAGGGGCAGGGCATGCCCATGCCCCACGAGCATTTGCTCCCCTATGCGTATGGTTTCGGATTGAATCCGGATCGACCTCTCGAAATGGACTTGACCGAGACACATCGTTTGCTGGGAGACTTGCAGGTGCTTGGCGTTTCGATGATCAATCTCTCGGCCGGGAGCCCTTATTACACGCCTCACCTGTTGCGTCCTGCTGCGTACCCCCCCTCGGATGGTTATCAGCCTCACGAAGACCCCTTGATCTCGGTAGCAAAGCATTTGCAGGCTACTGCCGAATTAAAGAAAGCGCACCCGCAGTTGCTCATAGTTGGTTCGGGCTATTCCTACTTGCAGGAGTTTCTCCCCAACGTCGCGCAGCATCAGGTAGCCCAGGGTAACGTCGACTTCATAGGAATGGGTCGGATGGTGCTATCCTATCCCAAGCAAATCGTGGATGCGGTCGAGCGGGGAACCAGTGAGCGAAAGTTGGTGTGTCGGACATTCTCCGATTGCACCACAGCGCCTCGCAATGGCCTTCCCTCCGGTTGCTATCCCCTAGATGAGTACTACAAGAAATCGGAAGACGCCAAGCGTCTGAAAGAAATCAAAGCCAATCTCTAATCTTTCTATTCACGTTCGACGGGAACTCAGGCTGATGCAAACGCGTAAACTAGGTCAGACCGAATACCATCTACCTATCCTTGGATTTGGAGCGTCCTCGATCGGTGCCGAGTTTGGTCAGCGAGATTGGTCAGCATCGTTGGATGCTGTCCGAACCGCGATCGAGCTTGGTCTCAGTTTCATAGACACCGCGGCCTATTACGGTCGCGGGATGAGTGAAATATTGCTTGGGCAAATCCTGCACGAGTATCCTCGTGAGTCGCTGGTCGTCAGCACGAAGCTTGGACGATACGCCCCGCATCACTTTGACTTTTCCGCGAAACGGGTCGCAGAAAGCGTCGATGTGTCGTTGGAGCGGATGCGTTTAGACTATTTGGACATCGTCTTCTGCCACGACATCGAGTACGGGGATGTCACCCAAGTGATTGAGGAAACATTGCCCGCGCTCGCGCTGCAGCGGGCCAAAGGCAAAGTGAGGTGTGTTGGGGTGAGCGGTTATCCGATGCGCAATTTTGAGAGGGTCATTCCCACCGGGTTGGTCGATTGCGTGATCACATACAATCACTACACGCTCCAAAACGACATGGCGACTCGATTGATTCCTTTGGCAGAAAAGCATGGCGTCGGTTTGATCAATGCGGCTCCCTTTTCAGCCCGGCTCTTGACCCATATGCCCCTGCCGCCTTGGCATAAAGCAACGCCGGAGGTTAGGAATGTGGCGGCTCAAGCGGCGCAGTATTGCCAAGATCATGGGACATCCATCGAGAAGCTTGCTCTCCAGTACTCGATTCAGAACCCCGCCTTTGCCAGTTGCTTGGTCGGGAGCGCACGAAGCGAAGAGATCAAGCAACTCGTGCGATGGATGGGGGAGTCGGTCGATTGGGAGTTGATTGGAAAAGTCAAAGAGATACTCAAACCGATTCACAATTGGTATTACATCGAAGGGCGCCCCGAGAACAATGACCTGAATTGGCCCACCTCCACTCAATGGCAAGACGCATAAAGCATGGAGATCAATAAGAGTCTTCTCACCAATCTTGTTTCCGTCGGCTTAGCGGTCGGTGGATTCCTCATCCCGTCGGAGAATCCCCTGGCCGGTCCGATTCGCGATATCGGACTGTATGCTACTTCGGGTGCGATCACCAATTGGATCGCGATCTATATGCTGTTCGAAAAGGTGCCGGGACTCTATGGTTCTGGCGTGATCCCCAACCGGTTTGAGGAATTCAAATCGGGGATTCGGACGATGGTCATGCAGCAATTCTTCAATCGGGAAAACGTATCTCAGTTCTTTCAGTCGCAACAAAAGAGCATGGATTGGGAGCTGGATCCGAATCCCATCCTCGACGTGATCGATTACGACGCGATGTTTGCAAAATTGCAAGATGCGGTGATGAAATCTCCACTTGGCGGGATGCTAGCCATGTTCGGCGGGCCCAAAGCATTGGAAGGAATGCGGGCACCGTTTCAGGCGAACATGGAGGAGGAGCTGCGAAAGCTCATCGTTTCTCCCAAGCTTCATGAAGCCTTGCAGAAGTCGGTGAAGGCGCGCGACCTGACCGACGATATTCTCGACAAGGTGCATCAAATCGTTTCAAAGAGGCTGGACGAGCTTACGCCAGCCATGGTGAAACAGATTGTGCAAGACATGATCCGACAGCATCTCGGATGGTTGGTCGTTTGGGGAGGCGTGTTTGGAGGCCTTATTGGGCTGGCTGCCAGCCTTTTAAGTCTCGTAGCGTAGGAGGTCGCAAATTCGTGCCCAAGGTCGGCTTGGATCAAACCGCGATCGGTTCTTCGGTTTGCGAAGCCGTCTCGCAGGGCGTGGCTGTCGACTTGGCGTAGCCGAGTGCACGGATCACTTCGAGGATTTCGCTGCAAGTGGGGAACATACGGCCGCTGGTCCGTTTGTACTGCTCCAAAGCCTTCATAAACTCGACTTCGTCATTGGAGTAGTCCCGTTCACAGGTCGTCGGGTCGATCTGGCGTCGTCGCTGGACCTTGGTCTTCTTCTTTTCTTGGGCAATGATGGCTTTGAGTTGCTGTTCGTCTGCAGTGCCGGTTCGGCGATCTTTGGAGCGACGGTCGACAGTGACGATGTGAGAACCAGCCTTTTCTTCGCGTGCCATGACTTGTACCTGATGAGCAAACTAGAGTAAGTGGAGCAATCCGCAAGCTTTTTCAGCCCAGAAGACTTTACCCCACCCCACTTCTTGAGCTGGAAAACTGCAGTGTTTTTCCGGTTTGCGAAGACTTTTAGGGGGAAGATGTGCTGTTTATGCCATCTGTAGTGGTCGTCCGTGTTACGCAGGCCTGCTGGCGCACCGGGGGGGCCGGTCTGGAAAAGTTGACCCCGCTTGGTGGCCATCTACAATGCCGTGATGCCCAACAGCGACGACGGTAGCGTAATCCTCGGTTTCTGTTGGTAGGTTCAGCTCTGGCGAATGGATAATCCGAAATGACTGGCGAATGGTTAGCAGCGTTACCGGTCTACAATGAAGTCGGTTATGTGGACGGGGTCCTCGACGAAGTGATCAAGTACGCACCGAACGTCTTGGCCGTAAACGATGGTTCTTCAGATGGCACGCGCGAGATCCTCGATAAACGCACCGATATTACGGTAATCCACCACGAGAAAAACCGGGGCTACGGAGCGGCGTTGCGGACCGCCTTCCAATACGCCATCGACGAGGGCTACGAAGTGTTGGTGACTTTGGATTGCGATGGTCAGCATCAGCCTATGCGGATTCCTCGCTTCGTATCGGCTTGCAAAAGCGCCGACATTGTTTCCGGTTCTCGATATCTCAAGCAGTACGACGGAGACAGCGTTCCGCCAGCGCAGCGGCTCTTCATCAACAAACAGATAACCCGCACGATCAACGATCTATTTCATTGGAATCTCACCGACACATTCTGCGGTTTCAAGGCATATCGGGTCGATGCGTTGAAGCAACTTGATATCACGGTCGATGGATATGCGATGCCTCTGGAACTGTGGACGCAGGCTGCCATGGTCGGGCTGTCCATACTCGAGGTTCCGGTCCCACTGATTTATCTCGACGAGACGCGATCCTTTGGTGGCTCGTTGGATGATGGTGCTGTGCGACTCGCTTACTACAATCAAGTCATCGAGGAGAGCATACGATCCATGGAAGCGAAGGGATATTCGTTGCCGTCTCCACCCATCAATTGTTGCGGCGAGTGTTAGAACAAACGCTCGTTGAAAATGCGATGGGCTCAAGGCCCATTCGATTCGAGGTTCCTCGCGAGGATAATACGAGCCTCATTTGGCCGTCTCTTCAAGTACGTGAGTTGGTGGGAGTCGCACGTTCCCGCCGCAGGCAATTCCCCGCATGGCTATCGAATCTTTCGCACCTAGCGAGATCCGAGGCGATTCGATTGCTTTCGATGGACGAGCGGACTGCTGATTTCGTCGATGGCAATCGGATCGAGGCCGACTCGCTTTGGTTGCTGGGTGGCCATCAACCGGAACTCTTTCATCCCGGCGTTTGGTTCAAGAACTTTCTGCTTCATGCGATGGCTTGTCGAACGGGGAGGGGGCACGAGGCCATGTTGCCACTGCATGTCACCATCGACCACGATTTGGCCAAGCCTGCTTCGCTGAGGACGACTTGCTGGGATTCAGGTCGACTGCAACATCGGATGCGACCGATCCCGATACGAGGGACTGGTGATCCTGATTTGCCTTGGGAGCTAACCTTCTACCAGGCGAGTCGCAGGGGGGATTGGGAACGTTGGATCGACGAACTGCTCGAAGACTGCCGTTCGATCGGCGTGCAGCCCTTGATTGGCGATTTGCGAGAGCGGTGGATGGAATCCTTGGAGACGTCGGCGCATCTTGGGGAGGCCTTTTCGGGGTTCCGGCAAGCTGTCGAGAAAGCCTATGGGATCCGCAATGCAGAGCTACCCATGAGCAGATTGTGCGGGACCGAGGCGTTCGGCGAGTTCTTTCGCCGCCTAGCGATGCCTGAAACCAGGTTGCTCGAACACTACAACGAGTCACGCCAGGGATACCGCGCAGCGCGCGCGATTCGCAATCCGGTGCAGCCAGTACCTGCTTTGCAACGGAACGGGGAGTGGATCGAGCTCCCCTTTTGGGTCTATCACAAGTCCCACCCTATTTCCCGATCGAAGCTCTGGATCCGACATAGCAGTTCCATGGCGGTGTTAGCCAACGAACCCAACGACCATGCAGATTGGTCGGCACGCGTGGATCTCGGCGAGTCGGTTTGGCCGGAGCAGTGGCGCGCGATGGTGGATACTGGGGTTTGTATCCGACCAAGAGCATTGATGACCACATTGTTCCTCCGGTACGTCGTGGCCGATCTGTTTTTGCATGGCATTGGCGGAGGGATTTATGACGAGCTGACGGACGAGATAGCGAATCGCGTTTGGGGAGTGGAGCGGTTGCCCATGATGGTCGCATCCGCATCGATTCATCTGCCGATTCGGATCAACGAGCCTCCACCCTTGGCCGATCACGCCCCTCGGACCGAGTCTGCCGATCCGATGGATACGTGCATTTGCAGTGCAGGCCGTACCGAATCGCAATGGTCGGATCATCGGAGGATTCTTCACCGAATGCGTTCGGCCCCGGAGTCCTTTCTCGATTCGACCGATCTCCAACAGGCCGATTTGCTACGGAAACACCAAGCCTTGTTGAAAAGGCGCGGCGGGATTGTCGGCAGCAAACTAGCGTGGCATCGCGAAATGGTAGAGCTACGGGTGCGGATCCGGGCGGCGGTCGAATCTGAGGCCCAAAAGCTCAGGCTAGTATCAAACGATTTGATGGAGGCGAGGCGAACGCAAAGGATTCGACGTTCGAGAGAAGTCCCGTTTATATTGTTTCCCCAAGCAGATGTGGTGAAACGTTTGAAGTCCCTTTTGCCCCTTGCATTCGATTAGGTCCGCCAACTTCTTTAAAAACATGGAACAAAGAGAGCGATCTCTTGTTGTAATGGAATCGGCGCTGCTACACTAAGTGCGTGGGATGTGCTAGGTAATGCACAGGCGGTCCCGCAGTTCGTTGACTGCTAAGGTTCCTGGAGATTTGGAATGAAAAAGATTGAGGCCGTTGTTCGACACTTCAAATTGGAAGACGTCAAGAATGCACTAACCGAACAAGGCATCCATGGAATGACCGTCAGTGAAGTGCGAGGCTACGGGCGCCAAAAAGGACACACGGAAATCTATCGCGGAACTGAGTACGCGGTCGATTTCGTCCCCAAGGTGAAGATTGAAGTCGTCTGTTCTGACGCGAATCTTCAAACCGTAATCGACACCATCGTCAAGACGGCTCAGACCGGGCAAATCGGTGACGGAAAGATTTTCGTATCGGAACTTCAGACGGCAGTCCGAATTCGAACAGGCGAAAACGGCGAAGACGCGCTGTAAGACAAGCCAGCAAGATCTTTTCGTAAGACCTTTCCGTCTGCAATTTTCGAGACAAGTTTGTTCCAGTTGGCACGGCTATGCCGTGTTTTCAATTGTCCTCTCTCCATCCACAAGTTGTTGCGGCCCGCGCGTTTCTTTCCGAAGCGCGCGAAAAGGCTAAAGGTCTTCATCAATCTGGCGGAAGTGGATTTCAAGTTTGTTCGGCATGGACGGATGATGTCGACGAAGTCGTTCGTCGCCTGATTCGTGCTGCCCTTTCCGAGCTTTCAAGCCCGCCCGATCCGGGCAAATTTGTATTTGTCGCATTGGCCGGATATGGTCGTCGGGATCTAGCCCCTTACTCCGATATCGACTTGATGCTCCTTTACCGAGGGAGCGAGGCAGCTATTGCTCCATTGGCCCGGGCGATTGGTCAGATGATCGTCGATGCAGGATTGCAGCTATCGCTTGCGGTCCGAACTCCTTCTCAAGCGAAATCGTTGGCTTGGATCGACGCGACCGCGCTCACCTCCTTTGCTGAAATGCGATGGGTCGAGGGGAGTCAGACGCTGTTTGATCAATTCCAACACGCGATGTTGATCGGGTGCAAGTGGCGAAATAGCCGCTTGGCAACCATGATCGAAAACGAGCGGCTTGCTGAACGGAAGAAGTTTGGTGAAACGATTTACCTCCTTCACCCAAACGTAAAGCGTTCGCGGGGTTGCTTGCGCGATGTCCAGATCGTCCGGTGGATCGGCTTCGTTTGCTACGGTGAACGAGACCCAGCCCAATTGGCGGGTATGGGGATCATTGCTAAAGAAGACTACAACACCATTCAGAATGGTTATCAGTACCTACTCCGACTGCGCAACCAACTTCACTTTATGGCCGGACGATCCTTGGATTCGCTGGATCGTCCTAAGCAGATGGAGTTGGCGAAGTGGTCGGGAATGCAGGGCTCCGATGGGGTTCTTCCTGTCGAGGAGTTCATGCAAAACTTTTTTGAGATCACTAGCGAAGTTCGATACAGTTCTGCGAATTTCGTAGGGGTCACGCGGTCTCGAATCAGTATGGTAGCGACCATTGCCAAGTTTCTCGGCTGGCCGATCGGCAAGGGAATGCGGATGGGATTCAAGGAGATTTGGGCAACACGTTCAGGTTTGGAACGAATCAAGTCGGATCCCGCGCGCGTTCTGGAACTGATGCAGTTTTCAAACCTTTACAATCGCAGGATCGATCACCGCACTTGGCGGGCGATTCGCGAAACGATGCTTCGCCGGCAGGAAAAGTCGGCCTCGATGGAAGCGATCAATCGATTCCTGGAGTTGATCAAAGAACCGCGTCGGTTGGGGGATGCGCTGCGGCGATTGCATGAATTGCGGGTGCTCGAACAGATCATCCCTGCTATGAGCCATGCTCGATGTTTACTGCAGTTCAACGAATATCATAAATACACAGTCGATGCACACTGCATCCGGTCCGTGGAAGCGGCTTGCGAATTTGGACGCGAAGATAGTGTCTTGGGCCGCGTCTACCGAGGTCTTCAGAACAAACGGATACTCCACCTAGCACTGCTTCTCCACGATTTAGGTAAAGGCTTCGTCGAGGATCATAGCGAGGTCGGACGCGTGATAGCGGACGAAACGGCTTCGCTATTGAAGCTTTCCGATGCCGATCGAGACCTGTTGGTCTTTTTGGTGCATCAACATTTGCTGATGACGCACACCGCGTTTCGATTTGATCTATCGCAGAAGGCACCTGCGGTACAGTTTGCCAAGCAAGTAGGATCGATGGAGCGATTGCAGCATTTGCTTGTTCTCTCCTGCGCGGATTTGGCCGCGGTCGGACCGGGGGCTTTAAACGATTGGAAGTTGAACCTCATCCTGCAGTTGTATGACGCGACCGAAGCGCAGTTCGGTAGTGAAAGCTCCGATCAACGTTTTCTGAATTTGGTAACCGGCATGCGGAGGGAGGTGGCTCAATTGCGAACTTCCGGTGAGCAGTCGGATCCATGGTGGACCGAACAGATCGAGCACGTTCCTGCTGGCTATCTCCTCAATTTGAAACCGAAGCAATTGATCGAAGAACTGCGCCGGCTTCGACAGTTGACCTCGGAGCACCCCGCGCAAGCGTGGGGCGCATTTTTGCCCGAACGGGACGCAACCGAGTATGTAATCGCGGTGCGGCAGGAAGAGCCCATCGGATTGTTCCATCGCATCGCAGGTGCGATGGCGAGCCAAGGGCTCAGTATTTTGTCTGCCGAAATTCACACACAGCCTGGGATGATCGCTTGGGACCGATTCTTGGTCGAAGATCTCGATTTTGATGGACCACCTCCCCTCCCCCGTATCGAGCAAGTTTGCCGGCACATCACTCAGGCAGTGGATCCTGCGAATACAAAGCCCCCTGTGTTTCGTCGCGTTTGGAAGGCCCAGGCGGACACCGATGCGGCGTCTTCCCGTTTGCAGCCAACTCAGATTCGTTTCGACAATGGAACCTCCGATCGCCATACGATTATCAACGTGTTTGCATACGATCGAACAGGTTTGCTCTACGATATTTCCAAGACGCTGTACGAGCTCAACCTGGATTTGCAGGTGGCCAAGGTCAGTACGCATCTCGATCAAGTCGTCGATGTGTTCTATGTGACGGAGTTGGGAGGGGGTAAGATCACCGAACCGACTCGGCTGTACACCTTGCGCCAAAGCTTGTTACGCGCCATCGAATCGACCTAGTTCACACCTTCAAAGCAGCCATGACGATCGACGATTTGCTCCTGGAATTGAATGAGTCCCAGCGTGCAGCCGCGACGCTTCCCTCGCAGCATGCGATGGTGATTGCAGGGGCGGGGTGTGGGAAAACCAAAACGATTGTGGCGCGGGCGGCGTATTTGATTTCCAAGGGTATTCCTCCCCAACGCATCCAAATATTGACCTTCACCCGCAGGTCCGCATCGGAAGTGGTCCACCGGGTCCGATCGCATCTCGGCGACGCCGCAAAGGGACTGCAGGCCTCGACGTTCCATAGTTGGTGCATGAATGTCATACGAATGGCGCCGGAAGCCTTTGGCTGCCAAGGCTTTTCGGTCATCGATCGCGAAGACCAGATGCAGATGTTCAAATTGGCACGCGGCAACATCAAAGACAAAGACATTCCAAAGTCCAAAGAGATCCTCGACTTCTACTCGTACGCACGCAATACCAGGCAATCACTCGGAGCGACCTTGCAAAAAGTTGCCCCGGAGCTTGATTCGCAAAAGCAGGTCATTGCTGAGGTGATGAAATCGTATGAATCGAAGAAACGTGAACGACGGTATCTCGATTACGACGATATTCTCGATGTGGTCGCACAAAGATTGGTCAATTCTCCGGAAACAAGGGATTGGCTTTCGAAGCATTTCGAGTTTGTGTTGGTCGACGAAATGCAAGATACCAATCCATTGCAATGGTCTTTGCTGGAGCCTTTAAGCCATCAGTCGATTCTGTTTTGCGTTGGTGACGACGCTCAGTCGATTTATGGCTTTCGGGGAGCGGATTTCCAAAACGTACACAGTTTCACCGATCGCGTACCGAATTCGATTCTGTTGAAGCTGGAAGAGAATTACAGATCCACCCAACCGATCCTGGATATTTCGAATTGGTTGCTCGCACAAAGCTCTCTCGGGTATGAAAAAAACCTGCGTTCCATGCGAGGTGATGGAAACAAACCTGCGTTGATGCGATTTGAAAATGAATGGGAAGAAGCAACCTGGATTTCGGAGGACTTGATCAAACGCCATGATTCGGGCGCAGAATGGCGGGACCATATGATCCTCGTTCGAACGGGCTTCGCGGGAAGAACATTGGAAACCAGCTTCTTGGCTCGCAACATTCCGTACACGTTCATTGGTGGTTTGAAGTTGTTGGAGTCCGCGCACATTCGAGATGTGCTCTCACTACTGCGGTTGGTAGCAAATCCAACGGATGATTTAGCGTGGGCAAGGTTCTTGACGTTGTGGCCAGGTATCGGCGAGCGAACCGCAAGCCGCTGCGTGACTGCCATCGCCGGCCAGACGCGCATCGAGGAGTGTGTTGCAACCCTCCGACGCGAGACGAAGTTGGGGCCTGCGATCTTCGATGCGATCACAAGGGTGGACCAAGTCAAATTGCAGGCCAGTCAAGCCTTTGCCAAGGCGGTGGAATCCCTTGAACCCTCGCTCGAAGAAAAATACAAGAATCAAGATTGGGACAAGCGAAAACGAGATTTCTTGCTCGTGGAGAAGCTTGCTGAAAGACACGCATCGATATTGAGTTTTATCGAAGACTACATGCTCGATCCGGTGTACACATCCGAGGTAGAGGGAATCGACTCCACCGACCGAGTTACTTTGATCACTATCCACTCCGCGAAAGGGGCGGAATCGCCCGTGTGCTATGTTGTCGATGTCTCTCCCGGTTCCTATCCGAGTGTCCGATCGATGAATGATCCGGAGGAAGTCGAAGAGGAGAGACGAGTGTTGTACGTTGCATTGACACGTGCCAAAGACGAATTGATCATCACTCGCAGGTCAGCCTCTTCATGGGCGAAGTGGAGTTTTCCTGGCAAGAACAACGATGACGCTTACTTCTTCAATTCCTTGCCGACCAAATTGGTAACACAAGGCAAACTGGGTGGAAAACGCCATCAGCCTCCTACCCCGCCCCCTCCGGCCTCCGGCCCGATTCACGTAGGTATACAATGGGACTGAATGTTGGACTTCAAGAACTTGGGAATTCAAAGTGCGCATGGCAGTTAGGTGTGTGCACCCCTCGCGCGAAGAAGCCTTCGATCCGCTGTTCGCTCGCATTCGTGCTCGCCTTGGTGGTTTCGGTGCAGCCTGTTGTTCGGTCGCAGGAACCATCGCGTTCGATCGAGTCCAAACGTGCAGAACGCAGAGAGTTTCAATCTTTAGAGCTTTTTCCCGCCCGACAAGGGGGATGGATCTTTCCACTTGCTCTCCCTCCCAAATTGGTTTGGCGAGATGCCGAAGGGGCTAGCCAATTTGGTTTTTCACCGGGCTTCGTCGTTCGATGGTTTGGTCAGGACCTTGAAGAGGCAAAGGTTCCCGATCAGGGGGGACGCTGGCTGGCGTTGGTAGAGGGGACGGCTCCGAACCAAACGCCCATGCGGCGTGGTTTCACGTTTTTTGCGATTCCGAATAACATCGATAGCTCCAAGACGTTTGTGCCCGATTTGACGGTTCAACTACCTCATTTTCCAGGTCCTCAAGCACCGAAATCTTGGCATGAACATCAAGCAGAATTCGACCGGAGCTCGAAGGACTTCTTGGTGAAATCGCTCATGGATCGAGAGCAAGGAGCAATCTTGGTAGCCGGGATCGCCGAGACTCCGGAGCTTGGACGCCCCAAGCAGTTCCACGAGTGGACCTTGTCCGTCCACTCGCAACGCCACTTGGATCTAAAGCTCAAGAGGATAGGAGTCGAACTGCCACGCCCCGGGTTGAGCCCGCCTCGCCGGCGATCGGTATCGGCGCCCGTGATTCGCTCTGGATCTTGCGACGAGGCGGGGGTACCCGAACATGCGAAGCGAACCATCGACTCGTTTTGCGATGAATGGGCGAATGCGACGAAGGAACCGTTTGTAACTTTGGTCGCTAAGAATGGAGTTATCGTCACTCACGCATCCTTTGGAACAGATCCTTACGGTCGACCCATCGACCTGGATTATCGATGCTGGGTCGCATCGATTACGAAGACGGTCACATCGATCCTGTTCAGCCAGTTCGTCGATCAAGACTTGATCGAGCTCGATTGGACCCTGGATCGAGTCTTTTCCGACTATCCTGCTAACGCACCCTACGTTCCAACATTCCGCCAGCTTCTTAGCCACACCAGTGGGTTGAGTGGGCATGGTGAATGGGGTGGGATGTTCAATCCCTATCTGGAAAACATAGTGCTCAACGGTATCGATACAAACGAGCCGGGTAAGAAGCATGAATATTGCGGACTCGGTTTTGAACTGGCAGCCAAGGCGATGGAAATCAAGACAGGGAAATGCGCTGCGAGAATTTACCATGAACACCTCTTTGCACCTTTGGGATTGCAGGACGTGATCATGGGAAATGCCAGTTCCGATGGCGAGTTCACGGCCATGGAATTAGCCATCCTCGGTCAGTGGCTTGCGAATAAAGGGAGTTATGGCGATCGTCAATTCATAGGCTCCGAAACGTTTGTCGAGATGCTTCCGAGGCCATCCAACGAGGAGACAGTCGCAGGAGACCATGGGTTGGGGTTGCACCGTATTCGACATCGTCGGGTGGACGCGGACCCGAATACGAAAGAACACGGGGCGCTGTTGTTTAGCGAAAATGCATTTGGGCACGGATCCTTTTCGGGCTGCATTCTGGTCATCGACCCGGATCAGCAACTTGTCATCGTGCAAGCGAGGAAGCGATTTCAATCGACGGACAACACGTACTGGGCCCGCTTCTTTCAAGTCGTCGCCGACGCAATAAAAGTCGGTGTGGACGACCAATAGACATTTTCCTTCCCTGTCTTCCCGTTGCGATCGTTGCGCCTTGGCGAGAGGCATCTTCGTTTTGATTCAGGAGGAAGTTGCGCGCCACGGCGCAGCGGCGCTAAGGATGGGGGGCGGGGGAGAGGAAGGTGATCGATATGGATGGAAGTTCGATTTGTTGATCGATCGCATCTCTTTTCGGAGACCAACATGCTCCATCATCCATCATTTTCCTTCCCTGTAATCTCTTTGCGATCGTTGCGCCTTGGCGAGAGGCTTCTTCGTCTTGATTCAGGAGGAAGTTGCGCGCCACGGCGCAGCGGCGCCAAGGATGGGGGGGCGGGGGAGAGGAAGGTGATCGAATGGATGAAAGTTCGATTTGTTGATCGATCGCATCTCTTTTCGGAGACCAACATGCTCCATCATCCATCATTTTCCTTCCCTGTCTTCCCTTTGCGATCGTTGCGCCTTGGCGAGAGGCATCTTCGTCTTGATTCAGGAGGAAGTTGCGCGCCACGGCGCAGCGGCGCCAAGAATGGGGGGCGGGGGAGAGGATGGTGATCGATATGGATGGAAGTTCGATTTGTTGATCGATTGCATCTCTTTTCGGAGACCAACATGCTCCATCATCCATCATTTTCCTTCCCTGTAATCTCTTTGCGATCGTTGCGCCTTGGCGAGAGGCTTCTTCGTCTTGATTCAGGAGGAAGTTGCGCGCCACGGCGCAGCGGCGCCAAGGATGGGGGGGCGGGGGAGAGGAAGGTGATCGATATGGATGGAAGTTCGATTTGTTGATCGATTGCATCTCTTTTCGGAGACCAACACGCTCCATCATCCATCATTTTCCTTCCCTGTCTTCCCTTTGCGATCGTTGCGCCTTGGCGAGAGGCATCTTCGTTTTGATTCAGGAGGAAGTTGCGCGCCACGGCGCAGCGGTGCTAAGGATGGGGGGACTAGGGGAGACCGATTCCTAGTGGGGCGTAGTGGGGAGTTGGCGGCGCCTGCATGATGGGCGCTTGTGGATAGTAGTCGTCTTGCGTTGGCCCCAGTGCGTTCCAAGGTCCAACGCCGAATCCGCCACCTACGCCACCGCCGAAAGGAGAGCCGGGTTGATTAGGTGATGGATAACCAGCAGGTGGGACGAAACCTCCCCAGGGCATTCCGCCGACGACTTGCGGGAGTTGTGGCCCCCACATGCCATAGGGAACAGCGAAGGGGCGATTCGGATAACGCCACTCCCCATAAGGCCGTACATCACCTCCCCATTGTTCGACGACATGGTAGTTATCGTTGCTGAATCCAGCTTGCAGAGTGCTACGCGTGTGTCGGAATCCGCTCCGAACGTAGTCGGGGCTCAGGGCAACGACTGGCTGGACTCCTTGGGAGTATTGATCCAGTCTCGTACCGTTTTCATCGTGCGAGTACGTCGATGGGAGAGTTGTCCAGTCCACTGACGTAGGCTTGGTCCGCTGTGCGAACTCGGTAGCAGCCACCGCAGGCGACTTGCTCCTGTGAATGGGGGCAACAGGTTGGCCTGCCGCGGCGTTTGGGGTCCAAAGAGCCACCGAGGCGATCGACACGATTCCAGCGAGGAGGAGAGTAGGAGCGGTTTTCATAGGTTCCAGAGTAGTCGGACGCTACCGGAACCCAAATAAAACAGCGATGATCTCTACGCAAATCGGCGAAGAGTTAGCGGATCTGACGATTGTGCGGGGGGATTCAAGAAGGGGTTAGACGTTCACGCTTTCCGAGATCGCCATTTTAAGGTTCTGGAATTGGGATCGCATTAGGGCGATGGCGATATTGTGCATCGACTGGTTTTTCGACATCTGTGCAACTTGCAATTCGAGGCTATCGTCGCTGCCGTCATGGTAAACGACTTGTCGCATCGAATCGTACACGTTTTGGACCGCTTGATCGTGTTCCAAGGCGAGGGAGGGGTCCTCTTCGGGGGTTTCCAAGACGCTGAGACGAAGGCCGGGAGATTGTTCAGCGATCCGCTTTTTGCTCACATGGAGCGTTTTGAGACTTTCTTGGAAGTCATCCACGGACAGGTCTCGGGTTTTGTAGCCCGGCGTATCCATGTTTGCGATGTTGCTGGCCAAGATCGCGTGGCGCCGGTCGGCGAACTCCACTGTCTTTTCCAAGCTCTGCAGAGCCGAGTTTCCGAACAAGGATGGGAACATCGTTCAACCCTCGATGACAAATTCGGACGTGTTCTCGAGCTCGGAGTCGAGCGTCGAAGCGTAGGCGCGTTGGATCTGGTCCGCGGCGGCGTTCTGTAGCAATTGCGATTGAACCGCGTCCCGTTGCAAGTTCATATGGTCGAGGCTGCGGTTCTCGAGCAGGATCAGTTGTTGAACAAGGTCATCGCAGCGTTTGACGATTTTCTGGCACTCCACCCTGCGAGCGGGAGAGCTCCATACCCGTTTTTCGGGATCGTCGTGTTGGTAATCTACCAGACCGTTTTGGATCGCTTGGAGCGATTCCATCAACTGTTGTTTACGCGATAGTAACGACATGAGCCCGGACATGTCGTGCTGCGCGACCAATTCGTCTTGCTCGAGGGCCATCGACTGCATTTGCGTTAGGAGATGCAGCTTGGTTTCGAACAGGCCAAACAGTCTATCGGTCGATGAGGAAGGTGAGGCGATTGCGTCCATACGATTTCCATATCAAAACGGAGCGTCGAGGCCAATAGCAGTGGGACGGGAGGGGGGCAAGATCAAGGACAACCTGCCGCTCCCGTTTTCAAACGGAGGGTCAGTCGATACGCTATGGACCATGGAAGTCGTCATTACAGCCGTAGGTCCCGACAACGTCGGGTTAGCAGATCCGATCATTCACGATGTCACCACGCGAGGTGCCAACATCGCAGAGATCCAGATGTACGATCACGACGAAGCTGCGGTCTTCGCCATGATGTGCCGGCTGCAAATAGGGAGTGCGGAATGGGAGCCTCTCCGGCGGTCCATGAGAGAAATCGCCGAGAAAACCAAGCTTGAAGTGCGAGTTTGGAGTCCAGAGGAGCGGCTTGCTCGCCCGAACTTGGCCATTTGCGTTACGCTTTTGGAGCAGTCTCCCCGGGCTGTATTGCAAGCCATTCGGGATGGCGTGATTCGAGCCAACCCAGTCGTCTTGATCGGAAACCGCAGGAAGTGTGAGTCATTGGCCCGCGAGTTTGGGATTCCGTTTGAGTACATCGGCAATGAAGATGGCGTGGCGGACGATTTGGAGATGGTTCGGATCATCGATCGCTATCAGGCCGACTACGTGATTTTGGCTCGCTACATGCGGGTGCTTCCTCCCGATACCTGTTGGAAATTTGCCGGGGGGAGGATTATCAATTTGCACCATGGGTTGCTACCTAGCTTTCGAGGGTTTCGACCTTACCACGATGCGTTTGCCGCCCGCATGCTCACATTTGGAGCGACATGCCACTTCATTGTTCCCGAGTTGGATGCCGGGAATCAAACCATTCAGCAAACCGCGTTTACAGTCCCACCAGGTACGAAGCTGGAGGAGATTATCGCTCGCGGCCAAGCCGACAATGAGCCTCGCTGTTTGGTCGAGGGAGTACGCCGGGTATGTGCTCGGGAAGTCCAACTCCATTTTCATCGCGTGATTGCCCGCAACCCCTTTAACCAATAAGCCCTCCATCATGAATCCCCATGCAACCCCCACCAACCTCCCTGAGCCTTCGGTCGTTCCTGTTCAAGGGCTACACTGCGGGCACTATTTTTATCGTTGGAACCGCGCCGTTCTCCAGTCGTTGGGGCCGGTGACCGCTTGCATGCGGTCCGATTTTGTCCAAGCGGTTCAGGCGGGGGATATCACGAAACCGGAGCGGTTGCAATCGTTCATCGTATCGGGGCACAAGGCGGATTTCGCCATCATTGCCATGGACCCGAATCCATTCACCGTCGATGGGGTGCATCAGCGCATCATGGCATCGAGGTTGGGGGCGGCGATCGAGCCCGTTTACTCGTTTGTTTCCCTGTCAGAAATCAGTGAGTACCTGCCCAATCAAGAGCAGTATGCACAAAAGTTGATTCGAACGGGAGAAGACCCCGCGTCCCCCACTTTTTTGGCCAAGGTGGCTTCGTACGAGAAGCGTCTACCCATGATGTTTGCCCAGCGACTGGCCCCTGATTTTCCCAACTGGCCAGCCATGTGCTTTTATCCGATGAACAAATCCCGAAACGTCGGGGCCAACTGGTTTTTAGAGCCCTTTTCGGCCCGAACCGAGATGATGGCCGAGCATGCGCAGAGCGGAATGGCTTTCGCGGGTCGAGTCACGCAGCTGGTAACCGCGTCGGTCGGGTTGGACGATTGGGAGTGGGGGGTGACGCTTTGGGCCCGAAACCCCCAGTTTCTCAAGGAAATCGTCTACACCATGCGGTACGACCAAGCCAGTGCTCGATATGGGCAGTTCGGACAGTTCTATACCGGGTACCTTGCGCAGCCCGAAGGAATTTTGCAGCACTGCCGGATCTAGCCGAGCGGTCTGGCTGGAAATTGAAGGCGACCGTCCAGCGGGGATCGACGGGTTCCCGCGGTTTTGGATGTCCAGATCGCGATAGTTACGAGGGATAGGCGCTTTGGGTTGTTTTTGAGGTACTCAACCTCCATCGGATTTGCCAGAATATGTGAAACTGGTAGGTCGGAATTATCGATACTACCGTTACAGATTGCCTGAGGTCGCCAGTTAACAGCGGCCTGCATCTGACCCGTTCTATCTCGGGGAACGGACTTACACCTTTTGCGCAGGACCGAATGCGCTCCTATTTTTTTGCGACCTCTGATGACTACCGAAGCTATTTCGAGCAAGCCTGTACATTCTGTAAGCGGCGTGACTGTCCGGTTGGTGGGCGACTCTGGGGACGGGATGCAGCTGTTGGGAACCCAGTTGACCAACACCTCGGCGTTGTTGGGGAACGACGTTGCGACGTTTCCTGACTTCCCCGCGGAAATTCGCGCGCCTCGCGGGACGCGGGCCGGTGTTTCTGGATTCCAAGTGCAATTCGCCTCGCATGAAGTTCATACGCCTGGCGATTCGCTTGATGCCTTGGTCGCTATGAACCCTGCCGCCTTGGTGACGAATCTCTCGGATTTGATCAAAGGTGGGCTTTTGATCGTCAACGAAGACAGCTTCGAAGACAAAGACTTGAAACTGGCGAAGCTCAAAACGAATCCATTGGAAGAGCCCGCCATGGAGAATTATCGGTTGATCAAAGTACCGATGACGCGGCTTACGAAAGAGTCCGTAGCCGAATTCGGATTGACGGTGAAGGAAGCCGACCGCTGCAAGAACTTCTTCGCCATGGGGCTGGTGTATTGGCTCTATGGTCGAAATATGGATGCAACGCTCCGTTTCATCCACGGTAAGTTCGGCGATGGCAAGTCGGTGATTGCTCAAGCGAACGAGAAGGCACTCCGATCTGGTTGGGCCTTCGGCGAAACGATCGAAGGGATCGGTCATTCCTATCGCATCGAGCCTGCCAAGCTTGCTCCCGGAACCTACCGAAACATCATGGGGAATCAAGCGCTCGCGTGGGGCTTGATGACCGCTGCAAAGCGTTCTGGCAAGGACATGTTCTACGGCACATATCCCATCACCCCAGCCAGCGATATCCTGCATGAGCTTGCAAAGTTCAAGAACTTTGGGGTATGCACGTTCCAGGCGGAAGACGAAATCGCTGCCGTTTGTTCGGCCATCGGCGCTGCCTACGGAGGGCAAATGGCGGTCACGACATCGAGCGGACCGGGTATTGCCCTCAAGGCGGAGGCGATGGGGCTAGCGTTGATGCTGGAACTCCCCATGTTGATCGTCGACGTCCAGCGAGGTGGTCCGAGCACAGGATTGCCGACAAAGACAGAGCAAGCGGATTTGCTGCAAGTCATGTTCGGTCGAAACGGGGAGGCGCCGTTACCGGTCTTGGCAGCTCGCAGTCCTGCCGATTGTTTTGATATCGTACAAGAGGCTTGGATGCTCGCGACGCAACTCATGTTGCCGGTGATCGTTCTGTCCGATGGTTACATTGCAAACGGTGCCGAGCCTTGGGCGGTCCCCGATGTCTCTAAGCTTTCGCCGATCCAAGTCGAACATCCTTCGGCGAACAACAACCCTGATGGACCGTTTAAGCCCTATGCTCGAAACGATCTGCTCGCACGCCCCTGGGCGATTCCTGGAACCCCGGGGCTCATGCACCGCGTTGGAGGATTGGAAAAAGAGGATGGAACGGGGAACATCAGTTACGATCCGGACAACCACCAAAAGATGGTCAATATCCGAGCGCAAAAGGTGGCCAATGCAGCCAAGTTGCTGCCACCTCAACAGGTTATCGGGCCTCAAAGTGGCGACTTGCTCGTCATCTCCTGGGGTGGTACCTACGGGACGTGTTTAACCTCCGTCCAGCAGGCGCAAGCGGAAGGGCACTCGGTCGCATTGGCTCACATCCGTTACATGAATCCATTCCCCAGCAATCTGGGTGAGGTCATTTCTCGCTACAAGAATGTATTGATTCCCGAGTTGAACATGGGTCAGCTGCGCATGTTGATTCGCAACCGATATTTGGTCGATGCGGTCGGCTTTAACAAGGTGAAGGGCAAACCTTTTACGGTCCGTGAGCTACACGAGAAAATCGTGGAGCACTGCAAATCGTCGGTGCGACACGAAGCACATGCGAAGTAGTTTTGCATAGCGCATACACCAAGCAATCAACATCGAAATCAAGTTTACAATTGAACGGAACCAATATGAGTACAGCACTCCCAGTCTTGAAGGCGGATGATTTTGCAAGCGATCAGGATGTCCGATGGTGCCCCGGATGCGGCGACTATTCGATCCTGGCTCAAATGAAGAAAGTACTACCGGAGATCGGTGTGCCGCCCGAGCAGACCGTATTTATCTCTGGCATCGGATGCAGCAGTCGCTTTCCGTATTACGTCAACACCTATGGAGTCCACTCCATCCATGGACGTGCACCAGCCATTGCCACGGGGCTCAAGCTTGCTCGACCGGACTTGAGCGTCTGGGTGATCACTGGGGATGGCGATGCGCTCAGTATCGGAGGGAACCACTTTATTCACTTGCTCCGCCGTAATGTCGATCTGAACATCATTTTGTTCAACAACCGCATTTATGGTTTGACCAAAGGTCAGTTCTCCCCGACGAGCGTCGAGGGACAGATCACCAAGAGTACGCCGATGGGCGTGGTGGATCACCCGTTGAATCCGATTAGCGTGGCAGTGGGTGCGGAAGCAACTTTCATTGCTCGTTCGGTCGATAGCAACGTGAAGCACCTTGCTTATACCTTGAAGCGTGCTGCCGCACATCGCGGTACCTCGTTCGTGGAAGTTTACCAAAACTGCAACGTATTCAACGACGGTGCTTGGGCGTATGCTCAGGACAAAGCAACACGTGAAGACACGACTATCGAGTTGGAGCACGGCAAGCCGATGATATTCGGCAAGGACCGAGATAAGGGAATTCGGCTTCAAGGGCTGAATCTGGAAGTGGTCGATTTGAAGGATGGCAAAGTCAAAGAAGACGATCTCTTGTTCCATGACGAGCAAGCCAACTCGACGTTGGTCTATATGCTTTCTCGCATGCGACGCCCTGAGTTCCCAGAGCCCATCGGTGTCTTCCGCGACGTTCGAACCTATACGTTTGAAGAAGCCGTGCATGGTCAGATCGATGAAGTCGTCGCGAAAAAGGGTCGAGGCGATCTTCAAAAGCTGTTCAACAGCGGTGAGACTTGGAAAGTCAACTAATCGTTTGTCTCGAACCGAGGCGGGTCCTATCCCAATTCTGGAAAGGACTCGCGGTTTGCTAGTCGACTGAGAAGCGTCTTGGTTCGAAGAATGAAATCGGACTTGTAGTTCGCCACCTGCTGCTCGGTAACTACGAGTCTCTCGGCGATTTCTTTATTGCTCATGCCGGCAACGAATAGCAATTCGATGCACTTGAGCTTTTTCCAGTCTTCTTTCCCCTTCCATTTGCTGATCTGCTCTCGGAGTGCGTCGACGAGAGCCAACTCTTCCGCATCCCGACGTTCGACCGACCGAACGATACTGCTCACAGCTCGATAGGGAGCGGGGGCTTGCTGGGCACCATCGCTGGAACCATCGGGCGAAGTAAAAGAAGTCGCTTGTCTGCGTCCTAGCTTTCGCAAATGGTCGGTCAGTTTGTAGGCTGCAATGGAAAACAGATAGCCTTCCAGCGGTCTCTCGCAATCGTAGTTCGGCAGGCTGTTCAAGAATCCCAAAAAGGTGTCTTGAACGATATCTTCAGCATGCGAACGGTCAAGCAAACGCGCGGACACGAAGGCGAGTAACCGTCCTTCGTAGCGGTCGATCAATTGGCGCCAGGCATCGGTATCGCCGGCTCGGATGCTATCGACGAGAATTCGCTCAGGATTCACGGGTGTATTTAAGGAGCTCATGCCTTCAGTTTACGCGATTCCCGACGAGCCAAAACCCCAACCATCCCAGACAAAAGGAGCATTCCGCCGATCGATACCCCGCCCAACGCTCCAACCTTCACGATTCGCTCGCTAAGGAGGGCTCGCTCTTCCCAGCTTCGAATGACGGCAATCTGATCCTTGGAAATATAAATCTGCTTCCACAATTGGTGATAGGTGCCAGAGGGCAACTCGATCACTTGGTCGTACTCGCAGTTTTGAACCAACCAGTGATCCTCGATGTACTTCTTGGTCAAGGGATCAAGTTGGCTAGCGCTCGTATAGCGAAGCACGTGTGCGTCGAGTGCTCGTTGCACCTCAGAAAGCAGTTGGGACTCGAATTCTTCGTAGCACTGTTCCAAGTCTTCTGCGGTGGCCGTCGGAATCGCGAACCGAAGTTCACCCTCCGTTATCTGCGGCGCCCGTACCCAATCCGGAGCATCCACAGGGAGTATGAGTTTATCCAAGGGCTGCTTCGATGTAGGAGAATCTAACTTTGGTGCATCCACTTGCACAGCTTCCTTCTCATCGGTGGACTTCAGCACTGGGCTTGATGAAGGATCTTCCAATAGTGGGGGAGCAGGAGCGGTCGGCGCGTTGGGTGGCTGTTGGTTCACCACAGCCAACTCGCTTTCCGGGTTTTGCACCGTGATGACGATGGTGAAGAGGAAGCAGGAGATGATGCACTTCATAGGTTCGAATCCTTAGGCGAGTTTCGCCTCTTTGTAGTTGATCCAAGGCGACGACAGTTGCACGGCGAAGGAAGTAACGCCTGCTAGGAGCAAGCACCAAGGCATTGGAAACGCGAAAAGTCCTTGCACGAGTGCTGCCATGGCGACCGACCATGCGATCGTCCAAATGCTAAATCGGCTTCGTCTTAAAACGTCCGCTTGCCTCCACCACCTGACGATCCACATCAAACAGCAAAAGTACGCGATGTGGGCTGGCAAGAGAGGCTCGCCCCCCTCGCTGTAGAATCCCTTCCAGGCCTTATTCCACTCCGGGGAGCGGAATTCAACGCTACCCCATTGGGTGCTTGTGATCTCCTGCCAAGGGATGTACAGCCAGTCGCTGAGACCGTAGCTTGCTAAGCCCAGCATCACACCGGATGACATCAAGACGAATCGATAGACAATCGAGTCCTCGGATTGTGCCTCCCAGCGACGTGCAAAGAAGATGACCGTCCAGGATGTCAGTAGGGCCATGACGCCTGTCCATGCAATCCCTCCGAGCCAAGGTGTACTGTCTCCGTCGAATCTCGCGTGAAGCAGGAGCGAACTCGCCAGCGCCAGAGATGCAATGACTGCTCCAGAAAACCCCCAAGAACGTGTTCTTGCATAGGTCTTAGTCCATATCGCTCTCGAATGAAGTTGTTCACGCTGATCCTTTTGCCAATTCCTCAACGCAACGCGGTAGGGAACCGGTGTGGTCTTGGCAACTGGCTGCACCGGAGCGAAGACAGTTGCACCTCGCGGAGAATTTGCAGCCGGAGGAACATGGTTAGCTGCCGCAAAGGTGGGTTTTAGCGGCAATATTGTTTTTTGGGCACGCGCTGGACCCCCTGTGAGGAACCAGACAATGTAGTAGATCACATAGCCGAACAAAGCCATGAACCCGAGAGGGGCAATCCATCCACCGTTGGTTATAAGCAAGATAATCGAGATTGCGATCACAACCCCGCGCATCCCGGACGGCAAGCTTCGAAACCAAGCCTGTGCTTCGCCGGTGGCTTGATGAACGGCTCGCGCGACCGGTTCATAGTAAAGGGGGGAATGGCTGTTTCCAGCAGCGTTGTGGCTTCCCGGGAACGCGCCTCCGGGGAACGCTTTGTTCGGTCCCAACGGAATGGCGCCGAGCGCGGCAAGACTTACGGCTGGGCCACCTGCCATCGTAGGGTGATCGTTCCCCAATTGCTTGGCTCCCGACGGTGTGACCCCAGGGATTTGCGGTGGGTGCTTGGGTAGAACCGGTGGCATGACTCCGAGATTGGGAACACCATTCAAGCTACGGACGGCCATTCCGCTACGATCCAATTCCCATCCAATAGCCTCTAGCATCTCACGGCAGTCACGAAATCGTGAGCTTGCGTTTTTGGCCAATGCTTTTTGGATGGTATACGCGAAGGGATGGGGCAACATGCTGACATCTGGATCAGCTGTCAAATGTTTGAGAATGATTTCTTGACTGCTCTCACCATCAAAAGGAACAACACCGGTGAGCATTTCATAGAGAATGACACCCAGCGAGTAGATGTCGATCTCCTTGCCATACTCCCCTTTTCCGATTTCGGGGGCCATGTAATGAAATGTCCCCACGCTTTCGGTCTGGCCACCCCGACGCGATGTGCTGATGTACTTGCTCAAGCCATAGTCGCCGATCTTCACCAGCGAGTTGTCGATAAAGACGTTCGCAGGCTTCAAATCTCGGTGCACAATCCCTTGATCGTGCAAATAGGCAACCCCTGCGGCGAGCTGCGCAAAGAGGGCGATGGTTTCATCTAAGTCGACATGCGTTGAGTGGCGGTCGATTCGATCGCGAAGGGATTCTCCTGCGATGAACTCCATGACAATCCAGCCTTGATCCTCTTTGTCGAATCGGATGTCATAGATACCGACCAAATTCGGGTGGCGGAGATTAAGGCAATGTCGCACTCCGCGGACTTCGACCTCCAAGTTCTTTTGGATTCGCTTCAAGGCGACTTCTTTGCCCGATTCGCTTTCGGCAAAGTACACCTCGCCGAAGCCGCCCGCGCCGACGCCCCGTTTGATGACATACCCCTCGAGCGGCTTGTCTCCATTGCCGTATTGGAACTTCATCGAAGCACCGATGTTTCTATTCTGTTTTGGAGGAGAAGGCTTAGGACTAGTACCGGGCTGATCTGGAACGGGAGGAGATTTCCAGCGGTTCAAGACGGCAAACATCGCACTACCTTCTAGCGTCCAGCGACGGGAAACCTCTTGTGGAAAGAGGTATCTAAACGGATTTACTAGAAGTGCTTTCGTTTGGATTCCTGAGATCTTGGCTTTTATTCTACTATCAGCGAGATTTCCCCACCCGTGATTTTTTGGCCTGGTACAAGCGGAAATGGGGCGCTTTCCTCTTGATCTCCATTCCATAAACACAACCCATCGGGAGGCCGTACCCACCACCCTTGTCCATGACGGAAGAGGAGCAAGGTGTGTTGCCAATCGTGGCACCGGACGTGCGATTGCTCGGAAGGGCCAATCACGCACGCATCTCCCAGCAAAATGGCAGCATCGAGCAATGGCTGCCATCGATGGGGTGGCTGTAGCTCCAAGCGTGACGAGCTGCTCAGCGGCGAGGGACGCGAGTACAACAGTTCGACATTCCCCAACTGAAATCGGTCCTCGTGGTGCAAGACAACCGGCTTTTGAATGACCTCGCCACGAAGTCGTACTTCGGCGATAGGCTGCAGAATGTAGTCTTCGCCTACTTTGCGAATCGCTGCGGCACGACGGCTCAAGCTGCCGCGAATGCAAAGGTCCGCAACACTGTCAGAGGTCGCTTGTCCCAATACCAGCTCTTCCGCCGGGCAAAGAGCAAACGAACCGACTCCGTCAATCCAAAGGATGGCTGACGCGGAGGGGAATGGCCCATTTTGAGCTGACTCTGGCATAGTTTGGGGGAAGACTCTTGCGAGAAAAGGAAATCGAAGCACGCGTGTGTGCCCACGCTGATTCTATCCCTCACTCCCCAGACTTGTCGATTTCTCTGACCTGTAAAATTCTCTGGCCCGTAAAAGCCAGGCATGCTCTCTGAGAAGAGAATCCCCCCCGTGCAGCCTTCCAAACAGGTCCGCTCTTCCCGGCCGCTTTTTTACTGGCTGTGTTTCGCTTGCCGGCGTTTCACTTGCCGGCGTTGTGCCAAGCCGATTTGTGCGATTTGCTCGAGTCGACCGCCTCGACCTCTACTTCGTCTTCGCGAGGCGTGAAGGCAGGGGCGGCAGGGATCGGATGAAACTTGGGCCAAGGTGGCTCTTCGGGCGGCTTCACTTTGGTTTGAAACCAAGCCTTACACGCTTCGCAAGAGGTTTGATGACGTGCACGGCACCGATCTTTCCAATCCGAAAGGTGTGCACCCGCTAGAAGCCCCGCGTCTTTCCAGCGAGGAGGGATTAGCTCCGGCCTCACCGGTTCAAAATCGTCCGAGAGAGCACTGTAGCTATCCCACTGTTCGTGAGCTTCGTAGGAGTTCCCGTCCGAGCAAGAACAGACGAGCGCATGCGTGAGGGAAGGATCGGCGGTGGTCAGAGGGGCACTAACGTGCGGAGTGCCTGGCGGCGCGAGCACGATGGCGCAGCCCGAAAGGGACACGCACAAGCTCGTCATTCCTAGCCATCCAAGTGACTGCCGAATCAACGTTCAATCCCCTAAACCCATACGCCGGAAGTTGGATGCGGATTCCCGCTCAGCCTATATTTTCGACGGGCCGAACACTCCTGCTTGAGGAAGAGTGCAACGATTAGGGAATTTGTTCCGTCTGGGCAGCGGGATCGATTCAGCTGGCCGATCGATCGGTTTAGCTCGCAAGCGCAGCGGATTTAGCTCGCGGGTGCAGTCGTGTAGAGCGACTTGAGATAATCGACAGGGATAGGAATTCCTTTGAGGATCCCTTCCACAACGATATTTCGTCCCACAATCCCTTGGAACCGGCATACGATCAAGCGGGGTTTGCGGACTTTCAGCAATTCGCACATGACGATAAGCCGGGATCCTGGCAGGACCGGATCTCGGAATCGAACATCCTCCAGCCCGCCAAATCCAACCATGGATTCTCCAAGCAATTTGTACTTGTGGGAGCAATAGCAGCATACTTGTGCGACCGCTTCGAGCATCACGACGCCTGGCATGAGCGGCATCCCCGGCATGTGACCACGGACCCAGAACTCGTCCTGGGTGAGATCCTTGTAGCCAACGCAAGCAACTTTGACGGGGTCTTCGTAGACAATAGCCGTCAATTGCTCCATCTCGAAACGCTGAGGGTTGTACTTTCGAATCTCATCGATGTCGGCCAAGACATTGTCGAAATCGATGGTATCCGGATCGACGATGAATTCTTTCGCAACCAAAGTAGATCCTCGTTCACAAGCAAGTGGGGATGCAAAGCGTTCTGGGGACGCTTGGGGCAACTCCGGGTGGGCTTAGGTGCGGACCTTACGTCGCTTTGCTTTGCGGGCCTTGCTGTTGGCGGCGCGCTGTCCGTGATTCGCCTTTTTGAGCTTTCGGTGTGGCTTGACCATTTCTGTCTTATCCTGACGACTTGGGTGACCTGAGAAGTGTAAAAATCCCTATTCGGGCAAGACTTGGTGTGTGCTGCAACTTTTCCTGCTCGATTAGGTCCTGGGCGATTGGGGATCGCGACGGACCGCTCGAGCTTGCAGGGAACGGACGAACCGTACGCTCTGCAAAAGGGAGCAAACGAAGGGCCAAGCCGATTCGGGCCGAATAGAATAGCAGGATCGATAATAGCTGCAAAGTCAAATTTGACTTGCCGGACCTGGCATTCCGCGCATATTATAAGGTAATCGTTTACGAGAGCACTCGTTCTCCCCGAAGAACGACGATTATAGAGGTTACTTTTGTTGGTGATGAGGATCTCAGATGGCGTTTAGTTTGTCAGAAGTCGCTGCCGAAGAGCTGAAAAAAGCGTACACCGAAGCCAGCTTTGGCCCAGAAACCTTTGTTCGTGTCGGTGTGATGGCGGGAGGCTGTGCAGGCTTCCAGTATTCGCTCCAATTCGATGATAAGTACGATGAGAACAAGGATTCCCGTTACGAGCAACACGGGGTCAGCTACGTCATCGACAAGAAAAGTGCCCTGCTGTTGGATGGCGCGACGCTCGGCTACCATAAGAGCTTGGAGCGGCAAGGGTTTACGTTCGAAAACCCGAACGAAGTGAAGTCTTGCGGATGCGGGAAATCCTTCCAGTAGCGAAGCGCGGAACTGGCCTGATTTGACCACCGAATAGGGTTTTTGAACCTAGTAGAGTGTGAAGCTCGTTAGTCGGCCAAAACAACAAAAAGCGAAAAGGAGAGGGACGACCCTCTCCTTTTTTTATTCCAATCCAGCCAATGGCCTCCTTTTGGGGTTTTGTTTGCCATAAACATGTTGACAAAGGATTGTGGAGGCGCAATAATCCGTGTGCTCGAAACACGCGAATCTGGAGTTTGGATTCCATGGCTCAATCGATACGGTTTTTGCGCAGCTGCCCGAGCTGTCATAAGTCTTTGCAGATTTCCATTGAACACCTTGGCAAGGATGTCGTCTGTCACCTCTGCGGTGCGCATTTTCGCGCGTCGGCTGTGGATGCGAATGTGGCGAAGCCGGTCGATGAATTCGACTTGCGGGTCGCTCGCTTGATCCAGGAGGCCGATCGGCAGTTGGAGCACTACTCCGGCGTCGCCGCTTCTCGGGATTAGTTTCCCCTCCTTTGCGTTAATCGCCATTCCTCTCGCGGTTCCGCCACTCGTCACGGGCGAATTGGCTCTTTCACAGGCAATCGCCGAATCTCGCGGTGGATTCTCCGTTTCCCAGGACTGGTTTGCAGGGCTCGACTTCAAGCAAATCAACAAGCAATTCAGCTGGTGAGGCGTTCTTCATGTTGGATCGCGCTTGTTCCGTTTCTAGGCAGATCACTTGGCCGAATGCGAACA
Organism: Brakhagea slesvicensis; assembly: GCF_052161625.1. GTDB lineage: Bacteria > Planctomycetota > Planctomycetia > Pirellulales > Pirellulaceae > JBKCUI01. Next base: position 4,240,380 of record NZ_CP197412.1, read on the forward strand.
TCACCGATCGGAATCCCCTGCTGCGAGCTTGTTTCGTGAACTGCGATTCTGAGAGAGGATTGCGCCCGTTTTGCTAGCTCAGAATCTCGTGCTAGCATTTGATAGGGGGACTAAATATTGTGGGGCGTTTGCAATTGAGAAAATCTAACTTAACCTTCTGACCACTCAAACGTTACTCGAGCGACGCCCACTGAGACTCGAATGAGTTGTGTAACACCTTTTCCCGTCTTATCGATTTGAGCTTTAAGGAAGCCGTCAAAACAACTTCGGGGGAATGGCTTGTCATGCACCAGTGGTACATACAGGGTCGTTTCTCTGCCGACTTGATCACCAGGATGGATTCTTGGTTCCTTTCCTCAAGCCATCAAACCGTTTGTTAGCCATCGTTCCTTTGCACTCCCGCGCAACGCGATAGCTGGCGACCCAGATTCTTGTTATTCATTTTTTGTTAGGAGGATCCTATTAGAATGAAGCGACCATTGATCGGATTGAATTGTGATTTTCGCGGTGCCAACCAAGGCACTCCTGCCTACTGCTACCTGGCTGCTGGCTATTTCGATGCCATCGCCAACGCGGGGGGGATTCCTGTATTGGTACCCCCGATGTCGGACCACGAAAGTATGTGCCGAATCCTCGATACGCTCGATGGTTTTGTCTTGGTCGGCGGAGCCGATTTAGACCCTCGCAACGATGGATACATGCTCCATAGTTCGGTCAGACCGATGGAATCGCGACGGGAGGAGTTTGACCGCCGGCTCGCTCAAGAAGTATCGAATCGTCGAATGAGTTTGATGGCCATCGGAGTTGGGCTTCAATTGATTAATATCATCGAGGGTGGAAATCTCTTCTATCATATTCCGATCGATGTTCCGCATGCGATTCCCCACCGCGATCCTCACGATCCCAATCACCGTCACTCGTTGATCGTAGAATCCGATTCCATCCTCGGACGGGTTTATGGTGAAGGTGAAATTCGCGTCACCAGCCGTCACCACATGGCGATCGATCGTCTCGCCGATGCTTTCAAGGTCACCGCGCGCTGCCAGGACGGCATCATCGAAGGCATCGAAAGCGCATCGGACGACTGGTTCGTTGTCGGATGCCAATTCCATCCAGAATCCCCAGCCGCTAGCGCTTTGGATATTCGCATTTTTGAAGAGTTTGTGGAGGGGGTTGTGCGATACGCCAGCCAACCGATGCTGGCTGCTGCATAAAGGCCCTATCAGGAGCGTGTCTTTGGGAGCATGGATGCCAACCCGGGACTGTTTTTATCGGAGACTCGCACGGCGGACGGATTCGGCCAGCGAGTCTCCTTTTCTCCCCACACAGTATTTGTCCAAAGAAGCCACGAAACGACCCGCATTGGATCGCGGGACCCTCGATTCCCGCAACGACGCTGACCCAGGCGTAGTGTGGTGTAGCGAAGGGGCGGGCATGGATGCCCTGTTTCGTTGTTTGCTCTGCTGCGCCGTCGAGATTCGCTATACTACCGGCCTCTCTAACCGGTCTTTCCCCATTCGGATCTCATTGCATCATGTCGACTTCCTCGCGAAGAATCGTATTTGCCAGCGTCGTCTCACTTACCCTCGTCTCCAGCTACTGCATGGCTTTTCCGACGTTGGCACAAGACTCTACCAACGTTCCGGCTTCCGCATCGGGTTCCTTGGACCTTCCCCCAACCGATGTAGGTCTCGAAGGGGCTGGACCCATCCGTCGATACGACTGGTTTCGAAATCTCTGGAAGCAACGCCGCTCGCAATGGATCAAACAAAAAGAACGAGATCAAGGATCGCTCGTGTTCTTTGGAGACTCGATCACCCAAGGTTGGGGGGAGAATTTCAAAGGTGAATTTGGAACGGCGAAGCTCGCAAATCGAGGCATATCAGGCGATACCACACGCGGTATGCTCCTGCGACTGAACGAAGATGTGTTGAGTTTGAACCCCAGTGGGATCGTCCTGCTAATGGGAACCAACGATCTGGAAGAAAAGGCAGAGCCCGAGACGATCGCGGACAACGTCGCTCTCATCATCCAAAAGATTCACCAACATAACCCCAACACTCCCGTTGTCTTGTGTTTGGTCTTTCCTGCATCGGAAAGCAAAGCGCGACCCGCCTCGAAGATCCGCGAAATAAACCGCTTGTTAGTCTCCCGGGTGAAGGACGACGAGAAAGTCAGTGTCGTCGATACTTGGTCCCTTTTCGCCAATGACAAAGGGGATGCAAAGCCTGAAGAGTTTCCTGACCTTCTCCACCCCAACGATATCGGATATCGCAAGTGGGCCCAAACGCTCCGTCCCGTGCTCGAAGCCAAAAAGCTGATCGCTCCGATTGCGGCTTCGAAAGAATAGTCCCTCCCTCAACGACATCGCGAACAACTTATGATTCAATCTGCCGTTACGCTTTCGCTCGTACCTGAAGCCTCGGGTGGCCCCTTTGTCTTTTGGCACGATGTCGATGAGGCGATCCGCACCGCTTGCGATCTTGGGTTTGATGCGATCGAGATCTTTCCACCCGATGCCGAGACAGTCCAAGCTTTGCACTTACCGACTCGTCTCTCCGGTTTAAAGGTGGCCGCCCTCGGAACGGGGGCTGGGTGGGTGAAGCACAAACTGCTGCTTTGCGATCCCGATGGGGCGCAACGCGGCAAAGCGATCGAGTTCGTCGCATCGATCATGCGCGTTGCAGCTTCGTTAGAAACCTCCGCCATCGTTGGGAGCATGCAAGGTCGTTCTAGCCTTGCGCTTCCCAAGTCAGAAGCGCGGAAATGGCTGCGAGATTCGTTGGAGCAATTGAACGAGCTCGCCTCCGGGATTGGTCGCCCCCTATTTTACGAACCCCTCAATCGTTATGAGACCGACCAAGCCACCACGTTGGCACAAGGGGCGGAACTCACTCGTGGGCTCGGTTCCACCATGTTGCTCGCGGATTGGTTTCATATGAATATCGAAGAAGCCGATATGGTCGCATCGATTCGGGATTGTGCCGGGAGCATAGGGCATGTCCATTTCGCCGATTCGAATCGGCAGGCGATCGGAAAAGGGCACTTAGACTGGCTCCCTTTGGTCCAAGCCCTCGAAGAAACCGGTTATAGCGGCTATCTCAGTGCCGAGGTCTTTTCCTTTCCCAACGCTCGCGATGCAGCACAGCAAACCATCGAGTCCTTTCAGCGAATTTAAGTTGCCGCATGCTGCGACGGTGCATTCAAGCCGTATCGCCAAGCTTGTTCGTGTATTCCAAACCAAACTCTATGTCTTCCCAAAACCTTGTTGAAGTTCTGTTCGATCTGAAAGCAATTTGCGCTGAAATCGCGAAGGCTATTGAGGTGCAATCGACTCAAGTCATCGCGGCCGTGGAATTGCTGGATGCAGGCAACACAATCCCATTCATCGCTCGCTACCGAAAGGAAGCGACGCGAGGTCTCGACGAGGTTGCCTTGCGATTCATTCAAGATTCACTTGAAAAGGCCCGAGAGCTCCATGCTCGCAAAGGTACGGTGCTCAAAACCATTTGCGAACTGGGGGCCCTTACGCCCGAATTGCAGAAACAGATCTTGGAGTGCCAAGATCTCTCTACGTTGGAAGCCATCTATGCTCCTTATAAACCCAAGCGTCGTACGCGAGCGACCCTGGCGAAAGAGCGTGGGCTCGAGCCATTAGCCGAGTTGTTGCTTCGACAAACCAACCTTGGAAAACCGCGTCTCGAAGTGCTGAAACCCTACGTACGAGTTGAGCTTGGGGTACCCGATGAGGAAGCTGCTTTAGCGGGAGCCTTAGACATCGTCGCCGAACAGTGGTCCGAGGATGCTGAAACACGCATTTGGATTACAGATTTAGCGATGAGACATGGGCGGATTGTCTCAAAAGTGAAACGTGGCAAGAAAGAGGCTGCTGAGAAATTTGAGCAGTACCTCGACTATAGTGAACTCGTTTCCAAGATCCCTTCGCACCGATTTCTTGCCATCCAGCGAGGCGAAGCAGAAGGTATTCTCAATGCAAGCTTAGACGTTGACCGCGATGAAATCGTTGCCCAAATGCGTTCGTACTTTTTAAGCAATCCGAGATTTGAATTCCATCGGGAACTCATTGCCACGGTGGAGGATTGCTTGGATCGATTGCTATTGCCTGTTACCGAATCGACGGTGATGCAAAAACTCAAAGAGCGTTCGGACGACGAAGCCATTCAAGTCTTCGCTAAAAACCTGCGCGAACTGCTGCTTGCCCCGCCCGCTGGTCCACGCGTGACGTTGGGAGTTGACCCTGGATTTCGTACGGGGTGCAAATTAGCTGTCGTCGATGGAACCGGAAAGTACATGGCGCATGCGACGATTTATCCAACTCCTCCGACCTCCGATACGGCTGGAGCGGAGAAGACCGTTCTCGGGCTTATACAGCGATACAACATCGAACTGATCGCCATAGGCAACGGGACCGCTTCACGCGAAACAGACTCATTCTTTGCAAATCTCATTCGATCGCATCAGCTTTCCATCACCAAAGCCATGGTGAGCGAATCGGGCGCTTCGATCTACTCCGCGAGCGAACTTGCGGGCCGTGAGTATCCGGATTTGGATGTGACCGTGCGAGGTGCCATCAGCATCGCCCATCGATTGCAGGATCCGCTCGCGGAACTAGTGAAAACGGATCCCAAGTCGATCGGGGTTGGGCAATACCAACACGACGTCAATCAATCCCTTCTAAAGAAGAGCTTGGAGCGGGAAGTGGAGTCATGCGTGAATCGAGTGGGGGTCGATCTCAACATGGCCAGTGTCTCGTTGTTGTCCTTCGTATCCGGGATAGGGCCTAAGCTGGCGGAAAATATCGTGCGATTTCGAGACGAAAAGGGGCGATTCGCCGATCGGAACCAGCTCCTAAAAGTCCCGAAGCTGGGTCCCAAAGCATTCGAACAGTCTGCGGGGTTTCTTCGCATTCGCGAAGGTTCTCAACCACTCGATAACTCGGCAGTGCATCCCGAGTGCTATCCACTGGTGGAGCGCATTGCAATGCATCTGCGTGTACCGATCGTCCAAATGGTCGGCATGCAAGGATTGGAGCAGAAAGTCCGTGCCAGCGACTTGGCCGACAGCCAATTCGGCGCGATGACGATCACCGATGTGATTCAAGAGCTTAGCAAGCCGGGGCGCGATCCTCGGCGTGAATTCAAAGCGGTCCATTTCTCGGACGAGGTGCAGTCGATGGACGACCTTAAGGAAGGAATGGTGCTGGAAGGCTTGATCACGAACGTGACCCACTTTGGAGCATTCGTCGACATTGGAGTCCATCAAGACGGTTTGATCCACATCTCGCAACTCTCGAATACGTTCGTGAAAGACCCTAACGAAATCGTCTCGGTGGGTGACTCGGTCAAGGTGAAGGTACTGGAAGTTGATATTCCGAGAAAGAGAATCTCGCTGACTCGCAAGTTTCAAGAGTAAGGGTGAGTCCACCTGCGACTAACCAAGGGCTGGATCGGCGAGGGCAACCATCGTAGCCCAATGAGGCTTGGGAGCCGATCCCATCGTCATGCGAAACAACGTTCGCACTGGCGAAAATCCATGGCGAGTCGCCAAATACACGGCATCGGTGTTCTGGGAAGGGATGTCCCAAAATAAATCGCGATCCGTCCGGGCCATCAGTTCGCTTACAATAGGTGCAGCAGATTGTTCGGTCGCTGAAATGGGACCTAGATAGTCCGCGATCCGTCCCGGCCGGCGCATGCCAAACGAACCGTCTGGGCAAGTGACCGTTTGGGAACTTTCGGCCAATCGGGTTAACAGTTCGCTTCGATTGGCGCCAAACGTGACTCGGTCTAGCGTGCGATGCTGGTCTGAAAGAACGTCCTGGGTTGAACTGCCCGATTCGTATGATACGGGAGAAGACCCACCGGTGTTTCCGGGGCGATGCCATCGATGGAATGCGAATTCGGTTCGGAAACCCAATTGATCGTACAACGTCTTTCCGATCGGTGTTGCATCCAATTGGATAGAGCGAATGGAACGCGAATGCAATTCCGCAATGGCGCGTTCCATCAAGAGCCTCCCGATTCCTCGCCGACGCAAGCGGTGGTCGACGAGCATCATCCCGATCCAAGCCAAATCGGTTTTATAGCAAATCGTGGTGACCGTTCCGACTACGACGCCATCCAGCCGGGCTGAGAAGCATCCGTGGGGATCGAGACGGACGACGCGATGCCAATCGGCAGGTAACTGATTCCATCCCGCTTGCTCCACGAGCCGCATTGCAGCTGGGACGTCATTCTCCGTGAAGAGTTCAATCGATAGGGACATAGCCTCAACTCCCCAAACCTAGACCGACGCAGAACGTTTATACTGGTGCAGCCACATCAGACTTTTTCCTCACCTGTACCTGGACATAATGGCAAACGAAGTACCTGATTTGATCGAGACCGAAGACCAACTCGACGCCATTCTAACAGAGCCAGACCCCGGTGTTCTCGAGTCGGTTCGAGAACTCGAATCACCCTTGGTCTTGGTAGGTGCCGGTGGCAAGATGGGACCCACCTTGGCTGTATTAGCCAAGCGTGCTGCGGAAACGTTAGGAAAAGACCTTCAAGTGATTGCTGCCAGTCGATTTCAGAATCCAGCGGCGCGCGCATGGTTGGAAGAGCAAGGTGTTGAGACGCGGTGCACGGACTTGCTTTGCCGCGATGAGGTCGCGAAGCTTCCAGACACGAGCAATCTTCTCTATCTGGTCGGAATGAAGTTCGGGACATCTGTCGACCCGGTTCCAACTTGGGTCACCAACACGATTGCACCCATGCACCTTTCGGAGCGTTATCGTGAGTGCAAAATCGTCGCGCTATCGACTGGAAATGTGTACCCCAACGTCCCTATTGCGACGGGAGGTTGTCGAGAAGACCACGCCCTAACGCCGATGGGGGAGTACGCCAACGCCGCCATCGCGCGCGAGCGGTTGTTTCAACATTATTCTCGCTTGGAATCTCAGGCTAATCCGACTGTGTTGTTGCGCCTCAATTACGCTCATGATTTGCGATACGGTGTGCTGACGGATATCGCGACCAAAGTTTGGAACGGCGAGCCGGTACCCCTCGATGTCGGCTATTTCAATGCGATCTGGCAGGGAGATGCAAACGCGATGTGTCTGCGAGCCTTTCGATGTTGCGAATCCCCATCGGTGGCGATCAATATGACCAGCCCCTCGATTTACTCGGTGCGCGTCGTCGCAGAGCAGTTTGGCAATCTCCTCGGACGAACTCCTTACTTCTCCGGTAAGGAGCAATCGCTCGCGCTGATCAGCAATACCGAACGGATGGTCGAGAAGCTTGGTCGACCTTCCGTTTCGATTGAAACCATGATGCGTTGGATCGGTCATTGGATTCAGACAGGGGGCCGTCTTCTGAACAAACCCACGCATTTCGAGAGTCGGGATGGAAAATATTGATACGCTGCGACGCCAGCTTTTGAAGGGGTTGGTCATACCGGCACACCCGTTGGCCTTGAAAAAAGACCGGTCGTTTGATGAGGCCAGCCAATCGCGATTGAGCCGTTACTACCTCGATTGCGGCGTGGGTGGATTGGCCGTTGGAGTCCACACAACCCAGTTTGCTATCCACGATCCGCGCGTTGGGCTTTTGGAACCTGTCTGGCGTCTCGCCGCCGAGATCGCCCGAGATAGTGGTCGTCGCGACACGGTTTTGGTGGCAGGGCTCTATGGCGATACCGAACAAGTCACCTCGGAAGCTAGCCTTGCAAAATCGATCGGATATGACGCCGGATTGTTATCCCTGGGGGTGATGAAGCATGCGTCGGAAAGGGAGCTTTTAGAGCATTGCCTAAGGGCCAGCGAAATCATTCCTCTCTTCGGTTTTTATTTGCAACCTGCCGTTGGAGGCAGAGTTCTTTCGTATCGATTTTGGCGTGAATTTTGCGAGTTACCCAACGTGGTTGCGATCAAGGTCGCACCATTCAATCGCTACCAAACCTTGGACGTTGTCCGTGCTTTGCACGATTCTCAACGGCAAGATGAAATCGCTCTCTACACCGGAAACGATGACTCCATTCTTGTCGACTTGTGTAGCGAGTACTTGCTCGGCGATGACGAAGGGAGCCGTCCTATTCGGTTTCAGGGTGGATTGCTAGGCCATTGGGCTTGTTGGACGCGCACGGCGGTAGAAATGCATCGACGCTGTCAGCGCGTGCTAACACTGTCTTCCGATGAGAGCGCCCTTGAGCTACGAGAGCTTCTGCGATTGGCTCATCAAGTGACCGACATGAATGCCGCTATCTTCGATGCAGCGAATCGATTTCATGGTTGCATTGCAGGGATTCATGAAGTCCTTTATCGACAGGGGTTGATCGAATCCAATTGTTGTCTCGATGATCGTGAATCGCTCAGTCCTGGTCAGGCCGAAGAAATCGAGCGAGTTCAGAAACTCTATCCGCACTTGATCGACGATGCGTATATCCGCGAATGGATGGCAGCTCAAGCGTCCCCGACTGAACGCTGATTGGTATTCATCATGCCTTGCTCCCTGCACGAAAAGATACGGGCGATGAAGTGCTGCGCATTCATCCGAGCACGCCTATCGGCTGACTGTTAAACGAAGAAAGCTACGGCGTCGCAGTGAGCCATGCGCTGCGAGCAGACAGACGTCAATTCAATAACCCGCTGGCCTTCAAGACAGTGCGTTGCACTGCCAAGTCGTGGTGGTAGCGATATTCAAAATCCTTTTCACCGCGAATCGCTTGTGCCATATCGCGAGCGTCATCGACGTAGCGCGTGTAGCGAGGGAGTTCAATGATTTGCTCCCCTTTACGATACTTCCCCTGGGGCCGATCTAGAGTGAGGCGTACTTTAGGGTTATCGAGAGGCTCGATGTGAAAGGTTCCTTGGGTACCGCATACGACGAGATGTCGACGATTTCCACCTTCGACTTCTAGGCAACTGGTTTTTACGGTTGCCGAGGCGGTTGGATATTCCAGGACCGCGAGCATGTTGTCTTGAAGAGAATCGGCGATGATTGAACTATGCTTGCTCGACACATATACCGATTTGGGTTCACCCAATATCCGTACTACCAAGTCGATAAGGTGACAACCGAGTTCAAACATCATGCCGCCGGGATAAACGGCTGGTATCTTTCGTTCGGCCTCGCTCATTTGTTTGCTCATCACCGCGTGAACTTCAAAGATATCCCCGAGCCAGCCTGCGTCTAGGAATTCCTGAAGCAACCGAATGGCGGGGTTATATCGATACATATAGCCCATTTGCACAATGCGTTTCTCGCGTCGAGCAATTTCTAATACTTGCTCGAGCTCTGAAAGCGAAGTTCCTGCTGGCTTATCGATGTGGACGTGGCATCCGGCATGCAAACAAGCGTCCGCGTGGCGAAGCAAATCGCGAATTTCCGACTCGATGAGGACGGCTTGAAGGCCTGGCTGGGAAAGTAGCTCCTCACGCGACATCCAGGTCAAACCACGATAGGGATCTTTGTCGGCTGCAGATCGGCGGAGCGATTCATTCTCTTCGACGATTCCAATCACTTCGTAGTCAGGTGATCGACGATAGACCGAGAGCTTTGAAGCATGGGCATGCGCCACTCCGATTTGTCCGATTCGAATCGGTTTATTCACGGGAGCGATCGACGCCAGCGATGTTATGGGCGACGCTGCAGTCAACGAGGTCCACGTGAGAGTGTTCGCGATCATTTGGCGACGCGAATCATTCATGTTATCCCCCTTCGGGTTGGTTCATTCCCAGCTGTTTCATTTTTCGATAGAGGTTGGACCTTTGAAGACCCATTCGCTCTGCCGCTTGGGTGACGTTGCGATGAGATGCTTTGATTTGCTCTTCGATATACCGGATCTGGAAGTCAGCAGTAGCGTCCGCGAGCGACTTGTGCAAATCGATATTTCCAGGCTCGGACGACTGCAGTGAACGAGGGGAGCGAACGAAATCGATTGCATCCTCATGCACAATGTCGTCAGTCGAAAGATAGGCAACCCGTTCGACGATGTTGCGGAGCTCGCGAACGTTTCCCGGCCAATCATGCGCGAGCAATCTCCGCTTCGCGTTCTCGCTCCACGACGGTTTCGGTCTCCCGATTTTCGCGCAAAACATGGCCATGAAAAAATCGGCCAGCTCGAGGATGTCCGAGCTTCGCTGTCGGAGTGGAGGAAGATTGATCGTGACCACCGTCAAACGGAAATACAGGTCTTCTCGAAATTTCTTTTGCCTAACCAAATCAACAAGGTTTTGATTGGTGGCCGCGATGACCCGTACATTGACGGGGATGGTGTTCGAACCGCCGACGCGGACGACAACCTTTTCTTCCAACACGCGCAGCAGTTTGGCTTGGCCGGCCATGCTCATGTCGCCGATTTCATCGAGGAAGAGGGTTCCACCGGAGGCCAATTCAAACTTTCCAGTTCTCGTTTCATGCGCGTCGGTGAACGCACCTTTTTCGTGTCCGAACAACTCGCTTTCGAGAAGCGTTTCGGTGATGGCTGCGCAATTGACTGCAATGAAAGGCTCGAAACGTCGTTTGCTTTGGTAATGGATTTGGCGGGATACCACTTCTTTACCGGTACCGTTCTCGCCGAGGATCAAGACCGCGAGGTCGGTATCGCCAACTCTCTCTATGGTCTTTTTCAAAGATTCCATTTCCGGCGAATTGCCGATCAATTGCACCTGCTGAACAGCATCTCGCGTTAGGCGGTCGCGTGTTTGAACCAGTCGCTGCATCTGCTGGGTATTGGCGAGTGCCCCCGATGCGTGTCGAGCAAGTTCCAGCAAATCGATTTCATCCTGATGGTCGAATCGACCATCGGCATGATTGATGACTTCAAAGACACCCATGGGTTTGCCCCGTTGGTCCACCAGCGGGACGGCGAGCAAGGAGTCCGTGCGATATCCGCTGCTGGTATCGACCCGGCGATCCACTTCGTCGCGAGGATCGGAGCGGTCCCATCGTCTCGGTTGGAGGCTTTTTAAAACCGCTCCTGCGACCCCTTTGTCGTCGGCAATACGAAGCGGTTTTCCTTCGATTCCGAGGGCTGGGTGCCCAACGAGTTCCCTCGCGGATTTGTCCCAAAGGAAGATGCTGGCTCGGTCGCATTTCAGCAATCGCGTTGCTGCTTGCGCGATGTCCTGAAGCAGTCGATCGAGATCTTGATGCGAGTGCCAATCGGCGGCGACGTTGAGGATCTGATTGAGCCGAATGACTTCGCGGGACTTTTGCTGTTGCCGATGCCAAATATCGATGGCGCGGGCGATCGCGCTGCTGTCGGATTCCACATGGGCGCGGTGTGGGGTAGACACCGGAGGGTGCAAACACAAAACGAGATCGCGATGGGTCTCGCTGTGGAGGGGGTAATACGACCAAATACCCGACTCTGCGGGTGAGCGGGAATCGAGCGCTTCACTGGCCAAATTCCAATCGGGGGGTTCTGGTGCCGAAAGTCCCAATTGCAGCGACTTCTTCCAAGCCCCCTTGGCCCCTTGCATTAGGACCAGAGATTTGGAGCCAAGGTGTGGAAGCCAAGCGGACAACGGAGCTTGGAGGAGCTGATCGATCGCTCGTGCCCCTTCCAAAGTTTGAAACAGATTCTCGACGAGAGAGCTCATAGACCGCTTTACGCTTCTTCCGCTTCAGGTCCTGGCTCAGGTAGGAAGAAGCTAAGCAGTGCTCCGACCAACGCGTACCCTCCCGCCACGCAGGCGCCAACGACGGCGATCTGTCCCGGATTCGGTGGTTTCGCTTCCGATAGGGTCAGCGTTAGGAACGCCGCGAAGGTCCCGATAATACGGCCACCGATGTTGGCTGCAAAACTCTCCCCTGTTCCTCGCAAATGGACCGGGAACACCAACGGAATGTAATTGCCCCAGAAGCTGAACTGCGCGACCGTCAGGAAGCCAGCGATAAAGATCCCCCAGCGAATCGTATCAAGCGATTCCTCTTGCAGACTCGTGGAAATCCACCAGAAGAAAACGGGGATAAAAATCAGAGCGGGCCAGCTGAACATTCGGAAGAGATCGCGGCGGGTGATCGCGAGGAGTGCGACGAGCGCGAATGCGACGCGGCCCAGGAGACCTCCCATCTCTTGCATGCTCGCGACTTCTGCCGCTGCACCATCATTGGCGGTACGAGCGATCGCTTTGATCTGCTGCTCCGTCAATTCCGGCTGCCCATCCTTCGCGGCATTCTCTTTCGCTTTTGCTACGGCTGCCTTGCCGACAGCCAAAATCTCCTTGTGGCCACCGACTGGGGCCTTCAGGATTTGCGGCAGCTGTTGGATCGCTCCGAAGGCGATTCCATACGAGGCCGCAAACATGAGAGTGGTCACAATGGTTGTCTTTGCCAATTGGGGGCTAAACAACTCCAAGATGTTGGGTCGTTTGAGTGTCCCGGCGTTCTTCTTGATTTGCCAAGCTGGAGACTCGGGCAGGAAGGGGCGAATGAAAATCAACGGAAGCGCAGGGATGACACCCGAAATCAGTGTGTACCGCCAAGCTTCGTGAACACCGTAAATGGCTGGTACCAATTGCCGTTGAGCAAGGTACGCACAAAGACCTGCAGAGACTGCGACCAAGATTCCCCCCAGGGACGAGAAGGCTTGGGTAAATCCAAGCACCTTTTCCCGTTGCTTTGGATCGCTGAAGAGTTCAGCCAGCCAAGCGACAGCGGCAACGAACTCCACGCAAACACCGACGAACACCAAGCATCGGCAAATGAGGAGCTGATAAAGATTGGTGGTAAAGCCAGCTGCCAACGCCGCGAATGCGTAGAGCAAAATACTGTACGTCAATACACGTCGACGTCCCCAGTAATCGGTCAAGTAACCGCCGAGCAAGCCGAAGATACCTCCTACGAAGGCTGGGACAAAAAACAGTGTCCGCGCCCATCGAATGTAGTCTTCAGAGCCTGGTGTCATTTTCCCTTGGGTTAACGAACCGATTGCCGAGTCCAAGATCAGCGGGAGCATCAGAAGCTCGTAGATGTCGAAAGCAAATCCGATGGAAGCCATAATACAGACGAGCCAAACAACGGTTTTGCTCATGGGGGCCGGCGTTTGATTCGCAGATGAACTCATAGACATGCTTTGGGGAGTCCTCGGTGGGTGGGAAAAATCGATCCTCGTGCAATGGCGGTACCGATCCAATTGCGTAATACTTTACACGGCTGGCCCTTCTTGCGAACCATACCGATCCCCTTTTTGCGCTTCGACTACCCATTTTTCCTACCTCAAGACCCTTTCTTTTACGATGAAGGTCCTCGTTACCGGCTACGGTGGTTTTTTGGGCAAGGCAATCTGCCGCCAGCTACTGGCAAATGGCTATCGGGTGCGAGGTTTAGCTCGCGGCCGATATCCCGAGATGGAAGCTCTCGGCGTGGAAGCCCACCAAGGCTCTGCGGCAGAACGTTCGGCTTGCGAAGTGGCTTGTCGCGATGTCGATGCGGTGATCCATACGGCTGCACTGGCGGGTGTGTGGGGGCCTGCTCGGGACTTTGTGGCCGCCAATATCGAGGCCACAGAAAACTTGCTCGCATGCTGCCAGCGGTTTCATGTTGGGAGTTTTGTGTTCACAAGTTCCCCGTCCGTCACCTTCGATGGTTCAGCGCAAAGTTATATCGACGAGTCGGTCCCTTATCCCACAAAGTGGCTTTGTCACTATCCTCGAACCAAAGCGATCGCAGAGCAAAAGGTGCTCGCGGCAGACTCCAGCCAATTGCGGACGTGTGCCCTACGCCCTCATTTGATCTGGGGCAAAGGAGATCCGCACCTCATCCCGCGCGTGATCGCACGCTGTCGTCAAGGTCGATTGCTTCGGGTAGGAGACGGAACGAATCTTATCGATACGGTTCATGTCGATGCGGCAGCTGCTGCACACTTGGGAGCTTTGCAGCGTTTGAAGGACAAAGATTCCGCCGCTGCCGGTCGACCTTACTTCATCACCGATGGCGTTCCGCAGGAATGCTGGGCTTGGATCAGCACCATTCTTTCGTTCGCCAATCTGACTCCGCCGAAGAAACGCATATCGTTAAATTTGGCGTACTCGGTCGGCGCGGTACTTGAAGGAATCTACGCATCGATGCGCAAAACGGAAGAGCCACCCATGACTCGGTTTGTTGCGAAACAACTCGGCGTGGATCACTATTTTCGAATTCAAAATGCGATCGATCGTTTGGGATATCAGCCACCTGCGAACCGTGCGGAATTGGTTGCTGAGCTAGTCGGCTCCTTGGCCGGCTGATTATCTGGCATCGTAATTTCGAAGGAAATTGGCAGGGGCTGGTACGGCACCGCTCACGGTTTTTGCGAGGTCCCGCTAGACTGTGCATCTTGTTTTCCTAGTCGACTTATTCCTCTGTTGTAGGGTTCGCGGCCCATTCCTTCGCACTGAGAGAGAATTCAGCATGGCTTCCGGATTTTTTATGCTGCTAGATGACATTGCATCGGTTCTCGATGATGTCGCTACCTTGACCAAAGTCGCCGTGAAGAAGACGTCTGGTGTTCTGGGGGATGACTTGGCTCTCAACGCACAGCAAGTAACGGGTGTGCAAGCAAACCGAGAGCTGCCGATCGTATGGGCGGTTGCGAAGGGATCCGCCATCAATAAAGTCATCTTGGTTCCCGCAGCACTATTGCTCAGTATTTATTTGCCCAGTCTCATCGATCCCTTGATGATTCTAGGAGGGGGCTTTCTGTGCTACGAAGGTGTCGAGAAGCTTCTGCATAAATTCCTTCATTCGCATGAAGAGGTCGAATCGCATCAAAAATCGCACAAGGAGGCATTGGCGACTCCGGAGGTCGATATCGTTGCAGCAGAGAAGTCGAAGGTAGCTGGAGCGATCCGCACGGACTTTATTCTGTCTGCGGAAATCATTGTCATCTCGCTCGATGTCGTCACCGAATCCAGCTCCTTAGTGAAGTTCCTGGTTCTGAGCACCATCGGTGTTCTGATGACGATCGGTGTCTACGGCTTGGTGGCCGGAATCGTAAAACTAGATGATCTAGGGATTTATTGGAAGCGTTCTGCCCAACCTGGTCTGCGATCATTGGGGAACGGAATACTCTGGACCGCTCCGTATTTGATGAAGTTTCTGTCGGTCGCAGGGACGCTCGCGATGTTCCTCGTCGGGGGTGGGATTCTCGTGCACAAGATCCACTGGGTGCATCAGTTAGTCGAACACTTGGATCATGCCATGGAGAACCTCTCTGATTGGATTCGATCTCCTGTGCTCATCGTCGCAGAGGGGATCGTCGGCGTGATTGCGGGGGCATTGGTCGTCGCCGTGCTCGCGATTGGAAAGCGGGTTGTATTTGGAAAGCCGGCAAACACAGCCGCATCATCCTCGGCATCTTCGGATCACGGATCTTGACACTTCGCCGAACAAGGTGCCATCCCATCAACGCTTGTTGAACAACATGCTAAAGCTCTCCGACGCGTTTCATCGGACTTGGATGGTGCTGCTCCTATTCAGCTGGTTCCTGTACACCGGGATTGTTTTTCTTTTTCCATCGATTCCCGTTCAGAGCCTGCACGAAGAAGGCGTAGTGCTTTCTCGCCTTGATCATGCTTGGCTACTCTTCGCGCATCCCGAATGGATTTGGGAGCAATGGACTAGCGGACTCTCTCGAATCGATTTGTTGGACCGGATTCCAGCTGTTCTATGGTCTATCGCGTGCGCGGCCTTCTATACCGCTCTGGGGGCTTGGGGGTGCAAAAGGATCGGTTTAGACGCGATCGCAAACGAAAGCCGATTCGTTCGTGTTCTATTTCATTTTTTGGTGGGTTACTGCGGATTAGGAACGTGCATTTCGATCGCACGGTTCGTGCTTCCCGATCACCCGATTGTTGCCACGGTCCTCGCGATCGCCTTTGTTATGGCGACACCAGCGGTGGTGGCACGCTGGTGCAAACCCCTTGCCTGCTCCCAATCGGGAATCGTGCTGACGTCGGATCAGCAAGACTGGAGTTTGTTGTCATGGAAGCGTCGGCTCACGGGTTTGTTTTGCGTGGGGAGCGGGCTGTTGCTCTTCGTTCAATCGCTTGGAGCGTGGTTGCCGACACTCGACAAGGACGTGCGGCGCGATCGATGGAGCCAGCAATACTTCGTCCCATCCGAGAGCACCGCAGTCGACCAGAGCGTTCGAACGGAGCGAACTGGCTGGGTGGCGTTGGAAGATGTTGCAATGTTTTGGTTGAGCAGGAGCGAGTCGTCACGCTTGCAACGGATAGAGGAGGCGCAATCCCAGGAGCCGGCAGATTCGATTTCGATGCAGTCAGAGTTAAAGGGGATCATCAAGTTGCGATATCTGCCCGTGATCGCAGGCAAATGGCTCGCGACACTTGCGTTCGACTCAGCGGTCATCCTCGTTGCGATTCGCATCGCCTCGTTACAAGGATCGTTGGTGGCTTTTACGGCCCTCTTTTTCTTGATCGCGTTTCCAAGCTGGATGGAGTTGATTCGGCTGGGGCGTCCTGAAGTGATTTCGGGAGCGGCGTGTCTTGGGATCGTTTATGGTTGGCTCGATCCAGAAAGATTTGCACAGAGGCGAGTCTGCGCACGGGCTGCGATGGCCACCCTCTGTCTGAGCGGACCATTGGTGTGGGGGCTTTTTGATGCCCTGACGCTCCCTGTGGATTCTCAGTACTCGGTCGCAAGTGCCGCGCTGCGCTTCTTTGGATTTTCTTTTCTTTACTCCATCCCATGGGCAGCGACTTGTTTAATAGGAGGGGTGGGGCCACGCAAGTCTCTCGGTGCGATTCCATGGGGAGGAATTTCCGTCTTGGCGTTTTTGTTACTGGGAGGAATGTTTTCGCAACCGGATCGCGTTTGGATTCCGTTTACCGTCTTCCTGATTGCAACCTTCGCTGTGGGCGCACAATCGCTCTTGTCGATGCGAGGTGGATGGCTTTGGCTTTTGCTTTGGGGGGGGCTGGGAGTCGTTAGTTTTTTAAATGTATTGGTGCAACCGGGGTGGGATAATCGACTCCTAGGAAGTTTGGATTGTTTACTGTTTGAAGAAATCGATGTCGAGTCGCGGTCCCAGAACGAGGAGTCAGGGAGTCGAGGGTATTCTCGCGAGTTGCTGCGTCAGACGATCGCTGGCGACTTGCCCGTGGATGCGTGCATTTTGCTCATCGGACATTGGGATCGATTGGAGGTTCCCCAGCGAACCATCGTAGAACGGGTGCAGTCTGAGCGAATCGATCAATGGACTCGCGACTCGTTCCAGCGGAGTCGAATCACCCACATCGCCTTGATCGACTCCTCCGAGCAAGGCTTTGCGGAGTGGGATGATACGTTAGAGAGAGACTATCGGCTTCACCTGGAGGAACTCCAATTGCAAGGTGTGATTTCCAAGCTACCTGTGTCGGAACGGTCTCTTGACCTAACCCTTTTTCAAGTTAATCCGTAGGGATATCTCGAACTTTGGGAAGTCGCGATATAATGCCCAAGACTCCAACCGAAATCCACTTGATGGTAACAATCCAACATGGAGCCGCTCGGCCTATGAAAGATGGAACGATAACCCGATCTCGCCTTAGCACGCCCTTGCTTGCGATTGCGATTTTCCTCTGTGGTACGGCAATCGGGTTCTCTCAGGTGACCGATCGAGAACTACAGGATCTTGCTGGGGCCGCGTCGGTAAAGAAGCAGGTATTGGAGACCGCGGAAGGGAAGCAGGTTCGGATCGATCTTTTGGAGTTGTTGATCAGCGGCGGTTTCTTGATGATTCCGATTGGCTTGGTCAGCTTGATTGTGGTGGCGTTCACAATCGACCGCATGATCGGATTGCGAATGGGACGATTATATCCCAGGAAGCTTCGGCGGTCCCTCCGGCAGTTTGCAAAGCAGGTCGAAGTCGATCCACGCTTGGTGCATCCGAGTGTTGTGAACGATTTTTCTGCAGCAGGTGTGGCCGTGCGCTCGTTACTAGGGCGCGTGGGGCGATCTCCTACCGAGATGAAAACGAGCGTAGAGGAAGCGTTGCAACGGGAAGCGGATCGGGCTTATGGAAACGTCAGGTGGCTCAATCTTTCAGCGGGAATCGCTCCGCTTCTCGGATTGCTCGGAACGGTGTGGGGTTTGATTCGCGCTTTTCACGATACGACTCAATTGACAGCAGGTCAGAACCGAGCCGATTTTCTCGCCGTCGGAATCTATGAAGCGCTCGTAACGACATTGGCTGGATTGGTAGTCGCTATCCCAGCGGCTGTTATCTCGCATTATTTCGAGGGACGCATCACCCGCGTTTTCGGAACAATCGAGGAGGACGTCGAGGCGCTCATTCCACGATTCGAAGGGTTTGAGGGGAAGACCCGATTTGAAGCGATTGGAAAAGAATTGGTTCCACGCGACGTGGCGAACCAGCGTGTTTATCCTTCCGCAATTCCATCCATCCCATCTACCTAATATTGCATTCATCTAATGTTGCATTCGAGCTTGAGAGTCGACGGCGCCGCCTACAGCGAACAGGAGATTCGATGGTTGCAGGCAGTCGATCGCGAAACCGTATGGCATGCTTTTTCTCAGATGGCCGGCTACGACGGGTTGATCATCGATCGAGGAGAGGGCAACTGGCTCATCGATATCCAAGGTAATCGGTATTTGGACGCGGCCAGTTCACTTTGGTGCAATGTTCATGGTCACTGCCACCCACGTATCAATCAAGCCATCGTCGAGCAATTGGCGAAGGTCGCTCATGTGACCAACCTTGGAATGAGCCATCCCGAAACCATCCGGTTGGCGGATCGATTGATTCAGTTAGCGCCCGATTCGCTCGAACACGTTTTCTTCTGTTGCGATGGAGCGAGCTCTGTTGAAGTTGCCATGAAGATGGCATTTCAGTTTTGGAAACAGACCGGGGCGGGGCCTGACGAACGGAACCAGTTTCTGGTTCTAGGGAATGCTTACCATGGCGATACGATCGGTACCGTTTCGGTGGGAGGGGTCGAGCGGTTTCATCGGTTGTTCGGTCCGCTACTTTTTCCTGTCTTAAGAGGTCCTTGTCCATCAGGCTCTCGCATCGATACCCATCGAGACGAGTCCTTGCTCGCATCCTATCTCATGAATTATCGAACGCTGCTTGAGAAACATGCTCGTGAGATTGCAGCGGTCCTTGTCGAGCCTTTGGTCCAGTGTGCGGCAGGGATGGTCTTTCATCCACCCGGATTTCTAAGTGGAATGGCATCTCTTTGTCGTGAGTTTGATACGTTGCTGATCGTCGATGAAATCGCGGTGGGAATGGGACGCTGCGGACGGATGTTCGCCTGCGAGGTCGAATCGGTGCAGCCGGATATTCTATGTATCGGCAAGGGGCTCACAGGTGGCTACTTGCCGATGAGTGCTGCGTTGGCTTCGAACCGAGTCTTTGACGCATTCCTTGGTGACTCGACTCGCACGCTCTATCACGGTCATACGTACGGTGGGAATCCGCTTTCTGCAGCGGCTGCCAATGCAACTTTGGATTTGACGCAAGCCTTGCTGGATGGAGGTGTGTTGGGAGAGCGAGTGAATCAAATGGAGTTGGAGCTCCGCGCGACGCAGTCGATGGCGAGCGTCCATCGAGTAGATCACTTGGGGATGTTGGGAGCCATCGAGTGGAATGCCGTCAACTACGAACAATCTTGCCAAGCGATCCGGCGCGTGTGCGACGAATTGCTTCGGGAGGGAGTTTGGCTTCGTCCCCTCGGCAATACGCTGCCGATTGTTCCACCGCTTTCCATCACCCATGATGAGTTGTCGATGCTTTTTGGCAAGCTCCGGCGAGCTATTCAGCAAGTTGCTTCGACTGCTGCTTAGCGTGGGCGATCAAGGCTTAAGAATCTTCGCCATGGGAAAAGGGCCATTGGAATGGGGGCCCCAGAATGTTCGGAAGGAAAAATGGACAGTCCAAGCGTCTTGTCCATTCATATCGGAGTACTCCACACCACTCATCAGCTTGATCCGATGGCGAGCGATGTAGTAATTCAGTCCTGCATAACCAGCCTGATATTGATCGCCGGTGTTGACCCCGACGGTTCGTTCGTATCGTCTCTGTGCAATTAAACCATTGGATTCGTCTGACAAAGCGAGTTGATAGCGAGTGGCCAGCTGTAAGTTTTCGGTGAAGAAGTAACCAGGTTGAATGTTGATACCGATCGCATCCCCCTCTGGACTTCGCAGACCGACCAATCCTTCTGTGACCAAGGAGGCTGCTCCTTCTGTCAGAATCAAGGCGGAGGAGAACCCATCGCGAAAACGGTTCAAGTTCGTAGCGTTGTCATTCGCATCGCTATAGAGGTAGCAAACGTTGAGGAATGCTTCGTCGAGCTCGATTGATTTTTGAACATCCCACGTTCCGGATGCCAGGAAGGAAACACCGGAATCGAACTCGGAAAAAGAGTCGACCATATCCGAACTGGTCGCATTGGAGAAGAAACCTGTGTAGTAAGCAAACGCGTCGGTTTTGCCTGATGCGGTAATAGCTGGGGTGTAGTCCGCATTGAACATGTTGGTCAACATGCCTCGTTCCAGCGTTTGGATGTATCGGCTCGAAACATTTCGGTCGTGCGTGAATCGGTGTTTCTGCTGCCCAATGGTCACCGCAAAGGCGTCATCAAAAGACCATTGGGCCCAGAGCTCCGTAAAGCCGTTGTAAAAAGGGTTTGCGTCGAAGCCGCTTACCATCTGCGCGTGGAGAGTCATTTTCTCAAAGAGACGAGCCTGCGATCCGATGCGTAAGCGTCGGTTTTCCCAATCGTCGAACGAGCTGTTGTCTCCTTCCACACCTACCAGCTGACCGTGGTAACGTCCCAAGAACCACCATTCCTGAAGGATGGGGTTCTCGTCGTTCTTGTATAGTCGCCCTAGATTTTCCAGCTTCTCTCCGAGCGTAAGTTTCTCTGGAACCTCAAGATCTTTCTCGCCCTCCACTGCTTCATCGCCTACGTCGCTCGCCGATGAAGCAGCGGAGGAAAGGAAGGGATCCTTTTCGGTTGCCCCATCTGAAGGGTTTTGTGCCCAAGCCTTCGAGGCTGCAATACTTGCCAACACGAAGACGCAGGCCGCGAGGAGAGATTTGACGGAGCCTCCACGAAGCCGAAAAGGGCGCAGATAGATTCGTGGAAGGTGCAAGGTTCTGACGCTGGAGAATGAAACTTGCCGTGGTTTTGAATCGAGTGCTACTCGTCACGGAAAGCACGAACAGGTGAGGCCCGGTTCCACTTGTTTTCGTCTCTTTGTGAAGAAATCGTTAATATCTTTAGAAAGACTCAAGCAGATTTTCGGGGTGAGTTCAGTCCTCCACCCTCTTCCTCCGAGCCGCATCAGCGGGCCGCATCGCAGGGCCGAAGTGACGTTGTTATTCAATAATAACAGGCGTATCCACGAGGGGTACGAACGGCTTTGCGGAGGTGGATTGTTTCACGAGATTTGCCCAACGGTGTGGGTCCTGTGCGATGGGAGGCCAGGTGTTGTAGTGGGTAGGAAACGCATACTTGGCACCGACCCATTCCACTGCGAGCAAGGAATCTTCTGGTCCCATGGTGAAATGATCGCCGATGGGCACAATCACGCTATCGATCCGATGTCTCTGCATGAGCTTGAGATCGCTAAACAAAGCAGTATCGCCAAGGTAATAAAGGTGATGACTCCAGTCATCGCGTTGGAAAGCCAGGAACAGCCCCCCTGCCACACCTCCGTAGGATCCATCAGGTAGTCCTGACGAATGGATCGCGGGAGTGAGTTGCAAGGAGCCGAAGTCGGTCTTCACTTTCCCTCCGATATTCATCCCAACCGCGTGTTGCACTCCGTGCAGGGTAGACAGCCATGTTGCGATTTCATAATTCGCGTAGACCGGGCAGCCGACACGATTAGCGATGGACGCGGCGTCGGCGATATGGTCAAAGTGCCCGTGGGATATGCAAATGTGGGTCGGATTCAGGTCGGTGTCGCGAACATGGCATGACGGGTTGTCGTTAACGAATGGATCGATCAATACGCGATGGTCCCCTTGAGTGATCATCCAGGTCGAATGTCCTAACCATGTTGCTTCGATTTTCATCCGTTGTTCTTTCAGATTGGATCCGGTGACGATGGTTCAAAACGCCGTGGCCGACGACGTTGGATCATGATAACTCAGACGATATCAAGCGAAACGGGGACTTGCGTCCCCGTCGTCGTTTTGTCTTCAGACTCTGCCTAGTCGTCGATCAGTTCTTCACTTCGAATTCAGCGTCGATCGCATCGTCGTCCGGATTCTTGGCTTCACCCGCAGGTGCAGCGCTGGAGGCTTGCGCTCCCACGGCTGCGCGGAAGGCCTGAGCCGATTGTTCCAACTCCGCCGTCGCCGATTTGATCGCAGCCGTCTCGTTGGTTGTTATTGCATCGCGAACCTTCTTGATGGCGGCTTGGAGCGGCTCACGGTCGCTCGCCGAGAGCTTCTCTCCTTGCTCGTTCATCATCTTTTCCAAAGTGTGGATCATGTTCTCGGCAAGGTTCTTTGCTTCTGCAAGCTCGACGAACTTCTTGTCTTCGTCTGCGTGCAGTTCCGCTTCGCGACGCATGCGTTCGATCTCGTCTTTGCTCAGCCCGCTCGATTGCTCGATCTTGACGCTCGCTTGCTTGCTCGACTTCAAGTCTTTGGCCGAAACATTCAGGATCCCGTTTTGGTCGATGTCAAATTTGACTTCGATTTGTGGAACACCGCGAGGTTGCGGTTCGATCCCTTCCAAGTTGAACTGACCGAGCAAACGATTCTGCTGCGCCATTTTGCGTTCCCCTTGGAAGACGCTTACCGTCACGGCTGTCTGTCCATCGGCAGCGGTCGAGAAGACTTGCTTCTTCTCCACAGGCACTGTCGTGTTCCGCTCGATCAAGGCGGTGAGCACGCCACCTTCGGTCTCGATACCCAAAGTCAACGGCGTCACGTCGAGTAGTAGAACGTCCTTACGATCACCAGACAGCACGCTACCTTGAATTGCCGCTCCGACAGCAACCACTTCGTCCGGATTAACCCCTTGGTGTGGTTCCTTGCCAAAGATATCTTTAACAAGCTGTCGCACCTTCGGTACTCGGGTGGAACCACCGACCAACACCACTTCGTCGATCTCGGATGGCTTCATCTTCGCATCTCGAAGTGCTTGCATGACCGGTTCTCGGCATCGTTCAATCAGAGAATCGACGAGAGACTCGAACACGCTTCGGGTGATCGTCATCTGCAAGTGCTTTGGGCCTGTCGCATCTGCGGTGATGAAAGGAAGATTAAGGTCGGTTTGTGGAAGCGAACTCAATTCCTTCTTGGCTTTTTCGCAAGCCTCCTGAAGTCGCTGGAGCGACATCGGCTCTTTGCGCAAATCGAGACCATTGTCTTTTTGGAATTGGTTGGCCACGTGGTTCACCAACGCTTGGTCAAAGTCGTCACCACCGAGGTGAGTGTCACCACTGGTGCTAATCACTTCAAAAACCTTGCTGGTGCTATCATCGCCGCTCATTGCGACTTCCAAGACCGACACGTCGAAAGTTCCACCCCCCAAGTCGAAGACGATGATCTTTTGATCTTTTTTCTTGTCCAATCCGTAGGCCAAGGCGGCTGCGGTCGGCTCATTGATGATCCGAGCCACTTCCAAACCGGCGATCTGGCCAGCGTCCTTCGTTGCTTGGCGCTGGGCGTCGTTGAAGTAAGCGGGAACCGTGATGACGGCTTTGGAAACTCGGTGCCCAAGATAAGCCTCGGCCGCTTCCTTCAGTTTGCGGAGGACTTTCGCGGAGATTTCTTGCGGAGTGAACTGCTGATCGCCGATTTGGACTTTGACGTATTCGCTCGCCCCTCCGACGACTTGATAGGGAACAATCTTTTCTTCCGATTCGACTTCGGAGTGACGTCGTCCCATGAATCGCTTGACCGAATACACGGTTCGACGTGGGTTCGTAACCGCTTGCCGGCGAGCAGGTTCACCTACGATCGTTTCGCTCTTGTCGGTGAAGGCAACCACGCTAGGGGTGAGGCGATTTCCTTCGGCGTTCGGAATCACCTTGACCTCGGAGCCTTCCATGACCGCGACCACGGAGTTGGTGGTTCCCAAGTCGATTCCAATAATCTTTTCACCGGATGACATAAGTGATTCCTTCTAGTTACGATAGGGACGCGGTTGGTTCGGACGAGCGCCGCAGCCACGAATCTGCACGCTTCTTCGATGAGCACCGATGGAAAGCAATCGTCGTGCCAAATCGGAGGGTGCGTGGGGTACGGTGGTTGTAAGTCGTTTCGCTTCAACGGTTTAATTGCAAGGATTGTCCGTGCGTTCGCCGGGGGGCGTCGAGCGGATCGGGAACAGACCTCCTCCCACACGCCAATTTGACAGAAGAGCTAGGGGTATGGATACAAAACGAGAATTAGGGCTGCTCGACGGGGCAATCGTCGAGTTGTTTTCGAGGCGAATCGACCTGCTAAGGCAACTCGCGGACGATACCTCCGAGGCGAGCGACTTGCCAGGTTTGGCGACGCACTGTCATGCGTCCCTTCTCCGAGCCCTAGAATTGTGTCTTCCAGATCAAAGGTGCCTAGCGGAGCGGATCGTTCCCTTCTTGGCAGGAGTTGCGTATCAATACGCCATCAAGCCGACTCGCATTGCATATCTGGGGCCGGAATACTCGTATTCCTACTCGGCGGCTCGCAAGTACTTTGGGGGGGACGATGGGTTCCAGGCGGTTCAAACCATTGGAGCCGTGTTCGAAGAGATCCAGCGAGGGCATTCGACGTACGGAGTCGTGCCCATCGAGAATTCGACCGACGGACGGATTGTTGACACCCTCACCATGTTTATACGACGTCCCGTTCGGATCTGTGGCGAGGTGCTCCTGCCGATCCATCACAATCTCTTAGCGAGGTGCGATCGATCGGAAATCAAAGAGGTTTATAGCAAACCTCAGGCTCTCTCTCAGTGCAGAGCGTGGCTGGCAGAACATCTACCCAATGCGCGATGGGTGGAGGTGGCGAGCACTGCGGTTGCAGCACAAATTGCCACGCATACGGCGGGGGCTGCTGCGGTTGCTTCTCGCGATGCGGGGATCGCCCTGGGACTGGATTTGATCGCCGAATCGATCGAGGACAACCAGAACAACATCACCCGATTTGCCATCATCGGAAACGACGAGCCTGTTCCCTCGTCGAATGATAAGACTTCGCTGATGTTTCAAGTCCCTCACAAACCGGGCGCGCTAGCCGATGTCATGTTGATGTTTCGCGATAACGGCCTCAATCTGACTTGGATCGAATCGTTTCCTGTTCCTGGTGTGGCGAACGAGTATTTCTTCTTCGTGGAATTGGATGGGCATCGCTCCCAGTCCCATGTCGAGAACGCGATTCGCTCGCTCGAGAAGGCCGCGATCCGATTGAATTGCCTCGGGTCGTACCCAAAAGGTTTGATAGTTAGCTGATCGAATCAAGGCGTATCGCTCCCATCGATCTCACTTCCAAGGTACCTTGTTTTGAACGAGCCAATGGGGTCTAACGTTATGGACGAAATCATTGGCGACCGCCAATTCCTTTACGCCAGACAGAGGACGAGTTCACCGTGGATCAAGACGAATCGGCATCGATAGATTTTTCTTCGCCCCAACCTACCAATGTTCCGACGCAACCGACGGAAGAGGCCAGGACTTGGAAACCTCTCACTGCCAAACAACGTCGCGTTCTGGGCACGCTCATGGAGAAGTCCAAAACAACTCCGGATGCCTATCCCATGTCGTTCACTGGATTGGCAACAGGTTGCAATCAGAAGAGCAATCGCGAGCCGATAACCAGTTACTCGGCCGAGCAAGTCGAGACGATTGTCGATGAGCTGCGAGCACTCGGCGCTGTGACGATCGTTCAAGGCTCGGGACGCGTTACCAAGGTTCGTCATTACGCGTACAACTGGATCGGACTGAATAAAATAGAGGCCGCTGTGATAACCGAGTTGCTGCTCCGCGGTGAGCAAACGATCGGCGAGCTTCGCACCCGTGCTTCGAGAATGGAGCCCATTGCAGATCTCGCGCAGATGCAAGAGATCTTCGATGAGCTCAAACGAAGAGAGCTAGTTCTCGAACTCACCCCCTCTGGTCGCGGCCAGTTGGTCTCGCACAATCTCTATCCAGAATGGGAGCGAGACCAATTGTTGGAAAAGAGTGTCGGAAAAGGAGGGGCGGCGATCGATGACGAAGAACCCCAGCCTTCCACCGGTACCAAATCGGCCGGACTGCCAACCTCCGCAGGGAACTCGAAAGTGATGGACGAGATCGAGCAGCTCAAATTGCTTATTAGCGGTTTGAACGAACGCTTGAACCACATTGAGAAGGAACTCGGTATTTAGAGATTGTCCGACACCATCGAAAACCGCGGCTATCGTCAGAGCGGCTTGTGGTTGTCGGATAAGCTCTTAGCGATCAGGGCTAGGGAACGGCGCGGGACGACCGTACAGGTAGCCTTGTCCCAGTTCGAACCCCATTGCGACGCAAACGCGGTGCTCGGCTTCGGTCTCTACACCTTCGGCGAGCGGTATGGTTCCCAGATCTCGTGACAATCGCACCAACGCTGCCAAAAGATCCTGCCTAGATCCAGGAGCTTTATCGATGTCCCGAATCAATTGCATGTCGAATTTGAGTACATCGGGTGGTTGTTCTCCTAATTCGAGCAACCGACCTTGGCCTGCTCCGAAGTCGTCATAAGAAAGCTGCATCGATAAGTCGGACAGAATATCACGCAGTTTGCCGATCGAGCTTGGATCGGTAACAGATGCTTCGTGGATTTCGAGCGTGACGCGAGTGTCTGGAAATTGCATCCTCAATCGAACGAGAGATTCAAGCAACCTTTCGTTAACCACTTCACAAGGGTGGGTATTCAAGTAAAAGTTCGACCCAGCATGTTGCGATCGCGCGGCTACCAAAAGACCTTCCTCGCGGATCATCTCGCTCAAGGTCGCGTTCTGGCCCAGCCGATCGGCTGCGCTAAATATGTTGGCTGGTGTTGTCAGTCCTTCAAGCTTGCTTCTTACGAGCAACTCGTGCGCGATGGGCTTTCTTTCCTGCATCGTGATAATAGGCTGAAAAAATGGAATCACAGCGCGCTTGGTAAGCAACGTATCAAAATGCAATAGCGTTTGTGCCCACGGAAGAATGCCTTGCTCATGCGTCGCCCCAGCATCGGATCGATCTTCCTTTCCAACACGGAAGAGTGCATTGCCGAACTGCAGCAAATCCCCTTCGCAAACCGAACTGCGCTGCACCGGATTGCAATTTAAGAACGTACCATTTGTACTCCGCAGGTCTTCCACCCACATTCCGTTCTCGTCGAAAGTAATCCTCGCGTGTCGCTTGGAGACGGAGACCTCGGGGATACAAATGTCCGCGTCGGAGGTTCGACCCACAAGCAAAGGCCGCTGTTGTAAGGATATCGACCTCTTCTGCTGTTCCCCGGGGCCAAATTCGACCAAGGTCCAGCTGCTGTTGGCACATGCAAGCGTCTGATAATTCATCATTGATTCGTTCTCGGATGTCGTGAGTCGTTTCGTGTTCGAAATCTAAAACCGCTGCAATCACGGCTGCGTTGTACAGAGGTCCCACTCCTGCAAAAGCATCTTGCGATCCGGAGATATCTCCCGCTCTTGAAGGGTGGTTGGATGGTCGGTCTCTTCCAAGATATGTTGAACCAACGGGTCGCTAAAAATCGGTTCGGTCATCGAGATTCCCGCACGGTTTTTGGATGCGATTTGCATAACCAATCGCGCGTTGCTACCGAAGTAGTCCAATCGGCCGTTTTGATTGGAGATCAAGAGTCTCCCTCGGTGGACTGCGATCCCAATTTGCAAGGGAGCCAAACGGGGATCTCGATGTCGCTCTTTTTGCAGATGTATTGCCAATCGAATGGCCGCGCCGCAATCTTGGAAGGACAGTAACATGCCTTCGCTGATCGATTTCACGACAGCGCCGCGGTGAGGAGCGACTTGCTTCTCCGCTTCCAGCATAAAATATTGGATCGTCCTATAAGCCTCCGTGTCCCCAAATCGATCGTAAAGCGATTCGACATTGTTGACTTGAAGAGCAACCAGAGTCAGATCCTCCGATGACACGGGGACATCGCTCTGAAAGACTTGGTCGGGAAAGAGCTTTCTGAATCGCGCGATGGCTGAAGCCGAAGCGGCAGTAACGATATCGTCTCGTGCGATCGTTCGTTCCAAACGGACAAGCTGCTGTTTGTCCAAGTTGTTCTCGATGAAGAGCGTTACCGCCCCTTCTCGCAGGCTCGGAATCGACCTTGATTTTCCGAGGTCGCTAAGGAAGAACTCCAATTGCGATGGAGCTTGCGAACTGCGAACGGTGATGGGCTGCGAATCGATGGATTGTGTCGTTCGAAGCAGGTAGTTGCCGGTTTGTATTGGGATTTCCAGTTCGATACGCTCTGCCGGTTGCAAACGGACTTGGCTGATCACGTGGGGGGAGTTTCCCGGTCCTCCTACGCAGTATGTTCCGGAATCGACTTCGCGCAGTTCGGGGTGAACCGCAAAGACCATTTCGATCGAATCGGCGAGATTCGATTGGAAATCGGCGTCACACGCTTCGCATTGGGTATGGTTTTCGATTCGAGACAAAAGTGGCTTCGATGCTGCGGGAGCCTTGCAACTCGGGCAAAGAATATCCCAGTGAAGCTGAAGAAGTCCCACGGAGGCCGCGACGATGCACGCATCGACGATGGTGTCCGGGTCGACGCCTAGCGTCTTGGCCAACGCCAGGGGGCGAATCTTTGCGGCAGCTTGAGGTGTGGCAAAGCGAATGTAGTGGGACAGCATCCGGCAAAGTTCCGCATCGACTCCGAACTTTCGCATCTGCTCGGTCCGGTCATCCAATCTTTTCGATCGGGCGCGAGAGAGGATCGGTGCGTCTTCAAAGGGATCGATCACTTCCTCCGACGACGCTTTCGATTGCAAGAACTCGTCGATGTGTTTGTAGACCCGATCGAGAGCACGTCCTCCCTTCCAACCCGCTTCGATGGTCGAAACGATTTTTCCAAGTGTATTGCGAGGTTCGATTTTGACCGTGTGCGTCAGCTTGGTACCGCCGGATGGCAGGGGTGAGAGCTCCACCGAACTCATGAACCACTTGAATGGTCCACTGGAAAACTCACGGAGCACTCCCATTCGTCGCCCTTCGATCCATTCGAACGGATGTTCTTCCCAAGTGACTTGAAGAGCGCCCAAGTGAAACGATCCGAACTTACGCAATCCTCGCTCAGGGTCTTGCTCGGTTCGGTACGTAACAGCGGGAAGACCAACGGCTCGATTCAATCGATCCGTATCGCTGACGAGCGGCCAGAGCTCTCTGGCTTGGCTTTGCAGCGTCCATTCAAAAGTGCGCGTCCAAAGCTTCTTGGATTCATGTTTGGGAAGGTGGGGATGGTCTTCGAGGGCCGAGGGAGCTCCATTGAGAATTCGGTTGATCTCAAGCAGCAATTGGGTCGCGTCGGCAAATCGGTCGGAAGGATTCTTGGCGAGCATCCGTGTGACCAATTGACAGGTTCGATCGGAGATGTCCCGATTTCTTTTCTGCAAATCGGGCGGAGGGTCAAAGCACTGCATCGCGGCAGTCTTCATCGGATCATCCGATCGAAAGGGAACATCGCCTGTGAGCATTTCGAATAGCATAATTCCGATTGCGTAGACGTCGGCAGCGGGTCCGATTTCGGATTGCCCTTTGCATTGTTCCGGTGCCATATACATCGGCGTGCCGAGCATGGTCCCCGCACGGGTTACTTCCATCGAAGCCGATTGATGGATATGTCTTGCAATACCGAAATCAGAAAGTTTGATTCGCCAGTCTGATAACGAAGTGGATTCAGGCCCTATGGGTTTCGATCGGGATGCCAGAAGGATGTTATCCGGTTTGATATCGCGGTGGATAATCTGCTGCGCATGGGCTTGCGAGAGCGCTTTGCATAGGTCTGCAATAAACTGCAATGCGTCGCGCTCGGGTAGGGGGGCTTTTCCTCGCAACCAAGATTTGAGAGTTGGCCCGTCGATGTACTCCATCGCGAGGAAGTGATAGCCGAGGGCTTGTCCGACTTCGAGCAATTCCGTTACATATTCGTTGCGCACGCTAGCCAGGATTCGGGCTTCTTTGGTGAATCGACGAACGGCGTGGGGATTGTCGCCATGCTGATTCAATAGGACTTTCACCGCGACCGCTTTCCCATTCAGTGTGTCGGTCGCTTGAAAGACCATCCCCATTCCCCCCTGACCCAGCAGTCGATGGAGGTGATAGTTTCCTAGCATGTCTCCCTGCCGGAGGATCCTATGAACAGATCCCGTCGAGTCGGTAGGATGATCCACGGCGGAGACAAAGGTTTTCTCGTCGGTGTCATCGTTTCTGTCTCGCTCAAAGCCTTCTAGCTTGGGCCCTGCTGTCTCGAAGGTCGGTTCAACTTCGTCGGATCCCTGGGCAGCGATTCGGGCATTCTCCGCTTCGCGAGGGAGATGCTCCTGCACTGCGACGCTTAGGGTCCGATCCAGTGGCGCGACCCATTTCGTGTGGAATGGATTTCTTTCATCGGGAACACAATCACCGAGGGCTTTGCACCAAGCATCGAATTGCGTCTCCAGTTGCGCGGAGTCGATTTCTTCTCTCGCAAGCCGTTTGAGAACAGCCCAGTGTCGTGCGGGGATTGTAGGATCAGACGCATCAGGCTCCATCGAGCCTAAAACCAGATGCTGCACCAAAGCAATCGCAGCGCGAAGATCCGACTCGTACAGCGAGGATGCAGTAGGAAGGACGTTTGGGCATTTCTGAAGAAAACGCTCTGTAAAGTCCCATTGAACTTGAAGCGGCTCCTCGGAAAGGATTTGAACACTACCTGCATGCAGAGCGCCATGGAAAAGACCATGCGTACATGCCGTATTCACCGTCCAAAGCAGATGAAGTCCCAGTTCGACCCTCTGCAGGCGGTCCGACTGAACGATGAAATCCTGCAGCGGTTTGCTAGCGGACATCGCTAGTACCATTCTGGGGATTCCTTCGGAACGACCGAAATCTAGGACTTTCCTCGACAGGGGATCATGAATTCTGGCGATGCGTTCACATTGCGTTCGGCAGGCCTCCTCGGCATCGAGATTGCCTTGGAGCCAAGGCATAAAACGGATTTCGACCTCGGACTGTGTGACGGAGTCCCAGGCGAAATACCGGGGGGGATCGGAGTTTTGAAGTTGACGCCAATTAGAGAACCGGCACTCGTCCGAAACTGGGGGGATTGTGGGGGCTGGATTCTGAGGTTGCCCCAGAAAGGGAAGGGGCATGCTGAGTGAACCAGCAGTCGGAATCAAGGTTGCCATAGGGAAAGCGTTTCGAAGTGACTACGATCAAAATCACGGGTCAGGATGGACCACCCCTAACCTAGGATTCTGATTTCAACACTTGGGGAAGAGACCCCGCAACCACGCAAACATTGCAGACTCCAAGCTCGAATCTGCCGCTTTTAGCGATTGTTCCGCCGTTCCGCGAATAGACGAAGCGAAGAATGAAACGGGCGAAGAGTCAGACGAGCTATGCAGTTTTCTATTGCAACAGGTCGACCGAGAATGTTGTTGGCGATGCCAGGGACATCATGGGACTATAGCGACCGCGACGCGCTCGGAAGACGTTTCCGCCTGGATACCACTGGATCCCGAGAAAGGCATCGACCGTGCCCGTGTCGCTGGGCATGATGATGTTGGTTTCGCCATAGATCGCGAGGCTAGGTGTTAAAGGCATCAGGATATCCGCGCCGAAGAGGAAAGGATTGTTCTTCGATGCAGACGGTCCGGTCACCGCGTTATTCTCACTATGTTCGTCTGCCAAACCAATCCAACCCGTTGTTTGAGCACCGGTTTTCCAGAAGTGCCTCAGGTACACCGACCCTTGATCGATTGGCCGAAGTGTCACAGGAGTGTTCGCTCCGAAGACGCCCGTATCCGAATTGGATCGAAACGCAGCATTGACGCCGACTTCGTTTCGAGAGTTGAGGAGGTAACTCCCTTTCATTCGCCATTGACCCAGTTGGAAGGAGTCAAAGGATTTTTCGTATAGGAAGTCGTGCACAAATCCCCAGCCGAATCCGCTGTCGGTTCGTTGGAACGCGCCGAGCGTTGTGAAGCTTTGCGTGCGACCGGTCTCTTCTCCGAGGAGTTCATAGACGCGAACCGCGTTGGAGGATGCGACGATGCTGCTCCCTGCCTGAATTCCAATCCCTAACGATTCAAAAACGGGAAAAGCCGTGTTGATCGCTGCTTGACCGCCCAGGTTTGCATTCACCCCGAAATCCTGCGGTTGCTTGGACCCATCCAGCGCTCCAAGAATAGTCGTTTCTTCCCAACGCCAGAGATTTGGGAAATAGCCATTCCACTCTGAAGCTTTGACCTGCGCAAGGTCTTCTGGCTCGAACGCCGTGATAGGAAGTGCCGGATCGTAGGCTTGATCGTCAAACATCACTTCAAAGTCGGCATCGACTGTTTGCGAGATCGGTGAAAACGCTAAAGCGATGGAAAAGCCACAGCGCGCTAAAGCGATGGAAAAGCGACAGCGGAGGAAATTGGTTAGCAAGCTGCAATAACGCATATTCGCGACTTACCTTTGCGTTGCCGGAGACGACAACGAATCGATTCGAACCCAAAGAAGAGACTTGTTGTTCGATCGGTTGATCGGATTCCCCATCTTGCCGTTTCTTTCCCCAGCTGCTGTATCTTAACAAGCAGATGCACCGAATTGCTAGCAATTCGCGATGCGAGTCATCCCCGATTGGATCGCTAGCGAAGTGACGGAGTGATCGACGCTCCGTTTTGACGTTTGGATTCGTAGAGGACGACTGCGGTGCTAACGGATGCGTTGAGGGAATCCACGACTCCTGACATCGGAATGGAGATCGGTTCGATGGATGGATCAAGCCACCGGTGTTGGAGCCCCTCCGCTTCGTTTCCGATCACAATGGCATGGGGTTGCCGAAAATTCGCTGCCGTGTAGATCTTGGAGCCTTCCACACGCGCTGCGAAAACTTGGATATTCGATTCTGCCAACCAAGCCTTCATCGCGGCTTCGGAGGCGATCGCGATGGGCACGGTGAAGAGGGCGCCGAGACTGGATCGAACCGCGTTTGGATTCCAAACGTCGCAGATGGGATCCGCGAGGAGAACGCCTGTTACGCCGGCTCCATCGGCGGTCCGAAGTGCGGCGCCAAGGTTGCCTGGCTTCTCGATGCGGTCGAGTACAAGGAAACAGGGATTGGTCTGGCGACTGCCCTCTTCCCTACTCTGTTCGCTGTCTGACCTTTTTATCTCGGAGAAACGAGATTGGACGCGTGCAGAGAAGCCATCCAAGTCGGTGTTGGCGACTTGAGCGACCCCGATGACGCCCAGATCCCGCTGGCCATATTGCAATTTCTCCATCGCTCCAGGCGCGACGCGAAAGCAGCGGGACTCCAAATGTTTCCGTGGATCATTCGCGAGGAGAGATGCAACCTGGGCCATCGAGGCGGCATCATCGCGCACGAACAGTTGCTCCAGCGAGATGCCTCCTTGCAGGGCTCTCTCGATCAAGCCGATCCCGTCGATCAAAAACAATCCGCTTTGTCTACGCGCCTTGGCGTCGCGCAACGAGGCAGCTGATTTGATCCTGGGGTTCTGAGGGCTGGCGAGGAAAAAAAAGGAATCCAAGCTGATTCACCTGAAGAATAGAGTGGTCGCTCGGGGAGTCGAACCCCGACGCCTTTCGGCACAAGATCCTAAGTCTTGCGTGTCTGCCAATTTCACCAAGCGACCGTCTCCGCAACGCGAAGTAGTCTACTCGCTACGGGATTGCCTGCAAGACCCGCCGAAGGACGCATCCCAAGGCATTCTCCCTCCTGCCCCCTTCCACGGAAGCGTTCCTTCCTCGACACTGATTTTTCGACGATTTACCACGCTCCAGTTCGACGACCCCACCTCCATTACGAGATCGATCGTTGCATGAAACTGCTCCTGGCTATCATTCAACCCAATAAACTGCAGGCTGTGAGAGAAGCACTTCAGAATGCAGGCATTCACCGACTTAGCGTGCTGGATGCACAGGGGTATGGTCGTCAGAAGGGGCATTCCGCTTTTTACGCGGGGGTGGAATACCAAATCCACTTGTTGCGAAAAGTGAATTTGGAGATCTTCGTGAACGACGATTTCGTCGAGAAAGCCATCGATACGATTTGCCGCGTTGCGAAAACAGGTTCGCAGGGGAGTATCGGGGACGGAAAGATATTCGTGCTGCCAGCCATCGAGGCGATTACGATCGATTCCGGAAGCCGAGGGCCCAGTTCGGTTTGAGGCCCCTCGTTTTTTCGCCAGCTTCCCCAATCGTTAAATCAGACGCTTGATCTTGCCCCGGTTCTCCAGTTTCACGTATACCGGCAGGTTGTACCGAATTCCCTGGCGAGCGATAACCGATGAATCAAAACGAGTTCACTGAGTGCAGTCATGATGGTGACTGTAGTCAAATCTATATCGATGGATCGATGCTCGACTCGTTGGGTGATGAAACGTACATGGGACAACGTTTTTTCTTCTCGGTGGGGGAACCAAGTGGTGACCTCCATGCCGCGAATCTCATACGCTCGCTGAAGCGCCTTTCCCCCACCTCGACGTTTCGAGGGTTCGGTGGCTCGCGGATGATTCAAGCGGGATTGGAACTCGACTTCGACCTGACCAGCATGGCGGTGATGGGCTTTGCCGAAGTCCTGCCCAAGCTGCGGGAGTTTTTCCGGATTGCAAAACTGGCGGAGATGTCGTTTGCTCGTGGCGAGGTCGATGGCGTAGTCCTCGTGGACTTCCCCGGATTCAATTGGCACATCGCCAAGCGTGCGAAGAAGTATGGCATCCCGGTCTACTACTACCTTCCACCCCAACTGTGGGCATGGGGGGGCTGGCGCATCGCCAAGATGCGAAAGCACGTCGACCACGTGCTATGCAACTTGCCGTTCGAAGCGACATGGTTCGAGAGTAAGAACATGCCGGCGACCTATGTAGGTCATCCCTTCTTTGATCATATTGCCCAGCAACCGCTCGATACCAAATTCATCGATCGATGGCGTTGTAATCACCAGATCCAAGTCTCCGTGTTACCGGGCTCTCGCGATCATGAAGTCAAGCATATTTGGCCGCTGCAGCTCGAGGCGATTCGCAAGCTGTCGCGACAATTCCCGCACGTGCAGTTTATGGTCGCGGCGCTGAAGGATTCGCATGCACTTTGGTGCAAGAATTCGTTAACGGCCGGGGACGCGAAACTTCCGATTCACATCTTCGCTGGAAAGACGAGCGAGATCATCGAATTGTGCGATTGTTCGATTATGAAGAGCGGCTCGGTTTCCCTCGAGATGATGGCTCGCGGTAAACCCGCTACCGTGATGTACCACGTCAGCACGACGACCTATTGCATGGCCAAAGCATTGGTGCGTATTCCGAGCATCTCCCTTCCCAATCTCATCGCGGAAGAACCGCTTCTTCCAGAATGTATTTCTCATGGGTCCCTTGACTCGAAGTCATCGAAAACATCGATCCAATCGGTCGTCGAACACATGTCCAAACTGCTTAGCGACAATTCCTACCGGCTGAACCAGCGGCGAAAGCTGATGGAGTTATCCAACCAGTTTGCTCGACCCGGCGCTAGCTATGCAACGGCAAAATTCCTATTGCAGGAGTTGGCATCCACAAGCCATGGTACATTGCCGATCGATGAGTCGGATCTTCCGACTGTTGTTGCCTCTCGAAAAGCGGCGTAACGCGATGGCACCGAAAGCCGTTTTGTTTTTGGTACGCCATGCTCAATCGGAAAACAACGCCAACCCCGATTCATTAAGAATTCCAGATCCGGGTATCACCGATCTTGGTAGGCAGCAATCGCTTCACTTGGCTTCCAGAATCGATCGTTATGCTCCCACTCTTCTTTACTGCAGCCCTTTTCTTCGCACATTGCAAACCGTTGCGCCTGTGGTGGAACGAACGGGGATTCAGCCCAGGATCCGACAGGATCTGTTCGAACAAGGTGGATGTTATAGTGGACATGAAATAGGGAAGCGAACTCCAGAAAAAGGGCTGCCGCGCTCCAAGATTCGATCCCTCTATCCGGGCTGGCAAATCGACGAGCGGATCGGGGAGACGGGCTGGAATCAACTGGAATACTATGAGACCATCGAGCTTGCTCGGGAGCGTGCGCGAGGGGTACGCAAGTGGTATGAATCCCAAATGGATGTGCATGCAAATCATCGCGTTTTGATGATGATCCATGCCGATTTCAAAATCCGATTGCTTGAAGCGATGCTCGAGATTGAGGATTTCGATCCCCTTGTGTCTGAACCGATCAACACCTCGGTCTCCTGTCTCTTTTTCGAAAACAATCGCTGGAAGCTACACTATTGGAACGACTTCCATCATCTGCCTGAGACTCTTGTGACACATTGATTGCACCGCTTTTGATACAATCTTCGGCCCCCTTCGATATGAGCCCCTGAGTTCTGGGCCGTGTCGTATGGGCCGTGTCGTATGGTATGGTTTGACCCCGTTGGGTCTGTTCTCGAATCGGTTGGGCGATTATCTATGTACAGGCGCACTTTCGTTGTATCGGTCCTGAGTTGGAGCCTTGGACTGACCCTTTCCGATCTTGGGTATAGCCAGCCCGAATCTTCCTTGCGCGCGGGATTTGCGAAAGTAGATATTACCCCCACGGTTCCGACCCCTATGGCGGGTTACTACCAAGGGCGACTTTCTACGGAAACACATGATCCCCTCTGGTGCCGCGCGACGGTCATGGACGACGGAAGCACTCGCTTGGCGATCGTCGCGTTGGACCTCATCACGACAACGCGTTGGCTTACCTCAGAAACACGCGCTCGAATCGCTGCGAAGACGTCGGTCCCCATGGAGCATGTTCTCATTTCAGCAACGCATTCCCACACCGGACCGGTGATGTACGATCCGGCCAATGCTCGATACCAGTTATTGGGGAATTCCAATCCTGCGACAGAAAAATACATGGCGGAACTGCCGGATAAAATTGCAGGATGTGTTTCCGAAGCGCTCGCGAATCTCACGAATGTCCGTGTTCACGCGGGCGTTGGGGAGGAGCGGGATTTGGCTTTCAATCGCCGGTTCTTCATGAGCGATGGGAGTGTCGGTTGGAACCCAGGGAAGCTCAATCCCAAGATCGTGCGCGAAGCTGGCCCTACCGATGCCACGTTGCCCATCGTTGCGTACTACCGTGAAGGCTCCGAATTGGCAGGGTTGCTGAGCAATTTCTCAATCCACTTGGACACCGTCGGTGGTACGCAGTGGAGCGCCGATATGCCCTATGCCATGCTTCAATCCCTGCAGGAGGTAGTAGGGGAGCGTTGTCATTTGCAGTATTCCACAGGGTGTTGTGGCGATGTGAATCATATCGATGTCCGCAGGGCCTTTCCCCAAAAGGGGCATGCAGAAGCCGCACGGATCGGGACGCGTTTAGCCGGAGCAGTGCTCCGTTCTTGGAGCGATCTACCGCCCGCACAAGGGACAAAACTCCATGCGACTTCAAAGCTTGTGACGCTGCCGGTTGCGAAGCATGCTGCAGAACGCGTGTCGTGGGCGAAGGAGATTGCCGAAAAATCGACGCAGTCTCCGCAACCACCGTTTCGCGATATGGTGGAGGCATTTCGCATCTTGGACATCGAAGCGCGAAATAAGGAACCTTATTCGGTTGAGGTACAGGTCCTTTCGCTGGGACGCGAAATTGCATGGGTCTCTCTGCCAGGCGAAATATTCGTCCAATTGGGGATCGCGATCAAGGATGGGTCCCCCTTTCGGGTAACTTCGGTGCATGAGCTTGCTAATGGTTCGATCGGTTATATTCCGACGCAGCAAGCTTATCCGCAGGGAAATTACGAGGTGATCTCGGCGCGCTGCGACATGGGAAGTGGAGAACTGTTGGTCGATGCTGCGCTCTCGCAACTGCGCGAGCACTTTGTCGTCCAGTCGAATAGCGAAGCTGGCCGGTAACCTATCGAAGCGATCGGTATCGTTGCCAAATCGTTTTCGAGTCCAAGAATCGCGTCATGAACGGAAATGTAATCCGCGTGCAGTCCCTGTTCTCTATTGTGGAAAAGGGCCTCTTGAATCGGGCACGCAGTCACAGGAACACGACGTAGAAGGATATGGTAACGACGGATGTCCAATATCGACACGGCGATTTTGGTGGGGAGTTTTTTGCTTTTGCTCGGGGTGCTGTCAAGCAAATTTTCGTCCCGGTTTGGGATGCCCGCGCTCGTGACCTTTTTGGGGGTAGGGATGCTCGCGGGGGCCGACGGAATCGGAGGAATCGCGTTCGACGATTACGGGTTGGCGTATTCGATCGGTACGGTCGTTCTCGCGATAATCCTTTACAGTGGAGGACTCTCCACGCCATTGGAGTCCGTTCGGTCATGCTGGAAACCTGCCGGGATTCTCGCGACCGTCGGTGTCGTGATCACTGCGGTGGTTACGGGACTAGCTGCCTCGTGGTTGTTGGGGGTGAGTCTATCCCATGGCTTGCTGCTGGGGAGTATTGTCGGTTCGACCGATGCTTCGGCGGTTTTTTCGATTCTGCGAGCAGGAGGGATTCACCTGCGCCGAAGATTGGCCGACACGCTGGAGGTGGAGAGTGGTTCGAATGATCCGATGGCGATCTTTATGACCATTTGCATGCTCCAATATCTAACCGGCGGGTTGAATTCATGGCAAAGCCTTGTTTTCCTCCTACTCCGGCAGATTTTGGTCGGATTGGTCGTGGGGATACTGGCTGGCTACTTGGCAGTCTGGTCCATGCGGAGAGTGCATCTTCAAGTAGCGGGGCTCTACCCCATTTTCGCTGTCGCGTTTGGTTTGATGTCCTATGGAGCGGCCGCCACGTTGGGGGGAAGTGGCTTTCTCGCAATCTATTTGACTGGAATCATCGTAGGAAACTATCGAACCCCCTTCAGTCGCGGCACCTTGGCCTTTCACGACGCGTTGGCATGGTTGGGGCAAATCGTGATGTTCATCTTGCTCGGATTGCTTTGCTTCCCAAGTCAATTTGTGGAAGTGATTGGTGCAGGATTGGCGATCTCGGTCGTGCTCGCCTTGGTGTCACGCCCCCTGGCGGTATTTCTTTGTTTGATTCGTTCGCCATACAATCTGCATGAGAAATTGCTCCTTTCTTGGGTGGGACTCAAGGGAGCCGTCCCGATCACGTTGGCCATTTTTCCTTTGATGGCTGGAGTCGAAGGAGCCTCCAAAATCTTTGATGTCGTCTTCTTCGTCGTACTTGTCTCAGCGGTCGTTCAAGGATCGTCGCTGAGCTGGGTTGCGAACAAACTGAAATTGGACATCAAACCCAAAGAAGAACCTCCTGTCACGTTGGAGATTAGTTCCTTGCACGAGGTCGATGCGGACATCGTTGACTATTTCATCGAGCCAGACACTTTGGCGGCCGGGAAATTGATCCGCGATTTGGCGCTTCCTTACGATGTGGTCATCGCTTTGATTGTTCGACAAGGAAAGAGCAAATTACCGAAAGGTAGCTCTCGCATTGAGGCGGGTGACCATATTATCGTCGTGGTGCATCAAAGCGTTCGACAAGCAGTGGATCATATCTTTGCACGATCACGTTCGCAGGCGACGCTAGGGAGTTGGCCCGATCAAGTCGAATTTCCGATACGCGGAGTTGTGAAACTGTGCGATTTGAATGAATCCTATGGTCTTAAGTTGGAGAGCGACCCGCAATCGACTCTCAGTCAATGGCTGCGTGGACAAGTCACCGAGGGGGCGATGTCAGTCGGGACGAAAATCGAATGCGGTTCTGCCACATTTACGGTTCGCGTCTTGGACGCTACCGGTAACGCCACACTGATCGGAATGCGACTTGGAAATGGAACGAATCTAGCAAAAGACAATGTTTCATTATCAGAACAATCTGCTGCACCGTGCCAGGGCGATACACACAAATCGGAATGAGAGTTTTTCAATGGAAGCAACTCAACCGTCTATTCACAGATCAATCAGTTTGCAAATGTCAAAGTCTAAGAATTCACGGTTTCAAAGAACCGTCGTCGCGCTGCGGCATCACCTACGAGGACCCAATAATCACCTGTCATCCCCGAGCGCTCCTGTCCCTCCATGTTCATAAGCCAGTGGTACGCCAACGTCCTCCACTGCTAAAGGCTTGCCATCCGAACAGCAACCACCGAACGAGGGCCGATGCGAGCCAAAGGGCCCAAAGAAGCATGGCCAATCGGTAATACCAAATCGAAATAGAAACGATCGACGGTCGAGGAAGTTCATCCCATGCTTTGGGGGCGTACCAGTTGAGGAAATTGCCGTAGGAACCGTTACCAACGATGAACATCTCGGGGCTCCCCAACAGCCCCTTTCCTACCACGACAATAAGAATTCCAAAGATGATAAACGTTAACGCAACCAGCAAGATTTGAAGCAGATTGAATTGCCAAGCTCGATAGGAAGTTGGGTCCGTCTGCTTGCGACAACCAAGCCACAACAGCCAACCGACAACGATGATCCCGGCGATGGCATGCAACTGCGTAAGCCCCAGCGCGAGCATGACCCATTCGAACCGATTGAGTGGTGAGGTAGACAGACCACCTAAGACGATAGCAAGCAACAATGCTGTCGCAAGATAGATCCACATGCGGACCGCTGGTCCGCGGAGAGGTCCATCGGTCCAAAGTATCCAACGGTTCGATGGAACTTCTACAAGCGTTGTGACGTTGGCACTCACGACAGGGAGCTGCACCGATTCGATAGTGGTCCAGCTTGGAAGAGGTTGGTTCGTTTCCCAACTCAACTCGATTTGTTGTTCTCCGGGTTGCAGGTTTACCATCAATTGGCCATCCATCCGTCGAACAGGTTGCTTGCGCTTGTCGATGGTGAGAGATCCGATCTCGATGTCTGGCTCTAACTGAACAACGAAATCCCCACCGATGCTGCTCACGACGTCGATGGAGAGATTTGTCTTGCGTTGACGTGCCCCCAGTGAGATCGTTCTCGCGACTCGATTCACCGTCACGCTTTCGCCGGCCACGGCCTGGGGACGACGGACTTCCAATGTTACTTTCTCACCTGGCCAAGCTTGCCAGGTAGGTACCAAATCGCCCGAGGATTCTTCGTAAACGGGAGTCAATCCCGACGATGCGATGTTCCAAATCGGCGAACTGATCAAGACCCATCGTTCCACATAATCACTCGAGGCGAACGCGTTGGCGCTATCTGCGGCTGAATCGGAGGCTTGAAGCTCCAGGGATGTGGTCGGCTCCATCTCGCTTTCCCATGCGAATTCCGATTGGTCGGCCGTCAAGTTTACTGAAACCGTCCTGGAGTCTGAATCTGCATTCGCGCTAATCACTCTCTCACCGGGCAGCAGCGGAATTCGCAAAGCAATCGCTTTTCCTGTTGAAGATAACCGTGTCACTCTGTTGTGAATTTTCCAGTCGATCCCCAGTTCCAGTCTTCGTTCAACCATCACAATCGGGCGATACACACGCTGATCGTACTTCGCCTCTTCCGTTCCAGATTTCTCCATTCGAGTGAAGAAGAGTTGGCTTTCTGGAATCCCATTTTCATCCATCCCCGTCACTTGCCATTGCGGTGCGGTGATGCTCACTCGCCTCGGTGCAAGAACGAACCCAAGCTCCCAGTCGTTGGCAACGGCGAGATAACCCTCCAGAATGATTCGATGCACTCCGGCCGGAACAACGACCCATAAGTGCCCGTCGTTGCGTCGGGAAACAGGAGGCGTTGAGGACGGTCTCTCCTGGTTTGTTTCACCCAACTCCTCGATTCGAACGGAGGCGGGAGACCAAATCGACAGATTCCCCGGAATTGGAATGGCCACTTCGTGCCCGGCATGGACCTCCAGCGACATGTTGATTCTGGTTTCTTCGATGCGCAAATCCAGTTGGGCGATCGTTGTCGTATTCGGAATTACATCCGTGGATTGCAATAGTCTCTGTCGCAGCTGATCGAGAACGGTTTGATCGGGTATCTGACCTAAACAAACGGAAGCGTTGGAGAGAAAAACCAATAGGAGCACCGAAGTTGCCGTTGGCTGAATAACTCGGGTGGGAATGCTCCATTGCATCTTCGTACCAGAGCGCAGGAGTGTCGCCGCCAGTAGTACGAGCAAACTGCATCGGATGACCGCGAGAATTCGATGCACTGTGAGGGGAATGGTGACGGGGTAGAGTTGCTGCTCGCCCGTTACCGGTCCATCCCAACGACAAACGACCCTATGGCCCAGCCAATCGGGTTTGGCTGGACCAGTTTGCATCCTCGAGGCTGGATCGAATGCCAAGTTTGCCGCTTGTGCAGCTTCTTGTTTGCCCGCGAAAGATTTCACGGAGGATGGCGATGGCTGTTGGGGCTCTATGGCAGCCACCGAATCTTCGCGCAGGCTCTCCGCGACGCTTGCCGTGTGCAGGTAGCCAGTCTCAAGCGATGGGTACATGGGCCTCTGAGTATAGGGAATGCCCACTTGTTCCAGTTGAGGGTAGAGAACCAACTGTATCTCTCGTGATAAAAACGGAACGAGATTGAGCAAGATAAGCCCTAGGGCGAGCAACCTCCAAGCCTCCAACCATCGCTTTCCTGCCCCATCGTTTACCACGCGAAGCAATGCGACAGGGAGCAAGAGGAACAGCCAGGTCCAACGGGGTGAACCTGGTTCATGATAGGAGATTCCAAAGGCAACCAATGCAAGCAGTCCGGCTGGAATGCCCCAAAGCCGATAAACAGCTAGCGCGAAGACCAGGACGAGAAACAGATCGAGCAAACTCCAAGCCGTGAGCCAGTCACCCTCGACATCGTCTGCGCCAAAGACGGCAAACATGCGCCAGCCAGGAGGAAGCGAAAGCGTGATGCGTAACGAATCGACATCGGCGATCCATCCTGTCGCGGGTAGGGACGTCGATCGATCGATTCGTCCCAGCGCTTCTAAGTTGGGATTTCGGCTTCGAATTTCAACACCTTGGTGCCCGTTGATGGGATTCGAAGTAATCAGTTGACGTTCACCATCGAGTCGCACCATTCCCAATTGATGGGATTCGGATACATCGAGTCGCCAAGACTGTTGCAATTCCCCTCGCAGCCGATCTTGAAACGTGATTCCTTTTCCATCGTCGTCCAGCCAGAAATGTCTCGTGATCGCGAGGCCTTTTGGTTTTTGCATTCCCATTCCTCGCATCTTCTCGCTCAGTTGGAACGGCGTTTGGGATTGCCACTGATAGACCTGCCAGGATCTCCAGGCTTCGGGATAGGTTGTCTTTTGGACATCGATGGCTTGCAGACCTTGAATCTCGGCGACCCGAAAAGTCGGATTCGCTTGAAAGCCGATCAGCTCCTGGGGTACCACGGGCCGTTTGCCTTGGGCGAACTGAAATGCTTGGAGGTCGGTTTTGCGATAGGCGGATATCGCGATGACCCACTTTCCAGGGCGAACCTGAACCTTCATATCCCCTGTGTCGTCGATCGCGACTGGAATGGGCGCGTCGATCGAAGATAGATACCAACCCTCCGGCAGAATGCAGCCGAGGTTCTCTTCGCGACTCCGTCCTGATACCGACAATTCGACTTGTGTGGTCAACCAGAGGGGAATCCCATCTTGGATCAGTCTGTAGACGTTGACGGACAGTAGATCCTGCTCGGCTTGTTCCTCGGGCTGCCGATTCAGCCAAAGTGTTCCCGAAGGATCCCAGTTCGGGATCGCGATCGGGGCACCATCCCGCACCAACGCAACGATCCCAATCGAACTTGGCAAGGCGATTTTTTGTGGAATCGCGTTCCATCGAAATTCTCCCCTCAACTGATAGGTGCCCGGCTTGAGCTGTACCGCCGGATGATCTCCATTCGCTAGCACTGCGATCGGACTCTGGTTGGACATGACATTCTGAGGCCAATTCTGCGAGTCTCCAGGAAGAGAAACCCAACTGTCCACGAAGACCACGACCTCCATTTGCCAAGACCCTCGATCGGGCAGAACTTCTAAGTTCAACTGGGAGGACCAAGAGTGGAGTCGAGACTGGGCATTGTCGAAGGTGGGTGGCGCGAGCTTTTGACTTGGGTCCCACAGGACCCATTCCTTCCAGTCCTGGAGCGCGGGTGGGATATCGGTCGTTTGCGCAGCGACATAAGGACTGCAAAGAGAGCCAATCCATAAGAATTGCAGCAACCTCGCGAAGGAACGCGGTAACAAGCAGTGCAGTATCGTCGAGAACCAACGGTCCAAACGAGGGTGGGGGGAGGCTGGATGCATTCGATCGACTCGCTATCTAAAGAAAAGCCGCCTGGGTGTGGACGGGTGACTTCATTGTAATTTCCAATGCGAGAAGCCGTTGGCTTCGCTGCCCGGATAGAACGATCGCTTGGAAAATCTAAGAAAGATTTACCCTGAAATCTCGCCCCTTCTCGAATTCCTTGCCTTTTTTCGATTGACTTTCGTGCGCGAAAGGGGCACACTTCAGGTGTCTGATTTTCAGTTGATCCAACTTCTTCTCAAGACGAACCCATAGCCCTTTGTGGCGGCTTCACTTCTTCGAGGATTCGGTTTTCTGTTAGTTGGAGTTTTTTTGCAGTTTGTGTGTGTGATCCGAACGGGTTGTTCGGGGCGACGAACTTGCAGCTGTTTTTGATTTTCTGATTTGCTCGCGTTGTCGTACGGATGGGGTGCTCTGACTTGGTTTTTCTACCCGTTCAGTTTGCCTGCTTTCTTGATTGATGATGGATGTGTGGATTGGATAGGAGTAGTGTTATGACGAATATTTATGTTGGAAATCTTTCATTTCGTGCTACCGAGAGCGAACTGCGTGATGCGTTCTCTCAGTACGGCGATG
The DNA here is from genome assembly GCF_052161625.1 of Brakhagea slesvicensis. Taxonomy (GTDB): domain Bacteria; phylum Planctomycetota; class Planctomycetia; order Pirellulales; family Pirellulaceae; genus JBKCUI01. The sequence goes on from NZ_CP197412.1 coordinate 4,285,254, forward strand.
TGACCAAGGTTAGCATCATCACCGACCGCGAAACCGGTCGATCCCGTGGCTTCGGCTTCGTGGAAATGAGCAATTCCCAAGAAGCGCGAGCAGCCATCCAAGGCCTCAATCAAACGACCCTCGGCGACCGCGAAATTTCTTGCAACGAAGCTCGTGAACGTGAAAGCCGTCCATCCGGCGGTGGCGGATACGGCGGCGGCGGCGGCCGTGACAATGGTTACGGTGGTGGCGGCGGCGGCGGCAAGCGAGATTACCAATCGCGTGGCTCGCGCTACTAAGACCGCATCTTTCGCCTCGCACAACTGCGAGCGACAGCAAAACATAGAAGCCAGCTCTTTCAAAGGAGCTGGCTTTTTTTATCGGCGCATCAAATCGGCGCGTCGAGTTTTAGGAGTGCTTCGAATCGCTAGCCGGCAGATTGGATTCGAATTTGTCGATAAGTCTGGTGCAAAGCGGAGCATCCTCGTCGATCGCTGCCTGCTCCAAAGAGACCATGATCGATGCAAGATGTTGTAGTCGTGCGTTTCCTGCACTCCCCTGCAACCGGTGGGCAATCATGCGAATGCAATCGAACCGATTCGCTCCGATCGACTTTCTCAACTCTCGGCAATCCGCCAAACCCTGTTCCAACACCAAATGCTGCAATCGCTTTTCCAATTCTAGCCAACTCTCTCCAGGCGGCATGGACCCCAATTGTCGATGTTCGAACGAACGCTCGTCTGCCCTTGCGTCGGATAGTTTCGAAAAACGCATTTGAAAATCGGTAAATTCAATCGGCTTGAAGAAACAAGCACTTACTGCGTATGAATGCTCGAGGACAGATGGCGCAGCGAGCGTATCCGCAGTGATCACCACGGTGTCGATCTTCTTCCCGATTCGATTCAAAGCCGTGAGCAAAGCCAGACCTGAAATGTCCGGCAATTCCCAGTCTAGAATGAGCCAACGGGGAGTATCGCTTTGAAGGGCCTGCATCAAAGCCGCGCCGGTCGCAAATACACGGGTCTGATACCCAAGCCGTTGAAGATAGGATCGCATCAGTATGCGATTCGCACGACAATCATCGACGACAAATGCCATCGGACGTAACTCCTTACGATCTAGCAACCTGCGTCGAGGCCTCGCAGATCCAATTCGTTTCTGTTTTCGAGGAGCTATAGCTTCTCCCCTCATCGCGATCGCCGGCAGGGAGACGCAAATGGACGTCCCTATGCCTAGCTCGCTTTCAAGATGGATCGTTCCATCCATCGCTTTCACTAGTGAATCGACGACGCTTAACCCCAATCCAAGCCGCGTCCCCAACTCCTCGGTCGATCGGATCGATTCACTTCGGGCACTTGGATGTTCAATGATTTCAAACGCATCAAAGATTCTTCGTTGATGCTCCAAGGAGATCCCGATTCCTGAATCCGAAACTCGAATCTTTATGTTCCCCTTCAATCGATCCCTTTGAACCCCTTCGCCGCGATCATGAGGCTCAAACGCGAGCTCGAGTTTCACGAATCCGCGATCGGTATAGCGAATCGCATTTTGCAAAAGGTTGAAAATGATCTGCTGGGTGCGAATCGGATCCAGCACGATCCAATCGGGAAACGGCTCCTCGGTATGACTTTGAAAGGCCAATCCCTTTTGCTCCGCTGCGGGCACCAAGAGCCCCGAGACCACTTGGATGAAGCGCGAGGATTTCACTTTCTTTTTTCGGACGTGAATCGCCTTCCGCGACTCGAGTGTCGAAATGTCTAGCAAGTCACTAACCAACTGATTGAGGTGGCGTGTTGCCTGACTCGCCATCCGCATTCTTCGAACATCGGCATCGCTTAATGTTGATTTCCTTATCAACCCGAGCGTTCCTAGGATGGCATGAAGGGGTGTCCGAAGTTCATGGCTGACGCGTGCAAGAAAGTCGCTCTTCGCCTTGTTCGCCAAGTCGGCCGATTCTTTGGCTGCCACCAACTCGGAGTGTGTTCTCTCCAGGCGATCAAAAGATCGAACTAGCGAACGAATCGCAGGTGTGAAGATAAAAAGACCTTCGAAGAGAAGCACCCCGAGCGTGATCAATAGCAGCGCTCGTTCCATCGATTCAAGACGGCTAACACGATCGCGTGCTTCCGTCTCATAAAGTCCGACGATTTGCTCCATCCCTATTAAGAATCGGTCGCTAGCTTGAATGATCTCCTGAATCGACACGGCTTCCGGTGTGGCTTCTAATCGAGATTGGCCTGCCGAGCGAATGAGCTCAAAGTCATTCTCGATACTGGCGAACGAATCTTCGACTTGATGGGTCTCTAGTATTTCACTTGGATTGTCAGCGGACCGACCTCGCAGCTGCTTTTGGCTGTCGATCCACAACTCCAAGTCTTCGCGAAGCGTGTGCAGTTTGATGGATGTCACGCTGCTAGCCAGATGCGACTCTTCTATTGAATAAAGTTCTAGAAGCGTTCGGGATATGCGTTGGGAAAGCATTCGTTGCCTCCCAGCGACGTTGACAATCCTCGCATCCTGTTCGACGGCGACCAAGGTGCGTTGTATAAGCCATTGTCCAGCAATCGCGAGGCAAGCAATGAGCGAAAGAGCGATAATGTACAATACGCGTAACCGAGCGATCGGTGCTCTCGAAAAAAGCGAGTGTGTCTCCATCACACCCCGGCTCCGCTATCGCTCTTTGCCTCTGGTCCTGACTCCGAATCATCCATAGAGTCATCTGCGATTAAACCAAGCGACAGCATTTTTTTTCGCAGACTGGTTCGCGTCATGCCAAGTATGCGAGCTGCAGCAGCTCGATTTCCCGAAGTGTGGTGCAATACCAACGGTAGCAACGTTGATTCTAGTTTTTCGATGCATAGATCATAGAGCGACGAGACTTGTCGATCCTTCAGCTGCTCTTTTGCGAAGGCCAATAGGTCAAAGGAATGAGGTGTCATGTTGCTCACACTTGACACCGTATCGGAGGGCGATCCTCCAGTTCCTTGGGTGTTCTTCCAATGCTGCAAAGAGCTTTCCGTTCGAAGATCGCTGAGCAGTCTCCTCAGCGTATCGTTTGCTTGAATAACACCTCTCGACTCGAGCAAGACACGATCCAACACACTTCTTAGTTCGGCAACATTTCCAGGCCACGCGTATTCACGAAGTAAGTGCATCGCATCGGGGCTAATCCTGGGCGTATGTCCATTTTGCGTCGACCGTATTTGGGACGTCTTCTGCAGGAAATGGGAGACCAGCAGCTCGAGATCGCCATCTCTCTTGCGTAGCGGAGGAAGAGCAATGAGCGTCGAACTCAGCAAATAGAAAAAGTCGCTTCGAAGAACCCCTCGGTCTAGCAAACTACGAGTCGATGTAGAGGTGGTAAAAAACCATCTCGTACGACTTGTTGATGTTTCCGTTCTGTGGCGAACCAGTTGCAGGATGCGAGATTGGTTTGCTAGGGATAGGTGCTCAATATCCTCGACGAGAATGGTCCGATGCTCTCCGTGTTCGCAATCGTTGGGCTTGGCTTCCGAGAGCTCGCATATCAGCGAATCGACATCGTTCGCCATATACTTTTCGATTGGAAATGATCGAAACTCGCCATATTGATGAATGGTCCTTGCGACTAGTTCCTTTCCAGTCCCGGATTCTCCTTCGATGAGAACGGCATTTCGAATCGCCGCCAATCGACCGATCGACTTGTAGACCTCCTGCATCAAACGGCATCGCCCAACCAAGATTTCTTGGGACGGATTCGTTGGGTCATCGAGCACGACCGGGGTTCGCATCAGCTCTCGATACTCGAGAGCCTCCAAAAGACGTTGCCGGAGAAATGAGAAGTCGAGCGGTTTCGGCAAGTAGTCGAACGCTCCCTTTCTCGTGGCTTCGATCGCAGTACTCGCATCGGATTGAGCGGTGACAAACAATATGGGCTTAAGTCGATCGTTCGACAGCAGAGCCTCAATACAATCCAAGCCCGCGCCATCCGGAAGAATTTGATCGAGAAGAATAACATCGAAACGATGATCCGCAGCGAGGCTTTTCCCCTTTTCAAGCGTGCGTGCACCGGTGATGCTCACCCCCTTCGGCAAAAGCCCTTCGACCAAGGGAACCATGCTGGGATCATCATCAATGACTAAAACTCTGGCTTCTCCGACCAAAATCAGAATCACTCACTTTAATTGAGTTTAAACGATGCTAGCTCAGAGGTGGCAGCACCTCGGCTCGCAAGCAAAACGGGAGAGGCGTTTTGCATGGGAAAAGACGCAACGGGAATTAGTATACCTTTGAAATGGTGGAACGTCCTCAACGAACTGACGCAAATCTTTGAACGACGAAACCGTTTGACCCAGGATCCTTGCGATCCCATCGCTCCCGTCCCCGTGCCCTAAAAGTTGCAATGCCACTGAGTGTAAAAGAAGTTAGGATCTTGGCTGAACAGCGAAGAGCCATCGGATCGAGTGCTCGTCTCGTAGTACTTTCCTGCGAAGATGCCACTCGTGTGCTCGAATGGAACCAAGCGATCATTCTCTAGCCATAGATGGCTACGGTGTGATCACTTTTCAGCGAGGGACTGCGTTTCATTTCATTGCAATGCGATGAAATCGATGCTCAGAAAGAAAGCACGATCCGTCAGACCAAGAATCTTTGAAATTCTGGAATCTTAGCAATGGCAATCAGCCGGCCATTCTCGAGTCTCTAATGGCTAGCGTTAGGTTGCTAACTAAGCATGAAGGCACTGCACGCGTGAAAGCAACCTGTTACTGGCATTGCAACTGCGTAAAGAGGACCCCGTGAAGTGGTGAGCTCTCCCGATCCACGTGAACCCAAGAATGTTCCCGTTTTCAAAGAGACATCATGGTTGTTGAACTTGATCGTGCCTCCCGAAGGCCTTGCCGTCGCCAGTTGCTCCAGGGAGCGATTGCTGCAACGGCCTCGGCCACCGTTGCTTCCTTTCCGTCTTTCACACCCGCGATCTATGCCAGCGATTCACCCGAGAAATCCAGGATCAAGTTCGGTTTTATTGCATTGACCGACTGTTCTCCCTTTGCGATCGCCCACGAAAAAGGCCTCTTCAAAAAGTACGGTCTCACATCGGAACCAGTGAAACCTGCAAACTGGGCAGCCGTCCGCGATTCCTTGATCAAGGGCGATATCGACTGCACTCACATGCTTTTGGGAATGCCGATCGCCAGCACGATTGGCGGAGCGGGATCGAAGGCGGTCCCCATGGTTGCACCTTGGATTCTCAATCGCAACGGCCAAGCAATTACGTTGAAACAAAGCTGGAATGGAAAGGTTGGAGGGGATCCTAAAGCGCTCAAATTGCTGGTGGACGAAGCGAAGAAGAAGGGGAAGAAACCGACATTTGCGATGACCTTCCCCACAGGGACACACGCGATGTGGCTCCGCTACTTTCTCGCCGCTGGCGGAATCCACCCGGACAAAGATGTCGAACTGATCGTTGTTCCACCTCCCCAGATGGTTCAGAACATGAAGATTGGAACCATGGATGGTTTCTGCGTTGGTGAACCCTGGAACGCTCGCTCCATTGCGGAAAAGGTAGGTTTCACATCGATCGCAACACAAGAAATCTGGAAGGATCATCCGGAGAAAGTCTGTGCGTTCACGGAAGAGTTCGCAACCAAGCATCCCAAAACGGTGAAGGCCGTGTTGAAAGCACTTCACGAGGCGAGTGTATGGCTTGACGAACTCGCGAATCGCCCCGAACAGTGTGCGATCGTTGCCAAGGACTCTTATATCAAATGCAGTAAGGAGCAGATTCTGGGGCGATTGACCGGGAGGATGGACTATGGAGATGGCAGGGTAAAGAACGATCCCGATTACATGATTTTTAGCTCTCGTAACTGCAATTATCCGCAAACCTCGTATGCGAAGTGGTGGCTTACACAATTGAGACGCTGGGGAATGATCGAAGCCCCGTCGAACTACGATGCAATCGCCGAGCGTGTCATGATGCCCGGGTTGTACGAAGAAGCAATGCAAGAAATCGGCCACAAGCACCTTGGGAGAGATGATCGCCCTTGGACAATGATGGACTCTATCGCGTTTGATCCAAAAGGCGACATGGAGGCCTACGCATCTTCCTCTTCTATAAACAACATGAAGGGTTAGTCCTTGAAAGGCTTCAACGCATCGATGAATTCATCCAAGCTTCAAAAATTGATCGCAGACAATGTCTTATTGCCCTCGGTAGGCGTAGGCATCTGTTTATTGTTTTGGTGTTTCCTCTCTTGGGTCACATGGGATGAAGCGGCAGGTCAAAGCGACTTCCCGTCTCCCATGGCGACCTGGGAGGAGAGCGCGAAGTATTGGATCGCACCTCCAGCAACTTACTCCGATGATATGAGCTTTGGTGCTCGCATGGTGCATCTCGTTTCCTATCCATTTTCCCGCAACGACGACGAGGGATTCGATGGAATGGGGCTGGAAGTTTGGAGGTCGCTCAAGCTCGTCGGGATGGGATACGGAGTTGCCATTTTAGCCGCTATCCCAATCGGTTTTCTATTGGGAGGTAGCCAGGGGTTCGCGAAGATGTTTGATCCCATTTTTCAGATCCTTCGCCCTATCTCTCCTCTCGCATGGTTTCCCTTGGCTGGGCTCCTTGTTGTCGCTATCCGTCGATACAACGAAGAGGTCGACGCTACCCAATTGCAATGTATTGTTACGATCGCAATGTGTTCGATTTGGCCGACGATCTTGAATACGGCTGTAGGAGTACGAGCGGTTCCTCAGGACTATCTCAACGTAGCCAAAGTGCTTCGGCTATCGCCGCTCAAACTCTTTTCGCGAATCTTGCTACCAGCAACCTTGCCCTACATGTTCACGGGATTCCGGCTCAGCCTGGGAATTGCATGGCTGGTTATTGTCGCAGCCGAAATGCTCTCCGGAAAGAACGGAATTGGAGCATTCGTAAACACACAATACCAATCGAGTACGTACGGACCCATGATCGCAGCCGTCATCTTGATCGGCTTCGTCGGATTTGTTCTCGATCGATTGATGACATTGATCGAGAAGAACGCGACTCTCTTATTCAGCTGCCCATCGATCCTGTTTCGCGCATTGCAAAGTCTACGATTCCATCGGAAGTCGACGCGTGCTATCCCATCAACATCGCTCGGAGCTCATTCCGTTGCCGTGGTTTTAATCCAGGAGAATTCCGATGCCACTGCTTGAACTCAAAGGCGTATACAAGGGGTACGGTCGAGGCTCGCAACGAAGCGAAGTTCTAAGAGACATAAATCTACACGTTGAAGATGGCGAATTCGTGTCCATTGTAGGATACTCCGGAACAGGCAAGACGACGCTCCTCTCGTTGCTGGCTGGGTTGCAAATTGCCGATCGCGGGGAAGCAAAATGGCGAGGAGTTACCATCAATCGGCCAGCGCGCGAGAGGGGGGTGATTTTTCAAAACTACTCACTACTGCCTTGGCTTAGCGTCCTCGATAACGTCCTATTCGCAGTGCAGCAGGTCTTCCCGAGCTGGTCACAATCCAAGCAACGAACCCACTGCGAAAGGTACCTATCCATGGTCAACCTTTCGCACGCAATCCATAAAAAACCTAGTGAGTTGTCGGGTGGAATGAAGCAACGTGTCTCTTTAGCTAGAACGCTCGCGATGCAACCTGAAGCGCTACTCATGGATGAGCCGCTGTCCGCGCTCGATTCCTTAACGCGAGGAAAACTTCAAGCGGAGATTTTGAGCATATGGGATCGTGAACGTCGAACTGTCGTCTTGATCACCAATGATGTGGATGAGGCTGTTTTGATGTCCGATCGTGTGATCCCACTTCTACCAAGTCCTCGTGGCGCCACGTTGGGTGAATCTTTCTTCGTCGATATACCACACCCGAGATCGAGGGACACCATCGCTCATCACCCTTCCTTCAAAAAACTGAAGAAGACCATCGTCGCCGAACTCATGTCTGCACGTCAACGATCGCACGAGAAGTTTGAGAAGAACGATCTGCGAATGACTTTCTCTGGTTCCATGGAATGAGATTCATCAGCGACTATGCAAAAAAATTATCTCGAGTGCTGGAGACTGCGAAAAGAATTTAAGACTGCTCGCGGTCCATTCGTCGCCGTTCGCGACTTTACGTTCAATATGTGTGAGGGGGAGTTTGTTTCCATCATCGGACATAGCGGATGCGGCAAAAGCACCGTGCTATCGATGATCGCAGGTCTACACAAACTCGACGGCGGCGGAATCGTTCTCGATCACCGCGAAGTCCTTGATTCAGGTCCGGATCGAGCCGTGGTGTTCCAATCCCCCAATTTACTTCCGTGGTTAACAGCACTTGAAAATGTGATGCTTGGACTGGAGCAAGTCGAGCCGAACAAGCGACGCACGGAGCTTGCAGAGATCGCAGCCGAATGGTTAAAGCGAGTGGGGCTTTCCGCGTCGCTTGGGAAAAAACCCTCCGAGCTTTCGCAGGGAATGCAACAGCGAGTTGGAATCGCTCGCGCTTTTGCTTTGAAGCCAAAAATGCTTTTGCTCGACGAACCATTCGGGATGCTTGATTCACTCACGCGATTCGAGCTTCAGGATGTTTTGCTCGATGTCTGGAGCCGGTATCAAATAACCACCATGATGGTTACCCATGATGTGGACGAGGCGGTACTGTTAAGTGACCGAATTATCATGATGACCAATGGTCCCGATGCAACGATCGGTGACATCGCGACAATAACCTTGCCTCGACCTCGAAATCGCGATACGGTTCTGGAAAGCGCAGACTTTCTCTCTCATCGCAGTCATGTCATCGAGTTTCTTGAGCATCCGCTTGTGAAAGTGGCATAGGAACAAGCGATGTCTGCAATCGAAGATCGATTCCAACTCCAAATCCCTCCGCAATATCTCCGTCTAGAGGATTTGTTGAGTGAACAACGCTCTATGAGCGCGGTGGATTCGTTTTCCTATTGGCATGATCAAGCTGATTTTCATCGAGATGTCTATAGCGCTCTCGTTCCTGTATCGCTGCCAGAAGCTGGAGAGCAATACGCCTTTCAAGTCGATCTAGACGCTTGCAGCGGATGCAAAGCATGCGTCGTTGCTTGCCACAATTTGAATGACCTCGGTGACACCGAGACCTGGCGCAAAGTTGGTGCGATCACGAGCACAAAGGTCGAGTTGCCCTTGGTGCAACATGTAACAACTGCTTGCCATCATTGCGTCGATCCGGGATGCCTTAAAGGCTGTCCTGTCAAGGCGTATGAGAAAGACGAGATAACAGGCATCGTCAAGCATCTCGACGACCAGTGTTTTGGGTGCAAGTACTGCACGATGATGTGCCCGTACGAAGTGCCGCAATTCAGCAAAAAACTAGGAATTGTACGCAAGTGTGATATGTGTTCTCAAAGGTTATCGGTGGGGGGAGCACCCGCATGTGTTCAAGCGTGCCCGAACAGTGCAATTCGCATCTCGATTGTAAGCCGCGAGCAGTGCCGACCTGCCTCCCATCAGGTAGCTCTCGTTCCGACTGCGCCCGAGAGTTTCCATACGCGGCCAACGACCCAATATAAAACCTCTCGCAGACCTGCGCTGCTCCAAACGAACGCGTCTATGTTAGGGCTTCAGTCGGTCGAAGCCGCTGCCGAGTCGCTGCAGGATGGTCACTGGCCGTTGGTCGTCATGCTGACGTTATCCCAAGCCAGTATAGGAATCTGGTCCTGTTTGTGCCTTACCTCTTCGTCCGTCCAAAATACACTCGCCGTCGCTTGGGTAGCGACCTTGCTGGGAGTCTTCGGTGTTCACGCCGCATTGCTTCATTTGGGACGTCCACTTTATGCCTTTCGAGTCTTCTTGGGTTGGCGATCGAGTTGGCTGAGTCGAGAGGCGGTCGTACTGGGGGCATTCATGGCTTCGTCCATCGCTACGTCAGTGGTGATGACACTCTCCGCTTTAGGGTTCTCCGGAGTGGGCCACCTGGCGACAACAGGGATGTACGCAACCACGATGCTTGGATGGATTGGGGCCTATTGTTCCGCCATGATCTATATCGCGACGGGAAGGCGTGTCTGGAACCGGTCGCGAACCCTATGGGACATGGCTTGGACCATCGTTGGACTAGGTTGTCTGGGTTTTGGAGCGATCACTTCGTTATCACAAGGCTGGATGTTGGGAGCATGGGCTTTTTCGATGCTCGCCTTTCTCCCCAAATGCCTCGATCTCGTGCGCAGTGGAAATTCTAATGGAATGTCAGCAGAGGATATGTCGGCGCGCAGCGGGAGGTTGACGAAACAGAAGCTGATGCCACACGTCTGGTGTCTCCTCGGATGGAATCTCATCACGCTATTGGCAATCGTCGTGGAAAGAAGTGAGATTGCATTTTTAGCGGCGATCTTTCTGCATGCCCTTCACCGATGGATTTATTTTGCCTCTTGTGTGTTCCCACGAATGCCGGGGGCAGCCCTATGATCCGATGGCTTGCGAACGTACCCAAACTCGTAGCGAAAACGGGACCGCTCACTGTTCAGCTCAAGCAGATGGAAACGCACCAAGGACTTGGGGTCCTGCCTATTGCAAAGATACCGGATGCAACCGCCAATTCGGTGTGCGGCTATTGCTCCACAGGATGTGGTCTTCAAGTCCAACTCGTCGATGGGAATCCTGTCAATGTGACCCCTCGCGCGGATTACCCAGTCAACCTTGGTATGGCATGTCCTAAAGGTTGGGAGTCGATTCGCGTTCTCGACGCAGCCGATCGCGCTACAGTCCCATTGCAACGTGATCGAAGTACGAATGCTGTGAGGGAGATCCCATGGATGGAAGCAGTATCTCACTTTTGTCGACGTATCAAGGATATTCAACAAAGGTATGGAGAGGACTCCGTCGCATTTATAAGCACAGGCCAAATACCGACCGAGGAAATGGCGTTTCTCGGTACTCTCGCGAAATTTGGAATGGGAATCAAGCACGGTGATGGCAATACACGGCAGTGCATGGCGACCGCGGCGGTGGCCTACAAGCAAAGCTTTGGATTCGACTCTCCACCGTTCACGTATGAAGATTTCGAGCAATCCGATGTCTTGATGTTCATCGGCGCAAATCCCTGCGTAGCGCATCCGATACTTTGGCAGCGAGTCCTACGGAATCGACGCAACCCGGTTATCCTCGTCGTGGATCCTCGCAAAACAGAAACCGCCATGGCTGCAACAGAGCATGTGCAAGCCAAACCGAAAAGCGATTTGGTCTTACTCTATGGGCTTGCGAGAGAAGTCGATCGACGCGGAGCTGTCGACTGGGAGTTCGTCAATCAAAGCACCGTCGGTTACGAATCGTTTCGAGAGTTCATCGAAGAGTACACACTCGACCGCACTGCTCTGGAAACGGGAATCTCAACGGAACAACTGAATCGAGTCGCCGAGCACTTATCGAACTCCAAACGAGTCTCGTTCTGGTGGACGATGGGAGTGAATCAATCCTATCAAGGAGTTCGCACAGCGCAGGCCATTATCAATCTCGCATTAATGACCGGAAATATCGGTCGACCGGGGACCGGTGCTAATAGCATCACAGGTCAATGCAACGCGATGGGGTCGCGACTGTTTAGCAATACCAGCAGCTTGGTCGGACACCACGATTTTTCCAACTCGGAGCACCGGCAAAAGATCTCGCAATGGTTGGAGATTCCGGAGGAGAACATTCCGACCGACACAGGTTGGGCCTATGACCAAATTATGGATGGTATCGATGCCGGAAAGGTGAAAGCCCTCTGGGTGATCGCAACCAACACCGCTCACTCTTGGACTGATAGCATCCGTGCAAAACGACTCCTTGCCAAGCTTGATTTTCTTGTCGTGCAAGACATGTACACGACCACAGAGACCGCGCAAAAAGCCGATTTGATTCTGCCCGCCGCAGGCTGGGGAGAGAAAGAAGGAACCTTTATCAATAGCGAACGCCGTATTGGAACGATCAAGCGAATTGCGAAATCGCCTGGTCAAGCCCTTTCGGATTTCTCCATCTTTCGTCTGATTGCGCAAGAATGGGGCTGTGACTCGCTGTTCGCGAAGTGGAAAAGACCCGCCGATGTTTTTGCATCACTCAAAACAATCAGCGAAGGTATGCCAAATGATATCACCGGCATTCAAAGCTATGAACAGCTCGACTCCGTAGGTGGCATTCAATGGCCTTGGTCGTCGAAGGACCAAGAATCGATTGGCCCCGATCGTGAGCCCCCCCGAGAACGAAGATTGTTTTCCGATGGGAAATTCTTCCATCCAGATGGAAAGGCGAAGTTCCTTTTTGAATCTCCTCGCGAAATGCCAGAAACTCCCAACCAAGAGTACCCGTTCCTCTTGCTCACGGGGCGAGGGACCGTAAGTCAATGGCATACGCAAACAAGGACTTCGAAAAGCTCGGTTTTACGAACGCTGTATCCAAGCGACCCGTACATCGAGATCCATCCGGACGATGCACTCCGACTGGGAATTCATGCAAACGATTGGGTGTTAGTCGAAAGCCCACGCGGACGAGCGCGGGTGCAAGCTGTTGTTTTGTCTACTCTTCAGGTAGGGCAGGTATTTATGCCCATGCACGACAATCAAACCAACCAGTTGACGCTGCAACACATCGATCCTTACTCTCGCCAGCCATCCTTCAAAAATTCGATTGTACGGATCATCCACGAACCGAAATCGTCCAAAAGCGAACGCGGAATAGAACGCATAGGAGAACCATGAACGCACCAGAGACCTTTACGAAAGAGCAGCAAGCTTATCTACAGGGACTAGTCCTCGGGACGGATGTCGCTCGCACGATTCGGAAATTGCCTGTTCTGAGCGGTTCCTTAGGAGCCAAAGAGATTGTGTCCACGGTTCTCCAAGTGGGAGGGCAGTCAGGGGCGTCTACTAGCCACCTTTCTGCCATACACCTCGAAGCACAGCAACGCTTCGAAGCTTCGGGCAAACAACTGGTTACGGAGGAAAAAGCCAAACGTGATAAAAGTGGGCTTGGGATGTGGGAAGAAATCGGACGTCGCTCTGCTGCGGGAGAATTTCCAAAAGGGACAGACCTCTTCTTGACCAAGTACTACGGACTCTTTTATGTCGCGCCAGCTCAAGACTCGTACATGTGTCGCATGCGTCTTCCTGGCGGTGTCTTGCGAGCGGACCAGTTCCGAGGAGTCGCCGATTTGGCTGACGAGTGTGCAGTAGGCTTCGTCGATGTGACAACACGTGCCAATCTGCAACTGCGAGGAATACCAGCCGGACGCGCGATGGATGTTCTGTCCGGTTTGCGAGACCTGGGAATCGTGACGACGGGTGCGGGGGCTGACAATGTTCGGAATGTGACCTGCAGTACGCTAAGTGGTATCGATCCGACGGAAATTATCGAGACATTGCCGCTCGCGAGAGAACTCCATTACCACATTCTTCATAAACCGGAACTCTATGGATTGCCGCGCAAATTTAATATTGCGTTTGATGGGGGCGGCCAAATCAGTTGCCTCGCCGAGACAAACGATGTGAGCTGGCACGCGGTTCGTGTAGAACGGGAAGACCGAGGCATTGCAAAAGGCATCTACTTCTTGCTGGGGCTAGGGGGGATTACTGGACACGGGGATTTCGCTCGAACGACCGGTGTCCTCGCTGAGCCGTCGGAATGTGTACCCCTTTGCGAGGCGATTCTTCGTGTATTCATCCGACATGGTGATCGGACCGATCGCAGGAAAGCCCGTCTCAAATACCTCCTCGATGATTGGGGCTTTGAGAAGTTTCTGAATGAAGTTGAGAATGAGTACAAGTCGCCCATACGACGTGTCGATTCGGATAGTTACGTCGTTTCTGACAATGTGGATCGGTGGGCACATGTCGACGTGCATCCGCAAAAACAGCCCGATCGATGTTATGTCGGAGTGATCTGCCCAGTAGGCCGATTGACGAGCGCCCAATGCCGTGGTTTGGCATCGATTGCCAGCAGGTTTGGAAATCAATCGATTCGGCTTACGGTATGGCAGAACATCGTCCTTCCCTCTATTCCCACCGCGGATCTACCCCATGTGCTTGACGAAATCTCAGCACTCGGTTTGGAATGGGAACACAATAGTGTTCGGGCGGGGTTGGTGGCGTGCACGGGAAGTTCAGGCTGCAAATACGCAGGTGCTGATACGAAACGAAACGCCATGGAGCTGGCGACTTACCTTGAAGATCGCATCGAACTCGACCATCCGGTTAATATTCACTTCACAGGTTGCCATCACAGCTGCGCCCAGCACGCTATCGGCGATATTGGGTTGATCGCGACCAAAGTTGAGTATGGCGAAGATCTGATCGATGGATACCACATTCTTTTGGGCGGTCGCACTGGATCCGATCCTGCGATCGCTACGAGGGTTATGGAGGCTGTGCCGGAAAGGGCGGTCCCCGCTGCAGTCGAAAGAATCCTGCAGCGTTATCTCGAACATCGAAACGAAACGGAATCCTTCGCTGACTTTTCAAGAACAGCAGACTGGCCGTCTTTGCTTTCGGAGCAACTGACTGGAGCAACCAACTGAAATGAATATGCAGCTTGTTCCTGATTCCGCTCCCTTTTCTGCAGAGCAAAGAGCTTGGCTCAATGGATTTCTATCCGGGGTACTAGGAGTGCTGGACCAAAAAATTCCGAGTGGCATCTCGTCCGAAAACGCTACGGAAACCGCGGATGATGCGAGAGATCAGAAGCCAACGCCTTCCTGCTCTTCAGATTCCGTTTCTTCGTATCCGTGGCACGACTCTTCACTCTCGATGACGGAGCGGATGCAATTAGCGCAGGAGCAGCCGAAAGAGTTAAGACTGATGGCAGCGATGGCCCAATTGAACTGCGGATCATGCGGATATCTTTGCAAGTCCTACGCAGAAGCCATTGCGAAGGGAAGCGAAAAGAATCTGACACTCTGTTCGCCCGGCGGAGCTGCGACGGCAAAGATGCTTCGGCAACTGGTAAAGAAGTCTACGGCTTCCGCGCAGGAGCATTCCGACGCGTCGCCAAGCCTATCCCAATCGATATTGGACCGCGCGGAACGGCAGGAACCAGGAACGCGTTCTAATCCTGCAATCGCTGAGTTGATCTCATGCGAACGGCTAAACGGACGTGGATCATTCAAGGACACGCGACATGTCGTGATCGATTTGGCTGATTCAGGGCTTCGATACCAAGTCGGGGATGCGTTAGGAGTCTACCCGACAAACTGCATCGAGCTCGTCGATCGATTTCTGATCGCGGCGCGACTAGACGCACATGCAAATGCTGTGGTGAACGGGAAACAGGTTGAGTTGAAACAAGAACTACAACATCGTTGCTTGCGATCGATACCGATGGAGCTTGTGGAAGCCGCCATACAATTGGTGAAGGATCGACCCAAAAGGAATGGGCAGGTTCGTGTGGATGCAGACATCGTTTTGGAGCTTCAGGCATTTGCAGAGTCGGATCAATTGGATGAACTGGATTGCGTCGAGTTCATGGAACTATTTTCGTCCATACCATGGACCCCTCAAATCGCTATCGATTGCTTGCAACCCATCGCGCCGCGACTCTATTCCATTGCGAGCAGCCAGTCTCGTTACCCTCGTGAAGTCCATTTGACGGTAAGTCGAGTGGAGAGCAAAATCCGAGATCGAACGAGGAAAGGTGTCGCATCGACAATGCTTGCCGATCGATTGCTTCCCGGTAGTCGAGTGAAGGTTTTTGTACACAAGTCGCATGGCTTCACGATTCCGTCGAATCCCATGGCTCCGATGATCATGGTTGGACCCGGTACCGGCATCGCACCCTTTATCTCCTTTCTGCAACAACGCGAGACGGATCACGCAGAAGGAAAGAATTGGCTATTCTTTGGTGATCAAACGCGTGAGAACGATTTTCTTTATCGTGAACAATTATCGAGATGGGTGGAGACCCAATTGCTTTCCCGCCTTGAACTAGCCTTTAGTCGTGATTCGACAGAGAAGGTCTACGTTCAGCACCGAATGAAGGAGAACGGAGGAGAGCTCTTCGAATGGCTCAACGCGGGAGCCTACTTCTTTGTCTGCGGCGATGCACGCCGCATGGCCCTCGATGTTGAAAACACATTGTTAGAAATCATCTCGTCGCACGGGAACATGACACCCGATCAATCGCAAGCCTATTTGCGGGAATTGAAAGAATCCGGTCGCTATGTTCGAGATGTTTACTAAGAAGATTTTGACGTTATGAAACCCCATCCCCCATCACAACCCGACGCGTTAGCGAGGGACTGAGACATGAGCAGCGGAAAGAGCAAATCTACATAGTCCAGATCGCAACACATTCGTTGCATCGCTTGGTTGGCGTTGATTGTGTAAGATGAGCTTCTTGGATTCCCTCGCTGACGCGTCGGAGGGACGCTGCTGCTTCCGCAAGGTTGGAGGTAGCGTACGATCGGGTTCAACTCCCTGCGAGGGTCCCAACGTCAGTACACTGTAGCCATCGCTCCGTGGCTATCGCAATTTGAAGCCACTGCATCAGTTGGCCGACGTGCAGCTCATCGATGATGGGAAGATCCATTTGGGTTTGTACCCTTCCCGCTTGTTGGAACCGTTCGATACAGAGTTCCAACTCGCGCTGCCAGATCGAAGGTAGTGACTTACCTGGAGACAACTCCAGTGCATCGAAGCGCCATGCACCCGTGGTGATATGGTGTCGAACCAAGCGGCTTGATTGGATCGCCGATGGAGTCGCTTCCATCGGATGGATCGAGGGGCTTTCTTCACTCTCGCACCCGAATCGAGACGTCGCGAAAGTGTTCTGCAGCGACAAGTCGACCATCGCTTCATACCACTCACCGATAGGCCGTAGACTGCTGCCCCAAAGTTGGAGTATTCGAGGATGGGGATTCCAAACAGGATGAATCGAACCGTTGGCGAGTGCGAGATGAATCGGAGAGTGCGAAAGCTCGAATGCTTGCTCGGTACAACGCGAACCAGCCGATGCGCCTGCCAGCAACTCCATGACATTAACTCCTAAGAGTGCCGCTGGTAAGAGAGTAGCCGCTGTCGCGAGCGAATCTGTAAATCCGACGCAATCTGTCAGCTCGAGGTATCGAGAAAGTCCCAATTCGGTGTAGGAGTCCAACCAGCGATTGCGGGGTGACGTCACTGCCACGACACAGTCGCGGATCCAGGTGGGGTCGTTGCCTAATTGGTTGCGAAGAGCCGGTAGGAAGTAGCGCAACGCCAAATCGCTGCGCCGGCTACCTTCTCCCGGTTCGATGATGACTATCGACCATCGATCGGAAACGTCATGACAAATGACATCTCGGTGCGCACCCAACATGTGCAGGGCACCTTGGATGGAATCGTTGTCCAATTCGTGCCCGACAAAGGTAATCCTCGGCTTGCTTCCGCGATCACCGCGAGAGAGTTCGTTCCAAAATGGTTGGCAACACGTACTCCATATCGATTCGATAGCCTGCTTGATTTCAGGGGGAGCGAAGACGACGACCCGATCGACGATTGCATGCGATCGATTGGCAAATTGAAAGATTCTTGCCAGCAAGCTGCCGCGACGGTCCTGTTCGTAAGCTTGGAGGAGTTGGATGGGGCGTCGAAGAAGCGACTGGAAAGGAGCATAATCGAGCAGTTGGGCGATGGATCGATCTCCAGTGACCGTCGTCAAGTCGGTGGTTGGACAACCATGCCAGTCCATGCGGAGGGGTTTTAGGAGGTTTTTCCGGAGTTTCATTCGATTGCTAGCAGAGGCGAATGGAAGGGGTTGCGATACTCTCCAATCTTTGAGGTGGCTGTGCAAGGGCCGTTCAGGAGAGGGGGGAGAGTTTTGCTATGGACCCTGAGCGGAACGAAGAGTTAGTATCCCAAATGAATCCAAAACAATGACGAAGGGCGGGACCGTTTCCATGGATGGCCAAAAACTCAAAATTGCGTTGATGTCCTCCCAGTCCATCTGGGGCGGTGGCGAGCAATTTGTTTGGTCGCTGGGACGAGGGCTCCTAGAACGCGGGCACCAGATCGTTTGGTTTACAGACCCGGTGAGTCCGTTAGCTGCCAAAGTTCACACTGCGGGTTACCGACAGTTTTCCGTCCCGAGCCGGAATCCGAAGCTTCGCGATCTGATACGAATTCGAAGGATCTGCGAGAGTTCTGAAGTCCAGGTAATGCACGCAAACGACACCCACGCCGTCAACTGGAGCTCCATGGCTCTGTTGGGGAAGAGGGGTATTCGGCGAGTTGCCGTCAAGCATACGGCTTTTCCAATCCAATCGGCCGCACGTTACAACTGGCTCGTTGACTCGCTCGTCTGTGTATCGCAAGCCGTTCGGAAGATCTGCCTTGAGTCCGGAATCACCGAGTCTCGAACGACGGTCATTCACGGCGGTGTTGAAAACACTAGCATTCAGCGGGCAGAGGCGCGATTCAGTATTTGTGAACAATTGGGAATCGACAAAAGTGTGCCGGTCTTCTCCGCAGTCGGGAGTTTGCTCCCCTGCAAAGCCTATCACCGATTGGTAGAGGCGGCACATCATCTGCGATGGCACTTGCCCGAGTTTCGGGTGGCGATATGCGGCGAGGGTCGAGAACGAGGGGACTTGGAGAAACTTATTCGTAAGTATTCCTTGGAGAGGCATGTTCAATTGTTAGGTTTTCAGGCGGACCCCACACGTTGGATCGCAGGGAGCGACGCATTTGTACACCCATCTCTGTCCGAAGGGCTTTCGCTCGTGGCCATTCAAGCCCAAATGCTTGGGGTGCCTGTGATCGCATCCGAGTGCGATGGACTGGCGGAAGTCCTTCGCAATCCCTACACAAACAAAGAGTTAGGCTGGATTCTGCGAGGGGACGATCCTTCCATGCTGGCTAATCTCATGCTCGATGCCTTGCATCAAAACGAACGACGCTTCGAGCGATTGCAAGCGGCCAAGAACTCGGCGTTGGATCGCTTTCACGTTCAACGCATGATCGGTGGTTTTGAAAGGCTCTACACGCGTTTGGCAGGTCAAGATGTCGCGGTCTCGCTCCGCAGCGGTATGGCGTCGCAAGAATCGTCGGAATGCCGTAAAAGCGAATCGCATTCCCAGGGAGGAGTGCGGCAAGCCGCGTGATGGCGGCGGCGATTCCCTGTTTCGTGCGTCGTGGATGCCGACTTCTTCCCCCTTAACGCAGAAAACACTTCCCAGTTGTCGAGAGATGCTTCCGATTGTACCGCTTCCCCCTTTTTCTTTTCATCCGCACTCCATGTGGGTTCGATAAGAAAAGCGTGCAGGCTTGCACTCGCGAAAAGCTCAAGATGGAAAAGTAACGGAGTAGGAATTCAATGAAGCGACATGGACGTAGCTGGCTAAAGCAATCAATTCTCTCCCTGGGACTGCTGGGTGTTGCTATGCCTGCCGTCAATGCTCAGGAAGACCCCTCGAAGCTAACCCAACCTGTGATGCGGGTTTCGAAGAACGAGGTCGTTGCTCCGAATAGTGTTCCACACCCGCTCGATCCGGCCATCCAACTGGCTCATCAGTCGATCGGCATGATCCAACGGGATCTCAGCGACTACACGGGGGTGTTGGTCAAACGAGAGCGAATCAACACCACTCTAGGTGAGCATGAATTCATGTTCGTCAAGATTCGCAATCGCAAGATGGAGAACAACCAGATCGTAACTCCCTTCAGTGTCTACTTGGCATTTTTGAAGCCAGCGGCGGTGAAGGGACGCGAAGTGATCTTCGTTGAAAACCAGAACGAAGGAAATTTGGTCGCCCACGAAGGGGGGATGAAACGGATGCTCGGCACCCACCATCTTCCCCCGACAGGGATGCTCGCCATGGCTGGCCAGCGTTACCCGCTGACGGATATCGGGATCGAAAACTTGGTCGTCAAGTTGATCGAACGAGGCGAGCGCGACAAACGACACGGCATGTGCAATGTCGAGTTGATTCCTGGAGCAAAGGTAAGCAAACGGGAGTGCTCGATCATTCAAGTCACGCACCCCATTCAGCAACCTCACTACGACTTCCATATCGCTCAAATCTTTATGGACGACCAGTTGAAGATTCCCGTGCGATACGCAGCCTACGATTGGCCGAAGAAGCCGGGTGCTGAGTTAGAGGTGATTGAAGAGTACACCTACCAAGATTTGAAGTTCAATGTCGGTCTTACCGATGCGGACTTCGACCCGAACAACAAAGAGTACAACTTCCACAAGCGATAAGTCGCATTGGGAATACGAAAAAGGGGAGCCTCAAGTTGCTCCCCTTTTTCGTTTCCATTGAGAATTCTCTGACGCCACTAGCTGGTGGCGAAGATCGCCGAATACCAAATGAAACAGCCTAGGGTGTTACCCTAGGCTGTGGTGTTTATGGCCCTTGGAGAATCCAAGAAGCTTGGAGTCGGCAGTTGCATGCAGTCGATGCGTGCGAAGCCAATCGCTTAGTCGACGACTTTGGCGTCGATCCACTTCATCAAGCTACGTAGTTGTTGTCCAACTTGCTCGATTTGATGTTTGCGTTGGATGCGGCGCTGGGCCTTGAAAGCAGGAGCATTGGCTCGGTTTTCCAAAATCCATTCGCGGGCAAATTGTCCGGTTTGGATTTCGGTGAGGATCTTCTTCATTTCCTTCTTGGTTTCCGCGGTGATGATGCGTGGTCCGCGGGTGTAGTCGCCGAACTCGGCGGTGTTGGAAATGCTGTATCGCATGTAGTTCAACCCCCCTTGGTAGAGCAAGTCGACGATCAGCTTGAGTTCGTGCATGCACTCAAAATAGGCCATCTCTGGTTGGTAACCCGCTTCAACCAATGTCTCGAAGCCAGCCTTAACCAATTCGCTCACACCACCGCAAAGGACGACTTGTTCGCCGAACAAATCGGTTTCGGTCTCTTCTGCAAACGTGGTTTCGATCACACCGCCGCGCGTTCCGCCGATACCCTTTGCATACGCCAAGCCGATTTTCTTGGTCGTGTCGCTCGCGCCGGTTCCGAGGGCGATCAAGCAGGGGACGCCGCCCCCCTTGGTGTATTCGCTTCGGACGAGGTGGCCAGGGCCTTTAGGGGCAACGAGAAGCGTATCGACTCCTTGTGGAGGGTCGATTTGTCCAAAGTGGAGATTGAAGCCGTGGGAGCACATCAGCACGTTCCCTTGGGATAGGTTCGGCCTGATGTGCGCTCGATAGAGGTCCCCTTGGACTTCATCGGGCAACAGAATGTTGATGATATCCGCTTGCTTGGTCGCTTCGGCGATATCCAAAGGTTTGAAACCGTGGCTCACGGCCAAATCGTAGTTCTTGCTGCCAGGTCGTTGGCCGATGATCACCTTGCAACCGCTGTCGCGGAGGTTTTGTGCCTGGGCGTGTCCTTGGGATCCGTAGCCAAGAATCGCAATCGTCTTGTCTTTGAGGACCGAGAGATCAGCGTCGTTGTCGTAATAGATTGTTGCAGCCATGAGTGATTGGATATCTGAAGTTCGAGAAACGTGGGAGGAAGGTGCAAGCCGACTCGTGGCTGGCTAACCAAAGAAATTCAACGGGGACGAGCTATACGTCGGAGTCGTGGTCTTCGAATGGCTCGGCGACCGCGTCTGGATTGCTACCTCGGACCATGGCGATGCGTCCGGTTCGGACCAGCTCCAAGATTCCATAGGGACGCATTCGTTCGATAAATGCCTGGATCTTGCTCTCGCGACCCGAAATTTCGATCATCAACTCTTCGTGTCCAACGTCGACAACCCGGCCGCGGAAAATGTCGACGAGTTCGCGAATCTCAGTCCTCACGGCACCGGTTGGGGCGTGGACCTTCACGAGCATGAGATCTCGTTCGACAAAGTCGCGCGACGAGATGTCTTGAACCCCGACAACCGTGACGATCTTTTCCAACTGCTTTCGCACTTGTTCCGATACACGATTATCGCCGACGACGACAAACGTCATACGAGATAGGTTCTTATTCTCGGTTTCGCCAACGGCGAGGGATTCGATGTTGTAACCGCGCGAAGCCAACATGCCAGAGATGTGGGCCAAGACGCCGGGAACGTTTTGTACAACCGCGGAGAGTACGTGCCGCATTCCAGTTCTTGATCGTATGGTGACTCGCTCGTGATTCGAAAGTCGGATCGCCAATCTGCAAGTCACTAGGACTGCGACCCATTGCATCTTTCTTCAAGGGAGAGAATGATAGTTCAATTCCTTGTTTTCTCAAGGTGCATACCGGTTCGTCTTCTCCTCAATTACCGAACGACTTGGTCGTTTCCCCTTTCAACGTGAAATCCGAAGCCCTCTACCAGCTCATCGACTTCGGCGAAGGTAAAAAGCTTGAGAAGATAGGGGGATTGGTCGTGGAGAGACCCTCTCCAGGAGCTACCGACCCCCTCGCGGGTTCACCCCTTTGGAAAAATGTCGATATCGCCTACCGGGATCATCGCTGGCATTATCTGAGCTCATGCAGTCGTCGCATGGATTGGGCGAACTGGCGGGGGAGGGTTGAAACCGTCACCCTACAGCTCAAACCGACGGCAGCGGGGCAGGTAGGCATTTTTCCAGAGCACTGGGTTCATTGGCCTTGGTTCCAGCAGCAGTTCGTTCGCCTATCCGAACCGCAATCGCCCCAGCCCCGAGTCCTTCATTTGTTCGCCTATACGGGGGCGACGACGTTGGCGCTCGCAACGCAAGGCTTCCACGTCACGCACGTCGACGCGTCCCGCCCGACGGTCGCATGGGCACGCGAGAATGGAGAGCTTTCAGGGCTGAAGGATCGGCCCATCCGATGGATCGTCGACGATGCCGTCAAGTTTGTCGAGCGAGAGGTGCGGCGAGGGAGTCGCTACAGCGGGCTCATTTTGGATCCGCCAAGTTTCGGACATGGGACCCAAGCCGAGCGGTGGCAGATTCATCGGGATCTGCTCCCGTTGCTCCACCAATGCTGGAAACTTCTCGACGAGGAGAAGGGGTTCGCATTGCTTTGTGGCCATTCACCTGACATCCGTTTGCGTGAACTGGCTGGTTCGCTGGGGGCTGCGTTTGGAACGCCTCGCATTGAAAAGAACCGGATTCAGCAGGCATCTCTCGAGGATTCGACAGGCCGCACGCTGGATTGCGGCTATGCGAGCTTGTTTGAATGGTAAGAACGAAAAAACCCGCCAGGGGACTAGCGGGTCTTTTGGATTTGCCAATTCATGAAGAGTGGGCAGACGAGCACGGGCGTTGGGCGCGATTGTTTCTAAGAGACTACTGCTGAACGCGGAGTCGCTTTTGAATGTCTGTTTCCAAGACTCCGAAGACGGCTTCGTGTCGTTGAACGGACATTTGCAAAGCAGCCAACAATCGTTTGGCGGTGAAGAAATTCATGATGATTCGTTGTTTGACAACGATCGGGTCCTTTGGAATTCCAACCGGCTGTGGGTTGAGTCCAAAATCGACGATCAGTTCTTCAGGAGAGCCGGTGACGCGGCAGAAGTTCGCGTAGCATGCGATCGCGTCTTCGTCCTTCACTTGAACTTGTACTGGCTGGGCTTGCTGGCGCGCGCCCTCGGATGTTTCGGTGTTTTCCACTTCGGTCGACATTGTTCACTCCTGCAAAAACGAAAACGAGGCGTCGAGGCTTTTTAGCTCTCACTAGTTACCATCACTCTACCACGCGACTCGGGGCATGCGCAGAAATTGGCTTAGAATTCAAAGTTAAACGTCTTCACGGCGTATCGATACAATCGCCATCCTAGGGACTTCCACGCTAAGTGGACATTCGCCTTTCCGCGGTAACCGCCGCGAATAGGAAGGTTCTCTCCGTCGAAATAAACTTTGGCCTGATACGATGTACTCATGGGCAACGTTCGACCGGATTCGTCGGTCTTGGTATCCAGCGAACCTCCCGTCTGCGTGGACAGGCTCGCAGATGTTTCCTTCATTTCGGATTGGGCGAAACTGGCAATTTTCCCATAGTAGGATTGCAACTTCGCCGCATCAAACATCAATTCGACTTGATCGCCGACTTTAACCAAGTTGCGATCGTGTTGGTCGATCACCAGCACGCCTTCCATTTCATTGGTCGGTGCTATGAAGCAGAGCAAGTCACCTTCGCTGAAGACCGCCTCGGAATTGCTTGCTTGAAACGGATTCCCATGCCACGAAGGGAGTTGCTCCTGGGCCTGCGACTGTTTGTTGATCGATTTCTCCGGGGGCTGGAAAAGGATGCCGTCGATAGGACTGACCACTCGCAGCCTTTGCAGCTTGTATCCCAGTTCCTGCACGGTCCCCTCGGCGGTCATCAACGCCTTCTCTTCCTCGGCAGCTGTCAGAGCGAGAGCGGGATTGGAGCTGGCTACATAGCGGATTTGATCCAGCCGCTGTTTGGCAAGATCGCGCTTGGTAATAGCCTCTTGCAATTGAAGTTGCAATTGGATGTTCTCCAAATCGCAAATCGCTTCACCCGCTTGCACCCTGTCCCCTGGCTTCTTGTACCACCGGACCAGTTTGCCAGGAACAATCGCGTGCACCTCTCGACCATCTTTGGGTTGGGTTTCGACCGATCCATTGACGTGAAAGGGGAAGGGGAAAAAGCAGAACACGGAAAGGATGGCGGTCGCTATCAACAGACTCGTTAAGACGTTCGCCCGTTTCATTTTCGAGGCTCTCCCTGGTGTTCTGAAAAACTTGATGGTGGCGATCAATCCCGGCACGATCATCCCTGCAACCCCTGCCACTGCGAACGCGCGTCCAAGGGATTGTAGACCATAGGGCTTAAGAACCTGATTCAAGAACAAAATAATCCCAAAGGCCACCACCCACCGATAGATCGAAGAGGCGACGGTGAAGACGCCGAATAGGAATCGATTCTTGGTCGGCAAAAAGGGATTCTCCTGCAACTCGAGTCCCAAGCAATTCTTTTGGAACCAGCGTTTAAGAATCTCGTTCGCTTTTTGTCGAAGATTCGGGATCTCTAACAAGTCCATCGCGATGTAATAACCATCGAATCGCAGCAATGGGTTGCCATTGAATACGACGGTGCTCACCGAGCAGATAAACATCACGCTCAAGCAGAGGAAATTGAACATCCCGTCTTCGCTAAACCACCACAAAAACGTGGCGATGGAAGCCAGTATCAATTCGACATACATCCCCGCCGCGCCGATGAATACCCGCTGCCACTTGTTCGGTAACATCCAGGAATCGGAGACGTTGCAATACAAACAGGGAGTGAAGACGAGGAGCATCGCTCCCATCTCGTGGCACTCTCCCCCGAATTTCTTACAACTCAAACCGTGCCCAAACTCGTGAAGGACCTTCACGCTCCCCATGGTGATTCCAAGCCAAATCCAATTGTTGGCGGAGAAGAACTGCTGGAACGTCGGCAGCTTGGTCTTGAACTCGTGATAGTTCACCAACACGAGGGTGATAGCTGCGAGCCCCATCATGGCGACCGCAATCAAGCACCAGGTCGTAAATAGCCAGCCAAACCAAGGAAGAAGGCGATTGAGTATGTGTTCTGGGTCGATTCCTCGGAATCGAATCGCGAAAATATTCGCGAGCTTGCCAAGTTGCTCCTTCTTTTTCTTTTGATCCCCACGCCGTCTCAATTGACGTCCTTGTCCGCCTGCATGGGAGATCACAAGCCCGCTTCGGTGCAACATTCCGACAAACTGCTGCAGGTCCTGCAGTGAGATACGTTGAGGAGCGAACTGGGCTTGAAAATCGTCTTTGATCTGCTGAAGACTGGTCTCGCCATCGAGCATGTTGAGGATGGCGAATTCTTCATCGTGGAATCGGAAGTAGTTTAGTCCCACCGGTTCCTTGACGACCCAATACGAACGGCCGTGGTATTTGTGTCGACGGGATTCCAGGTCCGGTCGACGGCGCAGCTTGAGCGGCCGCATCGCGCTATTGACCAAGGAATCTGCCATCGTTGTCATAGATGTGTGGCCGTCTCTCTAGTATCGGATGAACTTCGTGTCAGAACGGTTGGGAATGGAATCGCAATACGCGTAACACTGGCGGGCTAACGTGTTGGTGAAGCGATCTCGATGGTCGCCTTCATCCCTTCTCGCATCAAGAATTGTCCGTCAGGCAATCGCACATTATCGATCTCGACCCACATTCGATAGGTGTCCGGTTCGCTTGCCCGCGGTGCAACAAATCCGACAATTCCATCCACGTCGTGCTTCACTCCAGGTGCAATTTGGACCGACACGCGTGCCTTCGAATTCAGGAGCAAGTGGGGAGGGATGTTGACGCGGACTTGTCCATTGACTCGGATCTTGGACATGTCGGTGAGTCGAAGGATGACTTCGCCTGCTCGCACATAATCGAACTGCTCCTTCTTCACATCGCTGACCAAGCCATCCCAGTGGGCGTTGATGTTTCGCAAGGCCGTTTGAACGTTAGCGGCTTCGAGCTTTGCTTCGGACACCCCGACAGCTGCTTTATCTTTGGCGTGTTCGATCTTGGACACATTGATCTGCAGCTCCGCCTTTTTGAGTTCCAGTTTCTTTTTCTGATTCGTGCTGAGATCTTCTGCGCGGTCTCGATAAAGCTTATCGGAGATCTCTACTTCGTTCTTGGCGACATCGAAAGCTGCCTCGGAATAGAGAATCTGGCTTTGGTCACCCGCTTTCAGTTTGGCTTGCTCTAGCTCCTTGGTTTGCACGATGATTTCGGCCAGCGCGATGCGGGTGTCCAATTCGATCATTGGATCTCCCTGTTTGACCGCCTTTCCTTCATCGACGTGCATTTGCGTGATGATCCCGTCCGCCTGCGCCGCGACATCGATGTCGCGTACGAAGGTGAGCGAGGCGATCGGCACCAATAGAATGCCGCTTGGTACAGCTGGTGGAACTCCGATGCCGTTCGATGGGACTGCATTGCTTGGCAGAACGCTTCCTTGGGGAAGCCCACCCGGTACGTTGGGAAGTGAACCAAGGTCGACGGCGCCTGGCAACAGGGAATCGGTCGATTGGAGAGCCTGAGCAAGAACGATGGGCGGTTCGGTCGCAGTCAGGTTGCTGCCGCGAAGGGGAGTGGGATTACTGGGGTCGATGTTGACGAGCAAGGGAGCTTCGGTCGCACTCTGGCTTTCCGAAGGCAGCATCGGTGCAGTGGGCTCGCTCGTCGTGCGGTATCCGTTGATACCGAGCGAGGGGACTGTCTGGTCGATCCAATTGCGAACGCTCGGAACGGCAACGGCGAGTCCGACAACGGTAGCAACCGTAGCACATGCAACCCAAATTGACTTCTTCATATCGATATTCTGTGCGTTAGAACAAGAGATAAGCTCGGACCCACTCAACGACTTCATGGAACCATACAAACGCCGCGCTACGACGACCAGCCTTGACCTTCGCGATGACGCGAGCCCCCGGGTTGCGACTGAGCGCTTGGAGGGATTCAGGATCAGGGTTGCACCGAAGCTTAACGACGGGACCGTCTTCGGCATTGAGTTCGGCTCTTCCGCTGACACCTACATAAGAGAGCTTGCCGGAGTAGCTCTTCGACGGATCCGTCATCATGATAAAGTCCACGGGGAGGACAAGTTGCTGCGGATTGGCCACACTAGGGTTCTTCGCCATTTCGTCTTCGAAAGCCTGCAGCAGATAGCTCATCCGTTTCTCAGGCAAAAGGACTTCGACTTCCCAATCTTTTTCCTTGTCCGCGATCGTCATCAAGACTTGCCCCATGACGACAGGACGCCGGTTGAGCATCCGCTCGACATCCCAAGTCATGACGACTCCGTCGATCGGGCTGGTTCGTACCATTTTGGCTTCCATTTGCCTCGCGAGCTGCAGCTGCGTTTCGAGACCTTTGAGGGTCGTCTCGGCTTCGATTTTTTCCTGCGTTAGTCGTTCACGTTCAGAGGGAGTTAGGATGGAAGCGTCGAGCGTCAAGGTGCGCGTTCGGTTTTCGACCCGCTGCGCAGCTTGCATGATCTGGTCTTCGAGATTCACGATCTCCTTTGACAAATCGTCGTCGCGCATTCGAACCAAAGGTTGGCCTGCTTTGACGAAGTCCCCGTGTCGCACATAGACTTCCTCGACGTTTCCATTGGCATGCGCGAATACATGCTTCTCTTCCGTCGGCTTCAGCTCGCCATTCCCTTTGAGCTTGAAGTCGATCTGCACGATGAACATGGCGATCAGCGCGATCGCGATCACACCGAGTATCCCCAGCGTCTTAGGGAGTGCGGATCCACGGAACATCCACAACGCGCGATCGAGGAATCGCCAAACCGGCATAAAGAAAATATTGCTATGCGCGAGGGAGTTGGACATCGCGCGGCAAGCATGTTCATAGACCAAATCCACACGCCCTTCCAGTACCGGCTTGGAGAGCTGCGTTTCGATTTGCTCCACGATCAAGGCGCCGATGATCTCTCGCCTTTGACGCGTCTCGCTCGATTCGTTTCTCGCCGCAAGCATATCCCCTTCGGTTTTTCGCTCCGGCTGGCGGATGGGAAGCACCGTGACGGTTCGCCCGTGGGAAAGGTCGACGTAGTCTTCGATGGCCTCTTCGAGCTGCGGTGGAAGATCTTCTGTGGAACCATCGTACCACAGGGGTTCGCCACTCTTGACGACGCGAGTTGCCAGATTGTTCAGGGATTGGACGATGTTGGAACGAGATTCGATGGAGTCTTGTCCGGAAATCGCGACCACCTTGGCCTTGCCACCTTTTAGCACGGCGACACTTACTCGATCGCACTCGATCAATCTTCGCCCTTCGTTTGCGATGGTGTAAGCCGTGTCCCGTATGTCGAGGTTGTCGTGAACCAATCGTGCGAATTGATCCGACTGCTGCCACATCTCCTGCCGCGTGGAAACTTGCTGAAGGGTATGGCTTTGATGCCAATCCCCAATCAGTTTGGTCATATGTTCCAGGAAACGGAGGTATCCCCGCTGGGCCTCGGCTGGCGAGTTGGCTCGTTGCAAAATTTCCAACAACCCCACCGGCTGCTTGTTTGCAATGAGGGGCGCCGTGACGAGCAAATGGGAGGTCGGGTTGGCTTCTCCCTCAGGATCTCCGGACCCCGATTGCGGGGGGACCAACTCGGCGCGGCCCTGGGAAATCAGTCGGGATAGAAGTCGGCCGTGTTGAATTGCCTCGGGCCGATCGGACTGCATGAGATGCGGATCGAGCTGGATTTGATGGGCCAGCCTCATCGCTCCGTCTTGGTCGATCACCCAGACCGCTCCCCCCTCGGCCGCAAGGGCAGCGATGATCTTCTGGAGGACGGCAGGGTAGTAGTCTCCCGCCTTCAAGTCGGATTTCGAAAGCTCGGTTATCTCGCTAACCAGATTCCGTATTCGCCGTTTAGTCTGTTCGACATTCTCGTCCGATGTGGCGGAAGACATAGGAATAGTCTAGGAAAAAGAAGGAAACGAAATCCAAGAGTTCGACATCCATGCATCGAACATAATACACAGCACCTTCAGACCTTATGGCATGCCCTTAGCGCATAAGCCCAAAGATAGAGGCAACGATATCGTTGCAAAAGCTCCAAACGGAACAACTGGTCTCAGAATCCAAAATCCCTTTTCCATAGATTCCGATTGGTGAGGATGGGCGAAGATTTCCAATTAGCATGACCTGTTAGATTGCGCGTTCTGCAAATTGGTTCCCTGCTAGCTAACCCCGATTCGAGGGCCAATACGTTCCATGGGATGCAGGGAGACCGGAAACTCCCCGCAACTTACCTTGCAACTCGGGGGCGCGTGTGGGCAGACACTTTGAATATGCGGTATGCGGAGCGTGCCGGTTAAAGAGCCATGGCGCCGCATGGACGCGCGTTCGCGCACGAATTTCTTTCGATCGCATCGGCATTCGCCATGGAACCAGCGCAGCCAGCTATGGGCCTAGATCAGCCAGCTATGGGACCCGCTCGGGGCCGTTATGCGAGGAGCTCGCTGAGGACGCGTTGCGGTTCCACCCCAGTTAGCTTCTGTTCCAAGCCTTGAAAAGGAAATACGAATCGCTCGTGATCGATCCCCATGCAATGCAGAATGGTGGCGTTCAAATCGTTCACATGGACCGGGTTCTCGACGACATTGTAGCTGTAATCGTCGGTCTTTCCGTATTCGATCCCCCCTTTGATTCCGCCACCTGCCATCCACATCGTGAAGCATTTGGGATGGTGATCGCGTCCATAGTTCTCGCGGGTCAAACCTCCCTGGCAATACACGGTACGGCCGAACTCCCCTCCCCAGACGACGAGCGTGGATTCGAGCAGCCCGCGTTGTTTGAGATCGGTAAGAAGGGCCGCGCAAGCCTGATCGGTATCGCGGCATTGGGCTGGAAGGTCGTTGGCGATGTTGCCGTGTTGATCCCATCCTCGGTGCAGAAGCTGTACCACGCGGACCCCTCGCTCCACCAAACGTCGCGCTAGCAAAGCACTCGATGCAAAGGTGCCCGGTTTGGTCACCTCTGGGCCATAAAGGTCCAATACCGAGGCGGGTTCATTGCGTATGTCGACCAGCTCGGGGACGCTGGTTTGCATCCGAAAGGCCATCTCGTACTGCGCGATGCGGGTCAAGATTTCCGGATCCTGCATGACTTGATGGCGCTCCAAGTTCATCGACTTGAGCGCCTCGAGCATGACCTTGCGATCGTCGGGACGGACCCCATCGGGATTGGGTAGATACAGGACGGGATCACCACTGCTGCGAAGGGCGACTCCCGTGTATTTGGTCGACAGGAAGCCGCTCGACCACATGCGGGTGAATAAGGCTTGTGCTGCCGCTGTTGAACTCCAAGTAGGAGTCAAAACGACAAACGCCGGCAGATCATTGCTCTCACTTCCCAATCCGTACGATAGCCACGAGCCCAAGCTCGCTTTGCCTGGCACCTCGTTGCCGGTCATGACAAACGTGCAAGCGGGATCGTGATTGATGGCATTGGTGTGCACGGACTTGATCACGGCCATTTCATCGACGAGTTTGGCGGTGAACGGAAGCAATTCGCTCACCCACCTCCCGCACTCGCCGTGCTGTGTGAATTTGAACTTGCTCGGCGCAACGGGAAGTCTTGCTTGCCCGCTCGTCATCGTGGTGATCCGTTGTCCCTGGCGGATGGAGTCTGGCAAATCCTTATCGAACTGTTCGGTCAACGCGGGCTTGTAATCCCACATATCGATCTGCGAAGGCCCTCCGTTCATGTGGAGGTAGATGATCGACTTGGCTTTGGGAGGAAAGTGGGGAATGCCAGGCAATGGTGGGTGCACACGCCCCGAGTCGCTCCCCCGGCTCATCGACGAACCGAAAAGCGAGGCGAGTGCCAAGCCCCCCAGACGAACCCCTGCACCTTGAAAGAATTGTCGTCGCAATGTCGGGTCGGTGGAGAGCAAGGCAGGAATCATAATGGGATGGAGACGTGCGAGTCGTTAACGGAGGGAACATGGGATGCACCAATTATACCTTCGATCGGGCAAGCGTTCTGCTACAATGAACGACAATTCTGGTGGCCTGTTTCTGCACCATTTCGACCTCTCCCTTCGCACAGGGTTTCCGATGATCCGAATTCGAATTTTAATGGGGCTGACGCTATCGATCGCGAGCCTTTCTGCACTGCGTTCCGAGTGTGTCGGAAACGAGATGGCGGCGAAGAAAAATGTGCTGTTGATCTGCGTCGATGACTTGAAACCCATTCTCGGATGCTACGGCGATGCGATCGCCAAAACACCGAACTTAGACGGGCTTGCCCAACGCGGGGTCTTGTTCGAAAAAGCATATTGCAATCAAGCGGTTTGCTCCCCGTCTCGAAATGCCTTGATGTGCAGCCTCCGGCCGCAATCTCTTGGAATCTACGACTTGGCAACCCACTTTCGAAAGACGGCGCCCGATGCAGTGACACTCGGCGAATATTTTCAAAAGTTCGGGTACAGGACGGAAGGGATGGGAAAGATCTTCCATGTCGGACACGGAAACTATGACGATGCACGCTCATGGAGTATCCCCTCGTTTCGACCTAAAGGGAGCAGCTATGCATTGCCAGAAAGCACGGAAGGAGCCCGGTCGAGCAATAACGGACCTCGAGGGGCTGCTTTTGAATCAGCCGATGTCCCAGACGATTTTTATAGCGATGGCAAGATTGCCGCAGAAGCAGTCGCGAGATTGAAAAAAGCGTCGGAGGCTCCTGATCAACCTTTCTTTATGGCCGTCGGCTTTCTCAAGCCACATTTACCATTCGTTGCACCAAAGAAGTACTGGGACTTGATCGATCCCACTCAAATTCAGCTTGCGAAACGCATGACGGCACCGGATGGTGCTCCCGTTTTTGCAGCGCAATATGGTGGTGAGTTGCGAGCGTACAAAGATATGCCTGGACAAGGGGCGATCGATGAGAATACCCAGAGGACATTGATTCACGGTTACTATGCTGCCACGAGCTATATGGATGCTCAAGTCGGAAAGGTGTTGGCGGAATTGGAACGTTCTGGCTTAAGTCAGAACACGATTGTTGTTCTTTGGGGGGATCACGGATGGCATCTTGGCGATCATGGAATGTGGTGCAAGCATACGAACTACGAGCAAGCGGCTCGCATTCCGCTCATCGTTTCCGCCCCGGGGAAAAAGCGGGGGATGAGCACGTCCGCATTGGTCGAGACCGTAGATCTCTATCCCACGCTTGCGGAACTAGCCGGACTTCCCGCACCGGATCGTATCGATGGGAAGAGTTTCGCCGCGATTCTCGATAATCCTCGACAGTTGGCTCGCGATCACGTGATCCACGTCTATCCACGCAACGCCCCAGGGATTGGACAAGTGATCGGGCGCGCGATTCGAAATGACCGTTACCGATTGGTGGAATGGAAGAAGGCTGGAGCGCCGGATACAACGGCCGAGTACGAATTGTACGACTACGCAACCGATCCGCTTGAATCAAAAAACCTCGCGGTTGAACAACCCAATGTCCTCGGGGAGATGAAGAAATTTTTGGCGATGCACCCCGAGGCTATACCGCAGTGGAAAGACCCCAATGCGGTCGACGGCCAGTCAGCCAAAGCAGGAAAACCAAAACAGGACCGCAATGCGATGTTCGATCGCCGTGATGCCAACCGCGACGGCTCATTGACCAAAGATGAGTTTATGCAAGGGCAACCCGATCCCGACGAGGCCCCCAGTCGGTTCGTTCGTTTCGATAAGGATAAGAACGGAGTCCTGTCACGCGACGAGTTTGTCAACTCAGGCAAGTAACGGAGGTTCTGCCTCATGCCTTTTGTCGCCGTACTCACTGAATCATCCCTAGGAGGACCATGTTCAAATTCCTGCATGCAGCAGATATCCATCTCGATAGCCCCCTCAAGGGATTGGAGAAGTACGAGGGAGCTCCCGTTGACGAAATTCGTGATGCGGCTCGTAAAGCCCTTACGCGACTCGTCGACCTGGCTATCGAACAACGCGTCGCCTTTGTACTAATTGCAGGAGACCTCTACGATGGCGACTGGAAGCATATCAATACGGGGCTGTTTTTTGTTTCGCAGGTCAGTCGGCTTCATCGGGAAGGGATTCCGCTTTACCTCATCGCGGGAAATCACGATGCGGCCAACCGGATGACCAAATCGCTAAATTTACCCTCCAATGTCGTTGTTTTCCGAAGCGATGCTGCGCACACCGAGACGATCGAGTCCCTTCAGGTCGCGATCCATGGTCAGAGTTTTGCCACTCCCTCGGTGACGGAAGATCTATCGGCGGCCTACCCTCCTCCGCGTCCAGGGTACTTGAACATCGGTTTGCTCCACACCTGCGCGGCAGGACGCGAAGGCCACGAACGTTACGCGCCTTGCTCGATCGATGCCTTGAAACGGAGTGGGTACGATTACTGGGCTTTGGGGCACGTTCATCAGCGTGAAATACTTTGTGAATCACCCACCATCGCTTTCTCAGGCAACATCCAGGGCCGGCATATTCGAGAGACTGGACCGAAAGGGGCCTTCCTCGTTACCGTTGAGCACGAACGCATTGCCAAAGTGGAGTTTCAAGCGGTGGATGTACTGCGTTGGGAGTTGGTGAGGGTCGATGCGACCGGAGTGGAAACGGAGTCCGATCTGCTGCATCGGATTCGCGTCGCGCTCGAGCAAACAATGCGCCTCCATCCAGGTATGACGCTTGCGATTCGGGTGGAAATGATCGGGAGGACTCCGTTGCACGAATCCCTGCTCGCCCATCGGACCAAATGGATCGGCGAGATCCGTTCGTTGGGACTGCAGGTCGGCATCGATTCCGTTTGGATCGAAAAAGTGATGCTGAACACAACGCCGCTGCGAGATCCTGCGGAACGAACCAAGCTGAGCGACGACGCTCGCCAAGAACTCGAGGAACTGTTTGAGACTTTGGCGACCCAAGGGGCTCTGGCAAAGGAATTAGGAGAAGACTGTCTCAAGAGACTT
This sequence comes from Brakhagea slesvicensis, assembly GCF_052161625.1. Taxonomy (GTDB): domain Bacteria; phylum Planctomycetota; class Planctomycetia; order Pirellulales; family Pirellulaceae; genus JBKCUI01. The sequence continues at coordinate 4,319,537 of NZ_CP197412.1, forward strand.
CCTGCTGAACTGCGGGACTCGCTGCCCATCGAACAAAGTCAGTGGGTGGCAGATGTCGTCTCAGAAGCCCGTTCGCGCCTTATGGAACGATTGCAAGGAAAAGAGGGGACGGCATGAAGCTCCTGCAACTGGATTTGCTGGCTGTCGGTCCCTTCACTCAAGTCTCGCTTGATTTTTCAAACGGGAATCACGGGCTCCATTTGGTATTCGGTCCGAACGAAGCCGGCAAAAGCTCCGCGCTCCGCGCCATTACCGACTTCTTTTATGGATTTCCATCGAGAACGTCCGATGACTTTCTGCACCCCTATAAAAACCTAAGGGTCGGCGGTACGGTTGGCCACTCCGATGGTACGGTGCAGCGATTAGTTCGGAGAAAGGGGAATCAGAACACGCTCCGAGACGAATCGGATACGTCGCCTGTGTCCGATGAAATACTTCGCAAGTACCTCGGAGATGTCGATCGCACGGCCTTTGCCACCATGTTTGGTATCAACCATGAATCCTTGCGGAAAGGAGGCCAGGACCTAGTGGCGGGCGGGGGAGAGATCGGCGAGGCTCTCTTCGCGAGCGCTGCAGGACTTTCCGAGTTAAGGTCGGTTCAATCCGGGCTCTCGGAAGAGTTGCAATCTTTGTTCAAACCGCATGGGCCAGGCGGAACGTTGGGGGCAGCAATCAAGGCTTATGATGGGGCGCGCGAAAAGCGGAAGCGTTCTTTCGTATCCTCTGAGATTTGGGAAAATCATCGCGCGATGATGTCCAGCGCGGAACGCCGACGCGAAGAAACCAGCCAGGAGATTCAACGCAAACAGGCGGAGATTCTTCGCTGGAAGAGGATTCTTCGCTCGATTCCCTTGGTCGCCGCATGGAACGATACAACCGAAAAACTAGCATCCGAATTGGATATCCCGCTCGTCGACCAGGAGTTTGGAAAACGAGCTCAGAAGCTTCTCCTCGACTGGAAGCAAAACGAGACACGAATCTTTCACTTGCAAGAGAGGCTTTCGGAAATCGAGGAACAACTCGATGCACTCCCCAATCAAAACGATCTCTTGCTCGAACAAAATCAAGTCGAGGATCTCAAGAAAGAGCTAGGAGTGCATCTGAATGCGCAAAGCCAGCTCCCTCGTTTGATTTCCTATCGGGACGACCACGAACACAAGATTCGGCAACTGCAACGCGAGATCGGTCGACCGGTTGAGCCGGTTGATATGGAGACGCTGCGTGGACTCCTTTCCCGACAGACTCGCATTCAAGAGTTGGGGAACAAAAAGGAAGGGCACGAGGAACGGCTTCGCGCCACGCAAAATGGACTCAAGAAACTGAGCTTGGATATTCAAGCTGCCGAGCTACAGATTTCGCAACTGACTGTCGCTCCGCATGCTCCCTCGCTTCATGCGGTCCTTCGCAAGATCTCGCGCGAAGGGGATTTAGAAGAGGAATGGACGCAGCGACAAAGCGAACTGAACCTTCTTCGCAGCAACTTGGAGTCGATTTACTCAGCAATCGATGCTCCAAAATTGAAATTGCACGAACTCCTTTCCGTGGACCTTCCCTCCCGATCCGTCGTGGAGCAATTTGAAGACGAAGAGAGAGCGATTGCGGAGGACATCAAAAGAATCGATTTGACGATCCGTGATTTGGAGCAAGCCAAGGCGAATACAGATCAGAAGCTGGCGTTGCTCGAAGCGGGCGAGATTGTGCTCACGTTAGACGATTTGAAGAAGGTGCGAGAAGATCGAGATGAGGGGTGGAGGATCATTAAAAAGGAAAGGCGAAACGATTCCTCTCCGCTTGTGGAGCCAGTGGAGTTTCTTCCAACGTCGGCGGTCCAAGGCTCTCTCGACGAAGCGTTCGAATCTGCAATGCACAGAGCGGACGATGTCTCGGATGCCCTCCGCAACGATGCCGACCGAGTTGCAGCCAAAACGCAGCTGCACGTCGAAAAGCAAGGGATCGATGTGAAGATCCATCAACAGCGTACTTGGATGGCACGCGCTGTGGCTGAGCGTGAGAATTGGAATAGACGATGGATGCAAGTATGGGACGCGATCGGAATTCCTTGCCGAATTCCCCGAGCAGCCAAGGTATGGCTTGACCAAGTCGACGAGCTTCGTCGAGCACAGTTGACGGTCGAACAAAAGCAACGTGCCCTGCAAGAGCTAGAGCTGCGAAGTCGAAAGGTTACCGACGAATTAATCGCGGTTCTCCGTCTCGCAGTGGAAGGGGGAACGGAGGAGTTACCGACTGGTCTTCTCGCTCTTACGGATTATGCGACGAAGGTCGATGAGCGAGCCAAGCAAATCGAGCGCGATCGAGCGCAGTGCGAAGCAATATTGATCCGAGGAAGGTTGGACTTGGAAAAAGCCAAGGTCGACGTCCAGGATTGCCAGGCGACGCTCGATCAGTGGATGCGCGATTGGGGCGATGAGATGAAGAGATTGATGCTCCCTGCCAATGCATCACCCTTGGAGGCATCGCAGGTACTCCACACGCTGGAGAAGATTCGTGATCACGAGACGCAGCGTGCCGATTATCAGAAACGAATCATTGGAATCGAGCGAGACTCGAACGCTTTTCTCAAATCGCTTCATGCTTGTGTCGAGAGGATTGCGACGGAGGGGATGGGGGAGACGGAAGATGTGCAGGTACGGATGCTCGCGCAGAAGATTCAAAAGGCGAGTAACGAAGTCGAGGAACGTCGTCGCCTGATGAATGAACACTCTCGTATCCAACATGACCTAGTCGAGCTGCGCGCTACCCACGATGTGACGCAATCGACTATCGGCCGCATGCTGAAGGAAGCGAATGTGTCCACACCAGACGAACTCTTGCACGCTGCCGAGCGATCCCATGGAAAGCGGGTCTTGCAGGAGAGATTGCAGACGCTGGAGGAGAGCCTTCGGGCCGAGTGTGGACTCAGTGACTTTTCGGAATTCTTATCTGAAGTCAAGCTCGCCGATGGAGAGAAAGATGGAATCGAACCCCGCATCCAGCAGCTTGTATCGGAAATCGCCATTCTCGAAACGGAGAAGGAGAAGTCAGTCGATGAATTCCATCGCGAAAACAATGCCTTAGATCAATTGCTCCGTCAGGAAGACGTACTCGATGCCGCTGCGGATTGCGAATCGTTGGCAGCAACCATCGAAGAGCAGTTTCGCGAATTGATGGTGCTTCGCATTTGTTCTCACGTCTTGACCACGGGTATGGAGCGATTCCGAGAGAAGAATCAAGGACCGGTGCTCCAAGCAGCGGGGGATGCGTTTGCGAAGATGACGCTCGGCGCCTACCGTGGTCTCCGGGTGGATTGGGATGAAACCGGCAAAGCGGTCATGGTAGGAGTACGCAATGGGGAGGGTGAAGAACGGCAGGTGCATCAGATGAGCGATGGGACTTGCGATCAGCTATACCTCGCTCTCCGGCTTGCATGTCTAGAAAATTGGTTGTTGCATCACGAACCCATCCCGTTCATTGTGGATGATATTCTCGTTCACTTTGATGACGACCGGAGCGCTGCGACATTAGAACAATTGGCAGCCCTATCGGAGCGGACGCAAGTCATTTTCTTCACGCACCACGAGCACCTCCTGGAGCTTGCGCAATCGACTCTACCCGCCCACCGATTGTGCATTCATCGACTTGGAAGGTCAGATTCGCGAAGATGCGAAGAAACGGAAAAACCCTGCGATTCTTGAGATTCCACTGCACGAAAGCAGTGGTACCAAAGCAGTGGTAAGCGCGGCCCTTCGACGCTGCAGAACATTCTGGAAAAATGCGTTCGAGAACTCGGCGCTATTAGGCGAGTTGATGGTGCGGCGAGAGTTTCTCTGAGGTCCACTTCGTGCCATCGATGAACCTAGACCACTAAGAACGAAGCCAACTCATTAAACGGATCCGCCGATGTGGGGGCACTGGGATGACCGAAGTTGGTTTTCCCGGCATTTTCTCTATGTGTTTTTTGTGGGGGTAATTCCCTGCGAGTCTATCGCTCGAGGGGCCGCAAGCTGGCGGCCAGCGAGCCGCTTGCGAGCAAGAAGATGCACCGTGGGCATGGAACTAGATTTATAATAGCAAGTGAAGATCCGTGCGTAGACTCCACCTTCGGTGGCGCGTGTACGCCTGCGACTGACTGGTAAACGAATTGTTGACGAGCAGTTGAGAGTGGACCGTATGTCGGCCCTCATCGCTTAACAGTCAGCCGATAGGCGTACACGTAGGAATGCGCAAGCAGTTCATGAATCGGCTCTTACGATTGGATCAACGAATCGACTAAAAAAGGTGCCTTCGCCTTTCGCTCGATCGCATAGCGCTCTTAGTCCCGGTAGGGACGAAACAAAACGGGGCGAAGTAGATGTGATCTCTGTGGGTATGCGCCCGAAGCTTGAAGCACGAGACTGGAGTAGGGTATTACCCGATTCAGACTAGCGAACCAGGCATATGACATTGCACATTCTCCCCCTCAACCCCAGCCCTTCTCCCCCGCAAAGCCGGGGGCGAAGGGGGCCAGAATTATCGAGGATGAAATCCTCGGTTCGAGATCGCTGCAAGCGGCGTTGGTATTGGTTACAATAGCGGTTATGCACCCCCAAAACGCCATGTTTAAAACAGCTCCAGAGTTCCGCTCCGCGCGCCCCCGCACGGGAGAACCAAATGCAACCTTCGGTTGCACCGAAGCGACTACTCCTGCTTGGCCGTGCTTCCATGTGCATTCCATCGACGCCAGCGTTGGTCAGTCCCCTGATGAAGCCACCACTGCGACTTGGCGCTACCAAAGCAACCAGCAATTTTCAATCACGGCAGTAACGACTTCTTCGGGCTCCGTAGCCGAACGCTACGCCTACACGGCCTACGGCCAGCCAACCATCCTCGATAGTTCTGGCTCTGTGCTCTCCAGTTCCGCGATTAACAATCGCTATATGTGCACAGGGCTCGTTTGAACGAATCGTTCAACAAAGGCGACCATGTTGGGAGATCGGATCGGAGGTAGATACGACGTGTTTCGACGTTGATAAGGATCAAAACAAAGATGTCTCGAAGCGCCTCCGCCAGTTCACCAACCTTTACTGGCGTGTCCGTCAATCTCTCGGCTGATTCTGCTCGAAGGAGCCCCTTGACCCAAACTCCGGTTCCGAAGAGCGAATGGCAAGCCGCAGGGAGGGGAGCGACAGGATTAGCGGTATCGGGCTAGCCAATGCGCATACGGGGCGGGCAGCGTCTGCCAAGCCGCGTCGGCGACCCCTAGTGCCTTGGCGGCTTGGTAAGGCCAATGCGGATCTGCCAGCAAAGGTCGGCCGATGGATGCGAAATCGATTTTTCCTTCTCGGATCATTCGATCGGCGCTTTTCGGACCGTCGATGAACCAGCTGGTCGTGCCAGGTAATCCTGTTTCTTGAAGAACCCTAGCTGCTATTTCTTCGAGAAGATTGGGCCCCCAGGGAATCTGAGCTGTCGGTGTGTTGAAGCCGATGGAAACATCGACCGAGTCGAGCCCTTCGGCTTTCATCTTTTTCAACAAATCGATCGACTCGGCAAGTCGTTCTTCGTCGTTGCCATCGAATTCCACGACGCTAAATCGGGCCGTGAGTGGAAAGCGTTCTGGCCAAACTTGTCGCACCGCGCTCAATGTTTCGATAAGATAACGACCGCGGTTTTCGGCATTGCCGCCGTAGAGATCCGTCCGAGCATTGGAATACTTCGACCAGAAATTCTGTGCAAGGTAGCCGTGCGCGAAGTGGAGTTGAAGCCACTCAAAACCCGCGTCTCGCGCTCGTTCGGCCGCTTGAACGGTACAGTTTTGAACGCGACGAATTTCATCCAGTGTCATTTCTTGAGGCACGCGCGAGAGATTCGCGCCGAAGGGGATCGCGGAAGGAGCGATCGGTGTCCAAGAGTTCGGTTGACCTTCGGGGATGTGATCGTCACCTTCCCAAGGCCGATTCGCAGAGGCCTTGCGTCCTGCGTGGGCAATCTGAATTCCAGGAACGGCTTTCCAGTGCTTGATCGAGTGAACGATCGGCTCCAGTGCAGCGGCTTGTTCGTCGTTCCAGAGTCCCGCATCGCCCCAGCTGATTCGACCTTCCGGTGAAACCGCGGTCGCTTCGAGGACAACCAATCCGGCTCCGCCACGGGCCAACGAAGTGTAATGGACACGGTGCCAATCGTTGGCAATCCCCTCTTCCGACATGTATTGGCACATCGGAGAAACAGCGATACGGTTGAGGAGGGTTACATCTTTGAGAGAGAACGGGGCAAACAATCCTGGCATAATGCTTCGAACCTGGAGGTACGACAAAAGTGACAAAACGACGAGTACAGGCGGAGCGATTCGTAGTTACTTGTTATCAGCACCCGTATCGAGCACTGCCATGAACGCTTTCTGTGGGATATCGACCGAGCCGATCGATTTCATGCGCTTCTTACCTTCACGTTGTTTGGCCCACAGTTTGCGTTTCCGAGTGATGTCACCACCGTAGCATTTGGCCGTCACATTTTTGCGCATGGCTGGGACGGTTTCGCGTGCGATCACTCGGGCGCCGATTGCCGCTTGCACAGCGACTTCGAACATGTGGCGGTCAATTTCCTCTTTAAGTTTTTTAACAACGGCACGGCCTCGACGGTCCGAATCGCGTCGATCGCAGATCACGCTCAAAGCATCCACTCGCTTGCCATTGACCAGGATGTCCATTCGAACCAAGTCGGCTTGCTCATATCCGATGATTTCATAGTCCATCGTTCCGTAACCACGCGTTGCACTTTTGAGTTTGTCGTGCAAGTCGTAGATGACTTCCGCGAGAGGCAAATCATAAGTGACGAGAGATCGCGTGGCGGATAGATACTCGTTCCCTTTCAATATGCCGCGACGGTCTTGGCAGAGCTTCATCACAATACCGATGTACTCTTGCGGTAGGACAAAGTTTACGCGAACGATCGGCTGTCGAAACTCTTCAATGTCTCCGGAGTCGGGAACCTCTTGAGGGCGATGGATCTCGAGTTTTTCCCCATTGCGCGTGATGATTTCATAAGTCACGTTGGGGGCGGTTTGGACCAAGTCCAGGTTGCATTCGTTTTCTAATCGCTGTTGGATGATTTCCATATGAAGGAGTCCGAGGAACCCACATCGGAAACCGAATCCCAGGGCTTCGCTGGTCTCAGGGGCGAATTCAAACGATGGGTCGTTGATCGCCAGCTTTTCCAACGCATCGCGAAGCTCGGTGAATTCTTGTCCATCGCTCGGATAGAGGCCGCAGTAGACCATCCGTTTGGGGGGCTGGTATCCTTCGAGAGGTTTTGCGTTGACGTCGTTGGCCAACGCGACGGTATCCCCGATGCGGACGTCTTTGAGGGATTTGATGTTGCAGATCAAGTAACCCACTTCACCGGCTCGCAGTTTGTCGCAGGCTCTGCGTTCGGGAACGAACTGGCCGATTTCAAGGACTTCGTAGTTGGCACCGACGCCCAAGAAGCGAACTTTATCGCCTCGTTTGATCTCCCCTTCCATCAACCGGACGTAAGTAATTGCGCCCCGATAGTCGTCGTAGTGGGAATCGAACACCATCGCTCTGAATGAAGCCTCTATATCTCCGTTCGGTGCAGGGATGCGTTCTACGATGGCAGCGAGTAATTCGTCGATTCCGATTCCAGATTTGCCAGAGCATTTGACGATCTCTGTCGGGTCGATCCCGAGGACATGCTCCATCTCCGTGGTGACTTCATCGATACGTGCGTGGACCAAGTCCACTTTGTTGATCACGGGAATGATCTTCAAATCGTGGTCCATCGCGGAATAAGCATTTGCGACCGTTTGTGCTTCGACTCCTTGAAAGGAATCCACCAAGAGCAAAGCCCCTTCGCAACAGCTTAAAGAGCGGGAGACTTCGTATTGAAAGTCGACGTGACCCGGGGTATCGATCAAGTTCAGTTCGTAGGTCTCACCTTTGTACTTGTAGTTCAGCGAGACCGCCTTGGCTTTGATGGTGATCCCGCGTTCGCGTTCCAGGTCCATCGCGTCGAGGAGTTGCTCCTTCATTTTCCGGATTTCAACGGTTCCGGTTCTTTCGAGGAGACGGTCTGCCAAGGTGCTCTTGCCATGGTCGATGTGCGCGATGATGCAAAAGTTTCGGATATTTGCTAAAGGGATCTCGCCTTGCTTGAGGCCTGCTTTGACTGAACTCATGGATGCGACCTATTGATATCTTTTTGTTTAAGTTTATTCCGAGGCGATCGACTTGGAGCCATTTTCCCAACGCCAGAGGCATCGGTCATTCGCTCTCTTTTTCGTTTGACGAGTGATCGACTCGCGCGATCCCTGCAGCACCAAGGTATCCGGCGTCACCGCCCAAGGATGCGAACTCGACCCGAGTCCCTTGTGCCACATATTCAAAGCTCCTTTGGTGGAACGAACGAATCGTCTCCGTTAGGAAACGTTGTCCGATAGGGCAATCATTTCCCCCAAAGTCCATTGCTCCACCTAAAACAACCAGTCCAGGATCGAGGATGTGAACCAGCGTCGCAATTCCGATTCCCAAGTACTCTGCTGTTTCATCGATCAATTCCAAGCTGAACGAATCTTTCTGCAGAGCCGCTTCGTAGACACGTTTTGCGGTAACGGGTTGTTGGAGCGACTGAAGAGAGCTAGCTGCACCTGCAGCAAGCTTCTCCTGGGCTCGAGCGGCGACAGCGCTGGCGCTCGCATAAGCCTCCAGATGCCCTCGTCCTCCCCCCCACACGCACAACCGTGCCTCGGGCGAGGAGTCAACAATCAAATGTCCGCATTCGCCGCCGAAGCTGTTCTGTCCGACTACCAATCGATCGTCGACGATCACGCCGCCTCCAACGCCAGTCCCCAAGGTCAACATGACCATGCTGCGGTACACCCGACCGGTCCCGACCCAGAACTCCCCAAAAGCGGCTGCATTGGCATCGTTTGCAAATGAAACCGGTAACCCGATTTCTTTTTCTAAACAGGCGACAATGGGAAAGTGGTGCCAATGTGGGTGATTTGGGGGCTCGATCAGCATCCCTTTGGGAATATCCTGACTGCCAGGTGTTCCTAAACCGGCGCGACGGACGTCTCGAAGACTCAACCCCAGTTCGGCAAGCATTTCGTGGCAAGTCGCAGCGACGCGACGCATAGCATCGGCGGGCCCGCGCGGCTCCTCGGTAGGGATCGCACGAAAGCCAACCGTATTGCCATGATCGTCCACTAGCCCGATTTTGATTCCTGTCCCACCAACATCGATTCCAAAGACGAAGGGAGAATGAGCTTCTGCGATATTCAGGATGGGCTGGGAGGTCATAACGTCAGCAAAAGGAACGATTTGCGGCTTGGAGCAAGCATCGCGGTACGGGAAAAGTATAGGTGAATTCCCGCGGTTCCCATAGGCTTAATTTCCCGGCCCTAACGGAGTCGATTGGCTCGCAATCTGTTGCGAAACGATTGGACCATGGGATCGCTGGGGGCTAGTCGAAGCAACTCTTCGGCCACCGATTCGGCCCCCAATAGATCCTGGTTCTCAAGGTAGCAGTTGGCGAGCCGCAGTCCGACGGCCACATCGGTGGGCATAAAGCGACGCGCCCCCTTGAGATGCTCGATTTCTTGATCCAGATTGCCAAGGGCTCTCGAGGCATCGGCCAACCACAACTCCCTTTTACCGATCGGCAACTGGGACCCATCGAACTTTTCGATCGCTAATTCCCAAAGTTGCCGATTCAAATCCGGGAATTTCTCTTTGGTGAAGACGGACCGCGCTAGCGACTGGAGAATATCGCTGCGAGGGGGGAAGATCGAAATATCGATGTTTTCGGGCTCTCGTTCCACCAGCAAATTGCGCGCTGTGGCAATGGAGGAACTGGGTTTGGTGCGCATGGATTGCTTCCAAATCGTGTCCAACTGCTCATCAGTGAGCTGTTGTCGAAATAGTAGCGCCGAGTTGATCATCTGTTTAGGCACATGCCGTCCGAGCATATCCACCGGGGAGATCAGACGCGACATCTCGTTGCGAGAGCATTGAAGCGTTGCTAGGCAGCGTCCCCAACAGGCTCGCCAATCGAGGGGGGCCATCCATTGACTTCTCGCATAAAACACAGACGCTTGCTCAAGCCCTTCCACGGCAGGTTTCCCGCCCGCTTGCTCGACGAGGATCTCTTGAGCCTTGTCTGATGTGGATCGGTCCAAGCCGATTTGAAGCAAAAGTGGATCAGTCGTATGCCACACTTGTTGCCAGTTCACATTGCCAGGGGCTTTATTCATCTGGTTTCGTTGAAAGTCATACAAACAGGCGTCGGCAAGCAAACGGAGCGCAAGCGGATTCTCCTTCAACGCATCGGCCCCTAACTTCCACTGCGAAAGCAGTTTTCGGAATCGATCCGGAGATTGCTCTTCAATCGGTTTGCGGGATTCACTTTTCACCCACCACTCCATCGATTCACTTGCGGCCAGATTCGCCAAGTCTGGTTCTACTCGCCAAGCCATTGCACCCGAAAGAAGGGCTAGTCCGGAAATCGACACCATGGCTCCCCACGGTCGAGGCTTCGCGATAGGTTTCGCCATCGATTCGAGCTTCCCTCGTTTGTCGGCGTATTTGCTGGACATCGCGCAGGCGCGGCGCAGCGAAGCGCCGGCCGCTCCAAACAGGATCGACGTTGGGAGGAAGAGGGCGGGGACGATCATTGCAAAGTCCACTGCGGAATGAGCGCATTGGCTGATCAGCAGATAGCCTCCTGCCAGTTTCATGGGGAATCCATACTTCCAGACATCGCCGGGTACTCGGCGCTGGATGGATAGGAACGACGCCAAGATTCCCAGAATCATCAGGAGGAGACCGAACCACCCGAGGTCGACCGCGCACTGAAAGAACAGACTTTCAGGGTGGTAGAACCAACCCGGTGACGAGGGGTCCTGAAAAGGAAGGTATGCGAAGTGGAACGTACCGAGCCCGCTACCAAGCCATCCGTAGAACAGCATCGCTTTCCATGCGACCCCCCAAATGTAGGTTCGGCCATTGATCGCATCTTCCTCGAGATCGAATTCGGCCAAGCTCTGCAGGCGGCCATACACGTCTTCATCGACCTGCAATGCCACCATGCCTCCCACAGAGACAAAGATCAAGAGCGTCGATACGATTGCTCCCCCTCGCCCTCGACTCTTGTAGTGCGCTATCATCGCAGCGCCAATGACCGCAACGACGGCCGCGACCACCGCACCTCGGCAAAGACTCATCAGAAGCGCGACGACAATCAAAATCAAACAAAGAAGGGAAGCGATTTGGGCCGTATTGAGGTCGGCAAAAAAATCCTCCACTGCACCTTTCAGCTTCATAAAGGTGTTCTCTTCCGATACGCGGTAGCGGACATCCATCTTTTTCCGTTTGAGATGGATGAGCGTCCACGCAAACAGACCGATCGCGCCAGCCAATGCAATGTTCAGAAAGCCACCCGCGGAGTTCTTCGACTGAAACGAAGCGAACGAACCTCCCGTCCGGAGACCCAAAATATTGGTTTCCTTGTAGGACAAGGCTCCTTGGATTCCAAAAGCGGCGACGGCAACTCCGGTGATCGTGATGGTAAGGAACAACCAGAATTGCCCCTGTCGGGAACTAAACACTGCGGCTCCGCACCAGCAAAGTAGTGCGCATAACAGAAGTGACACCATCGCGCCGCGAGAGTGAAGGGGCTCGATACTGCGGGTCAAAGGGGACGAGGCAACCTTTTGTAGATCGCACGGGATTTGATTTGCGACAAAGGAATCAGGTTGAATTGTATAACCGTCGATTGGAGGTGGCGCAGACGAGATCCCCAGTGCCCAACGCTGCACTTGCACACTAGGTGGTGCGTTGGGGGATTCAAGCAAATCGTATTGAGTCGATGTCTGGTAGGCTGCGATGGCGAACAGTGCAAGCAAAAACCATGACGCCGCCGGGAGCCCTGGAAGTTCGCTGGAACGGATGGCCGCGACCAAGACATACAGCAGGGCGGCAATCGCGCCCGCGAATAACCCCCAGTTCAAAAAATACTGGCTCGTCCAAGGAGCAGAGCCGTAAAACCAAGGGGAGCCAAGGAGCATGGCGATACAGCCGATGCGAATTGGCCAAGCGACGAGCGTCGTCAACCAGTCATCTTTCCTCTCCCGCGATTTCGACGCGCTTCGGCTCGAGCGTCCACGCCCTTTGTCAGCGCGGGAACGCTGCATGTTTCGGCTAGAAGAGGAAGAACTCCGTCTCGAACGCGATGTGCGGCCTGATTCGTGTTCCGACTTCACATCTTCGTTAGGCTGGGGGTCGCTGTCCATCATTCTCCGTCTTTCTCGAGGCATCGAAGCATCTTTAGCCTAATCTCCAAGAAGGGCAAAAATGGAGGCTTTTGTAAAAACAGGTAAGTCTCACGGGATTGATTCTTGAGCATGCGGCACGATCGATACAGGAGAGCGTTCCGGTTTTCGTGACAAATTCGCCAATGTTGATGCGGTCGTTACATAGATTAAACTCTGCCACCTCCGATACCGATACTTTCCAGCAATGGGGCTTCCTGGGTCTGCGTGTCCGCAGCACGTTCCCACCCCATGGATAGATTCGAATAGGGGGCATCCGAATGTCGGTAAAATTCCAGGAGCTTGCTGTAGCCATTAGCAATGTCTCCAAAATACGCTCACGACGTCGCTTGGTCGTCGCAATACTACTGGGCGCCGTCGTATTACCTTTCGGCGGCTGTTCCGCATTCACCGGACTCCAAAACACATGGACGTACAACGCCGGTTGGAATGAAAAGATGCTGAGAGATCGCAATGCAGTCATGGCGAGACGCGCTTGGCACGCTCGGAAAGACTGCTTTGCCAATCAAAAGTACATCAAAGATTTCGCTCGAGGATTTCGCGCTGGCTACATGGACATCGCGGATGGTGGAACCGGCTGCGTGCCAACGTTCGCACCTCGCGAGTATTGGGGTTGGCGATATCAGTCCTGCGAAGGACAAGCGAAGGTCTCCGCCTGGTTCTCCGGATTTCCTCACGGGGCCCGGGCTGCAGAGGAAGACGGCATCGGCAACTACTCTCAGATTCAAACTTCTTTGTCGATCCAACAGCAGTACGCTCAACACGGCTTGCTCGATCCGTCGTACCAAGGAATGTACCCCATTCCACAACAAGCTGTCCCGGATGGCATTACGAATATGGTTCGCCCCGACAATACACTCGGCGAACCTGTTTTGGAAGAAGAGATGCTTCACGAAGGCGAAGTGGTGGAGCCAGGCGTTAGTCTGATTCCCATGCCTGTCGCTACGCCCAATCCGTAACGAGCACTCTGTCCTCATCGAATCGAGGTTTCTGACCTCGCTCGATACCATCCCGCAAAAACGAACCGAATGTTGATCGCCCACCTTGGGCCTTGAGGTGCGAACCATGTCTGTGGAACGGAATCCCATGACGAACCGAATGAAACGATGGTGGAAGACCGCTTCCTCCTTAACCCAACTTTGCCGAGCCGCGACCGTCACTGGGTTGTTGCTGCTCGGAGGCCTGAGTACCGGATGCACATCGTTGACCCAACCCATCACCGGTATACCGGTGCGGCGATTGCCTCCTCAGTTCCTGGCTCAATCCAAAAACAATTTGGTGCCCCTCGATCCGTCGAGGCTGACGCAGGAGCCACCCCGACAATACTTGCTCGATGCGGGGGACATTCTCGGTGTCTACATCGAGGGGATTTTACCATACTCCTCAGCGGACAAGCCACCTGAGCCACCACCTGTGAACCTCCCGACGGAGCAAAGCACTTTGGATCCGTCGATCGGTTTCCCAATCGTGGTGCAAGAAAACGGGACGATCTCGCTTCCTTCGATCGAGCCGATCAAGGTCAAGGGGATGACGATTGAACAGGTCACGAACTTGGTGAAGAAAGCCTACTTGGATGCAAAGATCGTCCAGGACAATGCGAGACTTCAACCGAGCGTGACGCTCATGCAGGAACGGACTTACAACGTTGTCGTCGTTCGCCAGGATATCGCTGTACAAAACCCGTTCTTCCAAGCGAATAACCAAATGGGGGGACGCGGCAACTACGTTCGGGGCTCCGATCAAAGCTCGTCCGGTAAAATGATCAAACTGCCCGCTTACCAGAACGACGTGCTCCACGCCTTGATGTCATCGGGCGGCTTGCCTGGTATCAACGCTAAGAACGAAGTGAAAATCCTTAAAGCGAGCCGCGTGCGACAACAAGAACGCGACCAGTTTGTCCAACAGTTCTACCAAACGTACTACTCGAGTCCCAATCCATGCGGATGCCCTCCTCCACTCCCGGATGATCCCAACGTGATCAAGATTCCGATGCGGTTGCCACCGGGAGTAGTACCTTCCTTCCGTCCCGAGGATATTCTCCTCGAAGAAGGGGATGTGGTTCACATCGAATCGCGAGAAGCGGAAGTCTTCTACACGGGCGGTATGTTGGCTGGTGGTGAATGGTTGATCCCACGCGACTACGACTTGGACGTCCTCGGTGCGATGGCGATGGCAGGGACGGGTATCGGTCAACGAGGACAACAGCAAGGTGCGGGCTTTGGCATCAACTCCATCGGGGGTGTGCCACCCGGGGTCCTCTACATCCTTCGAAAGACTCCGTGCAACGGTCAGATCACGATCGAAGTTGACTTAGCAAAAGCGGCCGTCGACCCGCGAGAACGCCCCTTGGTGATGCCAGGTGATACCCTGATCCTACGATTCAAGCCGTGCGAAGAAGTCTTGAACTTCAGCATCGGAACATTCTTCACCTTCGGATTGCAAGCCTTGCTGCAGGGTGTCAACCGATAGCGTTCGAGAGATCGAACACGAACATAGGATACGAATGACGAGCCCCTCGAAACCGAGGGGCTTGTTTCGTTTTCAGCGACTTCGCGGGGAAGGCGAGCCAACGCGGGGACCTAAAAGATGGCACCCTCCTGAAGTAATTCCCACGAAGTGTTTGCAGCCCCCGACGCTACTTGCCCTGCATTGCCGGAAACATTTCCCTCGCCATCTGGATTGCAGCGGGACCCACTAGAACGACGAAGACCCCTGGGAAAATGAAGATGACTAGCGGGAAGATCAGCTTGACCGCCGTCTTGGCTGCCTTCTCCTCCGCGATTTGCTGCCGTTTGATCCGCATGGAATCGCTTTGAACCCGCAACGCCTGCGCGACACCGGACCCAAATTTGTCCGCTTGGATCAAGAGCGTTGCGAGCGTTCGAAGATCTTCCACTCCTGTTCGCTGCCCGAGATCTTGAAGGACGCTTGACCGCACTTTGCCCATCTGCAAATGGAGCGTGCAGAGCTGGATCTCTTCGGCCAAGATTCGATACGACGAACGCATCTCGTCGGAAACTTTCCGCATCGCTTGGTCCAAGCCCAAACCGGCTTCCACGCTGACAACCATGAGATCGAGGCAATCGGGCAACCCGAGCGTGATCTGCTTTTTCCGGCTGGATCGCAAAAAGTCCAGAATCAACTCCGGCATAAAGAATGCGATCCCTCCGCCCAAGACTGCTTTCAACAAAACCGATTGGTTGAGCCCTGAGAGGAATGCGGTCGTACCACCCGCCAAAACAAATCCAGTGATGGCGATGATCACCTTGATAGAAAGGAACATGGCGGGAGCTTCCTCCGATCGGAACCCCGCTTCGGAAAGACGCTGAACCAGTTTGCTCTTTTCTTCCTGTGTTTTCGGCTCCAAGTGTTTGGAGAGGGCGGGAGAGGCCATTTCCAGAGCCTTCGTTACCTTGTTCACACCCTTGACTCGTTCGTCGGCCGATTGCGACGCACGCTTTCGGTCGTTGAGCAAATCCAGACGCATCTCCGCGGATGCCTGTTGGTCTTTCGAAAACAGATCCAAAACGAACCAGGCCAATGCGCCGACACCTAAGAAGACAGCCCCTAGTATGAGCCAGCGTTGATCCAAGGCGCCTAGCATGTAGATGTTCACGACCCGACTCCCGTTGTTTTAAACTTTGATATCAATGATTTTGCGAATGACGAGAGCGCCCGCCAATTGCATGGCGATCGCTCCCCCTAGCAACCACTGCCCCATTGGGTCGGAGAAGAGTTTCATCACGTACTCACGATTGAGAAACAACATCACCACGAACAATCCCGGTGGCAACGCGAGCAACACGACGCCGGACAAGCGGCCTTCACCCGTTAACGCTTGGATCTGCCCTGCCAATCGATAGCGAGCTCGAACCAATCGCCCAATCTTGTCCAAGATTTCAGCCAAGTCGCCGCCGGTGGTCCGCTGCAACACGACCGCCGTAACAAAGAATCGAAGGTCGAGGTTCGGGATACGCTTGGCCATGCTTTCCAGAGAGCCTTCCAGGGAAACACCGAGATTCTGCTCTTCGAAACAACGTCCAAACTCGCGGGCGAGCGGGTCTTGCATTTCTGCAGCGATCAAACCAAATCCTGCACCGATGGAGTGACCTGCCCGAAGAGAACGACTCAACATTTCGAGCGCTTCAGGGAGTTGTGCATTGAATTTCGCGATGCGGCGTTTCCTTTTGAAGTTGACCCACAGAAATGGGACAAAGAAGAGGATAGCGCCTGCAGCGGGTGCAATGAAAATGGGGATGGGGGCCATCGCGCAGCCAATGGTTCCAGCCAGGGCCAATCCGATGCACAGAAAGGTGAATTGCGTCAAAGTCATTTTGATGTCGGCTTGTTCGATCAGCGACTGCATATCGAACGTGCTCGCCATCCACTCGTCTAGAATGTTGCGAGCCCCACCGGTCGCACCTCCTCGCAATTGGAGTAGATCCGAATTCTCAAGAAGATCGGGATTGTGCCCCTTCGTCAACGAGCTAAGACGTGACTCCGCCACCGAGTCTTCATCCCCGCGAATCGCGAAGGCGGCTGCACCGACCATCGCGGCGACGCAAATCCCGACAGATATTGCAATGATTAGGATTAACATCGTGTTACGCTCGCATCATGACGCGTTGACGGAATGCGCTCGCAGGAAGACGAATACCTGCGGCCTCTAATCGTGGCATGAACGACGGACGCACGCCCGTGGCTTCGAAATAACCGGCAGCTCTTCCATTTTCATCGATGCCATCCTGAACAAATCGATAAATGTCTTGAAGCACCACCGTGTCCTGTTCCATCCCTTGAACCTCGGTGATATTGAGAACACGTCGCGGTCCACCTTGCAATCGGTTCGCCTGAATGATGACGTCGACGGCGCCGGCGATCTGTTGACGGATGGCTTTCACCGGCAGTTCGAATCCCGCCATCATGACGAGTGTCTCGAGACGCGCGATCGCATCGCGAGGCGAGTTCGAGTGAATGGTCGTCATCGAACCGTCGTGACCGGTGTTCATCGCTTGCAACATGTCGAGCGTTTCACCCCCCCGACACTCACCGATGATGATTCGTTCTGGTCGCATCCGCAGAGCGTTCCGAACCAAGTCCGTGGCGGTTATCGCTCCCGTTCCTTCGATATTCGCAGGCCGTGTTTCCAGACGGACAACGTGCTCCTGTTGCAGTTGAAGCTCCGCGGCATCTTCGATCGTGACAATCCGTTGGTCGTTTGGAATGAAACTGCTGAGGGTGTTGAGAAGGGTCGTTTTACCTGATCCAGTACCACCGCTGATGATGATGTTTAGACGGGCCTTGATGCACCCTTCCAGAAGCATAACCATCTCGGGGGTGAACGCCTTGTAGTTAAGCAGCCCCTCGAGTTTGAGTGGATTGGATCCAAAACGACGTATGGAAACGGCAGCTCCATCCAATGCCAATGGGGGGATGATCGCGTTGACCCGAGAACCGTCCTCCAATCGCGCATCGACCATCGGGCATGTCTCGTCGACACGTCGCCCTACCTTCGATACGATGCGATCAATGATCTGCATCAAATGGGCGTTGTCGCGAAACTCGACGGATGTCTTTTCCAGCTGACCTTTCCGCTCCACGAAGATGTTCTTGGGGCCATTGATCAAGATATCGCTGATCGCAGGGTCCTTGAGCAGAAACTCGAGGGGGCCTAGGCCAAGCGTTTCGTCGAGTACCTCTTCGATCAATCGATCCCGTTCGGATCGATTCAAGTGTGTGTTTTCACTGTCGCAAAGATGTTCGACGACGATGCGAATCTCGCGACGAAACGACTCACCCTTCAAATCTCCGACGCGTGAAAGATCGAGCTTATCAACAAGCCGCTGGTGAATACGTCGCTTGATGTTCTCAAAGTCATCTTGCTTCGTTTGATCGGGGGAGCGGTTGGGACTCATTGTTGGCTTCATGGCTTTCCACATTCGAACGAATCAAAATCGTCGCGAAGGGGCAGCCGCCAACAGGTGTTATCCCGTCAGAACTTTCGTGAGCTCCTCAGGGGTGTTGGCAATGCTGTCTGCGCCCCATTCGCGCAATTCACTCTCGGGGCGAAACCCCCAGGTTACTCCAATCGCGTGGAAGCCAGCCTCAACCGCAGTTTTCATGTCGGTGTTTGTATCACCGACATAAGCCATTCTTTCCGAACCTATTTCCAGCTGCGATGCGATCCAACGAGCGCTGCTCGGGTCCGGCTTGCGTGGAAATCGTTCGGAATGCCCTACCACCATGTCAAACTTTGTCGATGGAAAGAAATGTGCAGCGCACTTTTTTGTAAATGCATCTGGCTTGTTGGAGAGAATGCATAGCCGCATCCCAACGGTTTCCAGCATTTCAAGTGTCGATGGGATTCCATCATACGGTTTGGAATGATTATTCCACCTGGAGGAGTAGACGCTGTCGAAGAGTTGCAACGCTCTCTCTTTCAAAACAGGATCATGCACCGTCTCCGGTAGTGCTCGTTGAAAGAGCACCGAAACTCCATCTCCGACCATGAATCGATATTCGTCGACACGGAAAGGAGAACGATCTAGCAATCGTAAAACCTCGTTTACGGTTTCCGCTAAATCCACAAGGGAATCGAGCAACGTCCCATCCAAATCGAAAATGACCGCGTCGAAACGCATGGCGAAACCTTTCAATTTCCCTCGATAGGCTCGACCCAAAGCTCCCCGAGATCGGGGCGATAGCGATATTGCAATCCCTGGGGCAATTCGGGCATTTTCATGGGTGGAGCCATCACTTCTTGCATGAATTCTTCGTGGCTCTTCGGCACTCGCCCGTGTGTGGCTTGGAACAACTGCATCGACTTGGGAAGCTGGATTTCGAAAAAGGCTTTCTCTCTCGCCTTCAAGAACGCCGAGGCGGGGCCTGCGATAAATTTGGCTGGGTTATAGTCCGAGACATCGTCCAAACTCTTCCCTTTTCCGGTTACGCCAGTCTCTGCTTTTTGAGCCTGAAACGGTGCATCCCCTTGGTTCGCTGCGTTTGCAAGTTGCTCCGCGGCCTGACGGTCCCGCTCGACCTCCTCCTGAGGCTTGCATCCCAACGTTCCCCATGCCAGGCAACCCATCGCCATCAAGGGCAGGGGCCGACTCCAATCGTTACATCTTTTGAACATCGATCGATCTCCGGCGAAACTTCAGTCTAGATACGGGGTCAGAGCAGAGTGTAGGGATGCTGGTACGGGAACTTTCTCAAGGGTGACGATTCCCCCCGGGTCCCTCACCCTCCTACAGCATACCGAAACCGACTCCCCTTTGGCCACAGGGCCACGCGGTCCGTGCAATTCAAAACGGTATCGAACGCTGGAGGAGCCGATTCTCGCAATCCAAACGTCGATAACTACCGTGTCTTCGAAGGAGGCTGGCCCTAAGAAATCCGCCTCAACGTGAACACGAGGCCACGTGACAGCGGTTTCGTCGGGGGAAAAGACACTCGCCCCAATGGACCGGAGCAGCGCATGCTCCGCTTGCTCCATGTACTGGAGAATAGAAGAAAAATGAGCGATACCAGCGGCGTCAGTCTCGCAAAACTCGACTCGCCGTTCCCATCGGAAAGAGCCCATTCGATTCGTTGCTCCCATCGCCGCCGCCTCAGCAGCGGACGAACCCGCGAATCCCCCTGGGGGAAAGGCTGACCGAAACCTAGAAGAACTGGTTCAAAGGATCAGCAGATCCTAGGAAGAGATCTACTCGCCCACGTAAGGCATCAAAGCCATGAATCGAGCTCGCTTGATCGCCTGGCTCACCGCGTGCTGGCTGGTAGCCGAGCAACCCGATTTACGACGGGAAACGATGCGACCGTGTCGGTTGACCAACTTCGACAACAGCTCAATGTCCTTGTAGTCAACGTACATAGGGCGAGGTCGATTGCCGTCGACGAGCAACGGATCCTTTTTCTTGACCTTCACCTTCATCCTCGCGCGTTTGCGAGGAACTCGCTTACCATTGGGGGGACGACGGCCAAAGGATCCTTGAAAATCAGACATGTTATTTACGGTGAACTGGAAAACAACAGAGGACGAGGGAACTCCTTCCCCCAAAATGCAACAAGTCGAGTCGCGGATCTTATCGTGGTATCTCCTTCCCTTCAATAGGCAAAAGGGTTTGTCGATCGGTTTTTCGCAAGACTCGGGCTCCGAAGCACCGGAAAAGTCCGCAAATCATGCGTTGGCGATGCATGGTTTGCCGCATTATGGGGGACTTCCTCCACTTCTCTGTCGTATTTCTCGTCGATAGATCTTGGGTGTGCCGTCTGGTTGCCCTCACAGGATGACGTCGTACTTCATCGGCCCAGGAATCACAGATGTTCTCTTCTCTCGCGAAACCGCTTCAGTCGACTTTCCAGGTACTGGCCATACCTTCCAACCTGGCGTCCATTCCGGTTTTGGAATGCGCGATGAGCAGTCTTATCCCCTCTGTTCGATTGGCTGCCGTGCAGTGTCTGATCACGAGGGGGGGCGATGAAGAAATGCGGGCAGTCGTCCGCTGCATCGATCGATGCCAGTCGGAGGAACTCGCGTTTCTTGCTCCGTATTCCACGATGCTCGCCACGCCGGTGGAAGCTGCCGTGACGGGACGGGACCCCGAAGCGCGGCAGCAAGGTCTCGTGGCTATCGCTCGACTTCGGATCGCCCCACTTTTTCATTATCTGGTTTCGGTTGCGGAGTCCCCGGAAGACTCGCAACAAATCGTGGCGACTCAGCTTCTCGATTCGCTCGCTACCGACTTCGGCGCGCAAGCTCGGCAGCAGGTCGGCATCCTCTCCATGCCCGGCCGGGAGCAACTGGTCGAAGATTTGCTTCCTTCGCTCCGCCGCTTTTCCAAACATCGAGTCGGGGCAATTGTCGACGCGTATATCCTCGCGCTCCATTGGGATGATGAAGGGTTTCGCGAAGTCTTTTCTCCCATTCAGGATCCCCATTGCGGCCTCCTCCTCAAGCGACTGCGAACGCTGCATCGCAGCGAAGTTAGCGAACTCCTGTGCGGCTCGCTCTGGAGCAAATTATCCAGTGCGAACACCTTGGAGTTAGTCTTGGAGCGGAATCCGATCGATACGCTCAAGACACTTTGCTCGCTAGAAAAACGCTTCGGCGTCTCCCCTGTGCTCACCAAGAATCTCGCCAGCCTCTCCTTGCCATGCTTCGGTGCACTGGAGTTGGAGAAGGTCGATCGACAATCGCTAGATGTGGCGGCGTTGCTGCGGCTTTTGGTGGCCACGGAAGCGACTCCCGACGTCATCCTCCGCGCTGTCGTGGGTGCTGCGCTGATCGATCGCCCCGATGTCACCCAAGAATGCGCCAGCGCGATTCGAAGTCTTCGCACCCTCAAGCCTGAAATTGTGGTGATGGTTCTGAGCGATTGTTTTTCATTGCCCGATATCACGGCCTACGAACCGCCCCCATGGAAGGCATCCCTCAAGTCCGCGATCGATGATCTACTGGAAATCTATTACGATTTGCCGTCTGTGATTCGCTCTGCTGTCGATGGGTTGTTTAGCGAATTTCGCTGCGAAGAACTTTTTCAAATTGCGGATACATGGCCAGAGCCGCATGTGCGAGCGTATGGCCGCATCGTGAGGTTTGCGGATTACGGTTGCGTGCATTACATCGATACCGAGTCCCAGTCCACCTCGGTCGCAAAACGGACCAAGGCGATTCGGATGATTCGGTATCTGGGCAAAGACGAACGGCTTCAAGAGATCGCAGTTGCAGCTCTCTCAGACGAACACGAATCGGTCCGCATCCAAGCCATCCATGCGATTGCGTACGGAAATGATCGAGAGTCGGCTTTGGAACTGTTGGGGCCTCTCTTGGCCGATGAGGACTTGTCGGTCAAAACAGCGGCATCGCAAGCGCTCGAGCAATTGCAAATGAGCCCGGCCTAGGCGAATGCGGATAATATTATGAGTCTTTTAGCATCAACCATTCCTTCCCTCCCGCTCCTGTATGACCTTGTGCCGGTCCAGGCATTGTCCGATTTCGTGGCGAAAGGGGGAGTCTTCGGTGAATTGCTTCGAATCCAAGGCTACGACAAAACACCCACTCCTTGGGGGATGATCGCAGCCGGTGGGATCGGAAGCCTGATGGTGATCCTCGCTGTTTGGAAAAGCACGATCACATTCATCACGTGGTATCAGAAACCGATCAACAGCCCGAAACGACTGTTCATCAAGCTGTTAAAAGTACACCGTCTCAATCGGCTCGAATCCGCCATGGTTCGGCATGTTGCGTCGGGGCTGCCCAACGATGTCCCACCCTCCATTCTTTTTGTCGATCCGATGTACTGGCACACGGCTGCTCCGAAGACAGGAGACGAACGGCTTCGACGCGAGGTTTTCCGGAAAATATTCGACACGGATCTGGATCGCTACGATGCTGTCGCGAAGGACGGGCTGTAGCGAAGGACGGGCTGTAGCGAAGGACGGGCTGTAGCGAAGGTGATTGAAGATCCGCTCCCCCTCGATTCCCCGCCAGCCTTCAACCCACACTCACTTGCCGCTAGAATTCGTGGCTTGCGCCCAGTTTGAAGTTGGAAGCCCATTTACCCGTGCGGAGCAATCACGATGTCTGATGTGGAACTGAAGCTGAAATCGCTGGGGTTGGAAATGCCCCCAGCCCCAAAGCCTGTCGGCTTGTACAAGCCGATGTTGGTCGTTGGCAACCTGGCCTATGTGTCAGGCCACGGTCCGCTTCGCAGCGACAAGACGCTCATCACGGGTAGGCTCGGTGCGGATATGTCCATCGAAGAAGGGCAGGCGGCGGCTCGGCAAACCGGGCTCGCGATGCTTGCGACCCTCAAAGCGGGACTTGGAAGTTTGGACCGGGTTTCGAGGGTGATCAAGCTTTTGGGGCTGGTCCGTTGCACCGACGAATTCGAGCAATCGCCAGCGGTTATCAACGGCTGCAGCCAACTTTTTGTCGACCTTTGGGGAGACGATCACGGCATTGGCGTTCGGAGCGCTCTGGGGACGAACGCGCTTCCAGGTAGCATCGCTGTGGAAATCGAAGCGATTTTCGAAATCCGCCCCTGATTAGGCCTTGAGCATCCGAACGGCGACTCGACAATCGACAGGATGTCAGAACGTCAAACCTATACCTACCTAAGCCGCACGTTTGAGGCGGCTGGAATGCAGCCCAAAACCAAATATGGGCAGAATTTCCTCATCGATCTCAATATCTTGGACATCCTCGCGCGAGGTGCCGACCTGCAGCGCACCGATGTGATCTTGGAAGTCGGAACCGGCATGGGATCGCTGACCAAGCGAATCGCTCCCCACGTCGGTCACATGATCACGATCGAGATCGATCGGGAATTGCAGGTCCTTGCGGCCCGCGAACTAGCGGAGAACTCGAATGTGACCATGCTCACCTTCGATGCCCTGCGGAACAAGAACCATCTTCGAGACGAAGTGATGGAGACGGTTCGCGAAAAGCTCGCTCTCTTCCCCGGAGCAAAATTCAAACTGGTGGCGAACTTGCCCTACAATGTCGCGACCCCCATCATCAGCAATCTGCTCACCGTAGACCCATTGCCGGAACGGATGGTCGTCACGATTCAAAAGGAACTTGCTGAACGAATCGTTTCCCCACCCAGTTGCAAAGATTACAGCGCGCTGACTATCTGGATGCAATCGCAGTGCGATTGTGAGATTTTGCGAAATCTCCCACCGACCGTATTCTGGCCGCGCCCGAGAGTCGATTCTTCCATCCTCCGTATCATTCCCAACGCTGCCAAGCGTGAGCGCATCGTCGATTTGGATTACTTCCACAAAACGCTGCGGGCACTGTTTTTCCATCGGCGAAAATTCCTGAGGTCCCAATTGGCAACGGCGACCCAAGATCATTTGAGCAAACCACAAGTCGATGAGATTCTGGCCAAACTCCACTTTTCCGAAAGTTTGCGCGCCGAACAGCTTTCTGTTGAGCAGATCATCGATTTACTCGAAGAATCCCGCCGGCTTACTCCTCCACTCCAAACGGACTGAACCCGAAAACGACTTGCCTCAGAAAGCGAACGCGTCGATATGTTCACGGGATTGGTTGAAGGAACCGCAAGAATCGTCTCAGCAGACCGAGACGGCCCCGGATTGCGTCTCAAACTGGATCTGGGACCGCTCGCCGCAGGTGTGAAGCTCGGTGACAGCATTTCCGTCGCTGGGTGTTGCCTCACCGTCGTTGAACTCGAAACAACTTGCTGCACCTTTGAGCTCGGGTCGGAAACCCTTTCGAAGACGACATTTTTGACTCGCGTTCCAGGGGATCGACTGAACGTGGAGCGGTCGCTGCAAGTGGGGGATCGCATGGGCGGCCACTTCGTCACCGGGCATATCGACGGCCTCGGTAAGCTGGCGCGCAGGCGAGAGGAAGGAGAATGGTCTCACTTTCATTTCGAAGCCCCATTAGGCCTGCTCCGTCAAATGGTCGACAAAGGCTCCATCACCATCGATGGAGTGAGTTTGACAGTGGTGCAAGCCGATGATAACGAGTTTTCGATCGCGCTGATTCCGCATACGCTCGAGGTCACGACCCTGGGGATGCTCCAGCCCGGGCAATCGGTCCATTTGGAAACGGATATCCTCGCGAAATATATCCAACGGGCGATCGCCCCACGTCACTCTTAGCAACGATTCGATCCAACGATGCAACTTCAAAACCTCACTGCTATTTCTCCTATCGATGGACGCTATCGCAATCAGCTCGCCTCGATCGCTGATGCCTCCAATGCACCGAAGCTCGATCATTACTTCTCCGAGTTTGCATTGATTCGGTATCGCGTTTGGGTCGAAATCGAATACTTGATTCTGCTCTCCGAAGAAGGATTTCTCAAGCTGAGTTCAGAACAAATCGCTGCACTGAGAAAGATCTACGCTGCATTTGACATCCCGGACGCTGAGCAGGTCAAGAATCATGAAAAGGTTACCAATCATGATGTGAAGGCTGTCGAGTACTTCATCAAAGATAGAATGGATGAAATGGGGCTCAGCGACCAGAGGGAGTGGGTCCACTTTGGATTGACTTCTCAGGACGTGAACAACACGGCGGTTCCCCTTTCTTGGAAACATGCCCTCGAACGAGAACTGTTTCCAAGGTTGGATGAACTGATCGAAAAACTGCGTCGGTTGGCGATGGAATGGGAGCCTGTTTCCATGCTGGCGAGAACCCACGGCCAGCCTGCATCCCCGACGCGGCTTGGAAAGGAAGTGATGGTATTCGTCGAGCGACTAGAGCATCAACTCCGACTGCTGCAGCAGATTCCTTGCTCGGCCAAGTTTGGCGGCGCCACGGGGAACTTCAATGCGCATCACGTCGCCTATCCAGGTACCGATTGGATCGCCTTCGGTAACAAATTCGTCGAGGAGCGATTGGAGCTTCGCAGACAGCAGTTCACAACCCAAATCGAACACTACGATGATTTGGCCGCCCAAATGGATGGGATCAAGCGGATCGGCACCATCCTCATCGACCTCTGCCGGGACATCTGGACCTACGTTTCGATGGACTACTTCAAGCAGAAAATCAAAGCCGGAGAAGTCGGCTCCAGCGCGATGCCTCACAAAGTAAACCCTATCGATTTCGAAAATGCCGAAGGGAACTTAGGAATTGCCAACGCCCTTTGGGAACATCTCGCGGGCAAACTTCCCATCTCCCGACTTCAACGCGATTTGACTGACTCGACCGTCCTGCGGAATATCGGCGTTCCCTTTGCCCATTTCACCCTCTCCCTGCGTTCGATCGATCGGGGATTGAGCAAACTCGTCCTCCACGAGGAAAAGATTCGTGCCGATCTCGAGGCGAATTGGATCGTCATCGCAGAGGCCATTCAGACCATTCTGCGTCGCGAAAAGGTTCCGAACCCCTACGAGGCACTCAAGGCACTGACTCGGGGGGCAGCGAAGGTGAACCAAGCCACGTTTTTGGATTACATCGACTCGCTCGAAGTGAGCGAGGATGTTAAACAAGAACTAAGGGCCGTAACCCCGTTCGAGTACACCGGGGTGCATCCCCCCATGGCTCGCTAATTCGGACGCTCGGTTCAGGCTAGGGTTCTGGATAACGGCAATGTCCGAGCGTTGGACCCGTCCCGACGGAAACGCAACTACCGTGTTGTCGTCATCGGGATACGGCTGACATAGGGGTGCGCAATCTGCCTGCTGGTGGAGATGACGGTCAAGCTGGCGGCGACGAGCAAGGCTACGATCACCGAATACTCCAGAGGACTCGGACCATCTCCCGATTGCGCGAATTGCGAAAGTTTTTCTTTGATTGACTTCATTTTTTCGATGCTCCCTGTTCTCGTCATCGGCAACGAGCGGAGTGAACATCCAGTCAATCAGCCGCGATCGAACATTCGGCATGACCGTTGTGATGCAAGAATTCCGAATTGCGAAAATTTTGCGTCTGGAGAAGCTTGACGATTCGACCACCCCTCCTACAGTCCTGACGCCAAAACGGGCCATGCTCAGCGCTCTCGAGGTTGGCACGTATCATCGATCTTCAGCGTTGTGAAGCAAAAGGGTGACTCAGTGGAACGCCGTGCATGGTTGAAGTCAGTGGTTGGTGGAGCCTCGATCGCTGCGACTCCCCGGTTGCTCTTTGCAGATCGTTTGGAATGGCCCACTTGGCGAGGCCCCGACCGAAATGGAGCCGTCCAGGGAGATTGGCCTGATTCCTTAGATGAAAAATGCTTGAGTGCCCTCTGGAACCGCCCGCTGGGTGATAGCTATTCGGGGCCTGTTGCCTCGGGCGACTTGGTCTTCACCACCGAAAGCAAAGCTGGGAAAGAATTCGTCTATGCGCTGGCACTCGCGGACGGTGAAGTCCGATGGCGCGTAGAGTGGAAAGGGGCACTGAACGTCCCATTTTTCGCCGCACGCAATGGAAATTGGATTCGAGCCACGCCCGCTACGGACGGGAAGACCCTTTTCGTCGGCGGGATTCGAGATGTCTTGGTCGCGCTCGATGCGGCGACAGGCGAAGAAAAATGGCGAATCGACTTTGCGGAACGATTTGGAAAAGTCCCTGACTTTGGCATGGTTTGCTCGCCGATCATTGATGGGAAGCACCTCTACATCCAAGCCGGCAAAGGTCTCCACAAACTCCAATGCGACGATGGGACGATCCTTTGGTCGTCCCTCCAGGATGCTGGGGATATGATGACGAGCGGAGCGTTCTCTTCCCCCATTATCGGCGAATTCAATGGTGTACGCCAATTGCTCGTGCAGACTCGAACGCTTCTTGCAGGCGTGAACTTGGAGTCAGGGGAACCTTATTGGAAATACGAAGTGGCTGCTTTTCGTGGGATGAACATTCTCACCCCCACGCTTTGGAAGAATGCACTTTTCACAAGCAGTTACGGTGGCCGCTCCCTCTTGATCGATGTCGAAGAAAACCGTACCCCGAAGGTTCGATGGGAGAACAAAATCGAAGGCTATATGTCTTCGCCTGTGGTCCTCGGCGATCATCTGTACATGCACTTGAGGAACCAGCGGTTTGCCTGCCTCGATTTATCCACTGGCAAGGAAGCTTGGATCTCTAAACCTTTCGGGGAATATTGGAGCTTGGTCACCAATGGAGAGCGGATTCTCGCCCTGGATCAAGACGGCACGCTCCGATTGATTCAGCACAATCCTTTGAAATTTCAAGTCATCTCGGAACGAGCCCTAACCACCAACGAAGAAGAAGCTTGGGCCCACGTCGGTCTCCTCGACGGAAAAGTGATGGTCCGGTCGCAAAAGGGAATGACCGTGTACAACTGGTCGAAGGCCTAACTTCTCTCGGTGCAAGCTCGCTGGATAGGGGGTGGTTGTTTCGCTTTCCTCACGCGGAGGATTGCGAAAATCTTTCGGAACTCTCCCGCGGCCGCTGGGTTAAGCACTCTATCCCCCCAACGCAACCCATTTCCTAGGGGGTAGGGCTTGCACTTTCGGATGCTAGATGAGAGGTAGGCCCTGGCTGCACTCCTCTTATCTCATCTCTTATCTCATCTTTTGCCCTATGGACCCCACTCCGATGACGGAATGCGGGGAGTGTTACGCGCTCCCTTCAGCTACAAACTACCTTTCTCCAGGGTTGGCACACGGGGGGCAAGACGGAAAGCGGGCAATCGAACTGAAGTTTTTGTTGCCTTTGGAATTAGCCAACCGTCTTCGAGAGCGTGCGCGAAGTGAGCTGCAAATCGATCCGTTCGCCAACCGAGAAACGGGGCAATACAAAGTCTGCAGTCTCTACTTGGATACCATCGCGTTCGACATTTATCACCGCACTCCAGTTACCAACGGTGCCAAGTTCAGGTTCCGGCGTTACGACAACGGTCTTGAGCTGTTTCTTGAGCGTAAGCGACGCGAGCAGGGTGTAGTTACCAAGCATCGCGATCTCGTTTCGCTCGATGCGCTTATCCGTTCCTCGACACTCTCTTCCCCAATCTGGGATGAGGCGCAATCGTTTGGCATGGTCCCGAGCTGCGCAGTCGAGTACCAACGCGATGCCTTTGTAAATGAACAATCGGGTGCACCTTTCCGGGTCACGGTTGACAATCACCTTGGGGTGCACCGATTCGTTGGTTCCGATTGGGGGGATCTATCCGCGTTTCTCAAAAGGAATCGAACGCACGAAGACCTACGAAGCTCCGATTCTTTCAGGGTGCTGGTTCCTGGATTCTCGGTGGTGGAATTCAAGTTTACGGATTCTCTACCGGTTCACCTCAAACGGTGGGTCGAGGACTTTCAAATCGCTCCCGTGAAATTCTCTAAGTACCGAACAGCTTTGACCGACCCGCACGAATCGGTACAGACAAGAGATGGAGCAGTGGCATGAACGAGTGGATCCACGGACTCTTTGATTCCAATGAAGGGGAGATGGCGAGCGGCCTGTCTCTGGCTATTCGATTTATCTGTTCCACCCTTCTGGGGTGGACCGTTGCGGAAGTCTATCGCATTACCAAGCATCGATCTCAGAATCGCTATGATCGATCGATGTATGTTACGCTGGTTCTGCTCACCGTGTTGATCTGTATGGTGACCACGGTGGTGGGTAACTCGATCGCGCGTGCTTTTTCACTCGCAGGAGCGCTCGCGATCGTTCGATTTCGTACGGTTGTTGAGGATACTCGAGACACGGCATTCGTCATTTTTGCTGTTGTCGTGGGCATGGCAATCGGCTGCGCTCAATGGCTGGTCCCACTCATCGGCGTTCCTATCGTCAGTGTGGCTGCCCTCGGGTTGCATGTGCAATGGCGGACAACTTCCACCGTGACAAGCCAACCAAGTCCAACGATGGAACGATATCGGATTCGATTGCGATTAGGGTTGGGTGTCCCGTTACGCGGGGCGATTCAGGAAGCCATCGAACAAGCTGTTTCGTCCTACCGCCTCGTGGAAGTTCAAACGATCAAACAAGGAGCGGCCGTCGAAGTCCTCTACGAAGCAGAGTGGAGCCATCAAGTCGACCCTCTCGAATGGGTCAATCGAATCAATCGGCTTGAAGGCATTCAATCGGTATCTCTAGAAAAGCCCGAAGCAGCCGACTCGATAAGCTGAAGCCTAAACGCATCAGCGATTGACACTTTTCCATCCAATGCGGGCGTCGTGGCCGACTCCCGCCTCTAGGAGTACATCTCATCTTTACAACGAGGAAACTAGGATGAAGTTCTATTTACGCTGGGTGATCGGAACAATTGCATGCACCGGAGCAGCAGCCAGTTTCTTCGCTTATCCACAGCTACCAACGTTTGGACAGCCGCCTGGCATGGGAAGGAACATGCCGGGCCCCCCTGGTCGTGGACTCGACGATTCCTGGCTTGGGATGCTAGAGATGGAGGAAGTTCGAAAAGAGATCAAATTGGAGGATGCTAAAAAGCAGCAGTTGGAATCGATCCAAATCGCAAATCGTCAAGCGATCGAGAAAGCAATGGGTGAGATGGACTTTGCAGCATTGCCTGAACAGGATCCGAGCCAGCGCGACGTAGCATTTGGACGTTTGCGAGAGCGAACCGAACGCATCCAACGCGAATCCGACGAGAAACTGAGGCAAATGCTCAGCGTTCCGCAAAAGGAAAGACTGACCCAGTTGCATGTGCGACGAAAAGGAATTCGTGCTTGGGCTGAAAAGGAGCTTCACGATCAACTCCATCTCACCGGCTCCCAACGCGAGACGCTACGAGGCCTGCTGGAACCTTTGGGCATTGCTTTTCAAGATTCTCGGAGTGAGAGCGAAGGTCCCGGTTGGTTCGGCGGTCTCTTTGGTGGGCCGCCGCGCAGACCCGGTGGGTTTGGACCTCCCGAGTTTGGGCCAGGCGGATTTGGGCCAAGCGGGCCCGAAGGGAACTTGCAAAGCGAAACCGAGTCCAAGATCCTGGCCATGCTCGATGAAAAGCAGAAGGCTGATTGGGACAAGATCGCGGGTGAGACCTTTTCCTTTCCCGCCCTACCGTTTCGGATGGGAGGAGGACCCATGTCCGAGACTCGCCCATTGGTCGCGCGGTTTGACAAGGACGGAAACGAACGCCTGGAACGCGCGGAACGGGATGAAGCGCGTGCGTTTCTGAAGACGCAACCCAATCGCGGTCCCGGCGGTCCTGGCGGATTCGGAGGCCCTCGAGGCCCTGGTGGGCGAGGTGGACCCGGTGGAGGTGGACCTGGTTTTGGGCCTCCCGGTTTTGGGCCTCCCGGTCGCCGCGGAACCGAAGCGACTTCGCCCGGTCCACGTATCTCCGCTGACGATGTGAAGACTTATCCGGAGGAACCGCTTTATACGGACAAGGCGATTCGGACCTTGTTCCTGACCTTCGAGGAAAATGACTGGGAGGAAGAACTAGCCGATTTCAACAATACGGACGTCGATGTCCCCGCGGATCTTCTTGTGGACGGAAAGCGATATCCACGGGTCGGGGTCCATTTCCGCGGGATGTCGTCCTTCGGCATGGTGCCCGCTGGGAGCAAACGATCGCTCAACCTCTCCCTCGATTTCGCTGACCAAGACCAACGTCTCTATGGTCGCAAAACCCTCAATTTGCTCAATGCACACGAGGATCCCAGCTTCCTAAGAACTATTCTTTATCTGGAAGCAGCTCAGAAATACGCGCTGGCTCCGGTCGCCAACTTCGTCCATGTCGTTATCAATGGCGAAAGCTGGGGCTTGTACGTCAATGCCGAGCAGTTCAATAAGGAATTTATCGAGGCCCGTTTCTCCGACGCGAAAGGGGCTCGATGGAAAGTACCAGGCAGCCCTGGCGGCCGCGGGGGACTTGAATATTTTGGTGATGAACTCGACGCTTACAAACGAACCTACCAGATCAAAAGCAAAGATCGTAAAGAGGATTGGGTCGCGCTCATCGAGCTTTGTAAAACTCTCAACACCACACCGGTAGAGGATCTCCCTTCGAAGATAGAACCGATGTTGAACGTCGAAGGAGTCCTTCACTTTCTGGCTCTCGACATCGGCCTCGTCAACAGCGACGGGTATTGGACGCGCGCAAGCGACTATTCCCTCTATCGCGATAGCCAAGGGGTCTTTCATGTCGCGATTCACGATGCGAATGAAACATTGAAGCCCGCTATGGGGCCCGGAATGGGGGGGCCCGGTATGGGAGGGCCCGGCAGACCGAATCGAGGAGGGGGGAATCGCGAGTCTGGGCCTCGCGGTGGAGCGATGCGATCTCCGGTCGAATTGGATCCTTTGACTGGGCTGGATGACTCTTCCAAACCATTGCGAAGCAAACTTCTTGCTGTACCGAAGTATCGGGCTCGCTACTTGGAGATCCTCGCGAAGATCAACGAGGAAATACTCGGGGGAGATTTCTTGCAATCTCGCATCGAACATTACGTGCCAATGATTGACCCTTACGTCAAACAGGACACGCGCAAACTGGAGTCGTATGAAGCATTTCAAAAAGCCGTTGAGACCGATCTGTCTGGTCGAATCGATGGTCGCGATATGTCAATACTCGACTTTGCCAAAGCGCGCTACGAGTATTTGAAGAAGGCCCTCGCTGCGCCGACCGCAGCGAGGTGATGGCTCTCTTTCTGCCGCGAGCATTCCGCTCGCGAGCTTTCTCGCGCGCGGAGAGTGTTCACTCGTTTACAGCTTCGGTAGCACGGAAGCTTCCGGAGCGACTTGGGCGAGATTGCCAGGGATTTCGGCATCTACTTCTTGAAGTGCCCAGCGCAATCCGCCGATGAAGATGGATTCGAACACAGGATTCGCCCAAACGTCCTCGCGGTGTCCCATGGATGTGTAGAAAACGCGACCTTTTCCGTGCTGGCGCGCCCACGTCGCTGGGTAGGGAGGTCGGTCGTAATCTTTATCCTGCATTCCCTTCGTTTCTTGAACCAAGACAACGTGCATATCGGGATTGAAGTTCTTGAGCGAATACCATTCTTCATGCAATGTGAATTCGTCTCCCGCTTTGTCCAACCCAGGGAAGTTTTTACTGGTGACTCGCATGATTGCGTTTTGTTGGCGGCCGTGGCGAATAAACTCCCCTCCAATCATCTGAATGTAGGGATCGATTTCAGCGGATGCTTTTGTGCGATCGCCAGGGCTGTGGAACGTGTCCGATGCGCAGTGGCTGCCGACGAATCCCTTTCCGGCTGCGATGGCTTCTAGGAAATTCTTTTTTCCCTGCGCGGTCATCGGGGGCTCTTTGTCTCCACCAGGTTTGGTGAGATCTTCGGTGGTGTAAAAGAGGAACCCGTCGAACGCTTCGTAGTCCTTATCAAAGATACGGCCATCCTTTGTGCTCGTGACTTCGAAGCCATACTTCTTGGCAAACTCTTCCATCATCCGTTCTGCATAGGAGGGAGCACCGTTATTCCGTTTCACTACCGAGTGCTCGAATCCTGCGCTGCGGCAGTAGAAAAGGAGCTTCTTCGGAGCGGGCTTGGCGGCGCTTGCCAAGCTGGGGGCGGCGAGCAGAGCGCCTGAAACGAGCGCCGATTGTTGGATCCAAGAACGACGGGTAACCAAGGGGTGGGATGGATTCACAGGTGTTGCCTCTTCGTTGGCAGGGAGGAAAGAATGGAAACAGACCTCCTCCATTCTAGCCAGATTTTCCTCTCGTAAGGAAGATGGCATTCCTGTGGCACGCATCGGTTTAAAGCTTGATCGCCCCCCTAGCCAATCGATTCCTTCGGGGTAAAGCGATCGGCGATTCGCTGGCAAACGTAGTAGAAAACAGGTGTGAAGAACACGGCGAGCACGGTCGATGTGATCATGCCGCCGCAGACGGCCGTCCCGAGCGCTCGGCGGCTGGCTGCCGCGGCTCCCTCGGCGAAAACGAGGGGTAACACTCCTAAGATAAAAGCGATGGAGGTCATCAAGATCGGTCGAAATCGTGTGCGAGATCCCTCGATGGCAGCATCCCAAGCCGAACTGCCCGACTTGTGAAGCTCGCGTGCGAATTCGACGATCAAGATTGCGTTCTTGCTCGCCAGGGCGATGATCAACACGATTCCAATCTGCACATACACATTGTTATCCATCCCAACCCACCAAATGGCTGCAACGGTTCCGAGCAGTCCCAATGGAACGACGAGCACCACCGCAATCGGCAGAATCCAGCTCTCGTACAAGAACGAGAGGATGAGGTAGACGAGCAGTACGGCTAAACCAAAAATGTAGATCTCCTCTCCCTTGCTATTCTTCTCCTGAAGAGAAACTCCGCTCCAATCAAAGCCGATCGAATCGGAGAATGATTCGCTGGCGAGCTGCTCCATCTTTTGCAACGCTTGACCCGAGCTGCTTCCGGGGGTTGCGGATCCGGTAATCGTCGCCGAGGGATACAAATTGAATCGTCGAATAATCTGTGCTCCGAATGAATCTTTCAAATCCATCACGCTCCCGAGCGATACCATTTCTCCCTTGGTATTGCGAACTTTCAGTTTTCGAATGTCATCGACGTTGTCTCGGTATTCTTCGTCGGCTTGAACGGTCACCCGATAGGTTCTACCGTAAAGATTGAAGTCATTGACATAAGCCGAACCGAGCGCCGCCTGCATGGTGCTGAACAAATCTCCGATTGGAACTTGCATCGACATCACGCGAGCTCGATCGATATCCGCGAAGATTTGGGGAACGCCTGCGCGAAAGGTGGAATTCACGCGTGTCAATTCGGGCTGTTGCTGCGCCCCCGCAACGAGTTTGTTCACCGCCGCTTGGAGTTCTACCAAACCGACACCACCTCGATCCTCTACCTGCATTTCAAATCCCCCGCCGACGCCGAGACCTTGAATGGCGGGTGGTGTTATGACCAGGATGAACGCTTCTTGAATCGCACCCAATCGGCCCATCAAATCCTGGACGATGCGTTCTTGGGAAAGCTCTTCGGTCGTCCGTTCTTCCCAAGGCAAGGTTCGAATGAAAACAGTGGCCGCGTTCGAGGATTGACTCCCTTCCAAGAGCGAGGTTCCACCTAGCGTGAACCAAGTTTCCACCCCATCGGTCTCCGCGAGGATCCCGTTGATCTGTTCGATCACTTCTTTGGTTCGTGATTGAGATGCTGCGTCCGGTAGCTGGATCGCGGTTATCAAATAGCCTTGGTCCTCCGAAGGGAGAAATCCTGTCGGCATCTTGGCATACCACCAAGCGGTTCCGCCAATGAGAAGTGCGAATGCGAGGAGGGTGGCCGGCCAAGCTCTCAAGACACCTTTCAAAAAGAAAACGTACCAACCCTCGACCCAACGAAAGGAGGTGTTGAACCATCTCGCCAGGAAGAACTTCTTTCCCTTCGCAGGTTTCAACCACGTCGCGCACTGTGCTGGTTTGAGCGTGAGCGCGTTAACCGCGCTGATAAGAGCTGTTGCCGCAATGGTCAGGGCGAATTGTCGATACAACTCGCCGGTGATCCCACCCAGAAAGATGGTAGGTACAAAAACGGCGAGCAAAACGGCTGTGATCCCGATAACGGGACCCGTCACTTCTCGCATCGCGCGCTCGGTGGCTTGCTTAGGCGCTTCCCCGTTTTCAATGTGGTGCGCTGCGTTCTCCACGATCACGATCGCGTCATCGACCACGATCCCGATTGCCAATATCAGTCCGAATAGAGTGAGGAGATTGATCGAGAAACCGAGGAAGGGCATTGCGGCGAAGGCGCCGATGATCGTGACAGGGACCGTGGTCGCGGGGATCAAAACGGCTCGCCAGTCTTGAAGGAAGACCAAAATCACGACGAGAACGAGGATGCCTGCTTCCGCGAGGGTTTTATACACTTCATGAATCGCTGCGGAGACAAAAGTGGTCGTGTCGAACGGAATGTCGTATTCCATTCCTTTGGGGAATGACTGCGCTAGTTTGTCCATCGCCTCGCGGACGCGATCCGCTACTTCGAGCGCGTTGGCACCTGGCAGCTGGTAGATGAGAACGCTTGCGGAATCGATCCCTCCACGCTGGGCAAACGAATCGTAGGATTGGGCTCCTATCTCGACTCTCGCAACATCGCGAAGGTAGGTGAGCGAACCATCGTCCGAGAACTTGATGATGACATTTTCGAATTGCTCGGGATCGCTCAGTCTTCCCAAGGCACTGATAGTGAGTTGGAAATCGGGTGCGTTTTCATTCGGAGGTTGGCCGATCTGGCCCGCCGCAACTTGGATGTTTTGCTGTCGCAACTGGGCTAAGAGGTCTTGAAAGGTCAATCCGCGAGCCTCGAGTCGCGTTGGATCCACCCAGATCCGCATGCTGTAAGCCCCGCTTCCGCTCACCGTTACTTCACCGACTCCCGGAACACGGCTCAGCTCATCGCGCAATCGAAGATTGGCATAGTTGCTCAAGAAGAGACTATCGAACGATTTGTCGGGCGAAATCAGCGAAGCGACGAGCAGAATATTCGTCGACTGCTTCTTCACGCTGAGGCCTTGCTGCCTGACTTCGGAGGGCAAAAGCGGTTCCGCGAGGGCCACCCGGTTTTGAACTAGCACTTGCGCCTGATCGAGGTCCGTTCCAACTTCGAAGGTGACGGTCAGTGCGTAGGAACCGTTCGAAGAAGAAGTCGACGACATATAGAGCATCCGCTCCACACCGTTGATCTGCTGCTCCACGACCGACGCAACCGTCTCCGAGAGGACGCGCGCGTTGGCTCCGGGATAACTGGCGGTAACCTGGATCGTAGGAGGAGTGATATTCGGATAACGCTCCACCGGTAGATTCACCACGGCGACCAGACCAAAAAGGACAGTCAAGATTGCGATGACATTGGCGGCAACGGGACGTGAAATGAAGTAACTGGATATACTCATTGTCCGATTCGCTCCGTCTTCAACGGAGGAACTTCTTTCGAAGGGATGGGTTGGACTCGATCCTGTGGTCGGATCTTTTGCAAACCTTCGTACACGACTTGCTCGCCACCCATCAGTCCTTCGCGGATCACGGAGTAGGATCCGTGCGTCGTGCCGACCTCTACGGTTCTTCGGTGCACTATGTTGTTTTGGTCAACAACCATTAAATACTTGCCCTGCTGATCCATGGCCAAGCATTTGGTTGGTACGAGCACAGCCTCGTACGGAGGGGAGAACGGTACGCGGACCTTGCCATAGAGTCCTGGAGTCAGTAGCCCTTGATCGTTGGCAAATTCAGCACGAATGAGGGTATTGCCCGTCCCAGGGTCGGTCGTGTTGTTCTGAAAGTCGATGCGCCCTTGATAGGGAAACGTGGCGTCGTTGGTCAAGGCGAGCGAAACGGGAATCGAACCTTCGCTGGCAGCTGGCAGTTTCCCAGCCCGCACCAAATCTCGGTATTGCAAAAACGATGCTTCGTCGATGTCGAAATAAACATGAATAGGGGCAACGGAAACGATGGTGGTGAGCAAGCTCGTATCGGCCGTGACAACATTTTCCGGATTGATCAGAGAACGACCCAGTATGCCCGAAATGGGGGCTTTGATCTGAGTGAATTCCAAGTCGAGCTCGGCTCGCTTTTCGGCAGCCAGCAAGGTTTGATATTGCCCTTCGGATTCGTGCAGATTGGCTTTTGCCAGTTCTAGATCGGTATCGTTAATCGCGTTGGAAGGTTTCAGCTTCTCCAGTCGATGCAGTTCACTCTGAAGCCGTTCCAATTGCGCCTCGAGAGCCATCCGATTTCCGCGGGCTTGTTCCAAGGCGAATTGGTAAGGCCTGGGATCGATCTCGAACAAGGGAGTACCCGATTCGACTTTCTCCCCCTCTTTTGCTTGAACGAGAAAGGGTTGCGAATAGGCAACCGCTTGGGGAAAACGATTGGCCGGACCCCCTTGCGCCGAGGATGGGAGCGAGGGTGGGCGAGGCGAGCTAGGAAATCGGTTTGGGGTCTGGTTGAGGTATCCGCTGACGCGCGGTCGCACTTCGACCGCGTGAGCGGGCGCGGTCCGCCCCGTGAAATCCCGATAATCCGTGACCTTCTCAACCCTGGCATCGATAATATCGACGGGAGTCGGGGGCCGGTCAGGCATCGACGAGGTCGGTGCGCCGGTGCCAGGTTTCCCATGTTTTTCTCCCGCCCCGTGTCCACCACAGCCTGGTATCGCGAACGCCGCTACGAGAATTCCTGCCCACGCCGCAGCAACGATTGGCCGCTTCCATTTGCTTTCCGTTTCGTTCATCATCCCTCCGAATGTACACTGCACGGTGTAGTTTTTCTACAGCTAAGGGATTTTTTCTGGGGCGGTTACGAAGTCAAGCCCCCTCGGCTACAACATGGTCCTTCGCGGGATGGCCAACTTGAAAAAAGCTTTGTGATAGGAAGGGATCTTGGAGCGATGCAAACCGGTGAACGGCTAACCGACCGTAAACGAGTCGATATCCTCTCCGCCGCTGTTTCCTGTTTCAGTGAAATGGGTTTCGACAACACCAGCATGGATTTGATCGCACAGCAAGCGGGCGTTTCCAAGCGAACGGTTTACAACCATTTCCCTAGCAAAGATCGCCTTTTCGAGGCGATTGTGTTGCAGTTGAAGGATCATGCTGCCCGCGCGGTTCCTCTCCACTACCGGTCGGAGGAGACGCTGGAACAACAGCTTGAACCCTTCTGCCTTGGCGTGATCGAATTTCACTGCCATCCGGATTCTCGGGTCCTCGGGAGAATCCTCATTTCCCGATTTATCCGCAATCCACAACTCGGGCATGAAATGTTCGGCAACACAAAAATTTTTGAAAATCTTCTCGTTCAATGGCTCCAATCGGCTCAGCGCGAGAAGCGGATCTTGGATGGCGATGCGACTTTTGCCTCGAAACAATTGTTGATGCTGGTCGAAGGTTTCTGTGTTTGGCCTCAACTCATCCTCAATGCCGCAAACCCGTCCAAACCGCAAAAGAAGAAAATCGCGAACGCGGCCGTCAAGATGTTTCTCCAGACCTACCGCGCACCATCCCGATAGCCATTGGCCAAGCTACAGTGAAGCAACTGGCTTCACGAACCACGCACCGTTTCCCCCAGCCCTAATCTGCCCCCAGCCCCGATCTCATTCGATACCATGCGTACGATCCCAATCCCCACAGGGGATGTTTCTGAACCGCCCGATGCCTCCGCGAAAGAGTTCGCAGACGAACGGCGGTTTCTCCAAGGACCCAGCAGTCGAAGAGCCGAGCTGTTTCGAGTGTTTAAGATCTTTCGGGAGATCATTCGTGGCTTTCGCTATCTCCACTTCGTGGGCCCATGCGTGACAGTATTCGGCTCTGCACGCTTTCCCGAGCATCATCGCTATTACACGCAGGCACGCGAAATTGGCGCCGCTCTTGCACGCGCTGGATTCACGGTCATGACCGGTGGTGGTCCTGGAGTGATGGAGGCAGCCAATCGCGGAGCCAAGGATGTGCAAGGTCGAAGTGTGGGGTGCAATATCCAGCTTCCTCACGAACAGCATCCGAATCCCTACCTCGATCTCTTTGTCGAATTCGATTACTTCTTCATCCGCAAACTGATGCTGGCCAAATACTCCTATGCCTTCGTCGCCTGCCCGGGCGGGTTTGGTACGCTCGATGAACTCTTCGAGATCGCCACGTTGGTGCAGACCTCCAAAGTCAAAGCGTTTCCTATCATTCTCGCGGGCGTCGAGTACTGGACCCCGATGCTGGATTTCTTAAGGCAGACCATGCTCGCCAACGGCACGATCGATGCAGCGGACATTGACCGCTTCATTATCACCGATTCGGCCCAAGAGATCGCGGATCGCATCAGCCATTCCGCTCGGACTACCTTCGGTCTGGAACACGGTGTTCCGCGACCTCGTTGGTGGCTGGGTGAAACCGATCCGATTGCCTACGCACGGAAACTAAAACCTATCGCTGTACCGAGGTCTTGAGGGGGCTCGTTACGCGAGAAGCGAGGCACCAAACTGTTCCTTGCAACGGCCCACAACCCGCTGAATCACTTCGTCGGCCTGTTGACTGGTCAGCGTTTCCGTCGCGCTTTGCAGTTGAAGACTGAACAGAATCCGCTTCTTTCCCTCGCCGTCTTTCTTCGTGTCGCGATAAACCTCTTGGAACGCAATCCCGATACACAATGGCCCCGCTGCATCTCGAACTGCTTGTTCGAGCTCTAACCATCGCAAGGGTTCG
This sequence comes from Brakhagea slesvicensis, assembly GCF_052161625.1. Taxonomy (GTDB): domain Bacteria; phylum Planctomycetota; class Planctomycetia; order Pirellulales; family Pirellulaceae; genus JBKCUI01. Next base: position 4,359,396 of record NZ_CP197412.1, read on the forward strand.
TCGACGATCAGATTCAAGTCTCGGTCGACCGCAGGGAATGGTACAATCCCTTGCAATCGAGGGACTTCCCTGGCCCGAGTCAAAAGCCGATCCAGGTTCAACTCGCCCACTCCCACCGCAGCATCAAGCTTCATTCCGTCTGCAATCGATCGCGAAACGATGCCCGCCCAAGCAAGTGCATGTCCGTCCAGCGTCCACTGCACGCCCGATTCTGATTGAAGGTAGGGCCATGAAACCACTTCCTTTTGAATTTCCTTTTCGAACAAATCCCAGCCGCAGACTCGTCCAATCACCTCTTCGAATAGACCGACCACCTCTCGCAGATCCTCTCCACCGAGTACACCCAAATGGAATTGTTCCTTGGGTAGGCCCGAAGTCACTGGCAAGTAAACGTTTGAGGTTTCAAATAGGTGCACGTCTTTGTTCGATTGCTGCTGATTGTGGAGTCGCGACCCCAGCAAACTAGGAATCAGCGATCGGCGTAGGTGGCTGGCACCCTCCAGCAATGGCACCGCGGTCGACAGAGGAGGAATCTCCGTCCAAGGAGAGATGGTGGATGCTGGCGATTTGGAGATCAAACTCGGGGTCATCGCCTCGGAAAATCCGAATCCGCAACAGACGTTTCGAACGGTTTGCATCATCGTGTCTTTGGGGCGGCGAGCGCTCGCTACCATCGGAACAACAGCATCCTCCGGAATCTTGTCGTAGCCATAGATCCGAGCGATCTCTTCGATCAAATCGATCTCCCGAGTCAGATCCATTCGGTATGAAGGAGGCAAGACCGTGGCTGTCCCATGGGACTCACTGCTGAGGACTGAGCACCCCAGTCGCTTGAGAATGTCGAGGGATGTTGTCCACGGTACCTCGATCCCTAGCACCTTCGCGATGCGGTGGGTTCGAAGAGTGACTTCGGGAGCAACGCGGGGTTGGAGTCCCGTGTCGACCGAACCCGATTGCAGGTTACCCCCCGCGAGCTTCAAAATGAGCTCGCAGCAACGCTTCGATGCCCATTCAAGTTGCTCCGCATCGATACGTCGTTCGTATCGATGGGATGCAGGAGAATGAAGCTTGAGTTTGCGAGCCGTTCGTCGAATGGCCATCGGAACGAAATCGGCGGCTTCGAGCAACACGTACACCGTTTGGTCGGTGACTTCGCTATCGACGCCACCCATGACGCCCCCCAGCGCGACAGGCCGCTCGCTGTCGGCGATCACGACCATATCCGGATCCAGGGGATAGGTTTTGTGATCGATTGCAACGAAGGTCTCTTTGGGCTCGGCCCTGCGAATGATGATTTGCCCGCCCCGAATTTGCGCGAAGTCGAACGCATGTAGAGGCTGGCCACATTCAAACATGACGTAGTTGGTCGCATCGACGACGTTGTTGATCGACTTGACGCCGATGGCCCGGAGACGCTTCTGCAGCCATTCGGGGCTAGGGCCAACTTTCACTCCCTTGATCAATCGACCGATGTACCTGGGGCAGCCTTCGGGGAATCGATTGGTAATGCGCAAGTGTGCCGAGACGGCACTACCGCTTTCGGTTGGGTTCGGTTGGGGAATGCGGAGCGTCTGCGAAAGAAGCACAGCCGCCTCCCTGGCGATTCCAATGTGCCCTAGGCAGTCACCTCGATTGCTCGTCACTTCCAAGTCGATCACGGGGACACCGTCGACCACTTCCGTGCTTTCGTGATTCAATCCTGTCAATGCCCATCGCGTTGCCATCTCATCGTGTCCAACAGTGAGATCAACGTAGTCCGACAACCATTCCCAAGAAACCAACATGGCGAATTCACTTTTCTCAAAAAGACGATCTACGACGCGAACTGACGAAGGAAACGGACGTCGCTTCGGTACAAATCGCGAATGTCGGTAATTCCGAAACGACGCATGCAGAGCCGTTCCACTCCCAGTCCAAAGGCAAAGCCAGAGTACTGCTCGGAATCAATGTTCAAGTGCGCGAATACATTGGGGTCGACCATCCCAGCCCCTCCGAATTCAATCCATTGCCCGTTCCACCAGTAATCCACTTCCACGCTTGGTTCGGTGAAGGGAAAGAAGGATGGTCGGAATCGAACGTTGACGTCGCTACCCAGGTAGCTCGTCGCGAAAAGCCTCAGCACACTCTTAAGCTGGGCCATGGTCACATGTTTGTCGACCCACAAGCCTTCCATTTGATGGAACATGGGGAAGTGGGTCGCGTCTGGTGCGTCCGGTCGATAGACCCGCCCGAGGGAGATAATGCGCATGGGTAGCGGCTGGCTCTCCATCACGCGGATCTGAACCGTGCTCGTTTGGCTTCGAAGCAACATGGCATCGTGGTCCGAGGCCGCTTGCTTGTTGGCGGTCGCCAAATAAAAGTTGTCGAGGGGATCGCGAGCTGGGTGATCCTCAGGGATGTTGAGGGCGACGAAGTTGTGCCAGGTGTCTTCGATCTCGGGCCCTTCCGTAACCGAAAAGCCCAATCGTCCCATGATCTCCTTCAGGTGCTCAATCGTTTGCGTGATCGGATGCAATTGTCCCAGCCGAGGCCGCAGGCCTGGTAGGGTTGCGTCCAGTTTGGGACCTGACGGCTTCGTGCTCGCACCCCCTCCTAGCCCTGCCGCAGCGGCTTCCAAAGCCGATTGGATTAGATCGCGCACTTCATTGAATCGCTTGCCCGCCGCCGGTTTGTCGGGGACTTCCACGGAAGCAAGAAGCTTTTGGACGCTTTTGAGAGCGCCGTTCTTTGCCCCCACAAACTTCACGCGCAGAGCTTCTAACGTCTCTGTGCTATCGACCGATGCAAGACTTTGGGTGGCATCCTCGACCAACTCATCCAAGGCTGCCATGAAACGACTCAACGACATAACTCGCTCCAGTTTGGAGATCGCCGATGACAAAAATCAAGGATCAGAAATAGATGCTGACCCAAAAAACAAACGGCCCACACAGGGGCCGTTTCTTGAATCTACTTTGGCACCAAACGGCTATCGCTCGGGAAACAGGAGTCGAAACAACCTGCGTCGCGGGATGGCAGTCGAGCAAGCTTGCCTGCTAGCTGATGCCAAGAGCCTTCTTGGCGGCCGATACGACCACAGCAAAGCCTGCTGGATCGTGGATCGCCATGTCCGAAAGAATCTTTCGATCCAGCTCGATGTTCGCCTTGTTCAAGCCATCGATCAGCTGGCTATATCGCAGATCGTGCATTCGAGCGGCAGCATTCAAACGAATGATCCAGAGCCGACGGAAGTCACGTCGTTTGCGGCGGCGATCTCGGTACGCAAACTTGCCAGCTCGATAAAGCGTTTCCTTCGCTGTTCGGTAAAGCCTGCGGCGACCGCCGACGTAACCCTCTGCTCGTTGGAATAAACGTCGCTTCGCCTGCCTACGAGCAGAACCTTTTCTTGTTCTCATTTTTATGCAACTCGGTTGCTAAAGTGCCTCAGGTCAACGCAAACGTCTGAGCTATTCTCAGCTTCGGCGGCCCGTCGCGACGGTCTGCGTTCGTTAATACCCAAACACCAGGATTGGAAATGGGGCCTTGGATTTACTGGATTGCAAGGAAAATCAGAGGACTTGCCGCATCGCGGTTTTGTCCACAATCCGACGAGATACTAGTAGCTGTATCCCCGGAGAGCTTCCTGAATTGCCTTCTCGAATTGAGGCTCGAGAACCTTCGTCCCTCGCAATTGGCGAATCTTCTTGGCCGATTTGCTGATCGCCAAGTGGCTGGTTCCAGCCTTGCGGTGCTTGGCCTTTCCGTTCGCGGAAAGACGGAATCGCTTGCGTGTGGACTTGTGTGTTTTTTGTTTTGTCATGATTGTGTCGTCCTTCGGATTTTCGAGGGCCCAGAGTTTAACGAGGCTCCAAAAATCGTCCAAGGGTAAAGGGATGCCAAAAATGGCGATTTCAACAAGTTTTCCGGAAGTTTCTGGCAGCTGCCCGGATTTTTCCCCCTGTTTATCCATGTTGCTTTGAGGGTGCCCATCTCCTACTATGCACTACAAGATGAGGACACAAATCCTACCCGTCCTCTCTAAACTACCTACCATGGACTCCCCGGGGCGAAGAAGAATGCGCAAGCAAGCGGACTGGAAGGCACGGATTTTGGCAAGGGCGACGATCGCTGGGTTGCTGGTCAGTGGGACTTGTTTTTCGGTCCCCGCGATCTCTGTCGCGGATGAATTGCCGAGGGTCGCGGCCGTGGAGGAACCGCCAGCAAACACCGCCATGATCGTTCGCATGGTGAAGGGACTAGTGGAGAATGAGCATATTTCCCACCCCCAATTCAACGACGAAATGTCGATCCGCGGATTCGACTTGTTCCTCCGCAACGTCGATCCTCTCAAGATGTATTTCACCCAACCCGACATCGACGAATTCTTAGTCTATCGGGACAAATTGGATGATTTGATTCGCGTCAACAACGTCGCATTTGCTTACAAAGTTTACAAGCGTTATCTGACTCGACTGGATGAGATGATGCCTTACATCCACGAGCAGATTGACGCCGACCACGACTTCAACGTCGACGAATCGATTCTTGCCGATGCCAAAGAAATTCCTTGGGCAGCCAATGAGGCCGAGCTGAAGGATCGCGTTCGCAAAACGATCAAACTCAACATCTTGTCCCTCAAGGCGGACGACAAGACGCTCGAACAAGCCCGCGAGACTCTGCACAAACGTTATCGCACGCTCTATTTGGCCAAATCGCAAACCGATGTCGACGAACTGTTGGAAGTCTACCTGACCTCCCTCACCAACGCCTTGGATCCCCACACCACCTATATGTCGCCGCGCGAACAAGAGGACTTCGGGGTTCACCTGAAACTCGAGTTCACAGGCATCGGTGCAACTCTTCGTCCCGACGATGGTCAAACGGTTGTTGAGAATATTGTCACGGGTGGGGCCGCAGATCGGGACGGCCGACTCAAAGTAGGCGATCACATCGTCGGAGTCTCCCAAGACGAAAGCTCACCGGTTGTCGAAACCTCGGACATGAAGCTGCAAGATGTCGTCTCGTTGATTCGTGGCCCGAAAGGAACACGCGTCCGTCTACACGTGAAATCCAACGGTACGGGCGCAACGCAAATTTACGAGATCACTCGCGATTTGATCAAACTCGAAGACGAGGCTGCCCGCGGAGAGATCATCGAACACGGAATGCGTCCCGATGGTGGGAAATATCGGATCGGCTATATCAACCTTCCGAGCTTCTATCTCGATATGGATGCCGCTCGTCGAAATGTTCGAAACTATCGAAGCACGCGCCGCGACTTAACCAACATCATCAATGACTTCAAGCAAAAGGGAATCGACGCAATCGTTCTCGACTTGAGCAAGAACGGTGGCGGTTCCCTTCAAGAAGCTATCGCCGTCACGGGCTTGTTTATCGAACGAGGTCCCGTTGTTCAAGTGAAGTCCCCCGGTGGCGACGTCGAATCGCTTGATGACACCGATAGCAGCATGATCTGGACGGGCCCCCTCGTGGTAAAGATCAGTCAAATGAGTGCCAGCGCTAGCGAAATCTTCGCTGGAGCAATCCAAGACTATGATCGTGGTTTGATCGTCGGTGATCCTAAGACGCACGGAAAGGGGACGGTTCAAACGCTCCGAGACCTGGCGCAAGAGTGGAGCATCGGCGGCTCGAAATCCTACGGAGGATTGAAACTCACCATTCAGCAGTTCTACCTCCCCAACGGGAAATCAACCCAGCTTGACGGTGTAGCGTCGGATGTGGTCCTCCCATCGATCACTGCAAAGCTCGATATATCCGAGTCGGATCTGGATTACCCTCTCCCCGCAGACAAGGTCGCTGCAAAGGTTCACAAGCATTACAAGATGACCGACCCGGCGATGAAGGTCGCGTTGCAGAACGCTGCCAACGATCGAATCGCGAAGAACCCTGAGTTCGAAAAGCTTCTCGGTCGTATCGATTCCTATGTCCGACAAAAAGAAGAAAAGACTATCTCCTTGAAAGAGTCGGATTACATGGCTCGACGCAAAGAACTGAACTCCGAAAAGGTGGAAGAGGAGCAGATCATTGCGAAGGAAGAGAAAGGGAAGATCTTCTACAAGAACTTCTACAACGAAGAGGTTCTCAACGTCACGCAGGATTATGTCGATGCGCTCCGTCGCAACAACAAGATCGTAGCCAAGTAAATCGCGGGAGCTTCACCCGCAGGCCATTCGGTCCCAACGGTTCCTACAGCGAAAGAGCCACAGCGAACGAGGCTATGATCGAAACTGCTCCCAGAACTTCTGTATCGAAGAAAACTCCTATCTCGATTTGGATCGGGATGGGAGTTTTGCTTTTGGTGCCGGTCGCGAGATGGGCTCTTGAGGAAATCGATCATCAATATGCCAATATCGCGACCGCATTGTTGGTAGCGATTGGACTGCTCGCTCTCACGATAGGAGTCCTGAGACGGCTGCCGAGGATCGTAACGATCGTCTACTCGGTGTCGGTGATCTTGGCAATCGCCTTGTTCTTCCGTTTTTTCGAGTTCCGAGGCTTTACCGGAGAACTTGTCCCAACGTTCCGATGGCGCGCTCAGTCCACCCCATCCGACCAGATAAGTTTCAATCAGAACGATCGCGAAGATGAGATTGAGCGACTGAAGCCTTGGACCGCTCAAGCTCGCTTCACCCAGTTTCTCGGGAACGATCGCAACGGGGAGATCCAATCCGCCTCCATCGATCTGGATTGGCATGCAAAAGATCCTACCCCATTGTGGCGAGTCCAAGTGAGCGATGGTTGGTCGGGAATCACTGTCGGGGACGGAATGGTCTGGACGCTACTCCAAGACAAAACAGAGGAGTCCGTCGTCGGCTACGAGCTCGCAACCGGGCGGGAAATGTGGCGGACCGGGTTTCCTGGTCGACATACGGAACCCATGGGGGGGACCGGTCCTCGCTCTACGCCGACTTGGAAAGACGGTAAGCTTTGGATTCAAACCGCCGTAGGCATCGCTGCGTGTTTGGACGCATCGCGAGGAACGATTCAGTGGCAGAAAGACTTGCTTCGAGAGGGATTCGCCGATCAAGCTGAATCGGAGCAGGCCATCAAATGGGGGCGCAGTGGTTCTCCTTTGCTGGTGAACTCTTCGGGGCAACTTTTGGTCATCTACCCATTAGGAGGTAAGCTCGGCTCCAATCAGTCGGCATCGCTCATCGCGATGGATGCTCAATCAGGGGAAGTGAAGTGGAAAGGGGGAACTGCTCAGATCGCGTACGGATCTCCCGTGTTGATGAAACTCGCAGGCGTCGAGCAAATCGTCGCAATTCACGAAGGTACCGTTGCAGGGTATGCAGTAGAGACGGGAGAAGTTCTCTGGAGTTCGCCGTGGCCAAGCCATTCCAACGCGGACGCCTGTTCTTCCTCGCCTGTCGCTTGCGCGTCCGATCGAATCCTGCTCGGGAAAGGCTATGCGGCAGGTTCCAAATTGATTCGCATTCGCAAGTCCGAAACCGACGACCCACCGTCTTGGTCAGCCGAGGATGTTTGGGCCAACCATCGCATTTTGAAAACGAAGCTTACCAATGCCATTTATCACTCCGATCGTTTGTTCGCTTTGAGCGATGGTATACTCGAGTGCGTCGAACCCGATACGGGCAAGAGGATTTGGCGTGGAGGGAGGTATGGGCAAGGTCAATTGCTGATTGTTAACAACACGCTGCTGGTGACCTCCGAGGATGGGCGATTGATCCTCGTCGAACCGGATCAAGGCAAGGAGCTGAATGCGATCGATGTTCTCGATGGAGTCACATGGAACTATCCAGCGGTCGCGGGACCATTCATTCTGATGCGTAATGGATCCGAAATGGTTTGCTTATTCTCTCCCTCGGAGGAAAGCTCCCAACCAAGGTCGGTGCAGCCATGAGTTCAGCGCCATCAACGACGGGGCAGGAACTGCGATCCGAAACGTCGTATATCCTGGGTATCGATCCAGGACTCGCATTGACCGGCTATGGTGTCATTCTCTGGACACCGGGGCGACCAAAGTTGATCGAGGCGGGTGTGATTCGTGTCTCGAGAAACCAATCGATGTCGAAACGACTTCTCGAGCTGCACTCCGGAATCGCAGAAGTCATCGAGAGCTATCCAATTGTTGCGGTTGCGATCGAGCAACTCTATTCGCATTACGCGAGGCCTCGGACGGCAATCCTGATGGGGCACGCTCGCGGAGTGTTAACTCTCGCAGCCGCCCAGAAAGGTATTTCCGTCCACTCTTACGAACCGACGAAGGTTAAGAAACTTTTGACTGGCAACGGTCGTGCGCCCAAAGATCAAATGCAACGGGCAATTCAAATGCAATTTCAATTGAAAGCGCCACCGGATCCGCCCGACGTGGCAGATGCTCTCGCCATCGCGCTGTGCCATTACTATGCTCAAGGCCCCATGGCAGCGATCGTCACCAAGAGCAGGAAAACCAAGTGATCACGAAAATAACCGGCCAGTTGTTGAGCCTTTCGAACGACACCGCGACCCTCCATATACCACCGTTCGAATACGAAGTCTCCATCCCTGAATACACCCGCAGGCACTTGCAGGCCGATTTGGGAAAATCGATTTCCCTCCATACCTTGCACTACATCGACGGTAACGCGGCCCAGGGGTCGCGTCTCACTCCAAAATTGGTAGGTTTTTTATCCACGATTGAACGGGACTTTTTTGAGCTCTTTTGTTCGGTCGATGGGGTTGGGGCTAAGAAAGCCCTTCGCGCTATGGTTCGCCCCGTGCAAGACACGGCGATCATGATCGAGCAGCAAGATGCCAAGGGACTCTCCACCTTGCCCGGGATTGGGGCGGCAACAGCCGAGAAAATCATCGCAACCCTTCGTCGCAAAATGCCTCGCTTCGCTCTTTTGGTCCGCCGAGAAATGCCCAATGCGGAAGTGCAAACGCCTGGTGTTGTGGATGAAACGTTTGCCGCATTGCTGGTGTTAGGACACGGTGAAGCCGATGCGCGTCGGTTGATCGAACAAGCTCTTGCGACTGGCCAGAAATTCAAAGACACCGAGACCATGATTCAAGCCATCTACCAACGCCAGGCAAACTCTCCGAAATGAGCTTGCTACCCGTAGCGCATTCTTGTTCGCCACTCTCTTAATAACACAGACTATTCGTCGGTTTCGGCGAGTAGTTCGCTGGGCTCGGATGTGCTCGACAATGCGACAACCGGACGGATCGATTGGGCCGGATCGACCCGAACGATTTGCCCGTCGAACATTTCGACAAATTGCTGGACGATTGGGTTATTCATCGCTTTGCGAATCAGTTGGGACTGGGGAACGCTCGGTCGGTATTCCTCGACGATGGGTGCCGGCGCCTTGGTCTCGACGTGCGGAGCCGGTTCATCGGTCAAAGTGAATTCGAGGATTGCTTCGACGCGGAACAAATCTGCTAGGGAGTTTGTGAGCTTCCGGGAATTTTCCACCGTTTGGAAGTAATCGATCGCGAAGCGGCCTTCCTTGGCGACGAACGCTTTCCACTTTCCTTTATCGGCCACCTGAACGCGCGTGATCATATTCACGCATTCCACAATCAATCCACCGATCGATTGCGCAGCGGTTCGCAATTGATGCAATGGAGTGTCCGTTGAATTCGTTTCGGGCGGATGCTGTGAAGTGGATTCTCCTCGGCCGATCTCTTTCGGCATTGCTACGGCTGAAGAAGAGACATTCGATGGCGTTGAGGTTGATGGCGAAGCGGAAGCGGCGACCGGATGGGCTGGTTCCGAAGTCGCCGTCGATACTTCGACTTTCGGTGGTCGTGCGGCCTCCGCTAGGGGTTCATCTTTTTTTTTTGCTTCGGCTGGTTCCGAAGCGGGAGAGAGGCTGGGCTTTTGTTGCGGGGAACTTGTTTTCGGAACAACTGGCTGCGCCGTAGTTGCAGGCTTCGGAGGTCCTGCTGGAGTCGGTGATGAAGCCATAGCGGGGGAAGAGAGAGGCCGCGGGGGAGGCAGGGGTTGTCCCGACGCAAGGGCTTTGACTAGATCGGTGAGAGCCTGCAGATCTTGGAGTTGGCAGATTTGGACAATGGCAATTTCGACGAGGACGCGGCTCTGGACGCTGTGCCTCATCTTGACAATCGTTTCGTCCAAGATCTGAATGGCGGCCATCATCGAGGCGACGCCCCATTGTTGTCCCCAGGTTCGCAATTGCTCTAGGCTGGATGGATTCGCGGTTTTGATAAGGTCGCTACCGCACCCGACCGTGACGACCATCATGTCCCTCAGATACCCAAGGAGCTGCTCGGCGATCTGCCCAACGTCGACTCCCTCTGCTGCTGCGACGTTCAATTCGTCGAGGGCTCCAGCTGCATCGCGCTGAATCATTTTGGATGCAAAGGAAGCAAGCCGCGTTTCATCAGCCGTTCCAAGCATCGCATGCACGTCGGATACAGTGATCCGATTCCCGCTGAAACTGAGCAATTGCTCCAACAGGGATTGGCTGTCACGCATGGAGCCGGCAGCTCGGCGCGCAATGATCTGCAACGCGGCCTCGTCTGCCTCGGTCCCTTCGTTCTCGCAGATGTACTGGAGCCGCCCCAAAATTTGGTCGGTATGAACGGGAGGGAAATCAAAACGCTGGCACCGGGACAATACCGTGATGGGCATCTTCTCCGGGTCCGTGGTGCAGAAAATGAACTTCACATGTCCAGGCGGTTCCTCCAGCGTCTTCAACAATGCGTTGAACGCCTGAGTTGTCAGCATGTGGACTTCGTCGATGATGTAGATCTTGTAAGGAGACCGGCTGGGGCGTACGGCGGCGTTGGCGCGCAGCTGTCGAATTTCATCGATCCCGCGATTGCTCGCACCATCGATTTCAATGACGTCCATGTCCTCACCCGAGTCGATCGCTTGCGCGATATCGGATTGAGGATCGAAATCTCCATCGGAGCTCGCGGAAGCGTTCAAGGCCTTCGCGAAAATGCGGGCGGTGCTGGTTTTTCCCACCCCGCGCGCCCCGGTAAACAGGTATGCGTGTCCGACCCGGTTCGTATGGATCGCATTGAGAAGCGCCTGGGATACCGTCGATTGCCCTACCAATTCGGAAAAGGTTTTCGGCCGGTACCTGCGTGCGACGACCGTGTATTTTTGATTTCCGGTCGTGGCATCCAAGGGAGTTTCCATGTCTTACAATGTCCAGCTGGTATTCGATCGCTTCCGGGATTGAGTATACTCCGGTTGCCCTAATGACAACAGCCTTTCCCTCCATCGCTCCAAGGTCTGACCGCTATGCATACTCTCCGATTCTCGACAAGATCTCGATCGCTCGCGCTCGGTTGGACCTGCATCGTTTGGTTGCTCGCAATGGGGTGGTTTCCTTCGCCCGTCTCGGCACAAACGAGGGCTCCCGCGGACCTCTTCGCGCGCGAGAACTTGATGGCTTGGTGCATCGTTCCCTTTGATAGTAAAAAGCGGACGCCTGCCGAGCGAGCGGAGATGCTGCAGGAACTGGGGATTCGAAAGTTCGCGTATGATTACCGCGCAGAGCATATACCCACCTTCGAGGAGGAAATCTCACAAACACGAAAACGTGGGATCGAAATCAGCGCTTGGTGGTTTCCCACCCAGCTCAACGAAGAAGCCAAACAGATCCTATCGGTCATCGCCAAGAACAAGATCCATCCTCAACTTTGGGTGATGGGAGGAGGTGACGCCAAGATGTCTTCCGAACAAGAAGCATCCTTTATCGTGTCGGAAACAAAAAGGCTTCGGCCTATTGCGGATGCCGCCGCAGAAATCGGCTGCAAAGTGGGCCTCTACAATCACGGTGGATGGTTTGGGGTACCCGAAAATATGGTGAAACTACTCCGCGCCATCGATCGCCCGAATGTGGGAATCGTTTACAACCTGCACCATGCTCACGATGAACTCGATCGGCTCCCGCAAGTCCTCGAGCTTCTCTCTCCCCACTTGCTGGCTCTTAACGTGAATGGAATGCAATCGGCCGGTGATCAAGTTGGGAAAAAGATTCTGGTGATCGGCGAAGGGGATCGCGACTTGGAGGTCTTCGCAGCCATCCAAAACTCAAAGTACCGCGGTCCGATCGGAATTCTCAATCACACGGACAACGACGCGCGGGTTCAGCTCCAAGCGAATTTGCAGGGGCTTGCAAAACTGACTGCCAAGCTCGTATCGACGAAATCGCAATCGCCCAAAGAACCCATGTGCCTCTCGCTCGCTCAAGGGGAGTCGCCCGAGCCCATCACCGCCGACGCCTTTGCATGGCTCGCCGGAAGTTGGCGAGGAAAAGGACTGGGGGGAGAATGTGTTGAAACCTGGAGCGAGCCTATTGCAGGCTCCCTCGTCGGGAGTTTTCTGTACGCGGAAGGTGACAAGACGGTGTTCAGTGAGGTCTTTACGCTATCTCCATCGGGTTCTTCCCTTACGCTGAAACTGAAGCATTTCGGAGCTGACATGGTGGGTTGGGAGGAAAAGGACAAGTTTGTGGAATTTCCGTTCGTGAAGCGAATCGACAATCGCTTTCACTTCGACGGTCTTACCTATGTCAATGTTTCCCCCACCCAAATGCAGGCAATCGTTCGCATGAAGCAAAAAGATGGAACGTCAAGAGAATTGGTTTTCGAATTCGAGCGTTCAAGATAGAGATCCAAGTCAGGGCTTGTGAGGGTTTAGAGAAATTCGAGAGAGTTTGTCGGTTATTCGGGTTCCTCTCAGGCTCACCTCGTCTTCGGGTCGATGGACTTTTCTAGATGCATCGATCCGACCCTATCGCCTCTAAATCCGAATTAGCTATGACGAAGCCAAGCATTTCCGCTTTCAACCGCCGAAACTGGATATTGGGTTGCATTGCCGTGGGAGCTACCCATGGCCGCATGGGCTTCGGCTCGGATGACACCTCTCGCGTTGGAAATCGATTTCGTGTTCGTACCGTGATCAAAACGCACGGCGAGGTCAGACTGAAAAGTCAGATCGCCGATGCGACCAGCCGGAATGGGAAGCCATCGCCTGCCAAAACGGTTCCCATGCAAGCCACGACGAATCTCGACTATGAGGAGGATGTCTTGCTCAACACTCCCCTCTCCGAAAGCAAAGCGTATCTGCGAATTGCTCAGGCCGATTCGGAGGTGCAAGTAGATCGGCACATCACCAAAACCAAATTGCGAGATACCTGCCTCGATATCGTTCGCATCTGCAACGACCAAGGGCTCTCGACCGCTTGTCTAGACAACCCGCTATTCGCGGCCGAACGAGACTTGCTGGAGCCACCCATCAATTCGATGTTCCTCGACAAGATCACCACCAAATCGAAGGTGAATATCAGTGACAAGTGGCAGATGGAAGAGGAGGCGGCATGCAGACTGCTCGGCCTCGATGCCGTCCTCGATGGCGAGATCACCGTCTGCTTGGTCGATGCAAACGACTCGACAGCTCAACTCGACCTCAAGGGAACTATCGCGGGTTCCATACGCCAAGTTGCTACGACGATTGTCTTGGAAGCCAAAGCACAAGTCGACCGAAAGTCCCATTGCGTGACCTGGTTCGCTGCCAACCTCGAAGAAACTCGCGACATCGGAGAGTACGAGCCCGGATTCAAGGTTCTTGCTCAGGTACAAGTGCGGCGAGCTCCAATCGAGGAACTCTCCAACGGCGAATCGCTCGCATCGATCGAATCCCGCATTCCGACGAAAGAGAACGCGGATTTGCTGCAATTCCAATCCGACCTAGGGTACTACCGATTCCTCGCCAATCGAAAGTGGACGACTTACCGAGATAACGGCGAAGAAGCAACTTTTCGTTACGTCATCGACAACCAACGCGTTGCTCAGTGCAATGTCACCAACATGGTGGACATGGAGCCTGGCAAGCAATTGAGCATGGAAGGTTTTGTCAGCGATGTGAAGAAGTCGCTGGAAGGCATGATGTCCGAGTTATTGGAGTCATCAGAAAGTCTCACATCCTCGAAGCTCCGCGCGATCAAAGTAACATCGCGAGGAACGGTCCAAGGTGTAGATATCGTGTGGATCCACTACCACTTGTCCAACGATAATGGCCGTCGTGCTGTCTTGGTCTTCATGCTCAATGCCGAGCAGATGGAAACATTTGCATCGGAAGATGCTCAGATCGTGAGCACGTTTGAGCTGATCGACTGGCCGAAGAAAATCGATCGCAAAGCGTTGGAAATAGCTACCGCGGAGAACTCTGAGTCCACCTCTCGGTAGCCTCTACGGCTGAAGCTTCACGACGCCGGGGAATACGTGTCCCGGTTTGGCAAGCTCGACGCTGTAGAGGCCGGTTCTGCAAGTCGCGAACAAGGTCTTGTTCCCGGGACCGCCAAATGCGCAGTTCGCAGGTTGTTCTGGCAATTGGATGATCCCCAGCAACTTCCCCTGCGGCGATACGACTTGGATCCCCAAATCAGTAGTCAAATAAAGATTGCCATCGACATCCACCGATAGACCGTCTCCACCGGAATTCGTTTTTCCAGCAGGCTGCTTGATTTCGTAAAGGACTTTGCCGCTTCCAATCTTGCCCGGCTCGAGAACTTCGTACGCCATCAATTCCTTTTGCATACTCGGCAAGACATAGAGCGTCTTTTCGTCTGGGGATAGGATGATGCCGTTCGGTGCAGTCAGTTGTTCGCCAAGCCGACTGACATTCCCGCTAGGCGATCGGTAATAGAACGATTCGACCTTTTGTGGCCAAGGTTCTGGGGCTGCGTAACGAGGGTCCGTGAAATAGATTCCTCCCTGCTTGTCGATGACCAAATCATTGCAGGCATTGAAGCGTTTGCCTTGGAATTCTCCAGAAAGGGTAGTTACCTTTTTCGACGAGGTGTCCACGGCGATGAGCTCCCCATCCATCCGGCAGGCAATCAAAGTCCCTTTGCCGTCTAGCATCAACCCATTGCATTTGCCTGAAGGTTCGAGAAAGACCTCGAGGCCGCCTATCAAATCGGTTCGGAGAATGCGGTTGTTAGGGATGTCCGTGAAGTAAAGGTATTTTTTGCCGTCGTAGGCAGGACCTTCGGTGAATTGAAAACCGTCGTGAACTTTCTTTACAGGCCCCGCGGTCGGGAAGTCCTGTGCATGGCCGTTCGATTGATTCGTTGCAAACGTACCGAGAAAGAACGCGAGGAGGTTGATGATCGATAGGAAAAATGAACGCATCGTCCGAATCTTTGAGTGAGAGGATGGAAATACAACAGCGTTCCAAGCAGCCACTGACGACTGCTTGGAACCACTTTCTAGCGACGTTGGGCATCTATTTCATGCTACATGCCGAGCCACTGCAAGCACCCGCTTCGGTGCACTCCGTGGTGGCCGGAGCGCTGCAGCATTCCGCTTTATCGGAGCAGCATGATTCTCCCTTTTCGCAGCATCCTGCCTTGTTGATGCAGCACTCGCACTCGCAAGATTCGCAGGTGCAAACACCTGTTTCGCAGCAGCAGACGCCACCCTCGCAGCATTGGGCGCAAACACACTCTGCTTTGCTAGTCGCTGTTGAACTCTTTTGATTCGCGGCATAGGTCACACCTACGACAAGAACCAACGCGGCAAAACTAGCTACAAACCAACCTAAATTCATTTTGAACATCTGTGTCATTCCTGAACAAAAACTGTGTCAATCTAAAGTAACGAAAATGCCTATCGGGTCTGCCCGATCTCAGCAATTCCATCGACACAATTCTGCAAGCCGTTCCGGGGGGCTTGCAAACCAGATGGGGGTCCCTTGGTAAGAAGCTGGAAAAGCTCCAGCAGTCAGGGCAATCGTTTCCGACATCCAGAACGAAAGAAGGATCGGAGTCCAGGGGGTGCCATCGTGCGAGAAGGTCGCTAACGGCTTGGACAAACTGCATCGGCAACCATTCTCACCCTCCCATTCGCACTCACCGACGGGGATTTTGGTGGCGTGTCGCAGGCAGCAAGAAGATTGGAAAAATCCTACCGAACAACTGCTTGCACCGGCGGTTTCGAAATGGCTCGTCGCACTCTCTTCAAATGATCTATCCTCGTGTGCTGATCCATCTTCGTGTGCACAGCAGTTTTCGGCACAACAAGCCGATCCGTCACCTGAGGTCCCCGCTTCAGAATTAGAGACCTCATTCGGAAAAGGGGAGGTTAGGACAGCCGCAAAAGAATTGGAAATCCAAGCGCGCAGGCAGCAACCGGGGTCGATACCGACTCCGATAAACAGTACTAAATAGATGGCGACAGATTTCTGAAACATCAACGACTCCTGTCATCAGTATAGGTCTCGGACCGATCTCAAGGCAACAGCAGGATCATTCCGCATCTCCCTGATTAGGCGATCGAGACGATTATTTGGCTATCGAGACGATGACGATTCCGGCTTTTTCGGCGGCCGCCAGAGTCTTCTCCCGGTCGAGCAGAATCGTTTTTCCCGCTTCGATCGCAATGGCCTTTCCGCCAGCTCGTCTCATAGTCTCGATCGTTCGAGGGCCAATGGTGGGCAGATCGAAACGCATGTCCTGTTGAGGCTTGGCGACTTTGACCAGGGAGAATCCACCGCGAGGGCACAGAGACGCCGTGCGGGTGATACAAGCGTCGGTCCCCTCGATAGCTTCCACGGCGAGTACGCTCCGATCGCGAATGGTGACGCTTTGTCCAATGTCGAGCCGCCCCATTTCCTTCGCCATTTGCCAGCCAAAGTCCATGTCCGCTTGCAGTCGCGCCGTCGGGTGTCGTCGAGTTAGCACGCCGGCTTCGGCCAAAAGCTGTGGAGCGTAATCCGTCCCGGGAATCGTTGTCATTCCTTTGCGTGCAAAGGAGTTCACAACGGCGCCCAAAAGAGAGTCGTCGGTCGTGTTCGCTCGCCGAGAGTAAAGAAGTGGAAACATAGTCTTGATGCACTCCCAGTCCGGTAAGTGACCCATCCACCCCCAACCATGAAAGAGGATGTTCTCTTTGAATAATTTCCCTGACAAGCAAACTTGCTGGACACGCTCCTTTTCGAAAAAGCGTTGCATCCCACCAAGCTTGCACACTCCTATCCATCGGGTTGCATCGGCAACCTGTTCGATATCCGGCGAAGCATGATCGCGAATGGCTGCTATCACAACGCGGCATCCTTTCTCACGCAGAGCCTTGGCCACGGAAATAGGATACTCGCCCCAACCAGCCACAATCCCGACGGTTTGCGGACTACTCATTCGACCCCGACTCACTCGATGCTGAATTCAACTTCAGTGCTTCAACTTGTTTTTCAAGCCGTTTGAGAGACTTCCTCATTTCGGGCAATCGGTTCATGGCAGCGAACAGCGTGGCTTGCTCCATTCGAGGAATCGCTGGGCTGCCGAGCAAAATTTGATCTTCGGGGGCATCGGAGGCAACGCCGCTTTGCGCGCCGACCATGGTACGCGAACCGATGTGAATATGATCCCGCAATCCAACTTGACCTGCGAGTACGACGTACTCACCTGTGGAGGAACTGCCTGCTATTCCGACTTGCGAGCAGATCAAATTGTGTTTGCCGATCGAGCAATTGTGGCCGATCATTACCAAGTTATCGATCTTGGTCCCCTCGCCGATACGCGTCGCGCCAAAGGTCCCGCGATCGATGGTGGTGTTCGCGCCGATTTCGACATCATTCTCAATCTCCACCCAGCCTAGTTGGGCGGTGGAAACGTGTTTTCCATCGACCATGCGATAACCAAATCCGTGGGCACCTAGCACACAATTGGCATGGAGCACCACCCGGTCGCCTAACACCGTACCCGGGTAAAGGACAACGCCAGGGAAGATCTGGCAATCTGCTCCGATCTTGCAACCCTCCATCACCGTGGCTCCGCGGTGGATATGGGTTCGATCTCCAATCTGCGAGTGTTCGCCCACATGAGCGTTTGCTTCAATGACGGCAGAAAGGCTCACCGCCGCTGTTTCAGCTACCACCGCCGTGGAGTGGATGCCGGTCGCAGTACGCACGATGCACGCGGGGCGAAATATCTGGCAGATCTGTGCGAAGGCTTCGTGTGGGTTCGGAACGACGATCTGGGGAATCGGACAGTTGGGAAAGGTTTGCTTGGTCACGCACGCTGCCGCGCGGGAGTTTTCCAGTCTTGGGAGATACTTCTCGTTGTCCACCAACGTGATGTGGCCGGGCTTCGCGTCCGCGAGGGGAGAGGCCCCGGTGATCAAGGGGGCGCTCGGTTGAGAGTCTTCGCTTCGCGCGAACAGTTCGCCGTGTACACGGTTTGCTAGCGTTGCAAGATCGATGGCGGTCATCGTGAAGTCCTTTTCTGTCCGAGGATTGGCCCTGCTTCCGCAGCGGGGATTCATGAGCGGGACTATACGTGATCTGAATTGCCAAAATCAACGCAGTTTTCCTCCCCTACCCATTAAATCGATGTTGGCTTAATCTTCGCAATTCCACTAAACTAACGCGCGGCGCAAGACATGTACGACGCCGCGGTTCGCAGCACCAGGGAGGGGGCGATGGCAAAAGAGTCGATTCGGTTTATCCACGCAGGTGATTTTCATTTAGAACGCCCGATGCAGGATTTGCTCGATCTGCCCGAGCACCTCAAAGTTCAATTGGTCGATGCCCCTTGGAAGGCGGCAGAGACAATTTTTGAAACGGCGATTGTCGAAAATGTCGATTTCGTGCTGCTCGCGGGAGATATTCTGAATCCCGTTTCGTGCGGCGCCGCAGGGCCAGCTTTTTTGTTGGAACAATTTGAAAAGCTAAATCAAAACAAAATCCAGGTCTTTTGGGCGTCTGGGACGGTGGACGACCCTGAGCGTTGGCCGGAGGCTGTAAGCCTGCCACCCAACGTTCATTTATTTTCCAAAAAGCAAGTCGAACCGGTCATCTATCGCCGTAACGGAACGCCTCTCGCAACGATCTTGGGACGATCCAATGATGGTCGCGAATCGATTCGGGCCGCCGAGTTCCAAATGGATGAGGACGATACGTACACCATCGGCTTGGCCCATGGTGTGGCGGAACGGGACACTCTCATCAGTCAACGAATCGATTACTGGGCTTTGGGAGGAAATCATCAGCGGCAAACGCTTCATGGTGAAGCCCCCCATATGCGGATTTGCGGTACACCTCAAGGAAGATCATTCCAGGAAATCGGTGCACATGGTTGTTACACCGTGGAGGTAGATGGAAACCACGATGCGCAAATCGTTTCGACCGAAGTGGACCTGTTCCGCTACGTCACCCAGATCTTGGACGCCGAGGACCTCGCCATGGGACGCGACATCCGGCAGTTGATGTCCAAACGGATCTCCAAGCTGCAATCCGAAAACGGTACGCGGCATTTGATCATTGAGTGGAAAATCGAAATGGATCTCGAGAATGCAGCCATGGTTGGTCCTGCGGCTCTCGAAGAAATGTTGGCTTGGGTTCGTCGCGAATACGGGCATGGCGCCTGCAGTGTTTGGTCGACAGATATCGAAGTCCTTTCGCCAAAGTCGTTTCCGAGCAAATGGCAAGAAGAGGATACAATCCTCGGAGACTTTCTTCGAACTGCCACGGATACCCGCAAGGCTCTTGGCAAGAACATTAACTTGAAGCCTTTGGTAGAATGCGAAACGCCCGGAACACCTGTTTGGCAATCCCTTTTGGATAATGACGAACCGACGACTGTCACGTCGATGCTTGATAAATCAACCCTATTGGGTGTGGATATGCTCCGCGGGCACAAAATGGACTTGCTCGCACCCACACGACGCTTCGGAGGAATGAAGTCATGAAGGTCCGTGACATCCAAATCGATGGTTTTGGTGTTTGGTCGGGATTGTCTGTGGATTCCTTGCCCGAGGGGATGACGGTCTTTTACGGGCCCAACGAAGCGGGCAAGACGACGTTGATGCAGTTCCTCCGAACCATGCTCTATGGTTTCACGGCCGACCGACGTCAACGCTATCTACCTCCTGTTTTCGGTGGCAAGCCAGGTGGAGCGATGCGAGTAACCGGCCCAGGGGGAGGTTACGAAATCGCGCGCCGCGCGACGTTGAACGATCCTTCTATCGTCGGACAGCTGACCGTCACTAGCAGCGATGGAGTCACCCAGGGGCAGCATCGACTTACCTCTTTGCTCGGTAGCGTCGATGAGTCGATCTTCACCAATGTGTTCGCCATCGGTCTGCGTGAATTGCAGGAACTGAGTACACTCGACGACACCGCCGCTGCGGACGAGCTTTACAAACTCTCGAGCGGATTGGACCGAGTATCGCTCGTGGACGTCATGCGCCAATTGAAGGGTGCGCGTGGGCAAATCGTTTCGACGGAGGCAGACCAAGGCCAGATGGCACTGATGCTCCAACGCCGCGAAAAGCTTCGCGATGAAATCGAGGCGCTCACCGTCCGCGGTCGCCGATGGGGAGAGCTGGCTGCTCATCGCCGTAATCAACAAAATGAAATCGAAGAGCTCAAGCTCCGAGTGGGTCAGTGGGAACTCGAGTCGAAAACCGTCGAAACGGCGATCCAAATACGCGAGCCCTGGCAGTCGCGCGAGTCGACGAAGACGAAGCTCAAATCACTGAACGCTCGTGTCGACATTCCCGACAATAGTTACGACCGTTTGGAAGAGATTCAACGAGAGATCGAAGAGAAGCGAGAGCAGGTTCAAGCGATCCGGGACGAACGAAAGGCTCTTCGCCTGCGGGCGACGAATCTGCCGGTGAGCAAGGGAATTCTCACGCTCGCAGGAAAGATCGAGGCAGCCAATGAACAAGGGCCTTGGGTTACGAGCCTGCAACTTCAAATCCAGCGGCTCGAATCGGAATGCCAACAGTCCGAGGAGCAACTGCTCGAAGATGCCAAGCGTTTAGGGCTCACCGAGCAAGACCAAGAGGCTTTGCTCAACGACAAGCGTTTGGCCAACCTGCCCGATCTTTCGAGACAAGCGATCAGCCAATTAGCAGGCCCCGCTCGCGACGTGCGAAGCTACCAAACGCGGTTGAAGCAGGCGAAAGAGCAAGGTCTCAATGATAAGAAAGAAGCGTCCCGCTTAGCTGCTGAAATCGAAGGATTTCTATCCGTACAAGGCGAGAGCGATCTTCAAACAGCCCACAAGAGCGCCCACGATTTGCTAAGCAACCTTCGCAAGGTACAGCAACTCGATGAGCGGATTGAGAAATATCGGCGACATCGCAAAGAGATCGAGGACCAAGCGGTAGACTTGGAATCCGAAGAGGTTTTCCCGATCGACGATGCCCGACGATTGCTTCTGCCGTTCGTCGGCGGCTCGATGATGCTCGTGTTGGGGCTCGGAAAGTTCTTAGGTTGGAATTTGATGCGAGCCTCACGCATTGCCGTCAGTGCGACCGCGCAAGTTCCTGCACAGAGCGAGCAGACCATCGGATTCCTTCTGGTTCTCGTTGGGATCGGTCTGCTCTGCTATACGTTCTTCAAATGGAAGAGTTTGGAACAGGACTCGAAAGACGAATTGGATAACTGCGACTCGCAGCTCGACGCTGTCGATTCCCAGCTTCGCAAGACTGTTCAGGAACGAGACGAATTGCTCGAATCGCTCCCCGAACACAGCGGTACATTGGAGCAACGCATCCGGGATGCAGAGAGCGATCTGGTGCAGTGCGAGAATTATCTCCCGACGTTGCATAATCTCCAAGCCGCCGAGCAACGCTACGAAACAGCGAAACAACATGCAAAGGAAGCGGTGCACGGCTTGAAGTCGGCGCGATCATCGTGGAAGAGGATGCTGAGCCAACTAGGA
This sequence comes from Brakhagea slesvicensis, assembly GCF_052161625.1. GTDB lineage: Bacteria > Planctomycetota > Planctomycetia > Pirellulales > Pirellulaceae > JBKCUI01. Next base: position 4,381,058 of record NZ_CP197412.1, read on the forward strand.
ATGGCTGAATCGTTATCCCCTAAGAGTATTCGCATTTTGGCCGAAGGGTACGAATCGCTCACGCAAACACGACGTCGCTTGAAGGCGCAACAAGACGAGTTAGCCCAGCGAAAGATCGAACTTTCCACAGCGATGCAGCGAATTGAAGCCCTTTCGCTGCAATTGAAAGTCGCGATCGAAGAGTCCAATCATGCGATCAAAGAAGCAACTCGATCTTATGGGGGCGATCCCAACGACGCCAGACGGGATGGCGCGCGCGTTCATGCAGAAGCCAAACGTGAAGATCGTCGCGATCGCGATAGAGACCGAGATCGCAGAGATCAACGTCAGCGAGACGAGCAACTATCGCTACGAGCCGCAGCGGCCGCTGCAGCCCCCGATAACAGCGAAGGGCCGTTGCTGAAGCTGCAGGAGCTTACGAACACCCTCGCCCAGCACAAACAATACATCGTGCTACGCAAAGAACTCAAATCGCAAGATGAAGAGCTTGCTCGAAAGCAAAAGATCGCGACGCGAGGTATGGAAAAGTGGATTCGAACACGACAATCGCACCTCGCTGATCTCGGTGTCGAGGATGCCGAACAGCTGCAACAGCATCTCCAAACCAAATCGGAATATCTCCGCTTGGAGAACGAGGTAGAGCAGTTGGATCATCGCATCCGAAGCACGATCGGCGGTCATGTCCCTTACGAAACGGTCATGCGACTTCTCGAGAATACTCCATCCCATGAGCTAGAAAAGCGATGGGAAACGCTCGGTCAACGTATTACCCAGGCCGAGGAGCGGGTCGCCGCTCTTCTGCAACGGCAAGGTGAGACGTCTCAGGAGATGAAGAGTTTGGCTGCAGATCGCCGCATTGCGGAAGCCAAATTGGAGCTTGCCAGTCTTGAAAGGCAGATCGCTGCGTGTGCTGAACACTGGAGAACTCTCGGTGCAACGACTTGTATGCTAGAGAAGGTCTGCGAGGTGTATGAGACCGAGCGACAGCCTGAGACGCTCCGTGAAGCATCGGCATTTTTGAAACAGCTAACCGATGGAAAGTACGTTCGGGTTTGGACACCGCTCGGAAAGAATGCGTTGCGAATCGATAACGACAAGAACCAGAGCTTGCCATTGGAGGTGCTTAGTCGGGGTACGCGTGAAGCGGTTTTCATCGCATTGCGTTTGTCCCTAGCAGCGGCCTACTCACGCCGGGGTGTGACACTCCCGTTGGTACTCGATGACGTGCTGGTGAATTTTGACTCGATCCGAGCGAGCTTTGCCGCTCAGGTCCTTCGTGATTTCGCGGCGTTAGGGCACCAGGTCATTATGTTCACGTGCCACGAACACATCATGCGGATCTTCCATGACATCGACGTGCAAGTGCGTGTGCTCCCTGCGCAGGGACAATCGGGAGAAGCGAAGATTTATCAACCGCACGATCTGCCAATTGAAAAGCTGCCAATTGAAAAGCCGAAACGCATGGCGGTCGAAGTGGTAGAGGTTGCTGAACCTATCGTCGCACCAGTGGTGGAAAAGCCGGCCAAACCGAAGCCCGCCCCGATCGTACCGGTAGTGGAAGAGGTCCTACCAAATGTCGAGTTGCCACCTGTTCCGGTCGTCAAGATCGAAGTGGATGCTCCCGCGGTTCCCGAGCCGCAACTAGACGATGTAGAATCGATCGTTCCCGTTGAACCTTTGGTGCTCAAACCTCGGCGTCAACCGGTGCCAGTCATGCACTCGGTAGACGAGGAGGAAACCATGCCGTTCGCCATGTGGTATGAGGAAGAGGAGGCCCGTGCGCCGACCAGCGATCCTGCGGAGCGACTCTGGAACGAGCTAGATCGTATGGATCTCCCATTCGAAGGGGAGCCACATGACCTTTGGTGGAGCGAAGCCAAGTAGGGGACTTTTGAGTTGGCTTCGCTATACTGAGGGGGCTCTATGTCGTTTCCTCTAACCAAACCAAACAATTATGTTGCGACGAAAATTCCTATACATATCAGCGATCGTAACCTCGTTTTCGACGTGGGGAAACATTCCAACAATCGTCGCGGACAATCCTCCTCCCGCGAAGAAAGAATTGAAGCACACTGCCGATTCGTTAGAGCAGGTGAAGGAGCGAATCGAAAAGAAGAAGGCGGTTCTCGTTGATGTCCGAGAATTGGTCGAGTGGAACAACGGGCATATCGCGGGTGCCGTCCACCTCCCATGGCGCGGGATGCAAGAAAAACCGGATGCAAAAAAGTATCGAGAACTGATCCCGGAGGGGACGATTGCGTACACCTACTGCGAAGTCGGCTATCGTTCGTTGAAGGCCGGTACGATTCTGGAAAAGTACGGAATCGAAGTCCGTCCGCTCAAACCTGGCTACAAAGAACTCGTCGCTGCAGGCTTCAAGAGTGAAAAGTAAGAAGTGAGACTTGAGGGGGCCGCTGGCAACCTGCCTGGATCGAAAAGCCCATGGGGACAGACCGGTGGTGACACTCGCCGCTCAACATCTTCAAGGTTTTGAATAAACCAACAAAAAAGTCCCATAGGTCGACTGCGACCTAAGGGACTTATCTTTTTTAGGAACTTACGTTCGTCTTCGCAGCGTTAGGGCTGGGACGGGAGGATGGGTTCCGTTGGTTCGACAATCTTAGTTTCGCCATCTTTCTCTTGACCGAGAATGATGATTCCGCCGCCACCGCCACCGAAGCTCGAGGGCATGTTGTAGATGTAGATGGCATCAACTGCCTTCGCGATCCGCTGTTGAGCTTCGCCAAGGTGTGCAAGCGAATAGGGATCGAGACCTGCCTTGGTTTCAAGAACGGCATCAATCTTTCGTTTCAGCTCTTTCAGTTGGAGCAATGCAAGCGAAGCGATCGGTTTGCTCACGGCGGCGGTGCTGGATGGCATGCCGAGGGTGATCAAGCGTTCGAGGTGTTCGCGTTGCAGGTTGCGTCGCCACGAACTGATGCGGGGTTTGCGAGGCGAGGCCTCACCTTCCACCTTGGCATCGAGTTCGGACCAAACTTCGTTGTAGAGTTTGTCCATCAATTCAGGTAGCGTCATCGCGTCCTTGTCTTGCGGGACCAGTTGCTCGTTGTCATATACCCTGCGCAGAACGGTCGGGTTCATAAGCATGGTAAGTGTCGAGGCTTGGTACCCGAGGATACGGTCGTGAACGGGGAACGTCGATTCGCCCATCGATCGAATTCCTTCATCGGCCCACTTGTCATTGGTGAGTCGTTCGAGGATTTGCGGGGTAAGTCCGAACGAGTCGTCTCGGAACGCATTGCGAATAACAAACTCCAGGGCCTTGCGTTGGGTTTCCGCCGGAACTGGAACCAAGGATTGTCGGTTGCCTGGATCCCCCTTCTTGTCGCGGTTGACATGGGCGCCACCGATCCAGTTGGCCATCATGCTGACTGCCTTCATTTGCTCGCCGAGGGTCAACTCGTACCCGCGTCGCGCTTTGGACCAGCTATCCCCGTCTTTGACAAATTTGTCCAAAAGTCGATCGCGATACAGCTTCACCAAACGGATTTGGTTTTCAGCGTAATCGAGAGGATCTTTGGAGTAGTCATAGCGACGGGCTAACGGATCTGGACCACCGGTGTCTTCGTCGGTTGCGTATTGCAACTCAGGCTCGGAAGTCCGTTTGAGCATTTCCGGAAGCTTGGCTTCATCGGTGGAGTAACCATATTCAATCGCCCACATGTCGTAGGGACCGATACCGGTCATCGTCCAATCACCCTTGACCGATTCCTCCAGCTTGTATGGCATGTTGATCGGAATGTAATCCATCACCGAAGAAGCGAGAGGCTTCTTTCCAGCGACGGCTTCGGAGTTGATTTCCTTGAGCGAGTAGAGGCTGGAGGCTTTGAAGTTGTGTCGGAGCCCGAGGGTGTGGCCCACTTCGTGTGCGACGAGTTCTGCCAACAAAGGTCCGATGAACGACTCCGGCATCCCATCGAGCATGTCTTCTTTGGGTTTAGCTGGTTTCTTTTCCTCGGGTTTGCCTTCTTCTGGCTTTTTATCGCCCCCTTCACCTGGTTTCGTTTCTTGGCTGTAGATCTCCTCGATGAGTTCCATGCTCATGCGGGCCATGGCCATATCCATTTGCTTGGCGAGGGCGACGTTGCAGTAACCGTTGACTTGGCTGATACGTCCGACCAATCCGTCATAGGGTTGGTTGCCGATTAGTCTGCCATCCACTTTGGTCATGGGGTGACCTGCGAACGGGAGTTTCGCCTGCTTGGCGAATACCTCGCGCAAATGGTTTTGATTGGCGCTAGGTGCGAGCCGAACGCGTGGATCCCAGCTAGGATTTTCGCCCAGCCAAGCGATCGTTTCCGAAGTCATTCCTTCCATGGCCAGATCAGGCATCATGTCGTGGAATTGGAAATTGAAGTGGCGGATCCAACCGTCGGTCAAGACGATATCGGCATCCAGGATCTCTCCGGTAATCGGGTGAACGCGGCTTGGACCAATCGCAGTTCCGATGTCATTGTTCAACCAGCGAACGAAGTTGTATTGGACATCTTCCGGATCGAGATCCATGGTTGCTGGGGAGCGAGGGTCTTGATAAAGGACCTCGATCGCATCGGAAAATCCAACCGATTCGAAGGCCTTGTTCCAGTACTCGATACCCTGCTTGACCCAGCGGCGGTATCGCACGGGAGTCGTGTGTTCGATGTAAAAACGAATTGGAGTGACCGGTGGGCTCACCTTCAAGTTGGGGTCTCTCTTCTCCAGACGCCAACGGGTGATGTAACGGACACGCTTCTTGTCGTCATCGTAGCTACCGAGGTCGGTGAAGTTAGTAACGAAATAACCGACGCGTTGGTCCGCTTTGCGAGGCCGGTACCCGGAATCCTCGGGAACTTCGCTGATCGAGTAGTGGAGGGTTTGAAATTTTCCACCGGCCGAGACAACTTCGAATGCCAGTTCAACATTCTTGGTAAACGTTTTTGCCTTGGCGATCTTCGTCAGCTGGGGATCTTGGATACGAACGGCACCGCCGAAGAACTTGCTCGCTTGCCCGACAAAAAGTGCATCGGCATCGATAACTGGGCCGCCGCGCGGTGCCATCGTGACGATGGGCACATCGAGCAATACGGTGTCGGTGAAGAGTCTCTTGACCGACGACTTCGACTCAGGTTCTCCATTGGATCGGATATCCAAATTCGGGAGAACCAAGGCGAGACGTTTGTTGTATTGACGCCAGTAGACGTAGTAGTCTCCCGACTGCAGTCCGGCGAATTGATCGCCCGCACTGACCGTCAAAGCGATAAAGTATTTTTTGCTCGCAAAGTCTTTTGGGATTTCCAAAAGCATTTGGCCATCTTTTTCGCGAGTCCAAACGCTGCAAAGTCCGTTTGGATTCGCTGCACGATCAGGGGACTTCGACTCTACTTTGGTGAAGCCCTCTGTTACTTTTTCGAAGGGAGGGTACTCGGGTACGGCTCCCTCCTGTCCAAAACTCTTCTCTACCGCTGTGATCGGGAACAGCAATGTCCCCGCAGCCAACAGCGAGTATCTCAACATCAGATCTCGATACCGTTTCATTCTGATTTTCCAAAGAGGTACAACGATGCAAAACAGGTACGCACAACCGATTCGCTTGTCGTCGGGAGAAAACGATGTTGAATTGGTTCGTTCGTATTCTAGGGGATCCATCCAGACCTGACACGGCTTGGCCGGTCGACGGGCGCAGGCTGGAGGGAGTCGAAAAGCCTAGGTCAGCGTCCGAGCGGGGATAGCGAGGAAAGTCACCGACGGGTGAGCTTTGCCGGAAAACAACCGCATAAATTGTCTTGCCGTCACAACCGTTAAGTACTTGTCGTCGCATTAGCTGGAATTATGGGTTCGGTTTTTAGCCCCGTCTAGTGATTTCTTAACAATTCAAGCTTGTGCGTCGATCGGCGACCGGGTGGGCGGACTTCAAGGGGCTTGGTACTGGTCAATCGATCCCCAAGCTGGTTCAATACCGATTCGAAGTCCCCATCCGTTTTCCTCCCGCCGCGTTAGGCCGTTCTCCTCATGAAACTTGGACGCATACAAATCGGTTCCGATGTCGCCGTCGTTCGAATCCAGAACACGAAGGCCACGGTTTTGAATTTGGAATCCGCTGGGCTAACTTCCCTCCAGGAACTTCTCTCTTCCCCGGATCTGGAGCGGCTTGCCACCGAGTTGCCAACGGTCGGGGATGCGTTGGATTTGGATTCTTTGTGCTGGCTCCCGCCAATCGACCAACAGGAGGTCTGGGCTGCTGGGGTGACGTACAAGCGATCGCAAACGGCGAGAATGGAAGAGAGCGAGGCGGCTGCGAGTTGTTACGACCGAGTCTACACGGCGGCCCGACCAGAAATCTTTTTCAAAGCGACGCCGAACCGTTGCAGCGGCCATCTTGGAAAGCTTCGTATTCGAACCGATGCGACTTGGAATGTCCCCGAACCCGAATTGGCTTTGGTGATTTCACGAGCCGGAAAGATTGTCGGCTATACCATCGGAAACGATATGAGCAGTCGAGATATCGAGGGGGACAATCCTTTGTATCTTCCTCAGGCCAAGGTTTACAACCAGTGCTGTGGTTTGGGGCCTTGGGTAACCCTCGCGTCCGCGATGCCTGAGCGTTCGACGATCGCTATTCATCTTGAAATCCATCGAGATGGCAATCAAGTTTTCTCCGGGGATACGGGGGTTTCGCAGATGGCAAGGAACTTGGAAGATCTTGTCTCTTGGTTGTTGCGGGACAACGATATGCCCCATGGCGCGTTTCTTCTAACGGGGACTGGAATTGTCCCCGACAGCAGCTTCACTCTCGCTCCTGGCGATCACGTTCATATTTCGATCGACGGCATCGGAACCCTTTCCAACGTCATCGTACAAGGGTAGCAATCGCCCGATTCCTACCTCTTCATTCAGACTCACTAACTCACGTAAAGCGACAATAACAAACATCATGGAAAAAGTTCTTATCAACGGTCAGTGGATTGATTCCAACACCAACGGAAGCTTTCAAGCTACGAATCCAATGACCGGCGAATCGATTGCACGAACCTATCCACTGAGCGCATGGAGCGAGGTCGATCAAGCACTTGCGGCTGCGAGCCATGCTTTCCAAGAGCTGAGGACTATTCATCCCAATACGATCGCGGAATTCTTGGAAACCTACGCGGACCTGATACAGGCCGACAAGGAGACTTTGGTCGCGTTGGCGCACGAAGAGACCGGGCTCCCTGTTGCGCCAAGGCTGGGGGATGTCGAGCTGCCGCGAACAGTGAGCCAGCTCAAGCAGGCTGCGGCTGCAGCGAGAACCGGCTCATGGGCCATGCCTACGATCGACACCAAGGCCAATATTCGCTCCTCCTATGAAGCTATCGGGCCGGTCTGTGTCTTCGGGCCCAATAATTTCCCCTTCGCGTTCAATAGCTTGGCGGGGGGGGATTTCGCGGCTGCGATCGCCGCCGGAAACCCCGTGATCGGAAAGGCCAATTCGTCTCACCCCGCAACAACGCAGCGGTTTGCAGAGCTGGCCTTGCAAGCCATCGAGAAAACAGGAATGCCGCGAGGGCTGGTCCAGCTGATTTACCGAACGACCCATGCCGATGGCGAAAAACTGGTAAGTGACCCGCGATTGGCTGCGATTGGTTACACCGGATCGCGGCATGCTGGATTGCAGCTGAAAGCGGCTTCCGATCGCGTCGGAAAGCCCTTCTATGCGGAGCTCTCGAGTGTGAACCCGGTTGTGTTCCTGCCCGGCGCGTTGAAAGAGCGAGGGGACAAACTGATCGAGGAGTATGTCACGAGCGGCTTGATGGGAGCTGGGCAGTTTTGTACCAATCCGGGATTGCTGCTAATGATCGATTCACAGGAGGCCCGACACTTCGTGGAAGGGGTCGTTGCGAAGTACATGCAGACGCCTCCCGGGACCCTGTTGTCCAAGGGAGTTGAAAGTTCGCTGGTCAAGAGCATCGGTGTGCTCAAGGACGCTGGTGCCGAACTGTTGGCAGGGGGGGACAAGATCGCTGGCGGGCGATGCGCCGTGGCGAACACCGTCCTTCAAGTATCCGGCGAATCATTCCTGCTCGCACCTTCTCAATTCCAAACCGAGGCATTCGGCAATGCGGTGCTCATCGTTGTTTGCAAAGATTTGGCGGAGATCGTTCGAGCGATCGAGTCCCTCGAAGGAAACTTGACCGGCTGCATCTATTCGGCAACCGACGGCAGCGACGACGCCATGTACGGTCCTATCGCGTCGGAAATGTTGCAAAAGGTGGGGCGATTGCTCAATGACAAGATGCCAACTGGTGTCGCCGTTAGCCCGGCGATGAACCACGGAGGACCCTTTCCAGCGACGGCTCACCCCGGATTCACGGCGGTCGGAATCCCAGCGAGTTTGATTCGTTTTGCCAAGTTAACTTGCTACGACGCTGTTCGTCACGACCGTTTGCCACATCTCTTGCAGGATGGCAATCCACGAAAGGCTTGGCGGCTCATCGACGGAGCTTGGACTCTCTAAATGCGATGGTTTGCCCTGACAGTCGCCTACGACGGAACGAAGTATGGCGGTTGGCAAATCCAAAGCAATGCTCCTTCGATCCAGCAGCAATTGATCATCGCGATCGAAAAGGCGACCGGTGAAAAGGTGCATGTGCAAGGGAGTGGTCGAACCGATGCGGGCGTCCATGCGACTGGGCAAGTCGCATCGATTCGATTGCAGGGTTGGAACGCGCCGTCCGAACGTTTGGTCCCAGCGATCAATCGGTATTTACCTAGGTCCATTGTGGTTCGATCCGTGCAGGAAGTCGTCGAAGGCTTCGATGCGATTCGCAATGCAACGAGCAAACGCTATCGCTACTCGATCTGGAATGCTCGGGTTTGGGACCCCCTGCATAGACGAGTTCACTGGTGGGTCACGCGACCGCTCGATGTGGACGCGATGCGACGTGCTGCGGAGTTCTTGTTAGGCACGCATGATTTCAAGGCGTATGAGACGCTTGGCTCTCCCCGCAAGTCGAGCATCCGTTCGATCTACGATTTACCCATCCAAGCAGAGCCTCATCTCGATGGCCAGAATGTCTCCATCGAGATCGAGGCAGATGGGTTTCTCTACAACATGGTTCGCAACATTGTGGGCGCACTGTGCGAAGTTGGGTTGGGAAGATTTGATCCAAGCTGGGTCCAAGCCGTGCTGGAGTCCAAGCAGCGTGATTCGTCCAGCCAGACCGCACCAGGACAGGGGCTTTGTTTGGTCTGCGTCCGTTACCCCGAGCACTTGTTCGTCCCATTGGTCTCCCAGGAATCGCAAGATATTTTCGGCCCGGATCAAAATTCTTGAGGGGTGGGACCAAACGTGTCCAAGGGTGGGCGATAAATAGATTGTCAAGGCGACGGTGGTTGGCGACGAAGCAGAAGCCGGTCACCTCTGAGCCACAAGATCGGGCGGCCCACTACATCGGGTGGCCCACAAGATCCGACGGATCGCCTTGACACTCCCAAAAGCGGCCAATCCTCTGCTCCTGGACTCTCCGAGACCCCTCATCTTGAAGTGCACGTCCAGGAGCGGAGGAGTGGCGCCCCGAAACGAAGTTGCTGATACCTTTACAAGATCAAGGAAGAGAAATAATGGCCAAGTTTTACGTTCAAAGTGGATCGGTACGAGCCGTCATCGACAGTGTGGATCTGGATCGTGCCGCCTTGTGGGTCGTGAATCTGGTGATGGGTGACGTACTGCCACTGGATGAAGTCGAAGAAAGTGAAGCGGGCCAGCGGGGCGAGTTGGACGAAGGGATGGAATTGCAGGCATCTAGCGGAATCGAAAGTGTCGATGCCGGTCATCACCTTTCCGAAACCATCCGCATCAGTGAGCGAGGATTCGATCGCGACGACGCCTGGGTGGTAGATACTTTGGAAACCTTCCGCCACTGGTACGATTTGTTCCAAGCCGTTTCGGAGATGGCGGATCGCTGGGGTCAAAAGTGATCGCGGCAACCGATGCGTTGATCTTGTTCGAGACAAAGGAAGCACCATGTTCACTTTTGTACTTTTTGCCATGACCGCTTATTGGCTGAGAACCAAATAAGAATCGCCACCCAATATCGCCCTTGGGTTGCCAGCGGTCTGTCGGCCCTCTATAAAGCCATTCGAGTTGATTTCTTTCCTCGAATAGGCGTGTGGATCGATGAGCCAGCCCGATCACAGAAACTTACCCGATCGCAGAGACATACTGGAGTCTTCACCCTCTGTTTGCTTCATATTGACGTCTGCCTTCGATGGCGATGTCGATCCGAAGGAAGCGAGTCGATTTGAGGAGTTGGTTTCTCAGTTGCGAGAGCATCGCAATCCTTTGGTGAGCGACGTGTTTCATGCCGCGAGCCGGCGGTTGCATCGAGACTGCGAAGCCTTGGTTCGGGAGCTGGGGAGCCAAGACATGATGGTTTTGCCAGCGCGTCTGCTCCTCTGTAGAAACTTCGTTGTCGAAAACTATCCTGAACAGGCTTCGGAATTCTTAACCGTTCTTTACGACCTGGCCCAGTCGATTGCGAACGCTGCAGGTGGGACGTTCGGATTCGGTAGCAAAGTGAATCGTTCCGAGCGAGCGGCTCTGGCGTTGATTGCGGGGGCCTTAGGAATCCACGAGGCAGGTCAGGAGTCTTCTGAACGGAAAGCGGGAGGAACGGATGATGCTGGTGATTCGGCTGTTGCTCGCTAGTGTCTTCGGTCTGGTCGTGTGGATGGGCTCTCCGCTTGTGGTCGCACAAGACGGGATGCCCGAGATGGTAGAGGAAGCGGAAGCTATGGAAGACGGAAAGAAGGCTTGGAACATTCCCCTTCCCACTCTGGGTGGAAAGCAATTTTGGACCGACTTCCGGTGGTGGAATGGATGGAAGGTGCAATACAACAGCACCCTGAATCATTGGCGTCTACTGGATCCGAAAGGGATCCGTCGCGCATGGGGTGGAAAGCAAGCCATGCTCGACGAACTTCATAAAGCAAAGCAGGCAGTCCCGATTGGCGATGCACCGGAGGTTGTTGTTCTCTTGGCGCATGGGTTGTTCCGAACCCATGGCAGCATGATGCCGATTGCCGAAGAGATCCATCGCTACGAAGCTGCTCATCCCGAACTTCCTGCTCACAAGCGTGAATGCGTTTCGATGACCTATGCGAGCACCCGTAATTCAATTCCTCATCATGCGACGGCGATGCGCGAATTGCTGGAGAATTTGGAAGGGGAACCGAAGATCTGGTTCGTCGGGCATAGCCTTGGCAATATCGTCTTCCGGTACATGATCGGTGACTTGCAAAGATCGGGCGATCCAAAAGGATTGTTGCCACGCATCGAGCGGGCCGTCATGTTAGGGCCCCCCAACAACGGCTCGGCCCTGGCGAAGTCGCTCACAGGGTTTGGGGTTTTTGAAACCTTGGCAGGCTCATCGGGCATTCATCTTGGTGCGGCGTGGGAAAAGCTACAGAGTGAATTGGGCACTCCACCATCCCCCTTTGCAATCGTGATCGGTGATATTTCCGAATCTCGATTGCAAAACCCTTTCTTGGAGGGTGCCAGCGATGGGATCGTCACGGTTTCGGAAGCAACCATGGAAAGCGCGTCGGAGATCCGCACGTTTCCAGTGATTCATTCCTTTCTCATGAGCGACGAAAACATTACACGGGCGACCGTCTCGTTCCTATTCGGCGGCAGCCTTTCGTCCGACCCCTCGAGCAAATAGCGTCGACCCTTTTTGCGCGAAGATGCCTTGCAGCAGGCCTTCGCACAGCCCAACGCCGAATCGTACTTGACCGCCGAGTCGTACTTGGCAGCTACCATTTTGCAAAGTTTTACAAAAAAGCAGTCTGACTTTTGCTGCGCATCCTTCGCGAGCTACGCTTGCTTCACGAAGTGTCGCTAGATCGGATTAGTCCGATTATTCGACTTAGGAGGCGCCGTAATGTGGCAATGCGAAGTGATGTCGTTTCATCCGCAATGCTGGGTCCCGAGTACTGCTTCAAGGAACAACTTATGATCTCCACCATCCTTGTTGGATTGTTCCTGACCATCTGCGCGGCACCCGTCGAAGCTGATTCTCTTGTTGACCTGCATTCACCGCAATTATCGTCATCACAGCCCGTTTGCTGCATGCCTACCACTCTCAACTCAGGTGGCGGCCAACGCAAATTTGAAACCGAGGGCGTGAGCACATTCGTCGCAAAGCTGTTCGACACCGGCGACTTCCCCGCCCGTTGGTACTGCGGTGATTGGTCAACCGATGTGGGATGGTTGCACATCCTGTCCGACCTCGGCATCTTCGCCGCCTACTTCGCGATTCCATGTGTTCTTCTTTTTTTCATTCTGCGAAAGAAGGACCTTCCATTCCCAAAAGTCATTTGGCTATTCGCCGCATTTATATTGGCGTGCGGTTTGGGGCACTTGATCGAAGCATCCATTTTTTGGTGGCCGGTCTATCGATTCTCGGGATTGGTCAAATGCGTCACAGCCATCGTTTCCTGGGTCACGGTGATCGTACTGGTTCGGATCATGCCGATCGCCCTGCGACTGCCATCCAGTGCTCTGTTGGCAACGAAATTGCTCAAGAGCCAAGAGCGATTGGATATCGCTTTGGGGGCTGCCCAAATCGGCGTCCTCGAAATGGATTTTCGTGCAATGAAGGTGGTCACCGATTCGAAATCGCGTGAGATTTTTGGATTGCTAGACGAGCGATCCTGCGAGAGCTTGCTTGCTGTTCAAGACAGGGTGCACCCAGATGATCGGCATCGTTTTTTCAACACCTTACAGTCTGCGGTCGATGGTCGAACGACTTTCGAGACGGAGTTTCGCGTCGTTCAACCAAACGGTGAGATTCACTTCGTTCAATACCAAGGAAGATTTGTAGAAGAACGAGGGAGCTCGTTCCAGATTGAGCAAGGTCTGTTGATCGGTGTGTGCGTCGACATCACCGAAAAGCATACGAAGGACGCCGCGTTATCCGAGAGCGAACAAAACTTTCGAGGCACATTTGAAAATGCCGCGATCGGAATTGCTCAGGTTTCGGTCCATGGCAGATGGATGAAAGTGAATCCAATCCTATGCTCCATTTTGGGCTATTCCGATACTGAACTTTTGGAGCTCTCCTCGCAGTCGATCACATACTTCGAGGACTTAGAGAAAAGCAATGCGTCGATGCAAGCTGCCATCGATGGTGCGATGGAATCGTATTGTTTAGAAAAGCGGTTCGTTCGAAAAGACGGGCATGCTGTGTGGGTGCGCCTCTCGGCCTCTCTCGTTCGCGATTCAAACGGTGAACCGAAGCACTTTGTGAAGGTGATTGAAGACATCGATTGTCGAAAGCAAACCGAGCTCGAACTCAAACAATATCATGATCGAGTCGAAAAGCTTTCTCTTGTCGCGAGCAAGACTCAGCATTCCGTGGTCATCACCGATGCCGATGGAAAGATCGAATGGTGCAACGAGGCATTTGTTCGATTGACAGGATTTGAAACGAATGGCGTGATCGGTCGGAAGCCCGGCGAATTTCTTCAGGGGGAAATGACAGATTCAGAGGTGGTTGCAAAGATCCGAGAGGCTCTCCAAGCAAGGGTTAGCATTGCAACGGAAATTGTGAATTATCATGCGAGCGGTAAACCTTATTGGATCGAATTGAAAATTGATCCTGTGCTCGATGAAGCGGGAAATCTCTCCAACTTTATTGCTACGCAAGTCGACATCTCCGACCGAAAGAGGTCGGAGGAAAACCTTCAACAGGCAAAGCTGGCAGCTGAACAAGCGAGTAAAGCGAAAAGTGATTTCCTGGCAGCGATGAGCCATGAGTTGCGTACACCTCTCAATGGTGTCATCGGCATGACGGAACTTTTGTCCGATACAGGGCTTGAACCAAGACAACAAAGATTTGTCGATGTTTGTCGCAAAAGCGGTCAAAACCTGTTGATGCTGATCAACGATATTCTCGATTTCTCGAAGATCGAGTCAGGCAAGCTGGAATTGGATTCGCACCCCTTCGAACTGATGCAGCTGATTCGCGAGGCGATGGAGTTGATCGCTCACCGCGCGGAAGAGAAAGATCTGCAAGTGCGCTTTCGATCCGAACATCCGGCCCCCCTATGCTTGATTGGAGACAGCCATCGGATTCGACAGGTCTTAACCAATCTACTTAGCAATGCCGTGAAGTTTACGGACGAGGGAATGATTTCAGTGATTGTTGAGCCTATGGAGATCACCGACCAGAGGGCCCAAGTGCGCGTGAGGGTAAAAGATACCGGCATTGGAATTCCTGAAGATCGATTGCAATTCTTGTTTAAGGAATTCTCACAGGTTGATCAGTCGGCGAGCAGACGTTTCAATGGAACAGGGCTCGGATTGTCGATCAGCAAAAATATTATTGAGACGATGGGGGGAACAATCGGCGTCAAGAGCACTGAAGGATTAGGCTCGGAGTTCTGGTTTCAATTTGAATTGCCGATCGGGACCGTTTCCGAGAGTGTTCCTCCCCCCGAACCCTACGCGAATCCCACCCCAGACCGCGTCGTGCGCATCCTGTTGGCAGAAGACAATCCAACCAACCAACTCTTCGCCGAGGAGGTGATAACACGGCATGGTTGGATTTGTGAAGTGGTAGACAACGGGAGACGTGCTGTCGAATACTACAAGCGATCGGAATTCGATGTCTTGCTCATGGATTGTCAAATGCCAGAAATGGATGGGTTTGCTGCCACGAACGCCATTCGAGAGTTCGAACAAAAAAACCATGCTCGAGCTCGCGTGCCCATCATCGCTTTGACCGCGAACGCCATCGAAGGGGATCGGGAACGATGTTTAGCCGCCGGCATGGATGCGTATTTGTCTAAGCCTTTCACGCCGAAATCTCTCCTCGAAGAAATCGAATCGGTGCTCAAGAATCGTCCATCAAGTGAATCGCAGATCAAGCAGTCCAGCCTGGAGAGCGAGTCTCTTCAACATAACGACTCTGCATTCAATGAGTCTGCATTCAATGAGTCTGCATTCCTCGAGGATCGGTGCATGGGGGAATTGGACTTCGCCGTTTCGCTCATGGATTCCTTCCTTGCCACTAGCACGGATCGACTGCGAGCTCTCATCGAGCGTGCGCAAGCGGGAGACTTTGCCGCCGCTAGCGCGTTGGCTCATTCTCTAAAAGGAAGTGCAGGTGTCGTTTTAGCTTCCCGACTAGCGCGCTTCGCCGAACAGGTTGAGTTGGCTGCTCATACAGAGGATAGGCATACACTGACTGCGAATCTCGACGAGTTGGTGCGAGAAGTCCATGCTTGCCATCGATCGATTGACGAATGCAAACACAGAATTCTACGAAACAGCCTAATGGTTCCAGAGAAGTTCCTGGGAGACGAAAATAATGAAGTTTGAACGATTGAGCGCTCTGATTGTTGACGACGATGAGGTCGTTCGAAAAATGCTATCGTTTGCCCTTGGGCGCGTCGGCTTTAGTTGTCTTTGCGCCACCGATGGTGCCGACGCATTTGCGACCTTGGATAGCGGCACATTCGATCTCGTGATTACGGATCTAGCGATGCCCAAGACGAATGGGTATGCACTGGCATCCACTCTACTCGAGTGCCGAGAAAGGCCCTTTATTGTCGTGCATACAGCGGTTTTGGAACCGAAGCTCACCAAAGACCTTGAGCGGCGTGGCGTCGACGAGATTGTATTCAAGCCGACCGATTACAACGCGTTCGCGGAAAGGATGCGAATCCTGGTCGGCGAACGTAAGGAGAGGAAGGCCGAAACAGCCCAAGAAATCTTGGAGCTGGAAATCAAGCGTGTGAATAATCCCGCTTGGACATCTTGAACTGTTGAGGATTCCACATGCTCAATTCTCGGGGATCAGTTCCAAGCAGACGATCCGATCCGTACCTCGTACGTAAAGTAGACCGTGCGAGACGACCGGCGGCGCCCAGCTGGGAGTCAGAACGTAAGGGCGCTGTTCGCCTGCAATCTGTCTTGTAGCCAGGTCCATCTCCGCCACCAACTCGAACCGGGATTTGTTGGGTTTGACCAATTGGAGAATCCCGCTCTCTCCTAAAAGGAGCAAATGGTTATCGATCACGATGCCAGTCATTCGATCTCGGTTGCGAATCGACCAAGTCGTATTGACGTCGATTTTGGTTTGTTCGGTGCTCCATTCCAAGCACCGAAGATCGGTATCGGGTTCATTCCGGCCACTGCTGACAAAGACGTTGGAGCCAATGACCAATGGATTGGTCCAGTGAGGTCGGAATACCTGATCCCGGCGCGACTTTCCGTCCGTCCATAGGGATTGGATCTTACTGGCTCCCACCTGGAGCAACGCGCCACCTTTCTCATAAGCTTCACCGATCAAAACATTCCCCTGCACCAAAGAGGGCGGTGCCCCATTAACACTTTCCAAGGAGGAAGCTCGCCACGCAAAAAAACGTTCGTTCGAGCCATCGGAGGGATCCAGTGCGAGCAATCCTTCGCGGACGAGTGCGAGCAAGACATCCTTGCCATCGATTTCGCGGACCACTGGTGCAGCGTAGCTTGCGAGGTAATTGCCGACTCGATGAAGTACTTTGCCGGTCCGTTTATCGAAACCGACCATCGCGCATTGGTTGGGACGAGCGGAAGGGACATCGTTGACCGAAAGATCTTCGGCGGATCGTCCGTCGGGACGGCTTCCCCCGACCATTACCCACAGCATATCGCGATAGACCAGGGGAGAGGCACCTACCCCGAAGAAGTTAGGGATGACCCAAAACTCTTCATTCAGGTTCTTTTCCCAGATAAGCTTTCCATCGCTCGTGGATAAACAAGCCAGATTGCCGGCGGCACCGTAAACGTAGACGCGTTCTTCATCCACCACCGGGCTGCAGCGTGGGCCGTTGTTATATCCGTACGCGTCACGATAGGTGACAGGGCTTTCCCAGGTCCAAAGGATGCGTCCTGTCTCCGCGTGGTGGCACGTCAGCCGTTCGCTATCTGCAAAGCGGTCGAATTGAAACCAACGACCGTGGCTCGCGACGCCGTTCCCGTATCCTTCCCCTGTTGGTGCCGACCATACCACTCGCAGTCCTTGATCTCCCCAGTTGGTCCGGATGCCTTTCTCGCTGCTCGTCGAATCGTAACGAGCTCCGAGCATGCGGGGCCAATCCTCACCTTCCATACGGGTCCAAAGGGATGGCATGCCGACCGAACCAACTTGGGCCGTAACCTCTCTCATGGGGCATGCGGTTGTGACGAATCCTAGAATGGCGACAATAAGGGAGCATTTCCATCGTTGGCGACGGTTGAACACGGCGAAGTGAAGCATCGTGAGGAAGTGGGTGGAGTTGTGGGACTTGAGAAAGGTAAGGAGCGGGGATGGAAGACTTAATCATCAATGAGCATGTCCTGATCCCAGCGAGCGAACTGCAATTTACTTTTTCGCGAAGTGGAGGGCCTGGGGGGCAGAATGTGAACAAAGTCAACTCGAAGGCCACGTTGACGTGGGATCTTGCTAGTACACAGGCATTGTACCCTGGGACCGTGCAACGTCTAAAGGCGCTCGCTGGCTCGCGATTGACGGAGTCTGGGATGCTTCAGATCACCAGCCAAGTCCATCGCGATCAACTGAGCAACATTCAAGCTTGCCGCGAGAGACTTCGCCATATGATCCTGGATGCCATGACTCCTCCTACGGTCCGAAAACCGACCCGACCGACACGAGGTTCGCAGCGGCGCCGGATCGAGGGGAAACGTATGCAGAGCCAGAAAAAGCAAGGGAGGGCCGGTGGTTGGGAATAGTCGAATGAGAAGGAGAAAACAAGCGACGACGTAAATGTCCATCTTCCAATGAAATCTCAAGACCTGCCAATACCTCGGATCGCTCCGGATGGATGATATTTCTCCTGAATTGGTGTAGTATAGCGTCTTTGCACCCCCTACCTGCCCTTTCTGAGGTTTTCGATCATGAGCGTGTCCCGTTCCCGACCCAATTCTCGCCGCGAGTTTCTCGAACGATCGATGCTGACCACCGCAGCGTTGCTGGCAACCCAATCGCGTTTTGCATCCCAAGCCTCGGCGCAAGACAATCAGTCACCCTCGGTTAGTCCCAATGAGCAGATCCACGTGGCGGTAATTGGGGGTGGAGGAAGAGGACAATCGCACATCGGTGGTTTCGCGGGCAAGAAAGGAACTATCGTCACCCATATTTGCGATTGCGATGAACGGGCCGGGCAGCGTTCTTGCGATTCCGCTGCGGAAAAGCAAGGTGGGATGCGTCCGACCTGGGTAAAAGATGTCCGCAAACTCTTGGAAGACAATTCCATCCATGCAGTGAGTATTGCGACACCAAACCATTGGCACTCGCTCGGAGCGATCTGGGCAGTGCAGGCAGGCAAAGACGTCTACGTCGAAAAACCGGTCTCCCACAATGTGCTCGAGGGGAGACGATTGGTCCAAGCGGCTCGAAAGCACAATCGTATCGTACAAACAGGAACCCAAAGCCGATCGAATCCTGGCATGCGAGCGGCGATGGAATTCATCCATTCGGGAGGCATTGGTGAAGTCTCTGTGGCTCGCGGGTTGTGCTACAAGCGTCGTCCCTCCATTGGACCAAAGGGTACCTATGAGGTTCCAAAGGAAGTCGATTACGATCTCTGGTCCGGTCCAGCCCCCATTCTTCCGGTAACGCGCAAGCAGTTTCACTACGATTGGCACTGGCAATGGGCCTATGGCAACGGGGATCTCGGCAATCAAGGGATCCATCAAATGGATTTGTGCCGATGGGCTCTCAATGTGAACAATCTGTGCGAGAAGACATTTTCCATCGGTGGGCGATTTGGCTACGAAGACGCGGGTGAAACCGCCAATACGCAACTCGTCATTCATGATTACGGTACCAAGCAGTTGGCGTTCGAAGTCCGTGGATTGAAGACGGGTGATTACAAAGGAGCAAACGTCGGTATCATCGTAGAAGGCTCCAAAGGATACTTGGTCATGACCACCTACCAATCAGGAACGGCATTCGACCTGGACGGAAAACCGATCAAGTCCTTTGAGGGCGGAAGCGATTCCTACCACTACAAGAACTTCGAAGAGGCGGTTCGAGCGCGGGATCACAAACTCCTCAACGCGGACGTCGAAGAGGGGCACCTCTCGAGCGCTCTGTGCCACCTCGGCAATATCTCCCTGCTCATGGGGGAGAAGCTGAATAACAAGGATGCTGCCGAACGCGTAGCAAAGATCGCCGGCCCATCGAAAGTGGCAGAGGCGTGGAATCGAACGGTGGATCATTTGAAGGAAAACTCCGTGGAATCTTTTGAGGTTCAGGTAGGTCCCCAATTGTCCCTGGATCCTATTTCGGAAACGTTCTTCGAAAGCGACAAAGCCAATACGATGCTCTCGCGAGAGTACCGCAAAGGCTATGAGCTTCCTTCGGAACAATCCGTCTAGTCTGCATCGACTCCAAGTGGATGGGTGTCGGAAACAGGAGTCCCGAAATCAGCAGGGCCGTTGCAACCTCAAGCGGTTGCATCGGCCTTGTTCCATTTACCGCCCGGCCGTGGTATCTCTCTTAGAAATGTCGCGTTATCATTAGGAAACGCCACTTGTTCTCTTTCCCAACGCATCGAAGGTCGGTATGTCATCATTGAGGATTCGCATCCAAAAAAATGCTCCCAGCGGGACGATTGTGTTGGACAACGCGAAGACCAGGAACGCCTTGTCACGCGAAACCATCGAGGATCTCACCGAGGCGTTTGCCGATTTTCACCGAGAAAAAAGTGTCCGCGCTGTCATCTTGACCGCAACGGGCTCAACGTTTTGTTCAGGGATTGACTTGAAGCAGTGGAGCGAGATTCAGGGAAGCGAAGAGTCCCTGGCTGCTTGGCAGGACGTCACAACCGAACTTCAGGAGCTATATGAAATGATGCTCCGATTTCCAAAGCCGATTGTCGTCGCGCTCGACGGCCCCGTCCTTGGAGCGGGGCTAGGCCTGGTGTTGGCATCGGATTTGGTGGTGGCGTCGAAGCGTGCGAGCTTTGCGTCTCTCGCTTCGAGGGTAGGTTTGGTTTCGGGATTGGTCGCCCCCCTTCTTGCTTTCCGCTCCGGCGCATCCGTTGCTGCAAGACTCTTGCTTCACGCGCATCCAGTCAGTGCTGAACAGGCCTACCATTGGGGGTTGGTCCATTACTTGGCAGACTCCGAACAGATCTGGGCCAAGGCAAATGAGATCGTACAGGATATTGCACAGTCCTCGGTGGAATCCATGCAAATGACCAAGCGGTTGCTCAATGAGATGGTTGGCGAATCGACTTGGTCTCAACTTACGAGTGGAGCCGCCGTGATGGCCACGATCATGAGCACCGAGTCGGCTTCCGAGGGACTAAAGGCCTTTGTCGAAAAACGGCCGACCAAGTTCCCTTGATCTTTCTTCCATCTCCAACCGCTAGGCAGGATACGCCTGCTTTTCACGAGCGCCCAAAGAATCAGAAATGACCCAACCGAGCAACGAAGTCAAATATCTTTTATTCGATGTCGAGAGTGTTGCGGATGGTGCCACGATCGCATCGACTCGCTACCCGGGTTTGGGACTCGGGCCTGAAGAAGCTTGCGAACGTTTTCGTTTCGAATTGTTGAAAGAGTCAGGGAAAGACTTCATCCCATACACTTATCACATACCTGTCGCCGTGGTGATTGCAAAAATTCGCGACGATTTCAGTTTGATGGAGATAGTTTCCCTCGATGAGCCACTGCATCGACCACAGGTGATCACAAAGTATTTTTGGGTTGGCTGGGAACGGTATGCTCGCCCCACGTTTATTACGTTCAACGGTCGCTCCTTTGATCTGCCGCTGATGGAACTGTCTGCCTATCGCTATGGGGTAAGCATTCCATCGTGGTTCAATATTTACGACAAAGCGTTCGAACAATACCGGAATCGGTACAACGTCAGCTCCCACTTAGATCTGCACGAAATATTGACCAACTTCGGGAGCAGTTGGTTCCGCGGGGGCTTGAACTTGGCAGCTCAACTCGTGAAAAAGCCCGGCAAGATTGATGTTCAGGGGAATATGGTTCACGAGCTTTATAGCGCAGGTAAACTGTCGGAAATCAGCGAGTATTGCCGCTGCGATGTCCTCGACACTTACTTCGTTTATCTCCGATCGCTATTGGTTATGGGGCGAATCACTTCGGAACGGGAGTCGCAATTGATCGAGCAAGTTCGAAGCATGCTTGAGGAACAGTCCGATTCCCATCCCGCCTATCAACTCTATTTGAGCCATTGGAGCCGGCTCGAACAAACCACGTAATCAAATTTTTAAAATGAGAACGGGGCACTTCGCTAATCGAACAATCCGCTCCGCAACGCTCCCCAGCAACAAACGGGTCAAGCCGCTTCTTCCATGCGAAGGGACGATGATAAGTCCTGCTTCGATCTGCTCGGCACGGTCGGCGCAAACGGTTCCCGGATCCCCGATCATCACTTCTTCGGTGATTCCCCCGTATCGCTTCTCCGCGAATTCTTTTTTGAGAAAGTCCATCGCCTGATCGATCCGCCGCTGATCATCGCTCCACTCGATCGGGATCCCTTCGGGAGCAAGAGGCACAAAAATCGGGAGAACGTGCAATACATGGACTTGGGATCGATCCTCCACCAACTCCAACGCCTTGTCGATCGCGGCATGAGAAGGTTCAGAGAAATCAAAAGGAACCAAAACCGGCTTGTTGATCGACCACGGCATGATGAAAAGGCCCTTGAAGATGACAGAATGGGAAGACGAAGATCGTGCCCAACAGATGCTCACATTCCTGGATTATACTGTCGTCGTGGCGTTTGTTGTAGCAAGCTTTCGAGGGGGCCGGATGAGTCGCGATTCGTTTGAAGAGTGGAAAGATCGCAAACCTGCAAGACGCATGGTCGAAGTCCCTGACGAAGTCCGCGCTGGCTTGTCGTTGGGGCGACTGGAGTCCAAGAACCTAGTGGAATGGCTCAGCGTTGATCGCGTTCGCCTGCTGCAACTTCTCATCGATGAGCTGTCGTTACCGATCACCGACCAAACAATTCAATGGATTCAAAATGATACCCAAGAATTGGCGGCGCTAAAAAAGAGTCAATGGATAGGAGCTTATCTGGCGACCGTTGTTCACGTCGGTGATGATGCTTGGAAATCGATGTCCCTTCACACCAGCGATGTCGTGCGCGAATGGGCTGCGTTGATCGTCGGGCACGCTCCACTGTCATTCCTAAAGAAATTGGCCTGGATCAAACTGTTTGCGGATGATGACAACCCAGGGCTACGCGAGATTGCCTGGATATCCCTGCGCGGAGATGTTCTCCGGGATACCGAGGAATGTATCCGACGCATGGTTCCTTGGACCGGAAGCCGGAATGAACGATTGCGACGCTTCGCCAGCGAACTCACTCGACCGCGAGGCGTTTGGACTTTTCACATCGAGCAACTCAAACGGAATCCCGAGTTGGCAATCCAGATCTTGGAGCCGTTGAAAGAGGACGATTCCAAATACGTCAAAGATTCGGTTGCGAACTGGCTGAATGACGCGAGCAAAACGAAGCCAGACTGGGTGGTCGAGATCACCGATCGCTGGAATCGCGAATCCGACTCTCCTCACACGCAATACATCATCCGACGGGCATTGCGAACACTGCGCGGCAAAGCCTGACGCCAATCTAATTTGCCGGACTCTTTCTCCCTTGGAATGTGCAGTATCCAAACTGCATGGCCCCTGCAGTTGCCCCTCTGCAGCGAGCGGGTGTCATGGATGATCTTGCAAATGTTCTTATGTGCGTAACTCTTGTGTAGGCAATCGGTTAGGAGATTTGCTTTTCCAGAGAGGACACTTGGCACGGTTTGTGTATTAGGGAGACATGGTGGACGCGAATGAAACGACGTCAACCTCCTTCCCCTACGAGCGCAAGGTTCTCTGTTATGCAACATGCAACCCAACAAGAGGGCGACGAAAAGTCGACGAGTCGCCCGCTTCTTGAGCAGTTCCTTCAAGCCTTCCTTCAAGAACGAAGCATCAAGTGGATGCTCTTGGTCGGCGCAGCAATTATCGTCGTTTGCTCCTTGAAACTAGTCGCCCAGCAATGGGAAGATTGGCATCTATCGATCAAGTTCTTTTCGATACTAGGCTACATCGCGACCATCTTTGGATTCGCCGAAGCGAGCAATCGATTGTTGGGCTTGAAAGCGACTTCTGCCACGTTGCGAGGTATCACGTTGTTTCTGTTGCCAATGAGCTTCCTCTCGCTCGGTTGGCTAAGCAACCATCAGTCCATCACCCTTTGGGAATGGCTTCCGACGGTCGTCGTCGGTGTAGGCGTTGTCGCATATGTCTCGGACTCCATCCTCCGAGAATTTCTATCGGGTCGACAGCTTACCTATCAGATTTGCTTTGTTCTCCTCGGCGTTATCGGAAGCATCCCCGAGTCGTTCTACATACCTACTATTGGAATGGCCATTGCAATCTGGCTCACGGGCACGATTGGAATCATCAAGATCAATCGACACATCTTCTGGCTCGGTGAGCAACATCGTGCACCGATGACCGCCTACCAATTTTTCCCAGTCGGCTTGATGGGAATTGAGATGTTACTTCTCTTCTCTTCTAAGTTGCGTTGGGTGGAATCGCAACATTGGTTCGGATTCGCCTGGGTCCTGTGCGCAATTCCCGTCGCTGTCACCGCCCAATCTCTATTGCAAGTTCATCGTGTTCGGACTGGTGGGCTTTTGAAAACCTGGCCCGTCTCAGCAGGAGTGATGTTGGTGATCTGTCTGTTGATGGCCACTGGCGGTGTGTTCTTGTCAAGTAATCTTCTTCTTCAGCTTGGTCCGGATCTAAAGTTACTCGTTCCATCAAGTCTCTTGGCTGCAGCGATCTATTTTTGGGCTGCATACGAATCGAAACAACCCAT
Organism: Brakhagea slesvicensis; assembly: GCF_052161625.1. Classification (GTDB taxonomy): domain Bacteria; phylum Planctomycetota; class Planctomycetia; order Pirellulales; family Pirellulaceae; genus JBKCUI01. The sequence goes on from NZ_CP197412.1 coordinate 4,404,949, forward strand.
CTTGACCTCGCTCGGACTTGGACTCGTCGTAATCGGTTACACCATAAGTCCTGTATGGTTTGCGGATCTGGCTCGAGGTGTAGCTTCCACCGCCGCTTCGGGATTGAACGAATCCAGGCTACCGATTGCCTTCTACGGATTGACCTGCCTCCCATTGATTCTCGGTTGGTCGACCCTCGCGTACGCCTTGAAATCAAAATCATTACGAGTTGCACAAGGTGACTGGCGCGTCTTTTATATGCCTCTCATTTGGGGCGCCAATCTCTTGGGGCTCGCCTTGCTCCTCTTCTCCGCTAGCAATACCAAGGCGATGTTCCTGATTCCTGCGTGTTACGTTGTCTACTACATCTTTCAAGCGACGATGTGGAATGATCGTCGATACATGGTTGGAACACTCTTTGCAATGAGTGCGGCGATCTACAGTGCTGTTCCGTTTGGAAATGCTATGTTCGGGTGGCAGATGGATTCGAGCATGTCGTTCGTTCTGCTGGGAGTTTGGTGCAACCTATTGTTTATTCTCCCAATGGAAGGTTTTCTTCAACGCTTCAGGCTTCCCGACGCAACCGCAAAACTTTGGCCGGTATGGAAAGGGAGATTGGCTCCTCTCGGGCAATTGTTCGCACTGATCTTACTAACCATCCTTTCCCTGACGTTGGCGACACATGCTCTCCGGGTTGGCGGGGCTGGCATGTCTAAACTCGATTGGATTTGGCTCGCTCTCGTGTTGATCGGGCATGCGTTGAATACAACCATGACGCGCCGATATGTTTCGGGTGCAGCTCATTGCATCGCATGGACATTTGCCATTGCTCTTCTCTTCTCGAGAATCGCTCACGATACGAGTGATTGGATGTGGCTAATCTCGGCGGTTTCGACGATCGGCTCCGGTGTGGGGTATTTGCTGACACGCAACTCCCAAATCGGCTTTGGTTGGAGCGAAATGATTCATCTCCACGAAACACGTCCAAATCGAAATCGCCCCGCTTTTGTCTCGGATGGCACTTTATGGGATGCGTTATGCGTCCCTGCCCGGGATTGGTTCTCAATCCTATCCATGGCTTGCTGTGGAATGCATTTCGTCATGTTGTTGGATATCCATTGGAACCTTGATCGAAGTTTTCAATTGTCTCTGATTCTGACGATGGCTTGGTTGTTGGGCAGTATTGCGGTGCTTCGACTTCCACTCTCGGTAATCATCTTCACGTTGATGGCTCCGCTAGCTGTGTCCGGATTCGCACTTCACATGAACTGGATTTCTACGAAAGAAGACGCGGTCCCACTCCTATGGGGGCTTGTTGTTGGTGCGTTGGTCTTGCCGATAAGTCTTTGGAATCGCCATGTCGAGGATGCGGAGCCCTGGGTGAAATGGTTGGAGCACACGGCGTCGGCTTGGTGCGTTTTGCTTCTCTTTCTTTGCTGCATCCCTGTTGTTCCGCTTTTGGCATGGGCTGGGTTGATCGCGTTGGTTGTCCTGTATGGAGTGAGGCAACCATCCCTTGGTTCCTCGTCGTTTGGGGCCGGGGCAGTAGCTTGCCACTACTACGCATTCATGCTGATGTGCCATGGCATGAGAGTGAATCCCTTTGAGATCCTTTTCGTTTCAGGTTGGGTGCAGAGTCGATCCTATGTCTCAATCGTTTTGAGCTTCTTTGTGTTCAGTTTGCTCGCCATTCAAACTCTATTGCCGCATCTTGATCGAAGATTCGCCCGTGGTTGGGAGGGAGGCCTGATGCTTCTTATCTTCAAGATGACCTGGATCGCCTGCGTGAGCACCCGTGCCGATATCCAGTGGTGTTTGGTCGGAACGGCACTCTTGTTTTTGCTCAGCGGCGTTGAGATGGCCAAGGCGTATTGGGCGAAGAATGAATCCCGTGTCTGGATTTGCCTTGGACTTTTGTTGGGAGCCATTCTTCTAGGCACCGCCAAGATCCCATTCGCGGAGTTTGCGGAGTATATACCGATTGGGTGGACCTGTTTGGCAATCAGCCTCGCATGGTGTGCACAGCGATCTCTCACCAAGGACGATTGGAAGTTCATTGCTCACCCATTCCAGATTGTTGCGATGGGAATCGCATCGTGCTTGAGCGTCTGGTTCGTGATGACGCATCTGTTCGGTATTCACGAGCACGGGAAATCCGTTACCACCTTCTGTTTGTTTCTGGCCAGTTTTTATTCCGCGTTCGAAGCGTACGTTACCAAGTCCACATGGAGCTTTTGGGCGCTCCTGGTTTTACTCAACGCGGGCCTAACGTCGTGGACTCGGGCCATAGGGTGGAGCGATCTACAGTTTTATCTGGTCCCCCTCGGGTTCTCGATAGTTGCCATGGTGGAGTTGCTGAGAGCAAACCTGACGAAATCGACGGCCTACAATCTGCGACTAACCGGCTCGCTCGTTGCTTTGGTCTCCCCTTTGGCTCAGATTGTTCAAGGCAGCTGGTGGCACTTGATCTCCCTCATGGTCCTGAGCGTGCTCGTGGTCCTGCTGGCGATTGGCCTGCGAATCAAAGTGCTGATGGCAACAGGTACTGCATTCCTAGCAGTCGACTTGGTCTCGATTCTTGTGCGGACAGCGATGGACAAACCGGGGGGACTGTGGATCGCGGGCCTCTCGATTGGAGTGGTTGTCATTGCACTGGGTGCTGTCTGTGAAATCTATCGCGATCGAATTCGTACTCGAATTCGAGTGTTGTCGGATGAGTTGGCGACGTGGAATTGAATTGGTTTCCATTCCTGTCTTTCCCTGGTTGTTGTTTCCTTTCAAGGAGAATGGTTATGTCTTGGTTATCTCAATTTACATTGATCATGCGATCGAACGTCACGGCGTTAAAGGAGCAGATCGAGGATCCCGAAAAGGTCCTGCACCAATTGTTGATCGACATGCAGAACGAGCTGGATGTGGTTCGATCTAGTGTCGCCGATGCAGTGGCCGACGAAATTCTGATGCGAAAACGTATCAACAAGGAAGCGGAAGAGGAGGCCAAATGGCAGGAACGAGCCACGCAGGCGATCAAGCGAGGAGATGAATCGGTGGCGCGAACCGCGCTCGAGCAAAGACTGTCTTGCACGCAAAGACTCGAGCAATACAAGACGGACCATAACAAACAGGTCGTCGAAGTCGAAAAGCTCAAGTCAGCCGTCCGAGATTTGGAAGACAAGATTCGGCAGGCACAGCATAAAAAGACCCTGTTGGTTGCGAAACTGGCGCGGGCCAGGTCGACCAATAAGATTCAATCGGCGTTGGAACGAACGAACAGCAAATCGGCATTCTCTCACTTCCAAAAGCTGGAAGATCGAATCGATCGACAGGAGGCCAAATTGGAGGCCCTTTCCGAGATGAGCGACGACGATGTTCCCAGCGATCTCGAGCAAGAGTTTGTACGGCACGAGCAAAAAGAACGTCTGGAAGCGGAACTCGAAGCTCTCAGAAAAATGACTTCTGCTGAAAGTTCCCAATGATAAATGGGCTCATGAAGATAGTCCGAGAGTTGCTAAGCACTTGGTGGGGGCAGGATCGAATCCGCGTCTCCTCCCGCTCGCTGCTCTTGGGATCTTTACGCCCGGGGGATCATCTGATCTTTCGCGATCACCTTTACACGCTTTTGCGAGTTGAGGAATTGAGGGTTGAGGAATTAAGAAATGTTCGTGTCTTGCATCTAGGAAATGAAGAGGGGCACCACGCCCGGCCCCTTTTCATTATCTTGGACGCATCGCTGAACGGTGAGCCGGTCTTCCGGCAATACTGGACTCAGCAAAGACCGACATATCAAGATACCTTGATTCTTCCGAGCGACGGCTTTCGTTCGATGCTCCAAGCACGCCCGGTTGGACTAGAATGGGAACTGTTGCTCGACGAGGATTGGATGATCCCTTTTCAAAATCTCTCTCTTTGAAAACGCCTACAACATGCTGGAACGGTTGGAATGGTTACTGGTAGGACTAGCTGGGCTCTTTGAGCTAGTGCTCCTCCTACTGCTTTGCCAACCCATCAACCGCAAGTACGCGGCTCCCTGGTTGAAGTGGCTCGTCGGTGGCGCGTTTCTTTTTCACCTGGGCTATTTCGGACGCTTGTTCTTTTTTCACGAGAAGACCGACTCGGCATTTGTCGGTGACCGCGGCGCGATGCTGATTCTATGTACAGGCCTGCTTATTATGCCGTCCGCGATGCTCCACGCTGCACTGCACCTGCGAACGAGTCTCCGCAATCCAATACCCAATATGTCACGCCACAGTCGATTGTACTGGGCGCTCTATTTTCCGCTTCTGCTACTGGTACCCGCGCTATTTCAGATTTTGACCGGCCCGCGCGGGAACTTCATGGAAAGCGTTCGGCCAATCCAACCCATTTACATCGGATGGCTAGCTACCGCTAACGGGCTTTGTACGCTTATCTTCGCGTACATTGCCATCACGACCCCATTTTCGAACCGACGCTGGTTCTTTGTTTGGATTTCATCTCTCCTCGTCTTATTCACGATGGCCGCCACGGCCTATGTTCTTCTCTCCGATCGCCCTGAATGGGAGTACCCGATTCGTATTGGTTTGGCGATCGCTCCGCTTCTGCCTTCGGTTGTCTTGGTTTGGTATGTGTTGACCAATCGACTACTTCCGGTAGTGTTCGAACAGACGACGGTTTATGGAGGCTTTTTAATAGCCGGGCTATTCGCACATCAATTGGTTGCACAACCTGTCGCCAATCGACTGCGTGGGATCATCAATGTTGATTTTGTGCTGCTCGAATTGGCCGTTTTGGTTCTATTAATCTACTGGATTCGTCCTTTTCGACGGCGAGCCAGCGAGTCTCTTCGGTTCTTGATGAGCCCAAAGGCATTCGAGGTGCGCGATGCCATTCGAGAGCTCGCACTCGAGGTAACGCAACAGACATCGCCCGATATCTCTGCACGTTGTGAATGGTTTGCCGAGCAACTGCGTCTCCGTTTTGAATTAACGTGGGTGCGCATCTTGTTTCTCGACACCAGTCAGCCGATAGAGAACTACCGAGAATATCGCGTACAGGACCCAGTCACTTCGCGAATTCGTATCTCGCCCTACAAGGTTTGGGTCCCTGAGAATGATCCCAACGCACTATTGCATCTCCTCCAAGCCCTAGTCGCTCGGACGATTCCTCTCGAACGGGGCTATACAAACAACCCGGTATTGGAAGAAGCGATGGATACGTTGGGATGCGACGCTGCTTTTCCGATGAACTATCAGTCCATTCGGGGAGCGATACTGTTCGGAAACGATAAAAGCTTCTTGCAGCTCGCTGACGAACAACTCACTTCGCTCCTCGTGTTGGTGGATCAATTTGCAGCGACCCTCCAAAACCTTGTCGATGAACGAATGCGTCGAACGATGGAACGAGATCTTTTTCAGAAGGAAAAGCTTTCTACCCTGGGGATGATCTCTGGTACTCTCGCACACGAGCTTCGCAATCCTCTTTCCTCCATTCGCACTATCGCATCGCTCGTCGCCGAAGAGACTCCATCCGGCAGCCCTCACCGGCGCGATGTCGAAATGATTGTTTCCGAGGTGGATCGCCTACATCTCACACTTCAACGGGTGCTGGACTATGCGCGACTCCCAGAGGAGACCAATTCACACTCAGAACCCGATCTCGTGATCTCGAAGATTGGATCGATACTCTCCTACTATGCCATGCAACGCGGTGCCGTCTTGGAGTTTGAACTGGGGGCTTCGCAAGCTACGGTGGCGGGGAGCGAACAAACGCTGAACGAGATCTTTATGAATCTCGTGAAGAACGCCATCGAGGCTTGCTCGGAGCATCAGCATGCTAAGGTAAAGGTTGTTACAATGGCGAATGAGAAATCCTTCCACGCATCGGTGATCGATAACGGAAAAGGCATTGCACCCGAAGACCAAGACTTCATCTTTGAAGCTTTCGTTACCTACAAAGAATCCGGTACCGGACTGGGGTTGTATATTGTCAAAGAACGGATTCAGGAATTGGGTGGAACGATCTCCCTGGAATCGATTCCGGGACAAGGTGCAACGTTTACAGTCGTCTTACCGCGATCCTCTTTCTGAGGAATGTGCCGATTCACTCCGATGCGGTTGTCGCAACAGGAGTTCGATTCCATGTCGAATGGGCATGGAGCATCACCGAGCACAATACGAGTGCATAGGCAAGCAGTTCGAAGACCTCTGGCATGTCCTGGTCAAAGGTCCATTCAATCGCCGCAATAATCGGCAGTGAGGAAAGTCCCAACGAAGTCGCTAAAAATGCGGGAAGGCGTGCGTAAGCCGCCGTCATCCATAATTGTGCCACCACCCCACTGATCCCAATACCAAAGAGAATCCAACACTGCCTATCGGTCGGAAAAACCCAACCCGAACTGGCAAAGCATAAGGCCGTCATTGCCAACGCTGCCATAAATAAGAACACCGTAAGGCTCATTGGAAATATTTGACTTACCTGGCGCAACGAAAAGTAGGCCAGCGAAGCAAACAACGCTCCTAGCAGTCCGATCAACCAAGCATCGGTAGGACACGTGCTCGCACCGGGGACACCAAGAAGGGACGTACCCGATAATCCCACCAGGACATATCCCAATTGCCTGTTCGTCGGTCGCTCCCCCAGGAAACGCCAACCGAGCAATACGACGAAGATCGGCGCGACGTCCGCGATCGCGCGCGCATTGGCAACAGTCGTTTTCGCAATCGTGGCAAAGTAACAAAGTCCTGAACCGGCCCCAGCCACTCCTCTCATCACGAGGTATTTCGACGCAGGATTTCGAAAGTGCCCAAACTCGTTCCAACACCAGGGAAGCAGCATGATGGCACCGAGAAATCCTCGGAAAAAGACAACCTCCGTCGAAGGCATTTCACGACTGAGGTGCTTCGCCCAGTAGCCCATGATCGCAAATGCCAACGCGCTTGCGATTGCAAACAAAAGACCCGACTTTTTGATGATCATGTGGCGACCGCGGAACCGATTCGGAGCAAACCTGGGCGAAGCACCAGTATTGACGAAACAGGATATTTGCCAACTCGCAATTCCCTCGGTCTGCTACGGAAAAGGTCTCTCCACCATTCGGATCATCGTCCCGTCAGCCAAACTCCAGATTCCGAACTCCCCGGTCCGGCCGCCGACTACGACTGTTCGATTCTCGCGATCTACAGACAGGGATCCGATGGCCATGGGCACGCGCACCGATCGTGTAATCTTATTCCCCTTCCATTCGACTTGATGCCAAGTCTGGTCGGAACAGGGAATGATGGTTTCTGTTTCGGTTACCGCAATCTTTCCTGGTTCTCCGCTTAATCCAAACCCAGCGGTTTTCTTCGCTCCTGCCGCAGTCCAGCGATGCCACTGCCGATCGGCGCCAACTGTTTGCCATTCCCCATTTCCAGCTGCCGCAATGCCTCGTACAGCTCCCTGGTGACCTGAATAATTAGCAATCGCTTCCCAACTCGTCGTATCGAAGACCTTGGCTGTCTTGTCATGACTCGCGCTTCCCATTTGATTGCCGTCCGGACTGTACGCAACTTGGGTTACCCAATCGGAATGGCTGGCTAAGACTCTCTTTGATTGAAGGGACTCGACCTCCAAGATGCGAATCGTTCCGTCGGTCATCGCGCACGCGATCTCCTTGCCGGCAGGGTGGAGTGCTACATCGAGAACCAAATCGGTACCGAGGACCTTGGTTCGTACGACTTCGCGCGTACCAGCATCCGTAACGCGAATCTCCCCGCTTAATCCAGGGGCACCCCCTGCTGCGATCCACCTGCCGTCTCTAGTTGGTAGCAGCGCCATGACACGCTGCGAATGATGAACAACGCGATGCACCAATCCATATTCCGGCCTTGAAAACACCAAAAGCTCGTGATATCCGCCTAGCCAGACTTGCTCGCCACCGTTCGAAAAACTTATGGATGTGATGGGTTGCGGCTGAGCATAGCTTATGGGTGCAGGTACCATCTTCGGAGGAATCGCCATCCAAAGGGGCGAACGCTCATCGTCGACATCAAACTTGGCACCTGCCGCAATCCATTTTTTCAAAAGCTCCAACTGTGGGGCACTCAACGGCTCGCTGTCCGATGGCATCCGAACGGACGGGTCGCTCGCACAGACGCGAGCGAGGATCTCGCCTGGGTTGCTTGCGTCGCGAACGAGAGGGGGTGCCTCGGATTCGCCGGCCAATTGCAGATTCTCGACGGTATCAAGACGATATCCGCCATCGGCCCGTTTCGCCCCATGGCAAGCGACGCAGTGCTCCTGGAGGATCGGGGCAACGTCGCGTCGAAATGAAATTTCCTGGGGCTCGTCTGCTAGAAGGCTCTGGGCCGTAGCAACCAGAAATACCCCCAATGCGGCGAAGCCCGATCGATAACCAATAGAAATATGCATGGATCGAAGAGAACCTTTAGTGCTGGAACAGAAATTCATCGGTGTTGAGCAAAACCCAGCAAAGGTCTTCCAACCCAGCCTCTAAATTCTCCTTCGACTGGCAATGCGCGACGCATCGCTGCAGCTCTTCGTCGCTAGGTTCCCTACAGAAACCTGCCAGATAAAGCTCCTTGACGATCGCCTCTAAACTGCTCCCGTCTTGAAGCATGCGCCGAAAGCGATTGTCGGGAGCTCGCAACTTTTCGTAAAGAAACGAACCATTGAACAGTTCGATGGCCATTCCCAAATTGGACTCATCTGAACGCTCGCAAGCGCAAACAGTTGCACGCTCTGGCTGACCAAAGACTCGCAAGAAATCGAGCTTGGCAATGTCTGGCGCGGGTAGCTGCGTCGCTTTGGTCCCCTCCGGCAAGACTCCAAACCGTTGCTTGGTTCCGAGCAAGTGATTCACCGCATCGAGAAGGGGCTCCGCCGATAACAACCTTGGCTCTTGATGAGAAAAGTAAAGCGAATCCTCCGCATTGCTGCTTTGGGGCGCGAAATCGGCTTGATACGTTCGACTGTTTAGAATGACACGCAACAATTCTTTGCGATTGTAACCTTGCTCGACAAAAAAGCTCGACAGACTATCGAGTAAGGGTTTGTTGGTTGGGGGGTTCGAATCGCGAAAGTCATCGATTGGATCGACTATCCCTCTCGCAAAGAGTTGGCTCCAAATCCGATTGGCTTCCACCCGGGCAAAATAAGGATTATCAGGTCTTACTAACCACTCGACGAACGATTGCCGACGGTCTGCGTCGTCGGCTAAAGCGGAGAGTTCCCCCGGCACCCATGGCGCCATAGTTTTTCCGGTTCGAGGTTGTTGAATCTCGCCTTGAATGCTGTTCCAAATCCACATCTCGTTTGGACGAGTCGTGTTCTTACGCTGCACTCTATTGAAAAAAGCGCTCAGCCCATAGTAATTGTCTTGAGTCCAGCGTTCAAAAGGATGGTTGTGGCATTTTGCACACTGCAGTCGTGCCCCTAAGAACAACTGCGAAACGGTTTCCACACTCTCCTGCGCATCTTTGGCGGTTCGGTAGAAATTGGCTTCAGGATGAAGGAATGTGCTTCCTTTGGAGAGGAGCAATTCCCTCGCGAACTGATCGTACGGTTTGTTGGAAGAGAACGAATCCTCAATCCAGCGGTGGTACTTGAAGACCCCCTCCTCGGTCACTCCTTTGGTGGTCACGCGAAGAAGGTCGCCCCATTTGAGTGCCCAGAAACTAGCATATTCCGGTCGATCCAGAAGTTGATCGATCCACTTCGATCGCTTTCCAGGATCGTTGCTCGCCAGAAACTCTCGCGTCTCGCGAGGTGTCGGAAGCTGACCGATGACATCGAGCGAGGATCGACGTAAAAATGTCGGGTCGTCGCATAGGGGGGACGCATTGATCTGGAAACGTTCAAGCTTCGTATCGACCAGACGATCAATCCAATTCAACTCCGTTTGCTTTACCCATTGGAAGTCCGGTCGGGAATCGATAAAGACGAAGGGAATCGATTCGATATGCTCAAGAAACCGAACCAAAATAACCGTCTCTCCTTGGGACTTCGGTGTCACAATCCCCTCCCTGGATACCGTCGCGATGGTGCTACTCGAACTCTCGTACGAGACCAACTCCGACACGTCTCTCGATGTTCCATCGGCGAAATGCGCCATGACAATGAGCTTCTGTTTACCGCTCTGGAGAGGAAGAGTTCGAGCATCATTAGGGTAAACTTCTAGCTTCACGCACCGCGCTGCATCGGGTGGATCTAGGTTCGCTCCTACAGCAATCCAGTCGTGTAGGACACGGTACGCGGCCTCCCCTTTTCTTAGTTGCATACCACCACCATGCGAAACCTTCATCAAACCCTTTTTGATCAAAAGGCTTTCCTCCGGCTCCATCGTATTGACTCTGCGCCCAGCGAACTCGTGTACGAGCGTGAGGGAATCCAGCTCCTTATCGAATGCCCTCAACGAAAGGCGGAAACCACCCTTACCACTTGGAGAACCATGGCATGCACCGGAGTTGCATCCCTGTTTCGACAACGCAACCAGGACCTCATTTTCGAATTCCACAGGCGCGGCTTTGTCTGAGAGCTCGACGGTCAAAGGAATAGCGATGGTGTGTTGACCGATTTTGCCAGTGACGGTCCCAACGCCCGAACTCTTCGGATAGAAGATCCCACCATGCACCTCGCCCAACTTGGGGTCGGAAACACTCCACTCAACGTAATCCGACCAATCGCGAACCGTGCCGGATGGATCCCATCCTGTCAATGAAAGTCGCTGATGGTCCCGGCTTCGACGCACTGCGATGCTTGGCGGAAAGAACTCGACTCGCTCGGGTGGGTCGTACCATTCCATCGGGAATTGCAGTGTTCCGAGCCGCCCAATTCCTTGAGATTCATAATAGAATGGAACCGCCAACGAATCAGGATACGATCTATCTGCCGTAGCATGATCACCTCCCGCTGTTCGAGTGAGGGACAAGTGAAGGTGTTCCTTGTCAATGCTTCCCTTAACTTTCCAATGATTTTCAAGCTCCGTGGGTGGGAACTCGGCGCCGGGTGGTAGGGTGCCTTGCAAAGAAGCCAAGGGAACTTTCCATGCTATCTCTTTGCTTTCGCGGCTGCGCCGCATCACCTCCGGCGCGCGAACCGTCGCAGGCGCTTCCGATGCGGCAGATATGAGAACAACCCAGCGATGATGTTTCCATCGGGGGGGATAAGGTTGAGCAGGGTGCTTGGCACGTAGCCACGCCACATTCGATACCACCTTGGCTGCCGGGAGATCGCTGGGGCTTGCATTTTGCGACAGAGGGGCAGCGATTAACCGAAGCCATTGAACATCGCCGGGTGCCCAATCTGCGGGGGCTTGGATATAGCATCGTGCACCGGTTTGTTTCGCATCGATGCGAGGATTGAGAACGCGCCAACTAGCAGGTTCCTCGCATCGGATTTCGATCGGCCCGTCGTAGCCTTGACGCAGCACAACCAGATCGACTGCGATCGCTCCGGCTTTCACGTCTGCGACGCGCGCTTCGGTCCCTTTCGGATCTACTTTCCATACGACATCGAAATCGTTTTTCCATTTCACCTCGATCGCGTACCGGTGATCGGGGCCACCTCGCAATAACAAGTCGCTGAGCCGAATCTCATAAGCACCTGTTTCCGTGATGGGGAATTCCAATATCGACTCGTCCTGTTCATGGACGGGGGATTCGGCAACTTTGATCTTCCCCTCTTTCCAAAGCTCTGCTCTCAGGATAGTGGGAGAGCCAAGGGATCGGGTTTGGGGCGCGATTCGAAGCGTCTTGCCCGCCTCGGCTTGAATCCAAAACGAGTCTTGTTCGGAATCCTTTTTCAAATGACCGACGAGGGTGAATGGTGGTTTCGGGGTTGCAGGGGAATCGGAATGGACCGACTTATCGGATTCGTCGATCACGGGCGTGGACGATTGAAAGACGATCGATGGAAATGCAAACGAATTCGGATGAGGAATGACCCAACGAGGTGACCCTTTAGGATCTCGCAATTCCAAACCGTCTTTGGGCGGTTTGTTTGCAAGAAGAGGGTAGATGTTTGCATCATCGGAGGCAGGAGAGAGCCTTATCAAGTAGTTGCCACCACCCAGGAACCGACTGTCGCGCACCTCGATGGCATACCATCCGCTCTTTTCAATCGAGACGCGGCATTGACTATCCGGTCCAAACTCAGTGTCGTCGGCGGTTGCTATTAGCTTCTGGTCGGAATCGTACAACTTGACATAGCTATCCATAGTGCTTCCCAACCGCTGTGCGAGGACATCGATGAAAAGCACATCTCCTTCGAGCGCGTTGAAGCGGTAGAAGTCCGAGTGGGAGGCCTCCGTTTTGCCTTCGATGACAGACGGATAGGAGACTGCGATCGCGTTCTCGAGCAAGTGGTTGTCGATGCCAAATTCGGACGCGTAAGGAAGTCTGTCCAAAAGCACGTGATGTGCTGCGCTGACCGCGGATTTGTTCGAGATCCAAACCCCTGTTTCAGTAGGAGGCATCTCTGCTGGAACATCGATTTCAACTTCTACTTTGTCGCTGGTTGCCGAGAGGAGTTTGTATGGGAGCTTTTCGGTGAACAGCAATCTAATCTCGTTGGACAAGTCCTTGCCGGTGATGGTCACGCGTGTCTTGGCGCCGATGGTCCAAGCGGAGGGAGAGATCGAGTGCACTTGAAACTGAGCGGAGGATGGATGGCTCCAAAAAACGAGCAGCAGCAGTGGCAGCCAAGTGAATCGGTGAATGCCGAGGAAGGAAATCGTCATAGGGTGGGAATCCAGGTGGGCAGGAGGTGAAACTAAATCAATCCGTCGATCGGTTCACCGTAATAAATCGAATGGGGCCGATCGACGGCGTCCATCCAAACCGCTTCGCGAGGAATACCGAGCAAGTGGTAGATCGTCGCGGCAAAATTCTCAGGAGAGACCGGCGAATCGACCGGGAACTCCCCCCTCGCATCCGACCTGCCGACTACGACGCCCGGCTGTATTCCACCGCCAGCGAAAAGAACCGACTGAAGCGCTCCCCAGTGGTCACGCCCAGGTAGTTTGTAATGCTGGGCCAAATGTGTGATCTTTGGAGTTCTGCCAAACTCACCTGCCATCACGATCAGCGTCTCGTCGAGTTGGCCTGATTCGTGCAAGTCCTCAATCAGAGCCGACACTGACTGATCCATCGGAGGAAGCAATCGGTCTTTCAAATGGGGAAAAGCGTTGCCATGGGTATCCCAAGTTTCGTTGTTTCCCAAGTTCACTTGAATGAGCGGTACTCCTGCATCGATCAAGTGACGTGCCATCAACAACGACCAGCCGAAGGAATGTTGGCCATAACGCTCGACCTGTTTTAAATCGAACTTGCGTATGTCGAGCGCCTTCTGAACCTTGGGGTCGACCATGAGCGATACGGCCGCTTGACGTTGTGCATCGAAACGCTGAGTGACTGCAGCGACCTCGAGTTGTTGCTTTTGTTTATTGAGTTTCTCTAAGAGCTCTAGACGCCCATGCACGTCTCGAATTGCCAACCCGTGCGGAAGGGTCAATTGGGGAGCTTGGAATATTCGATCATCCGTTCCGGGCCTTTGTTGATGGTCGAAAGCGTACTCTGGGAATGCGCCGTAAGAAGTCTTATGAAAAGGTGAAGCTTCCAGAAACCAAGGGTCATGGTTCTGTCCCATCTCTCCGGCATGTTGTCCAGGAATGATACGACCTGTGTTATGGACCAAACGCTCGGGAAGTACGACGGCGGGCGGCAAGTTATTTTGCGAGGGAAGAGTATAGCCAACGTTGGCTGCGATCGAGGGGAAGTCGGAGCGACTGGGTTGGTTCGGATTGAAGCCCGCAGGCAAGCTCGATCGACCGGTAAGCAAAATATGATGCCCGGTGGAATGATCATTCGATGGATGCGAAAGCGATCGACAAAGGGACCATCGATGACTTTGCGCCGCCAATTTCGGCAGATGCTCACAAATTTGAAGACCAGGCGTTTTGGTCGCGATGGGACGGAACTCGCCGCGAATATCCTCGGGCGCTTCCGGCTTCATGTCAAAGCTCTCGTGCTGCGAAAGTCCCCCTGAAAGGAAGATAAATATGCACGACTTTGCCTTGCCCGATGGACGGGGATTCGCAGCAGCATTCGCCTCGCGGAGCGTTAGAAGATGATTGCTCCCAAGCCCAAACACTCCAATCGCACCCATTTGGAGCGCGGTCCTTCTGGCGATGCCGGAATGCCGCCAATCAACCGAATCATTCGGTTTTTCATTGCGAGAGAAAGCCATGGGAGGGAATCCTAATGGGACTAATGGTTGGCTTTGAGGTGGGATAAAGTCCTCGTGGAGTATAATCGATTTCCCGCTCGCGTGGGGCGTTCTTGTCGCGAGTGTTCTACGTAGGGGAGCCGTTGGAATCCAAAATCAGCTACAATGCACGCCCTGCCGTTGAGTAGCCCATCCCCTTCCTTCCTTCCTTCTCTGAAGACCGCAATGACTTCCTTCGTCCATGGAAGCCTAGCCGGTTCGGAGTTCCCGCCAATGTTATCCTTTCAAGGTCGATCTGCTAGCTTATGCGATGGTCTTTCTCGTCGTGAGTGGCTCAAGGTGGGAGGGATTAGCGCAGGAGCCTTGTCCCTGGCAGATTTGTTGCGAATCCAAAACGCCCAGGGGGCCGAACCATTGCCAGGAGACGCGCCGAAGCGACTGTCTGGATTTGGGCAGGCGAAACACTGCATCGTTCTCTTCCTTTTGGGCGGGCCACCACAGCATGAGACTTGGGACCCCAAGCCCGATGCACCCGAGGAGGTTCGAGGGCAGTTCGGATCGATCGAAACCGCGACACCTGGGCTGCGAGTCGGCGAGTTGATGCCTCTCACTGCCAAACTCACCGATAAGATCGCCGTACTAAGAGCTTTGGCGACCGACGACAACGCGCACTCCTCGAGCGGATACTGGATGCTGACCGGGCATCCCCATGCACCCAAGAATTCGGAAAACGCACTTCCCGGTGCGCCGAATAATTGGCCATCCATTGCAGCGGTCGTTCGCCATTTGAAAGGAGACTCGGGTGCATTGCCTGGTTCCGTTCGATTGCCAGAAGAAATTTGGAACACTGGCCGACTACTTTGGCCGGGGCAGGACGCTGGCTGGCTCAATAGTCAATCCGACCCTTGGCTTATCACTTGCGATCCCAACAAAGCAGACTTCCGAGTCCCCGATATTGCGCTGCCAAGTGATATTTCCAGCGAACGCTTTGCACAGCGCCGAGACTTTCTACATGCTCTCAATCGGCGTTTAGACCAAATTCAATCGCACTCTTCGGTGCAACGCTGGACCGCCTGGCAATCCAAGGCGGTGGAGCTGCTTCAAACTCCGGCCGCACAACGTGCATTCGCTTTGGACAAAGAGACGGAAGCCGTGCGAGATCGCTATGGAAGAAATCGGTTCGGCCAAAGTGTTTTGCTTGCGCGTCGTATGATCGAAGCAGGGGTGTCGCTCGTTCAAGTCAATTGGACACGATGGGAAAACGACGAGGATGTTGCGCCTGCTTGGGATTCCCATGCGAAACATAATGAGCGAATCAAAAACGCATTGATGCCGCCGATGGATCAAGCCTACTCCGCGCTTCTGGAAGATCTCGACCAACGAGGACTGCTCGAGGAAACCCTCGTCGTATGGGTCGGGGAGTTCGGTAGAACTCCGCGCTTTAATGCTGCGGGAGGTCGCGATCATTGGGGCCATGTATTCAGCGGAGCCCTCGCAGGAGGTGGCGTACGGGGCGGAACGGTCTTCGGTGCATCGGATCGTCAAGGTGCCTATCCCCTGGAGGGGCGAGTCGAACCACAGGACTTGGCAGCAACAATCTTCCACTGTCTAGGGTTCGCTCCGTCTACCGAACTACATGACCGATTCGGCAGGCCACTGGCAATTAGCAACGGAACACCTATTCAAGCGATTCTTTAGTCCTCGAACGCGGGTGAGGCCGTTTGCTTTCTCCCTGCAAGATCTCATCGGTCGATTCGGGATCCACGCTGCGGCAACATTCGACCAATCGATCGGCTAGCGCGTAGAGAGGATCTTCCCAGTCCTCTTGCTTGCTTTCTGATGGCGCGATCTGCGCGATCTCTTCGACTAGCAATATGAATCGCAGCACGTGCCGGAACAATAGCCCTTCGTGCTTCTGAAGCCCCCGTGCGACGATGTACTTGTTGAAATCACCACCGAATTCGAGCAACTCGCCAACGACCCAAACGCCACGTGTGAACACGTCGTGCACACCTGGAAATTCGTAATCGAAGACTCGCCGCAATTTCTCTGCGAGAACCAACGGCCGAGGGGGAGGCTCATCTCGGTTTTCCCATCGCCGGTAGCGCCCCTTCATCCCCCCCGCTTCGGCTTGGAGCTGCTCGGCGTCCGGTTCTTCCTCTTCATCCTCCGAACGCCCGGTGAGCTCGGCGGCGCTCGCAAGCCCCAGTGAGAGAAGTTGAGGATGCAAGATCGAGTGGGCAAGCGGTCCTGGCGGCAATTGATCCGGAAACGGGACGCGCACGATCTTGGCAATGTTCGCAGGCAACTCGAGAACGCTTTCGAGCGCTTGGATACGTTCCCCCTCGTCCGCGTACTGCAGCATATTGACCATGTAGAGTCCATAGATCGGGTTGATGCTACGAAGCTGCGAAAGATACGTTAAACGTTCGGTTGGTACGGCCATGTTCGGGCGGTACGATTCGAGGTCTAGGGGGATTGGTTCCTCTTCACTCACTGGAGACGTCGGCGCGTGAAGCTCCTCGTCTTCTTCCGATTCGGTTTCGGGAAGGTCGATATCGAGCCAGCGCGGTTTGGAGATCTTCTTCTCGGCAGCTGCAGGGATTGTTGTCGGTTGCAACGGCTGAGGTTTGGGTTCCAATTCGAGGAAGCCCGCTTTCCAAAGAGTAACGAGCATCCGATTGAGGTCCTTTTGACCCTTGGCAATTTGATCGGAGGTTTGCAATCTACGTCCGACCAGATCGCGAAGCGGCTGCACCTTCGAGTCGTTTAGAAGGAGATACGCTAGCAGTCGCCAGGGTAACATGCCCCGACTCTCGAGTTTGGCCGCCGGGGCAGTCCGCAGCTTCTCAAATTGCTCGCGAGTCCAATACGTCTCGCCCGCCCTCTTCGTCGGCATCTTCTTTTTGAGCTGCTTCTTGGCACGCAGTAGGTTGGGATCCTTGGTGTCCTCGGGAATCTGATCGTACTGCTGCTTCCATCGCAAGTGTTTCACGTCGTCTTCATGAGCGAGCACATAGACGAAGCCTTGCGTGTCGTATTGAGGGCGTCCCGCACGACCGAAGATCTGATGGGCGGTGCTAGGCTCGACAATCTTCTTCTTGCCGAACGGACCCTTGACGATGCTCGGCAAAATCACACTTCGGGCGGGGAGATTAATTCCTGCCGAAAGGGTTTCGGTACAAACGGTGACGCTGAGCAATTTCTCTTGAAAGAGCTGTTCGACGAGGCGGCGATACTTGGGCATGATTCCCGCGTGATGCACCCCGACACCGCGGATGAGGATCTGTTTGAGCTTGGGCCCTGCCCCTTTGGAGAAATCGAACGATTCGATTCGTTTGGTGATGATCGCCTGGCGCTCTTTGTCGATGAGCTTCTTTCCTTTTAGCAACTCCGAGACTTGCCAGCATTGCTCTCGATTGAAGCAAAAGACAAGCCCTGGGGTGCGACGTTTGGCTTCGTCTCCTTCTGCGATGCGTTCCAAATGTTCATCGAGGTAGGCATCGTCGACCCATTCGAATTGCAACGGAACCTTCCTCTCCGTTCCTTGCACGAGCTCTAGGTTACGACCGTGGGATCGAAAGAGCCAACTGCAGAACTCGACGCTGTTTCCGATCGTCGCCGAGAGAAGCATGGTTCGGACATGCTTGGGCATTAAACCGAGTGTCAACTCCCAAACGATCCCTCGCTCAGGATCATTGAACGAATGGAACTCATCCATGACCACCGATGCGACGTCTTCGAAGTTGTCATTTTCTTGCCCCATCAACCGATTGAGAAGGATTTCAGCGACGACGACCAGCACAGGCGCGTCAGGATTCACTCGTCGATTGCCTGTGACCAACCCGATCGAGTCGATGGGATAGCCCCATCGCAAAGCCGTTTGTTGGATCTCCAAGAGCTTTTGGTCGGTCAGGGCAATCAGCGGCGTTGTGTAATAACAACGCTTGCCCGTGCGCAATGCTTCATAAATGGCAGCTTCGGCAATGAGCGTCTTACCTGTACCGGTCGGAGCGCACACCAACACTCCTTGGTCGGAACTGAAGTAGGCGTAGATCGCTTCTTCTTGAACAGGGTAAGGTGTATACGCCAGCTTTTCGAAGTATTCTGCCGCAATATCGAGTCGATCGACGGTCATTGTTGGCAGATCACCTCGATCATCGCGGATGCGAACCACGGCAAATCATCGGGTTTGCGACTGCTTACAAAATGACGATCGACGACAACAGGAGCATCTTCCCAGATCGCACCTGCATTCTCCAAATCATCCTTGATCCCCGGTGACCCCGTTACCTTGACGCCGCGATAAACTCCGGCGGAGATTGCGAGCCAACCACCATGACAGATCGCCGCCACGCACTTCTGGCTCGCCGCGAACTCGGCGATGAGCGATTTCACCTTGGGCAACCTTCGGAGCCGGTCGGGCATAAATCCACCCGGTAAAAGGACCGCGTCGTAATCGGCAGCATGGGCCTGATCGATGGTGATGTCCGATTTGCAAGGGTATCCGTTTTTTCCCTCATAGACCTTTTGAGCCTCTTCTCCCGCGATCACAAATTCCGCCCCGGCTTCGATCAATCGGAGCTTGGGATACCAAAGCTCTAAGTCTTCATAGATGTCCCCGACGAATGCGAGAACTCGCCGGTTAACGAGAGGCTTTTGCATACGGTGTTTCCCTCAAGGAGTTTCTTCGGTTGGCAGGCGGTAAGGACAAACGACATCGGTTTTTCGCTTTTCTCGATTCGCGAGGGCAAAAGCAGGGTGAAGACCGCTTTGTCCACCGGAAGGGATCAACTAAACTAGGATTGTCCAAGTCAATCAGGCATAGGGACTCCCTTCCCCCCATGGAATGGACCTCAACGAGGTCGGATCCAGCGGAACCGGAAGGTAGGAATTCTATCGACAGTTCAACCGTTTGAGGAAAGTCTGGATGGGGCTTCGCGATTATTTTAGTTCTGGAAGAGGTCTTTCGTTCGAGCTTTTTCCTCCCAAGAGCGATGAAGGTGTCGACCAATTGCTGGTGACAGTCGGCGAATTGGCTGACTTCGCGCCGGATTTCTTCACCTGTACCTACGGTGCGGGGGGATCGACCAGAGGTCGAACCTTAGAGATTTTGGAGCGAGTGAAGAAGCAAACGAACATTCCTGTCGCTTCGCATTTGACCTGTGTCGGATCCACCGTGGACGAACTCCGCGACTATCTTCGCGCCGCAATCGCGATTGGTACGGACTACATCGTGGCCCTCCGCGGTGATCCTCCAAAGGGGGAAACGGTCTTCCAGCAAACCGAAGGGGGATTGTGCTATGCAAACGAACTGGTTGCGCTGATCCGCTCCGAGTTCAATCAACTGGGTATCGCAGTGGCAGGCTATCCGGAAGTACACCAAGAGGCACCCAACGCCGAAATCGACTTGGACAACCTTAAACGGAAAGTCGACGCAGGGGCGGACATTATCGTTACCCAGCTTTTCTACAATAATGCCGACTACTTCCGATTCGTCGACAAATGCAAAGCGAAAGGAATTGAAATCCCGATCGTCCCCGGAATTCTGCCCGTCACCAACTTGGCTCAAATCCAAAGGATCGCATCCCTCTGCAAAGCGTCGCTTCCTGAATCGTTTGTCTCCCGATTGCAGCACAATGCAGACCCGACCTGGCAATTCCAAGTCGGAGTGGAGTTCGCGCAGGCACAGGTGGATGACCTTTTGAAAAGAGGTGTCCCCGGCGTCCACTTTTACGTGCTGAACAAATCGCAAGCAACCTCCGAAGTTCTCAAAGCTCACTGGACCGTCGCCTGATGTCAAACACGATCGGATTTCTCGGTGGCGGTCAAATGGCCACGGCGATCGCCAAAGGGGTCATTGCTGCTGGGCTCGCAAAGACCTCCGACTTGGTGATCTATGAACCAAATGCCTCGCAGCAAGCCCGATTGCGCGAGCAGTTTCCCGGTTGCGTCATCCCCGAGTCAACCAAAGAACTATTCGATCAAGCCACCCGAGTCGTGCTGGCTGTCAAACCGCAAGTCCTTTCGGAGATCGCGATCTCGCTGAGACCTTACACTCGCAATGAACATTTGCTCGTGTCGATCGCAGCAGGCATCTCTCTCAAAAAGTTGGCGGATTGGTTTGAAAGCGAACGCGTGATCCGTGTCATGCCCAACACCCCCTGCCAAAGTCGACAAGGCGCGAGTGGAATCGCGGTGGGCAAAGGGGTTACCCCTCAGGACGCAGCCTGGTGCGACGCGATCTTCGGTGCCGTCGGGCGATTTGTTCGGTGCACAGACGATCAATTGCATGCTGTGACCGGGCTCTCCGGATCAGGACCTGCCTATGTTCTGATGATGATCGAGGCCCTGAGCGATGGCGGAGTTATGAGCGGCCTGAGCCGACAAACTGCCCTGGAACTGGCAGTACAAACGGTCTTGGGGGCTGCCACCATGGTGCAAGATACGGGAACCCATCCCGCGATCCTACGCGAGCAAGTCACCAGTCCGGCAGGTACAACAGCTTCTGCGCTCGCTGTCCTCGAACGAGCAGGGTTTCGAAGCGCCATCATCGACGCTGTCGTGGCTGCCTCCCAACGTTCGCGCGAACTGAGCTGAATCCGTCCTTCGACTCCAGATGACTCCAGATGACTCCAGGACGGCTACTCCGGATAACGTTAGGACACTACTCCGGATAACTTCGCGACGACTCTTCTTCGCCTCTTGGTGTGAACCCGGACGGCTTGTCTTCGTCATACCACTTTGCGAGAAAGTGCCAGACGGGGAATAAACAGAGGACGACAAGTATCCCTAGCCACCAGTACATGTTGCCAATCTCCTTTCGCAGCGGCCACCTCTGCGGATCGTGTTTTCTCCTGTCTCGGTTTTATGAACCAACCACTTGGTACATCCTGCCACTAACCTACCAAGGTTGAAGGTGCGAGTCGAATGGGCGCTGAATTTTCAAAATCGGCCCGCTTCCGAGGAGAAAGCCACCCTGAATGCAACAAGGCCGCTTGAAACGCGGCCTTGTAAGGGATTCGAGACAGGGCTGGGGGCAGCAAACCGAATCGTGACTAGCTAAGGTTGCTTGGGCGACGCGGCATCTTTCGAGGATAGGGCGGCTCGGACTTCTCGGGTGTAGACATCCCGTTTTCTTCTTCCCACTGCTGTCGCTCGCAATCGGTTGCGTAGTACTTCAACCAACATTCCATGTCGTTCTCCTCCAAGCAATGCCAGTGGAGATAGTTGCGATGGTCCGCGATACGCTTCTCGTAAGACGGGAGAATGTCTCTCGCAATGAGACAGTAAAGCTGCCGATCGCTGAGATGATCGGTCAAATCGAGGACAACACGTTGCTCATAAAGCGCTGCAATCGTTTGCCACAAGAGTTGGTGCAATTCTAAGTCGCATAACGATTCAGGATTGGGGAGCTTGAGCTCCGGCTCAAACCACTGGCTGATCGGAAGTGTAGGGGCTCGCTCCCAAGCCAAAATGGAGGCGAGAAACTCGTTCTCCTCCACCAATGACATCTGCCGGAGAGAGACTAAGTCAACCGATTCATCGAGGTAAGGCTCCAGCTCGTCGCGCAATTGAGCATTTCGGAGCAACAAATCAACTTCGCTTTCGATTGGCATAGGTACTTGCGACATTGCTTAGCACGCATTCTTGGAGAGCTGTGAGTCAGGTTGGTGCGAGGTCTCGATCGAGCAACTCGTCCCCTCCAATGTATCCATGACAAACTTGGGATTAAAGCTTTGACTTGAGCAAAAGACACGTTGCGATGAAGTTTTCGAAAACGTGAAAATCAGAAGCCGCATAATCGATACGTCTTACCACGCGAAGGCCCTACAATCGATACAACCGTCAAAGTCCAATGGGCTTTCGAGGTAGAATTTTCGAGCTTATCGTCGAAGCGGTTTGCGTGTCCGAATTTGTGTCCTATGCACGCGGATCGTCTCGAAACTGAAATTTCAAGGCTGCATCGATCCATCTCCAAAGCGATTGCCAACTGTTTTCTCGCTCGTGTTCGAGACGCAGCGAGCAATGAATGCCGGCCGGTGGAAGGCTTCGAGCCATGGTTGTGTTCCATGCGGATGACGTAGTTGACTTGGGCTTTATCGCAACGCGTACTTCCAATCGCGGTTTGTCGGTTTTGTATTCTTCCTTGCCTTGCTCGTCTTTCTCCGAGCGTACCGCAATGGGGCCTCCGAAGATACCGCCCAAGCTTGCGAAACTCAGTACGTCAGTCGATCGGGGGAGGACTTGAAGCACCGAGCCTTGCCAGCGCTCCCCATTCGATAGTCGGACCACCATCGGTTCCCCATTCGCACCGGAGACTCGTTCCCAAGCTTCTTGTGGAATGGTAGCGCGTACCTCAAGCTTGGTAGGATCGACCACTAATCCGATCGAGCTGCCTGATTCAAGGAAATTGCCCTTCAAATTCTGAGACGCTCGAATCATCAAGACACCGTCTCGCGGAGCCTTCACGATGAGTGATTCCAACTTGTCCTTCAACGACGTGCATTGGTAACGCAGTGCTTCCAGCACCGCTTCTTCAGCTTGTAGTTCGGACTCCTTTTTTTGCGCTCGAAGCATATGGCATCGTCGCTCGCTGGACTCTTTCATCTGCACCGCAATCTCGTATTCGATTTGCAATGCGGGATTCTCCATCCGAATGACTTCGTCCCCCTGCCGCACCCCCTGTCCATCGTGCACGAGAACATCTTTCACGAACCCCGAAGCATCCACTCGAAGCTCCGAGGGTTCGATGAAATCGACGCAGCCAGGCCAATAAATTTGCATGGGTGAGGGAAGAAAGCCAAGAACGATGACGCCTGCGAATAACACTGCGGCTCGTTTGCATTTTCGGGGATCAAGCTCCCGAAACTCCTTCAAGATCGCTCGCCATCCTATCGATGGTGTTGACGGCTTTCGTGTAACAAAACGGGGTACGATGAACCACAGCAAGGCAAAAGCGACGACTACGAGCATACCGAGACCGTCCCAAGCGACCCAGAGTCCCCAGCCCATCGTCAGCATCGTCAGCATACGCGATACCCAACTTGAGAGACCGTATAGCAACAACATTGGTGCAATAGGTGTGTTCCGGTCGGATCGAAAAAACATCCGACGTCCAATCTGCTTCACCGTGGCCTGCGCGTCCTGCCACAAGTTTGGACGCCCAATCAAATCGATCAAAATGTAGTAACCGTCGAATCGCATCAACGGGTTTCCGTTGAAGACGAGAGTTGAAAAGGTTCCCATCGTCACAATCGAGGCGCACAAGTACCGAAGATTGGATGACTCGAGCGTGCAAACGCCGATCGCTGCGACAGCGGCAATCGTCCATTCGAAAAGCATCCCCGATGCGCTGACGAGAATCCTAGACCAGCGATTGTCAATCCTCCAAACGCTGGTGACGTTGACATACGGAGATGGGGCGAAAAACATAAACCCAATCCCAGCAGAACGTGGCTTGGCCCCGACTCGCGTGCACGCGACGGCATGCCCTAATTCATGCACCGTTTTGAGGACTACCCACGCAAGCAATAGCCACCAATAGCTACCCGGTACAAAGAGCTCCGTACTCAGAGATGTGATCGTGTGAAAGTCTGTAATCGCAAAACTGATCCCGATCCCCCAGACCAACGCGGCAACACAGGCGGAGGGAATGGAAAGCAACCAAAGCAAAGGTTTTGTAATCGCTTCGAGTTGCTCCGAATTCAAAATCGGGATACGAAAAAAGCTTGGGTCAAAAAGCTTTGGAGGAGGCTCACCAATCGCAGGCTCGAGCGATGCGACGGGCGATTCCTCGTCAGTTCGTTCTAAGATGCCAGCTTGCATAAGCCAGACGAGAGTTTTTTGAACCTTACCAGGGTCTTGCGCTCCGATGACGCGACTGTGTTTGCGTCCGATCGCGACGGCTTCCTGCAACCGCCACTCTCCATCGAGAAGTGCGCATAGCTCGTATTCGAGCGGACCTAAACGCCAAAACTTTTCATGCCGCAGATCCTCCGCGACATATCGCACACCTTGACGAGTCGATAAACAATGGAATGTCACCTCAGGTCGAAGGCGAACAATAGGATTTTTGTTAGTCATGGATTCCGGTCTCCTGCATCTGGCTACCAGACCCACTGGTTAAGGAACCATCGATAGGGACGAGAAAACAGGAGCCATCCGACGGATCGCCAGCCTGCCGTGATCTGCGCACTAGCTTTCATGCCGGGTCGCAATTCGAAGTGAGGATCGCTGATCACCACATCAGCAACAAAGATCGCTTGTGTATCTTCGATCTTCGCGCGGGGTTCGATGCGGCCAATCTCACCAACAAACGTATGGCCTCCCGATACATCTGTACGGATCGCAACGCGATCTCCTACCGTGATTTGTCCCAGATCTTGTGCTGACAAATGCACTTCCGCTGTCATCGATTCCAGCTTTGCAATTTCAAATAGATTTTGTCCGAGCGTTACAGGCATGCCAACACTCTTCTGCCAATCCCCTTGCACGATCACCCCCTCGGTCGTCGCTCTCACTTCGAGCCGCTGCAATTGATCGCGAAGATTGTGAATCTTGGCCTCTGACTTTTGTATCTCCACCTTTGCAAGCCCCAGTTCACCGGACGATTTTGATGCCATCGCCGAATTGAATTTCTTCTGTGCTCCCTCCAACTCCGCTTCCGCAGTTGCGAGCTCACGCTTCATCTCTTCGCCATCCAGACTGGCCAACAACTGGCCTGCCTCAACTCGATCCCCTGGTCGTACCAGGCATTTCGCGATACGGCCTTCTACGGGACTAGGAACAAACTGCTTGAATTCCGGCTCGAAAATACATTCCCGTTTGGGGTAATAGGGAACCGGGCACAAGAGACTTAATACCGCACAGATCGCGGGAATCGCAAAGGCTCGAGGGTGCGATTTGATCCAGTCCGCTCGATGAAACCAACGAATGGCCCACTTGCATCGTTTGATGAGATACCAAGCGTCGAGCTCACGCTCTAACCGTACCAACCTCGCTTCTGTGGGTTGATGCTCCACAATCTGCGCCAATCGAATCTTCTCTTCGGCGTTGATCGAAGCATCCGCAATGAGCATGGCGATGCCTGAGGAATGACGGAGTCGCCAGACGAACGCGAGAAGTGGTCTCTTCGTGATTTGACTCAACCGATTGAGGTTGACGCAAAAAGAGTTGCTGCCCGAAGCAGGCGTGGTGGGATCGTCCTCGGAATCGTTTGCAGCGATGCTGCTCACGGACAAGAGAACGCTCGAATCGAGAATGGCTTGCTTCGCAATCTTGGTCAGCATCCCGGACTGCAATCGCAACGGTACACTGTCAAAACCTTTGAAATAGCTCTCCAATATCTTTCCCGTCGCATTCACCAAAACGAAACCCACGGCGGACTCAAAGACCTGGCTCGCACTAGAAAGCCATCGGTCCAGGAAATTGGGATCCATGGGGTCCAACCCTGGAGGCGTCGGCGAAGGGGATGCGACCCCATTCGCCATTCTATGGACTCCGGTTTCTCTTTCATCCAGTTGCGAACCAACAGCTAACTCTCGCAGAATCTGCTCGCTCGCATCGAGGGACTCCTCGAGCAACGCACCGGCATTGGATAGCTGACTGAGCGTTGAATCGACGTCGATCAATGTCGAGCACAGATCGGAGGATGGATCTTGACAGGACTCTGCGCCCTTTTTTCGGAATGAGAGAGGATCGGTCATCTTCGAATCTCCATCTAAGGCAGTACGAGCTCGCAATGAGCGGATCGAATGGATAGATCAGGATTCTCGATCAAAACGGTCATCACGATGGTTCTCCCCTCCGCACTGGCAAATGGAGATAGATACTCGATCTTTCCCGAAACGACGGAATGGCTCGGTAGCCTGATCTCCGCTTCGACACGGTTTCGAAATTTGTCGGCCAACTCCTCCGGTAACATGAACGTGGCTCGTAATCGGGAGACGTCGATGAGACGAACGAATGAAGGGGAATTGCTCGCAATGTACTCCCCTTCCCCACGAAAGATCTCGTCGATCAATCCATCGTGTGGAGCTCGAATGGTGCGATCTTTGAGTGAGACCATGGCCTTTTCACGACGGACCTTGGCGATCTGCTTAGACTCCTCCTGCGCGCGGAGCTTCGCCGCCGCAATTTCCCACTCCATGACATAGCGTTCCAGTTCTCTCGGGCTCGCCTTTCCATCCTCGACGAGCGCTTGGGTGACAGCCACTCGCTTCTCGTTGAATTGGACTTCCTTGCGGGCGGTTTCGATCATTCCTGTTGCCAAAGCGTCAGCTTCTGCCTCTTTCAACGCCACCTTCTGCTGCTCATCGTCCAAACGTCCAAGAGGCATTCCCGTGACGACTGTTTCGCCTCGCTTGACGAAGATTTCTCGCACTAATCCGATTTCCGCCGTCGCGACCTCCGTGACCCGATAAGGCTCCAACCCGCCCTGGGAATCAATGGAGGATGTGTTCCTCGAAATCACAGACTGCGACAGAAGTGGCTCGATAGGGAGGATAATGGCGAATAGCAGCGCGAGCGTTTGGAGGCAATGTGAACGCATGGCGAATTCGGTGAATGGAAATCAAAACGGACTCTAGGCCCTATGCCTAAAAATTTGTCCAACCAACAATGTCACCGAAA
Organism: Brakhagea slesvicensis; assembly: GCF_052161625.1. Classification (GTDB taxonomy): domain Bacteria; phylum Planctomycetota; class Planctomycetia; order Pirellulales; family Pirellulaceae; genus JBKCUI01. The sequence goes on from NZ_CP197412.1 coordinate 4,431,764, forward strand.
TCGAGTCCAGTCTTCCTATTCCTCAAACTTTCACAAAAAGGACGTTCCTGTTATTTCGGTTATACCAATCGTAACGTCGATGGTGCCTCCTCTTACGCAATCCACACCCTGGTTACGATGCGGGCCGACTTCGAAACTCCGATGCACCCACAAAGCCAATACACCAACCGAAGCTCATCACTATGACTGAAAACGCGATCGACATTCGAAGCGAACTGCTGCGTTTCCAATCCAAACTGCTCGACCTGAGCCTCCGCAATCCGCTGCTGAACTACAAGATTCGGAAACGAAAGACGGTCCTGCTCGAAGGCCAACAACCCGATACCGTTTTCCATCGATTGGTCGAACAGTTCAGACCGATGAAAATCAACCCGCTTTCAGTCGATAGCGAACAGGAACACCTCCATACCCCTTACCAAACCGAGGAGTTGGAGGATTTGTTGAGAAGTGTTTCTCGCGATGCAAAGACAATCATCGAAGAGACGGGTATCAACTACCTGCATCTCGCAGTCGGATTCCTGAAATGGAAAGAGGAAGCTCCCACCACGGACGAATATCGCCTTGCTCCAATCCTCCTGGTCCCCGTCGAAATTCGTTCTCGAGTTCAACCATCTGGCGAACTCGAATATTTTGTAGCTTGGGATGAAGACGATGTGCAGACCAATCCCAGTCTGAGAAAAAAATTGGAAACCGACTTTCGCCTCACACTCCCCGATCGGTCGGAGGATGAGACGCCCTCCGCATTCTTCGCCTCTATCCAACCGGTATTACAAAGCAAACCAGGTTGGCAAATTACGGAGACCATGCTCCTCGGGTTCTTCTCGTTTCACAAACTCTCTATGTACGCGGATATCCATCCTGAGAATTGGGAACGGACGGATGCTCTAAAATCGGACGCACTCCCCTATCGACTGATGGTGGGATCCATCGGAAATGCCCAGCCATCATTGTACGCAGAAGATTATGCGATCGATGCGCACCGCTCGGCCTGTCAGATCGAACTCCCTCTCGATGCCGATAGCTCTCAACACTCCGCAATCGCCGATATCTCGGAAGGAAAGAGCCTGGTCATCGAAGGACCACCAGGGACAGGTAAATCGCAGACCATTGCCAACGCCATTGCGCATGCGATGAACCAGGGGAAACGAGTCCTGTTTGTTGCTGAAAAACTCGCGGCCTTGGATGTTGTCGCCAAACGCTTGAACAGCATCGGGCTTGGAACATACTGCCTGGAAATGCACGGACATTCGGTTGCACCGAAGTGTGTCTTCGAGTCGCTCGCAACGCGATTGAACTGCCCATCTCCATCCCCCAATCCACTATTGTCCAAGACACGCGAACAGATCCAGAGCGCAAAAGAGACAATCGAGTCTTATTTGAATTGGACAAACCAAGAGTCGGGGCCCTACCGCGAACCACTTCATGAATTGTTGTGGCGCATGATTCCCTTGCGACAGCAAGGGCTGGTGTCATTACAATCCACCGAATTGGATCTAAACCTCTCGCGAGAAGAGTTGGACGAGTGCAAAACGGCTCTAAACGCGTTCGCTCGCACTGCCAATGAATTCGGGTCCCCGTCACAGAGCGAATGGTTTGGATTCTTTCCAGAGGATTTCTCTGCCTCCCGATTGACCACTGTCAAAGAATGCATTTCCCAACTGCGAGCTCTGGCACATTCCATCGACGAAGAACGGCGAGCTCTCGATAATCTTCTTGGTTCTCGCAACCGATCGAATCTCTTTTTAAGCGACCCGCCGTCGGATCGCATCCAAGAACTCGGAGCTTCCTATAAGCAAGGTTCGGGAATCGCATGGGAAACTCTAGTCGATCCGGAATTGCAATCGATCGCTTTGGAAATGGAAGGTTGCGTTGGAACCATGGTTCGATGCGAAGCGACGCTAGATCGGATCTGGCCGCTATGGAAAGAATACAGGGACGACGACTCTAGAATCCCCAACGACTTCGCTCTGGAGCTATTAAGACGATTCGATCCCTCTGCTCCTGTTCTCACCTTGGAGGCCGTTGAAAGCTGGGTGTCGACGACGCGCTCGATTCAAGAAAGGCTGCAGAATCATGTGCAGACCATTTCTGACGTGATCCAAGAGCCATTGGAGCGGATCGATGAGTCGATTCGAAAGGCCAAGATGCTGGCCTTGCTGGGGGAACCCGTCTGGAACGGTCTCGAATCAATTCCACAAGAATGGTTCCTCGAATCTACGAGGAGATCCATCGCTGCTGCTCTTGAAACAAACCAGCAACTGCAAACGAGGCGGCGAGAACTGGAAAAACACTTTCAACTCGATAGGACTCCTCATGTGGACGAGTTGAGACGCTTGCTGGAGTCGCTGAAACAATACTCGAGTCGTTGGTGGCGACTTTTGGACTCCACGTATCGCACAACCCTTCAGACCATCCGAGGTTTTGCGAGCTTTCCTAGGTTTTGTGGCATCTCTCGCATGATCCATTCGTTGGAATTGCTGAGGTCGTTTGAGGTGGAGCGAATCGAGTTCGCTAACCGACCAGAATGGATGCGATGTCTTGGATCGCTCTATCAAAAGGAGGACACCGATTGGGATCTGGTCTCCCAAATCTGGGAGCGAGTGGCTCGTCTGCAATCGTTTGGTGCCGATGCAAATCAAGCGAATCGATTTCGCTCACTGCAATCCAGAATACAAGAGAAAATGGATTGGGAGGAATTCCTCCGAGCATGGGATCAATGGAGCCTTCAATTTGATTCCCCCATCGCAATGCGACTTGTCTCTCCCAATACATCCTTGAGCCAAGGGGGCTGGAAACAAGCGGATCATCAACTGGCGCAGTGGGGGTTGGGCATTCAGCAATTGGCTGCATTTGCCAACCTCGCAGGTGTCGGAAAGTCCTCTCCCATTTCGGAACTCGAACAGATTCTTAGCAATTGGACCGAGCGTCGCAACGCTTGTGAACGCGCATCGGTTCTTTCCGAGTCGCAGGATCCCAAACGACATTTGATATGGAATTATGTTCGATACCAAGGAGGTTCGATCGCGAGGGAGATTGAGTGGCTCCGTGATTTCCAAGCCCTCGGACTCGGAATGGATGCCATTCGCCAACTCGATCGAATGGGCGCGGAGCGGCTTTGCGAATCCCTTTGTCGGATAGCATCGGAAGTGGCAACCGCGACAACTCGGTGGAATGAGATCCGCGGGCTCATCGGAACCACATCGGAAATGAACCCGGGTTGGGCACATTGGTCCAAGCCACATGAACAAGACTTAAAGGGGGAGTTGAACGACGATCTCATCGGGCCCATGGACCGCCTCGAATCTCAGATCGAACGACTCGAAGCTTGGTTTGGAGTTTGCCGAACCATTGCTCGATGCAAACGAAGCCAATGCGACGCCTTCGTGTGGAAAGCTTTCGAACAAGAACCCATTTCGGAACAACTGGGGGATGGGTTCGAACTGACGCTTCTCGAGCGGATTGCAGAGGCTGCCGTTTCCGATTCGACATGGGGGCAAAGGTTTACTCGCACCGAACTTGAGGACGCTATCGCCGCTTATCAGAAACACGACCTCGCGTTTCAGGCGCTCAAGTCCCAAGATATACAGAGGAATCTCATCCAGCGACCCGTTCCAATCGGTACGAATCGAGGCCGGGTCGGCGAGTTTACAGAGCTTGGACTGATCAAGCATGAAGTCAGCAAGAAACTGCGACACTGCAAGATCCGCGACCTGATGTCCCGAGCAGGAAACGCCGTGCAAGCGTTGAAGCCTTGTTTCCTGATGAGCCCTCTATCTCTCGCCCGCTATCTTCCTGCCGAGTCGATTTCCTTCGATCTCGTCATCATGGACGAAGCCTCGCAGATCAAGCCGGAAGATGCCATCGGTGCTATTCTTCGCGCCAAGCAACTTGTGGTGGTGGGAGATCCAAAACAATTGCCCCCTACCCAATTCTTTGACCGCCAGATTGCTGAAGACGAGGAAGCGGACCAAACGCAATTCGATCGTGCTGAATCGATTTTGGAAGTGGCCATGCGAGCATTCCAACCTTGTCGCCGATTGCGATGGCACTATCGCAGCCAGCACGAGCACTTGATTCGTTTTTCCAACGACCAATTCTATGACGGAGATTTAGTCGTCTTTCCTTCCCCCAAAGGCCCGGATGCGGGTTATGGAATTCGCAGCCACTTTGTCGAAGATGGTCGATTCTCTCAAGGAATCAATGAGCGAGAAGGACAAGTAATCGCGCAGGCAATTGTCAATCATGCATGGGAACATTCGGATGAGTCTCTCGGGGTCGCAGCATTCAATCAAACACAAGCCGAATGGATCGATGACCAAGTTGCCATGATTTGTCGACGAGACCCTCGCGCAGCCGAAGCCGTGGCTCGGCTGAGTGACCGCCATGACGGACTCTTTATTAAGAATCTAGAGAGCATCCAGGGGGATGAGCGGGACGTGATGTTTCTTTCGTATACGTACGGACCAGATGTCACGACGGGCAAAGTGTTCCAACGATTCGGCCCAATCAACTTCGATGCGGGGTGGCGCCGATTGAATGTTTTGGTAACCAGGGCAAGAAAACGGATGGAGGTGTTCTCGTCCCTTCGCTTCGATCAAATCGCTGCCGGCGGGAATACAAGTCGCGGTGTCCGCGCGCTGCGTGACTTCCTCCAGTTCATCCAATCCGATTTTGCCGTCGACCGCACGACACCCCTGTCGCGATACCCCGAGACTCCTTTGGAGCAAGCTGTCGCGAGCGTAGTCCGGTCGATGGGGTTAGAACCTGTCTTCCGCGTCGGAGTTTCGGGCTGCTTCCTCGATGTGGCGGTGCGGCACCCCAATGCTCCAACCGAATACTTGATCGCGATCGAATCGGATGGGACCGGATATCGCGAGGCCAAATCCGCTCGAGATCGCGACCGCATTCGCAATGAGGTACTCCAAGAACGTGGTTGGCCGGTCCATCGTATTTGGTGCGTCGATTGGTTTCTCCACCAGCCGGCAGAAGAAGCCCGTTTGCGAAAAGCGATCGGCCGACAGTTAGCCATCGCTTCCTAACAATTCTCGGCCCGGTCGGTGTCCCTAAAACAAGGCCTTGGAGTGTGTCTCTGCTTCAAGTGCCGCTGATTCGTGAGCCCCAGCTTGGGGGAGACCCCAACGTGACACGCAAAAACCCCGTCTTAACACGAAAAAACCCAGCGCCAGCTTGAAAGCTAGCACTGGGTTTTTGGAGAGAGGCTCCGGTGGGAGTTGAACCCACGATGGCGGATTTGCAATCCGCTGCCTTAGCCACTTGGCTACGGAGCCGAGCAATGAATTTGCAGGGTTTTTCGATACTTTTGAGTGGGACCGTTTTAGGGTTACACTCCACATCACACTCGCAACCACTTCGTTGGAAGAGTGTTGAGCCGATGTGTTCCGTACCGACGAGGAGTGTAACCGATGAACAAACCCCTGATCAAGCCCAGTCCAGATTTTCCTTTGACGCCCCACAAGATGGGCTACTGAGTTAAGCGTATCAACGGCAAACAGTACCAATTTGGAAAACGGTGGGCGACCCCAACCGAGGCTTTGCAGGAGTACGTTGCAATTGTCGACGACCTTCGAATGGGGTCGACCCGAAGCCAGACGATGGCGGCTTGAAGCTTCGGGACGCTTGTGACGCATTCTTGCGCAGTCGACGATCCAGGCATGATGCGGGCGAGCTCTCTAAGCGGTCACTCCAAGACTATGAACAGGAGGTCGAGTGGATGATTGGGATCCTGGGGCCCGGGATACCGCTCGGTGCGATGCGATCTGCGCACTTCACAAAGCTGCGACATGCGATGACAGGGTACGCAGTACACACGACGGGGAATAAGATTGGACGCATTCGAGTGCTATGCAAGTACTTCTTCGACACAGGGGTGATATCGATTCCAATCAAATTTGGCCCTGACTTTGTCCGGCCAAGTAGATCTGTCATGCGCCGAGATAAGGCGTCGAAGCCCAAGAAGCTATTTAAGCCTGATGAGATCCACAGAATACTCGAGGCAGCGAACCCTCAGTTCAAGGCGATGACGGTCCTAGGGGTGTTTGCGGGGTACGGGGTAAGCGTACGCTTACCCTCCTCAGGACAAATGATCTTCGCCGATGCCGAGATACGTGGAAGAACATGAAGAAGATCCAGGATTTCTACTTTGTCCCATCCCTCTTGGTACGCTGCTTCGCAGTTCCAGAGAGACGGTTGACCGTCGTGCATCACAACGATTGTTTGCCCCCGCTTATACCGACACATAGTGTGTGAGCGTACACGACGCTCTCTGAGATTTTCTCGCGGGTAGGGTTGCGTCGTGGCGCTCTGTTCGCTAGTTCGATTTGCGAAGCTGATTTCGCGTTCGACGCTTCGCAGCTTGGGCCGTTGCGTTATCAGCCTTATCGCGACGCTCCTGCTCCCGATAGGTGCGCACAGCTTCCGGGTGCTCTGCCTTCCAGCGATCCGGTAGCAGCTCCTCCACGCGCGCTGTCCCTCGTAGCAAGTGTGTAATCACACTCTCCAAGTACATCCCAATGTCAATCTCCTGACGCTGCGCACTGGCAACCAGACTCATGAGGCTTGCATTGCGTATCCCGGCTCGCATGCTTCCGACGAACAGTGGTGTAGGCCCGGGAGTCTCACCCGGGCCCCAACCCCAAACCGGACGTGCAAGCTTTCCCTGCATCCGGCTTTCCAGAGTGTCTTGATGACTTCGCGCCATGCTTCAACTTGTGGCATCGCAAACATAAGGTCTGCAAGTTAAACAAGTGATTGGCCTGAGCGAAATTGGCGAAACTTTGCCGCGGGAACGAACAAGCACTCGGTCGCACGCCGCCGCAATCCATTGCGGTTGGTGCATCAGGTCCATCAGGCCGCGGACTCTTCCTTCGTACGGATCGACGGGGAAGAGAGGCGTACTTGATTCCCGGAGACTCCGATGTTGCTTGGACTGTTCCCACAATCTTCTTTGGACAACTTCCACGTTCATCGAGAACCCTCCCGATTCCCGGTTCGGCGTTCGATCAGAGATCGATCACTTTCCCGGTGCAACGCTTCCGCGTTCCAAAACGACACTACCTGTCGCCCTTCGCCATGCAATTGGCTTTCCCAATATCGGACTACTACGGCGACTCCGCCACTCGCTGGCCTCATAGGTGAAATCTGTCTCGGCGCGGGCCGAGGTGATTGCGCGATCACCCTACTCCAGCGAGCTTCCCTGGTTCCCTTGTTGGTACTCAAGCATCCGCGTTTAGGTTTCGACGTTCTTACTCCCAACAGCGGTCCGCTGCTCCTTCGAAACATCACTCGATAACTGATCACTCGAGCAACTTCCACGATCGTTACCGATCGCTTGGACCGTTCGCCACTGGCTAAGGTGTTCAGTCGTTCCGAATCATCTCCTATTCCGGGCTTCCACCTCCGGACAGTCTCAGTGTTAGCAGAGATGAGGGCGCAATTTCCCGAAGGAGTTCGTCGATTTCTGAAAGTAACCATGCACGGACTCTATCTAGCAGAACTACCACGGCTTTGAGACTTTACCTGTGTCCCACATTCTCGGGAGAGCTATTTCGCCGACAGACTCACGCAGTCAGTCAACTTACTCCCTAGATACAATGACCGATCAGACGGCCACGGTTCTTCGAACATTACCAACAAGGCCTCCTGAGCCTAGTAATCGTCCCGATGTTCGGCTCAGTACATCAGGCGCACGCCAGTTCTTGCGCCCAATCGCGACTCGCTTCATGAGCCTTTCGACTTGATTGTTGTCGATCGGCAGGCGGCCGTCGGTGGCGTATACGCATAACGCATCCCAGTGGTTGCGCACATAGTTGAGCGCGCCACCAAGCTTGCTCGCAGGTAACACGCTTCGTGCCAACGGGCCATCGAGCCAGTCGCGGAGTCGATCGAGTATCATTCGCGATTCTTTGGCTCGCAGTTCTCCTCGTGCTTCATCGCTCCACTGCGCGCAGCGACGCTCGATATCGTAAAGCTGGTTCATCAGCGCAAGAGGGAGCGATGCGGCTTTCTGATCGTTGGATTGATGTTCGTAGACATGACGGCGCGCATGCGACCAGCACGCCATGCGGGTCATCTTCGACCCGGGCGCAAGAATCACGCTCATGTTGCCCGAATAACAGTCTGCCATCACATGCCCGGTATACCCTTCCAAGTATTCTGCAGGTCCATCGCGATGCCGCGAGACTCGGAAGTCGAAGAGATCATAAGGAGCTGTTGTGTCGAAGCCGGAGTAGCCCCACATTTTGGCATCCAGGCTATCTTTCTTTTCCTTTTGAGCCTCCTTCATCTTCTCAAGGAGTCGCTGTATTCGGGAGTCTTGCAGAGCCTCCTTTTCGTCGGGTATCTCCTTGGGCATGATCAGCTTGACGTGCGTGTCATCAAGCCCCAAGCAACGAGAGGCCATGAGTCTGGCTCGCATCGCTTCGATCAGCCTTTCCGAAACATCATGAGTTAGATCTGCCAAGTAATCTAGAGTGGATCGACTTGGGGTCCACCCTGACGAGGCGAACATGTCTTGGAGGCGGTAATAGCACGCCGTTTGGGAGCTTGATTTCGATCGCAGAGTCGCCAGCATCCACGGATTGAACACGCAGGAACGCTGGCTGGACCGGATCCTTGCCAAGCTTGCGCTTCCAGTTATAGAAAGTTGGAACGGAACAACTGATGGAATCGCAGAATTGGGTTACGGTAAGTCCTGAGCGGTCGAAATCCGCGAGATGCTGCGCCCATCGTTGGGAGCGAGAAGCAGAAGATGGTTGTGCCAAGATAGGTTCCTTGCGTACGAGTGAAAACGTTGATCGTACGCAGAAAACTACACGACAGAAACCGACCAGGTCGGGAAAATCAAGAACCGGTCAGTGTACGCTCACGCACGCGAGACAGACCAGCAGGGTCAAGATGAACCAACCACGACCACGCGGAATCTCCGGTCGCAATGGCCGACTTATTTGTAAGCGTACGGCAGCACCAGTCGTTTCAACCCCGGCGTGGTCTTGGTTTCGGTTGTAGTGTTCGGTAGCGGTGGCCATGGTGACTGCCGCGTTCAACCGTTGGAGCACCGAACATGACGCGCTATACTTCTATAATACAGCCCCGGGGCGTTTCGCCTCGATCGTCTTCGACGATCCGGTCTAGCATCTCTCTGTTTTGCCGCAACGCGAAGACCAGCCTTCACGTCATTTGCTAATGGTGAAAGAAGCTTAAAACGAGCCTTGTAGTCCCGAAACCTAACGATCCTTCGACCCGATTGCCAGACGTTGAAGCCCGCGTCGCTCGATTCATCGTTGAAACTCGACGGGTCAACACCGAGCTCCACTCAAGGAATCCAAAAGCGATTAGCGCCGCGTTATTCATAGCTATGTAAAAATGTGGGATTGGTTTTAAACATGCAAGCTGGTACTGCGAATAAACTCGACGTCCATAGAATATTAATGTGATAGCATCGACTGATTGACATACAGTGCAATATACTCTCTGAAATAGCAAGTCAAGCTATTTTGGCACGGAAGTCTCTCCTTCGAACAACTCGAAAATCTTCTGGAAATCGGTACCACCCAATAACTTGTCTGCGGTGAAGTTCTCTTCCCTTAGCAACTCGCGATCTTCTTTCGAAATCTTCTTAAAGTTCTTAAAACTGTACTCCGTAGTTGTCCTATTGCCCTGTCCGTCCGCATCTTGACGAACAAGCATTGGTGCAATCTGGCCAGGTTGCACCTCCGTCCATTTGGAGCTTGTTCGTCGCAACAAATTCCAAGATTTCAGGTCAGAAACGGTGACGACTTTTCTTTTCTCGACGGCGCTTCTCTTCGGGTTAAAACGGAACTCCAGCAATTCAGGGGCCCAAGGTACCTCTTTAGAGAAGACAACACGTGCACCAGAAAGGTTTTCACTAAAAACCAGCCATGTTTCGAAACGACCTTCGGAATTCTCAGACTCCTCGAGCACTTTATAGTCTAGCATGAAAATGGGCTTCGCTCGCTGCGATAAAACCGATACTACACTGCAAGACGAAAGAGTGAACGGATCATAGAAACTAGCCGAACGCGTCATCTTGGTGACTCGAGCTTTTACCTCAAATTTCTGTGGCGGCACAATCGAGGCGTGGGGAAATTTGTAAGCAACTGTATCGAGGAGAAGCGTTGACTCCTTGGCTGAATGTCGATCGATAGCTTGAGTTGAAAGCCCCAGCACAACGGAGTCAATTCGGTTGTTCATTCCATTGTTCCAGTAAAATGCACGGCCAAAAACTCGCCGTCCACCTATGCCAAGTGTACCATTCTCGCTTAATGACTCGACACGGAAATCGAACATCGAATCTTGCAAAAATACACCCGATCGGACGAGGAAATCTCCAATTCGACTCTCCGCCGAATCTTGAGGTAGTGCAGTTCGTGAACAAATCAAACCAACCAAGAATGTTGTTATGAGCCGTAACATGCACAAACCCTATCCAAAGAGGAAAATAAATCGAATCGCGGATAGCATCGAGTTCGGAATATACCTCTGAGGTATATCAGAGGTGTGGAAATGACTCCGATAACATTAGATTGCTTTGCAATACTGCGTGGCTTCACTAAGCCTCGCGAATACTTCATGTACTAGTTATTACTCCATGGGTCCTGGGTTTTCAATCTGTGGGCATGGCAGATCGAGATTCAAAGAATATTGAGCGATGAAGTACTCTTGTTTAAAGTCTTCCAGTGCAAGGCAAAAACCAGAGTCTTCGCCTTCTTGGATTTCGCAATAACAGGGTGTTTTTGTGTAGCAGAGAATTCCGTTTCCGTTTTTTACAGCTTTGTATACGTTGCCCGAACCGATTGTAGGGATAATCGCCCCCTGTCCCTCGCTTTCATAGCGAAAAAACGCAGTTACGTCCGGTAGATCGCCTGGGATGTCATTAAAGCAGCCACCAACGCCGGCAGGAGTACACGTGGGAAGGGAACAATTGGATATCTCCGGTACCTCGCAGTTCACCATGACGGGCACCCCGTCAAGACAATTCGCATCATTTATGACGATTCTTCCTGATTCACCAGGGCCATCGAGCGCCACTAAAGTTCCAGAGACACACTCGGCAAAAAAGGGAGCTATGAAAAAGGCCAAATACAATTTTCTACGCGTACAATTAAGCTTTCTATTCAGAGGTGAATAAAGTAAATTCGCCAATCGGCTCTTTTGTCTCGACGTCTACGACCATCGCTCTTGCCTATTGCCCTTTCGTGAAATGAATTGGCAAAATCGAAGCAGAGCAAAAGTGTTTCGAACCACCTATAGGCTTCGCGGTCAAATCGCATTCAATAGTCTCGTTATCGAGTTGAATAATTACTGCAAGCGACTCTGAAGACCCTCCGTAATTTGAAAGTAGAAAATTGAAGGCGATTTTAAATTCTTCGCGACGTGCTTCGACTAACGACGGGAATATCTGCGCTCGTCGAGGCTTTGAGAATACAATTTCCTCTGATTTTTTCCCTATCAGCGTACCGCACCTGAAGTGGACGACTAGAGTTGAGCGTTCGAAATCATTTGGGAAAATCGTTCGGTGATCGTATGGTCCCTTATGTTTTTGGGAAAAGGATACCGTAAATGGCTTAGCCCAGATTGCTTTCACTGCATCGGAATCAGATACATATTCAATCTTTTGTATTTCGATCCCATCGCTCGGTTTCAGATCTAGACTACAGGCTCCGAAGCTCTCTTCTCCAACCATAAAACTTTTCTTGTTAATCTCATACGGATGCCTTACCTTCGCAATAACGTTAACTTCTCCAAGCTGCGTATCTTTTGAATCGACGACTCCCGAAAAACGGATAAACTGACCGATTGGTTTATCATTGGGACGCACACGTATTTTGGCATGAATTTTTTCGTTAGCGGCGATTGAGGTCTCGCGAATGTCAATACTTAAGCATCCGCAGCTCACCGTACCCTTAACGTCCTCTATTTGTTTTTCTGAATTGTTTGCGATTTCGACTGCGAATACTTGTTCGCAGCCGTCAACAAGTTCCGGAAAAACGACTTTGCTAGCGCCGGCAATCGGGACGACGAAAGATTCGTTTGCAACATAGCAGAACGTACCAATGGAAAGGATCATCTGCCAAATGATAGACATGGGCGGTCTCCGTCGGGCTAAAAGGCGATTTTAAGGTTCTCTTGTTTTATGGGAGTCGTATGGTTTGTCAAGAAAAAATGCAAAATTTTTCTGAGGCTTTTTGAGGGGTGGCAGTTACGGGTTTTGTTGATCTTGCGAGTAGTGCGCGCTCCGAGACGTTCTGCAGTTAGTCACAGTGAGCTCGTTGAAAGTATCTTGTTTTGGGTTACCAATGAGTGGAATCTGCAGCCACAGTGTTAATGCGTTTCGGAAAAGTATTGTGTAATTGGCCATCCAGCAATCTTCCCGCCGCATGCTTCCCTACACGAGACACACATGCCTCTTCATCGAATGCGTGTGTGTCAACTGACTTACATCGATCGTAAGTCAGGTCGCCATATGGAGCCCACTCGCCCCACTGTTTGAAATGGAAAGGCACTCCGTGCATCTCGCATTGATCTCGAATGGATCGGAACCAATCGGGATTGCTTGGCCTTGCCTCTGGTCCGCTTTCGCCACCGGCAATCACCCAGTCGATTCCATCAATGTGCTCACCGAGAGTAGGCAACGCACCTAACAACGGTTCACAACTAAGAAACAGAACAGGAGCCAATCCGCCCGACGCCTTCAGCGTGTCGACGCGAGAAAGGCAAGAACTAGACTCCACAGACGTACCAAGCCAAACGTTTGGTCGGTGAGGGACGTCGCTTGGTGTTTGCCAATTGAATGGATGCCACTTCGCCCGAATCCGTTCTGGTCGTTTGGTCAACAGCAACCAATCGAGGTTTGGCGTTGCGTCAATCAATTCAAATAGATCGCGACGAATATCGTCCATTGTTGAATCAATCTGCTCGCCGCGATGGTTATGAATCGGACCTTTCCAATCCTCGAAAACATCAGCGAGCGACGCGCAAAACACCCTGTAACGAATTCCTTTCTCGCCTGCTTCTCGATTCCATCTCAAAGGCTTCCGCCAATTCTCTTCACTGGTAATGATTCGAGTGCCCTTATCTCCCCATTTGACCTTGCCGTATCGGTGATCCATGTCGCGTTCCGCATAACAGAATTTGCATGCTGGGCTGACCTTCGTGCAGCCCAGCCATGGATTAAACGTATGATCGGTCCACTCTATCTTGCTGTTCTCCGCCATGGTCTTGCCTTGCGTTAGATTCACTTGATCAACTGAGCGCTGAGCCTAGACAAAAGACAGGCCGGCCTCGCACGTGTTTCAGCGTAGCCAACAAGAAGCAAAAGCGTCCCGCGTTGACTCCGATCCTCAGTTCCGTGAAAAGTAGTTAATACGCTCTCCGAGGATACGGCTGTACTCGCCCATCGCTTCAAGTTGTTGATAAAGCCGCTGCCGCTCGTCTGGATGAAGCGACTGGAATAATTGAGTCTTACAAAAGGACTCAAGCTTTTCGATTTTCTCGTCCAGTTCGAATTTCTCTCGAACCACCCGCAACTGATGCGGCGCGAAGCCAGCCTCTATCCCGCCGACCGCCCCACCCACTCGGGATTCGATCAAGCGATAATGAGCACCACCGCTCAACTGCTCGACGTCACCCCGGCCGCATAACATCGCTTCCACAACACAGCCATCGATCCCATTCGTAATTCGGGCCAAGGCAGCAAACGCGACAGAGAACCCCGCAGCGTTGAAAACCTTGTCTCCATCTTTGCCACCAAACTCGGCGACAGCACGCCTCATCGCCAAATGAACCAGGTCAAACATCATGCTTCCTTTGCAGTGGAATAAAACGACAACTGCTGCCCGATCCCCAACCTCGCCACCGGCTTCGTAATGCTCACGCCGAAGAGTGAGAGAATCGAAGCCAACGGTTCGCAATACTTAACGCCAGCATGGATCTCAATCAACACCGAGGAAAGATCAGGAGATCCGAACTCGTAGTGCAACTCCGTCATCAACTGATTCGCCACCCCTAGGTGCCATTCAGCCCTCTCGATACCGGATAGATCCGCCATCGTTTGGTCGTAATGCCGAAGAGGCGTCGACGGATTCACCAGCCCAGACTTCGCACTAAGGATGTACCACGGCAGCCCCCGTGACTCAACATGCGAGACTCGCTTCCGGAACAGATCGCTCACGTAAAGGTCGCGAGCGGGGTGAGCGTACACGACGCTCTCTGAGATTTTCTCGCGGGTAGGGTTGCGTCGTGGCGCTCTGTTCGCTAGTTCGATTTGCGAAGCTGATTTCGCATTCGACGCTTCGCAGCTTGGGCCGTTGCGTTATCAGCCTTATCGCGACGCTCCTGCTCCCGATAGGTGCGCACAGCTTCCGGGTGCTCTGCCTTCCAGCGATCCGGTAGCAGCTCCTCCACGCGCGCTGTCCCTCGTAGCAAGTGTGTAATCACACTCTCCAAGTACATCCCAATGTCAATCTCCTGACGCTGCGCACTGGCAACTAGACTCATGAGGCTTGCATTGCGTATCCCGGCTCGCATGCTTCCGACGAACAGCCAGTTCTTGCGCCCAATCGCGACTCGCTTCATGAGCCTTTCGACTTGATTGTTGTCGATCGGCAGGCGGCCGTCGGTGGCGTATACGCATAACGCATCCCAGTGGTTGCGCACATAGTTGAGCGCGCCACCAAGCTTGCTCGCAGGTAACACGCTTCGTGCCAACGGGCCATCGAGCCAGTCGCGGAGTCGATCGAGTATCATTCGCGATTCTTTGGCTCGCAGTTCTCCTCGTGCTTCATCGCTCCACTGCGCGCAGCGACGCTCGATATCGTAAAGCTGGTTCATCAGCGCAAGAGGGAGCGATGCGGCTTTCTGATCGTTGGATTGATGTTCGTAGACATGACGGCGCGCATGCGACCAGCACGCCATGCGGGTCATCTTCGACCCGGGCGCAAGAATCACGCTCATGTTGCCCGAATAACAGTCTGCCATCACATGCCCGGTATACCCTTCCAAGTATTCTGCAGGTCCATCGCGATGCCGCGAGACTCGGAAGTCGAAGAGATCATAAGGAGCTGTTGTGTCGAAGCCGGAGTAGCCCCACATTTTGGCATCCAGGCTATCTTTCTTTTCCTTTTGAGCCTCCTTCATCTTCTCAAGGAGTCGCTGTATTCGGGAGTCTTGCAGAGCCTCCTTTTCGTCGGGTATCTCCTTGGGCATGATCAGCTTGACGTGCGTGTCATCAAGCCCCAAGCAACGAGAGGCCATGAGTCTGGCTCGCATCGCTTCGATCAGCCTTTCCGAAACATCATGAGTTAGATCTGCCAGGTAATCCAGGGTAGATCGACTTGGGGTCCACCCTGACGAGGCGAACATGTCTTGGAGACGGTAATAGGGGAGATGGAGTCCGAACTTGCCATGGATCACTTGAGCAGCCACGGAAGGGTGGTAGCGGCCCTTTTCCCCAAGATTTACTTCTTCTTCGACGTTCAGCTCGCGTTCGGGGGAGTTGGCGTAAGCCAGAACAGGCTTCTTGTACTGGAGAACAACAAGCTTCGACGGGATGTGCTTGAGGGTTTCGGTGACTTCATAGCGTTTGACGATCAGCTCGCCAGAGTCAACGCGTTGTTGGAACGCATCAGGGATCTCCACTTCCACGACCTCACGCGGCAAGTGTGGCGGGAACTTGTCACTATTTGGCTTCTTCGCGACAGCTTGCTTCTTGCGCGTATAGGTGATGCGCTCTACCTCGGCTTCCGCTTCCTTCTTGGCAGCTTCGAGCGCCTCTTGCAACTCCTTGTCATCCTCGAATTCCAAGAGATATTGGTCTGCGTTGATGAACTTCTCTCGCTTCTTCCCGGTGCGCAGGAAGCGGATCTCAGCAAGCGCTTCTTCGAGCGATTTTTTGAGCGTATCGATCTCGGATTTTTGCTTTACGAGAACGTTCGATTGCACAAGAATCACTTCTTGTGCGGTGCTCAAATCGTTCGGTAATTCGTTCGCGTCTTGCATGATGGTGTTATAGCGCGAGGCCCAAAAAGCGCAAGAGGGGACAGAAGTGAAATTGCCTAAAAACACAGGAATTGTTTCCGTTTCAAGCAGAGATTGCTTCTAGAGAATCGCGGGCCGGAGGGACGTAGCGCATTCTCTTCTTCACAGAGCTGAGTTCGACTCCCGTAAGGATCCACTGCAGCTCGGCGGACGAGACCACGACATGCTTCCCATCGGCGCTTCGAACTGGCGCTGAAAGCAGCCTCTCTCCAATCGCTTCATCCAAATAGCGATTCCATCGGTGTCCCAGTACAAGAGCTTGATCCGATTCAGGCGATGGTTCAGGAACATGAACAAGCCACCATCGCGCACGTCGCGCTGAAAGTCATTCTTAATGATCCCGAAGAGACCGTCGAAGCTCTTGCGCATATCGATGGGCTCGGTATGCAGGTAAATGGGAACTGAAGGGTTGAGAGCGAGCATGGTAACTATGCCACCTGATCGAGAATATCAGAGAGCGAGGCAATCGCACTAAGGGGTAGACGCAAAAGCACGCCGCTTGGGAGCTTGATTTCGATCGCAGAGTCGACAGCATCCACGGATTGAACTCGCAAGAACGCTGGCTGGACCGGAGCCTTGCCAAGCTTGCGCTTCCAGTTATAGAAGGTTGGAACGGAACAACCGATGGAATCGCAGAATTGGGTTACGGTAAGTCCTGAGCGGTCGAAATCCGCGAGATGCTGCGCCCATCGTTGGGAGCGAGAAGCAGAAGATGGTCGAGCCAAGATGAGTTCCTTGCGTACGAGTGAAAACGTTGATCGAACGCAGAAAACTACACGACAGAAACCGACCAGGTCGGGAAAATCAAGAACCGGTCAGTGTACGCTCACCCTAAGAGAATCAACCCGCTGTACCTCACCTGTTCGTGGGTCCACAACAAGATGTAGGTCAGGCAGAACCAGTCGCATGGCTGGGTAATCCGTGAAGCTTCGTGCACTGTCTCCGATGATCTGCTCCTCCAGTTTGGAACCCGCGAGAACGTCAATTATCTCCGATTCCATCTCCATGTAATAGAAATCCGCTAGTTCATCGCACTTTACCTTCCCTTTGGTTACCTTCAAAAGGCCATATTCTGTCGGTTTCTCCGAAGCAACTGCAGTAAACGAATTCTCCCGGAGCTCAAATTCGAATTCATACCGTATCGGTTCCGTTCGCTCTTCGAGAACGCGTAGCATGAGATCGCAAGCATTGTCTTGGGCGAGAAGCGGCACTATGCCAATCTGAAAAGCCACCATCGCCGCAAGGTAAGATAAGGATCGCTCTCATAGGTACACGTTTGCTCGATTTAAGGGCGCGTTGCAGGAATAGGAGGACATGGCGACTTGAGCCATCGCATGAAGGGCTTTTAGGGGGGGGGGATGCAGGCAGCCGACGTTCACGGACATGCTTGGTCTGGCATTGATAAAATTTACAATGAGGACTTTGGCAGTTAGCGGTTGGTGGTCGCCAGTGAACCGATCGACAAGTGGATGGGGGAAAGATGCAAGCAACCCAAGATCGCTGCAAAACACATCCCGCAACCAATTAACGATCAAACATGTCTAACAAATCCTCACTCGGAATCTTGGCATGTTCAAACACGGTTGGATCGACACCTTTTTCCGTAACTAGCTTAGATTTCCAACTGTACTCCACAGTGTAATCCATAGTTGATCTGAACACGCCCTTGGTCGAATAGTTTTCAATCGCTGTCTCTACTAAAAGGGGCATATAAATGTCACCCTCTTTGAGCCACTTCGTTTTGATTTCGCAACTATATCTTTTCCCAAACTTCGCGAATCGCTTCTCGTAGTCCGTTGGGATGACAAATCGAGTTAAAACGGGCATTCCATCTTTGGCACTATCAAAATAGACTTGCACATAAGTTTTATACTGTCCTTCACCGAGGGGCCATTCCCCCCTTGTTAATCGACCGTTTGATTCGCACCAGAGTAGCTTGTCCATCGACAACAAATCTGCCCAATAACCGGGGCGCCCCGCTTTTCCCATCTCAACAAGACGCGGTTCGGAGATAGGGGCCATCCACGGATCCTCGGCAATAGGCGAAAGCCCAGCACTCGGGACTGATTGGTTAATTAAGGTCCGGTCGCCCATCGATACATTGAACTTCCCCTTGTGGGTCGTTGCCACAACCCAATAAGACGTATCCGTTGGGTTGGCAAGCACATTCAAAACATCCTGACGTTTCGACTTTGACTTTCGGTCTTCAAACCACAGAACATCCCATGTCGTAGTGCCAGACTCTCTCTGGTCTGTAAAACCATCCTGCTCAAGCTTTACATCGGCTTTGTACCCAAAGTGATTTTTTCGCTCGGCATTGATGCCAAAATCCATGACCAGCGTCTCGATCTCGGATTTATCACAAGGCGAAAACGCACTTTGACCGCTCGATTCCTCGATGAGAAAACAAACAGACACGAAGGTGATTGTCAGCGCACGCAACGAGACGGATGGATACATGTGGCGCATGGGGAATGACCCTTCGGGAAAGGGAGACGCCAAAGGAGATGAGCGTCATGGGATCGTACGTCTGGATTGTATCGACGCGATGCTGCGCGTAGCAAGCAAGTAAAGGAATCTTCGAAGAAATCTTTCGTGTTCTGTCGCGATTGGCTCCATGGCCATTTCTGACAGTATCCAGGCTGGGATTTCGACTCCGCCTGGGAGTGAAATCATCCATAGCCTGAAACTCCGGTTACCCTTGATTGCTTTAGTCGGGACGTAGATTGTTGAGATAAGGCTCGATATGGATAAATGCGTCCGCTATTCTCATCGGCGAGCCCTTCAGCCTGCTTCTCACTTTGCCTCCGATGTCATGGCCTTGCTGCACCGTCGCGTCGCCGTCGACTTCGATGTGGATCTCGACAAAATAGGTTGTCCCGCTCTTTCGAATCCGGCATTTCTCGACGTCGAGTACTCCCTCTACGTCACGCGCCAGCTGCCGGATCTGATCTTCGAAGTGTTTGGGCGGAGCTGCATCCAATAATTCGCGGACCGCGATGGTCAATAACCTTATGCCGCTATAGCAAATAACAATGCATGCAACCAAGGCCGCCCAATCGTCAGCCGGTTCATAGCCCGGGCCTCCGATCAATCCGATGCTGATCCCAATAAATGCCGAGAGGGACGTCAACGCGTCGGATCGATGGTGCCACGCATCCGCTTGCAATGCGGAACTATCGATTTCGGTTCCAAGATTCCCTACCCAACGGGCAAGGGATTCCTTGACCGCCACAACAAGAATGAGCACGACCAGCGTCGACCAATGTGGTAGATGATGCGGGGTCCAAATTTCACGAATGCTTTGGACTGCGATCGCGGCCGCAGCTCCCAGCAATGCGATGGCCGCAATGATTCCCGCCAGCGATTCCGCCTTTCCATATCCGTAGGGATGTTTTTCATTCGCCGGCGTGATCGAAACTCGCAGCCCACCCCAAACAACCAGCGAAGTGACAATATCCGCCGTCGATTCGATTCCATCCGCAATCAACGCATACGAATTCCCGAATACCCCTGCGACGATCTTGAGCGAAGCCAACGCTGCGTTCACCGCCATGCCAAGGAGTGGCACGGAGGTCAGGTTTTGCAAGTTCTTATCCGATGGATTCATTCGACCTATCCTAGCGACCATTCTCAGGCCCGCCACCATGCACAGGCACGCCATTGTGAAATCGGAGCTAGGATCATACCGACGTTCACTCGCAGCCTCCAATGACGCATCTGCA
Source organism: Brakhagea slesvicensis (assembly GCF_052161625.1). GTDB lineage: Bacteria > Planctomycetota > Planctomycetia > Pirellulales > Pirellulaceae > JBKCUI01. Next base: position 4,451,563 of record NZ_CP197412.1, read on the forward strand.
TCGTCTGCGAGCGGCGCCTATTTCAACGCATGTCCTCGAAGTTCTTCGTCATTGGTTTTCAAGATCTGAAAGTGGTGGATTCCCAAGGCTTGTCCATCGACATAAGTCCAAACAACTTGTTTCTCGCGATTCACTTCGATCAGTTTGGGTCCCTTCGGATCTTTACCACCGGCCGCGTAGCTTGTGATCACGACGTTTCCATTGGGGAGAACCTGGCCTCCGCAAGGATCCTGTAACCACGGTCCCGGCAAATCTTTGTTCGTCAATTCCCATACGATCTTGCCCGCTGCATCGAAATCGACGACGCGATTCCCATTGGTGCAACATACCAGGGTGTGCCCGTCGCCATGGCGTATGGCTGTAAAAGGCCAAGTGTGTGTCGCTCGTTCCACATCCCCAGGGACGCTGGTGTCGATCACATTCAAAATGTTCCCTTTGTTGTCATACTGCTTGACGGCGAAATCCAGAAGGTGGGGCACCAGGTACGTGCCGTCTTGGAGCTTCCTCGCCATTCGCGTTTGCATGTGATGATTCGGCTTTTGGCACTGTAGCGGGAACTCCACGAGGACCTTTCCCTCGCTGGTGAGCTCAAGCAATCGCGGGTTGGGACCGGCCTCCGTGATCACAAACGTCCCCGCTTCGGTTGGCTGTGCGCTGTTGACTTCGGACTGTGTACCATTCCAAATCAAACGCTCTTTGCCATCCTTGCTGATTTCGACCACTGCACCAGCGGGAAACTTCGGTGATTTGCTCAGCGTCAAAACAATGCGACCATCCTCGAGCACATATCCATCTCGAGTGCTGTGCGGATAGGTCCAAGATGCCTTTCCATCCGCCTCCATGACATATGTCTTCGCTCCGCACGCGAGAAAGCGATGCGTCACGTCGTCACACCGAGCGTCGGATCCCATCATGGCTGAGAGCACGACGAAAGTGGCTGAGGCGTTTAGCAGTAGACGGAGGCACAATGGCATAGATGGTCAACCTTCTGGAACATCGAGGAATCGAAGCAAGGACAAACATACCATTTTTAGGTCTCGGCGACTTGTGGGGATGCGATCTTGCTCGCCCCATTCCCCGAGCGATCCGAGGCTTACGGCGTCGAGTGGATTCCTGCCATGAACGGGGGACTTCCTGTACGAGCTACATGGGGCTGTGGAATAAAATTCATCCCATTCGCGGCCAAGGAAGATCCTAGGCTGGTTCGTGTGCATGCCAGAGCATCAGTCCCAGAACGGAACGCCTCGGTGCTCCCTGAGCAAATGGATCCCGAAATGGAATACGAACGTTAGGTCCAGGTAGCAACGAATCCATAACTTGCTGGTCTAGTAACTCATGCACTCGTTCACGTTGATGCTCAGCCAGCATCCGAATCGATATCGCCAATGGATCGTTATCGCAAGCCCTGCAATGTTTGCTGTGTTAAGTCGATCTGCCCCTGCACTATTTGGCTAGCCAGCAACTCTGCGAGTGGGGCGATCACGCTGAAGTGGTCATGACCAGCGATCTTGTAAAAACGAATTCTCGGATTGGAATTCTCTTTCGCCATGACCTCAATCGCGCCATCCCAGTTTCCTTCTTCTCCTTCCAGGACGTACATAGGACTCGTAACACAGTGCATCCAGTAGATTGGCGAACGAAGTCGCATTTCATCCTGATTGTTCGGATCGCAGTACACATATTCACCACCGTATTGCTCTGCCGCGGCGACCGGGCCAAGCGAGAAAATGGCACGGTATCGATCGGAGCACGCTCCGACCAGCATGACGATCGTTCCTCCTGTACTGTGTCCGCCTAAATAGATTTTTTCTGAATCGACGTACGGCAATTGAGCCAAATGTTCGGTCGCGGCAAGAATGTCATCCACTTCTCCATAGAACCCCTCGCGTTTCCCTGGATTGTCGTTCCCGCCCCGCTGCGAAGGGAACATCATGACGATCCCGGCCTTGCGAAACGCGCTGGCAGATTGATCGTTGCTCCGATCCTGTGGCGTCCACACATCACCGATAGAATTATTGTCACCCCCTGTAATCCACACGATCGCTGGGTGTTTCTTGCCGTCACCTGGATTTGGCGTCACGTAAGCGGATAAGGGGCCGATGGGAGACTGATATTGCGTCAATTCGAATTCGCTCCCATGTGGCTTGTCCGGGGCGCCCACCGACTCCCCTGACTTGATTATTTTGGTTGCGAATCCCTTTCTGGCCTCGAGAAGCGATTGATGTGGCTTCGACGAAGCGCCCAACGGCGATGATGATGAATTGAGAGACGAGGTCGAAGTTGATGAGGCGTCGCAACCGGCAACAACAAGGGCAAGTATCGTTAGTATAATTCGCATTAGAACTCCTTAGTTTAGCAGCACGTACCTACGCTGGAATATGGTGCTTGGGAATAGGCTCCATCACTCGATTATCCGTTTGTGGTTCGTTGTTACTCGATTGACATTCGACGATCTAACCGGTGTAGCGCGTGATCGTTGCCTTAAGTAGCATGGGATTGTAAGCACGGACGACACGGAATACACGGAAAGGGAGTGAGGAATTGATGTGGCCTTCTTTCTGTGTGTTCAGTGTGTTTCGTGGTTCTTAAAGTCTCGGTGCCATTTTGATCTCGCGTAACCAGCGGCCGCCCCAATGATAGCACAAGCGACCACTCTCTATAGACTCCGCTGCTGTTGGGGGCGAGCATCGTGATGCCTTGCCTGGCGCACAAGGAGCTTGTCGATGCGTCTTTTGTTTTCCTGTTGGAGTAGGGAGGGGTAGCCGTTGAGAATGATATTGGGAATCATCATAGCCAGCCCAAAAAGCACACTCACGTTGAAGCTCTGATACAGGGCAAAGGCTGCCACAAAAAGAAACCCGATCAGGTGGCCGACCTCAGCAAGGGTCATTTGGTGGCGAATCGAATTCAAATCGGTTTGTTTGCCTTCCACCTTGATGCTCTGATTCAAAAATCGGAAGAAGCTGTTTTTCACGACCCATTTGAACTGCTCGATGCCAATCGCTCGGTTCAGGGCTTTGCTCGGAATGAAGTTCAGGTGAGAAAGCTTTCCGAAGTAACTGGTTCCTTGCAACAGGCCGTTGCCGATGATTCCGACCATCCACGAAACCAAAGAGATCGAAAGCCCGAAGGTGAACCCGGTCAGCAGGTGACTTGTAACCATCAGTCTGGTGCTTCAAGTGACGTGAAAGGAAAATGAGAATTAACGACAAGTGGGTACGGAAGCCATGTCTACGATGGCTCGGCAACCTGGATCTATAGCCTGATCACGCCACTTTTCGACAGCGGCGTGTTCCGGATATGAGTACGCTAGCCATGAATACCAGTGATACGATCCCACTGAGTACAGTGATGTGCAAGCCTTGGCCTCGCATTCCGGTCAGTAAAGCCGCTGCGATTGGAAGCAGTAATATTGCACAGATCGCGGTGATCTGCCGCTTTCTGACACTTCTGTCGATCCAGGGCAAACGCATCATAAGTACAAGCTGTGATTATTCGTTTGGGGGTTGCCTAAGTAAATGCTAGCAGCAATAGATTTCAGAAGTTGATCCGATCTTCTTCGTGGAGTCCATGGAATGGCAGCAAAAACCAATCTCGTCGAGTGTATGTCGCTTGTTGAAGATCCTCGCATTGAGCGAACAAAGGCACATGACCTTAAGGATATTCTTGTACTCTCGGTCCTAGCTGTCCTTTGTGGAGCCGATGGATGGGAAGATATCGAGTTGTTCGGAAAGATCCGATTGTCGTGGCTTCGCAAATTCATCAAACTCAAGAACGGCGTGCCGTCCCACGACACCATCAGTCGTGTTTTTCGGATGATCAAGCCGGATGCCTTTCAAGAGGCCTTTTTAGCATGGGTAGAAGGCTTGGACTTTGGTAGCAACGGACTCAATGTTATCGCGATCGATGGAAAATCCCTTCGACGATCGCACGACAAGAAGTCGTTCAAAAACATGTTGCACAGTGTTGCTGCATGGAGTGTTGCAAATCGGCTTGTTCTCGGCTGCGAGTCTGTCGATGAGAAATCCAACGAGATCACGGCGATCCCCGAGTTACTGAAGAAACTCGAGCTTCGTGGTGCCATCATCACGACAGATGCGATGGGAAGCCAGAAAGAAATCGCCAAGCAGATTTCTGATGACGGAGGTGACTACGTTTTGGCGTGAGCGTACACGACGCTCACCGAGATTTTCTCGCGGGTAGGGTTGCGTCGTGGCGCTCTGTTCCCTACTTCGATTTGCGAAGCTGATTTCGCATTCGACGCTTCGCAGCTTGGGCCGTTGCGTTATCAGCCTTATCGCGACGCTCCTGCTCCCGATAGGTGCGCACAGCCTCCGGGTGCTCTGTCTTCCAGCGATCCGGTAGCAGCTCCTCCACGCGCGCTGTCCCTCGTAGCAAGTGTGTAATCACACTCTCCAAGTACATCCCAATGTCAATCTCCTGACGCTGCGCACTGGCAACTAGACTCATGAGGCTTGCATTGCGTATCCCGGCTCGCATGCTTCCGACGAACAGCCAGTTCTTGCGCCCAATCGCGACTCGCTTCATGAGCCTTTCGACTTGATTGTTGTCGATCGGCAGGCGGCCGTCGGTGGCGTATACGCATAACGCATCCCAGTGGTTGCGCACATAGTTGAGCGCGCCACCAAGCTTGCTCGCAGGTAACACGCTTCGTGCCAACGGGCCATCGAGCCAGTCGCGGAGTCGATCGAGTATCATTCGCGATTCTTTGGCTCGCAGTTCTCCTCGTGCTTCATCGCTCCACTGCGCGCAGCGACGCTCGATATCGTAAAGCTGGTTCATCAGCGCAAGAGGGAGCGATGCGGCTTTCTGATCGTTGGATTGGTGCTCATAAACATGACGGCGCGCATGCGACCAGCACGCCATGCGGGTCATCTTCGACCCGGGCGCAAGAATCACGCTCATGTTGCCCGAATAACAGTCTGCCATCACATGCCCGGTATACCCTTCCAAGTATTCTGCAGGTCCATCGCGATGCCGCGAGACTCGGAAGTCGAAGAGATCATAAGGAGCTGTTGTGTCGAAGCCGGAGTAGCCCCACATCTTGGCATCCAGGCTATCTTTCTTTTCCTTTTGAGCCTCCTTCATCTTCTCAAGGAGTCGCTGTATTCGGGAGTCTTGCAGAGCCTCCTTTTCGTCGGGTATCTCCTTGGGCATGATCAGCTTGACGTGCGTGTCATCAAGCCCCAAGCAACGAGAGGCCATGAGTCTGGCTCGCATCGCTTCGATCAGCCTTTCCGAAACATCATGAGTTAGATCTGCCAGGTAATCCAGGGTAGATCGACTTGGGGTCCACCCTGACGAGGCGAACATGTCTTGGAGACGGTAATAGGGGAGATGGAGTCCGAACTTGCCATGGATCACTTGAGCAGCCACGGAAGGGTGGTAGCGGCCCTTTTCCCCAAGATTTACTTCTTCTTCGACGTTCAGCTCGCGTTCGGGGGAGTTGGCGTAAGCCAGAACAGGCTTCTTGTACTGGAGAACAACAAGCTTCGACGGGATGTGCTCGAGGGTTTCGGTGACTTCATAGCGTTTGACGATCAGCTCGCCAGAGTCAACGCGTTGTTGGAACGCATCAGGGATCTCCACTTCCACGACCTCACGCGGCAAGTGTGGCGGGAACTTGTCACTATTTGGCTTCTTCGCGACAGCTTGCTTCTTGCGCGTATAGGTGATGCGCTCTACCTCGGCTTCCGCTTCCTTCTTGGCAGCTTCGAGCGCCTCTTGCAACTCCTTGTCATCCTCGAATTCCAAGAGATATTGGTCTGCGTTGATGAACTTCTCTCGCTTCTTCCCGGTGCGCAGGAAGCGGATCTCAGCAAGCGCTTCTTCGAGCGATTTTTTGAGCGTATCGATCTCGGATTTTTGCTTTACGAGAACGTTCGATTGCACAAGAATCACTTCTTGTGCGGTGCTCAAATCGTTCGGTAATTCGTTCGCGTCTTGCATGATGGTGTTATAGCGCGAGGCCCAAAAAGCGCAAGAGGGGACAGAAGTGAAATTGCCTAAAAACACAGGAATTGTTTCCGTTTCAAGCAGAGATTGCTTCTAGAGAATCGCGGGCCGGAGGGACGTAGCGCATTCTCTTCTTCACAGAGCTGAGTTCGACTCCCGTAAGGATCCACTGCAGCTCGGCGGACGAGACCACGACATGCTTCCCATCGGCGCTTCGAACTGGCGCTGAAAGCAGCCTCTCTCCAATCGCTTCATCCAAATAGCGATTCCATCGGTGTCCCAGTACAAGAGCTTGATCCGATTCAGGCGATGGTTCAGGAACATGAACAAGCCACCATCGCGCACGTCGCGCTGAAAGTCATTCTTAATGATCCCGAAGAGACCGTCGAAGCTCTTGCGCATATCGATGGGCTCGGTATGCAGGTAAATGGGAACTGAAGGGTTGAGAGCGAGCATGGTAACTATGCCACCTGATCGAGAATATCAGAGAGCGAGGCAATCGCACTAAGGGGTAGACGCAAAAGCACGCCGCTTGGGAGCTTGATTTCGATCGCAGAGTCGACAGCATCCACGGATTGAACTCGCAAGAACGCTGGCTGGACCGGAGCCTTGCCAAGCTTGCGCTTCCAGTTATAGAAGGTTGGAACGGAACAACCGATGGAATCGCAGAATTGGGTTACGGTAAGTCCTGAGCGGTCGAAATCCGCGAGATGCTGCGCCCATCGTTGGGAGCGAGAAGCAGAAGATGGTCGAGCCAAGATGAGTTCCTTGCGTACGAGTGAAAACGTTGATCGAACGCAGAAAACTACACGACAGAAACCGACCAGGTCGGGAAAATCAAGAACCGGTCAGTGTACGCTCACGTTTTGGCAATCAAGGACAACCATCCTAAGTTGGCGAAGGCTATGGGCGAGTACTTCGATAACGTGCATGAGCAGGGATTAGCCGAACACAAAGTTAGGCACCACGAGACTCATGACAAAGCACACGGTCACACCGAGAAGCGGTACTACTATCACGCCCCAATTCCAGACTGTCTGCGGGAGTTTACCGAGTCGTGGGAAGGCGCTAAGTCAATTGGACAAGTGCACAGCATCACGCTTCGCGACGGCAAGGAAACGATTGAGACTCGCTATTATCTGAGCAGTCTTGAAGTAGGCGTGAAACGATTTGCGAGTACGGTCCGAAGCCATTGGGGCATCGAGAACTCGCTCCATTGGGGGCTGGATATGACATTCAACGAAGATCAAAGCCGGATACGAAAGGGTCATGGCCCTGATAACTTTGCCTTACTTCGTCGATTTGCAATTAATATTCTCAGCTTGGACACATCCAAGGAGAGCACACGCAAAAAAAGAAAACGCGCGGCTTGGGACGAAAACTATCTCCTAAACCGCCTCGCAGCAATCATTTAAGATGCGGTTGCCCTGATGCCACCGGAAACAACAAGCACATCTTGAATCGCAGCGCACTCTAAAGCCGAACCACGTGTAATATCAAGAAACCGCGCTCGATCTTTCAAGCTACGTTTTCCATTACCCTCGGCAATGTTGAGCGGAATCGATTAGGCCGCTCGCAACCACTGATTACGAGCATGGCGATGAAGTCCCTCCAACGACCGCGAAGAAGCAAATGCAGCGGCGACGTATTCGATCGATAGGCTATAGACGTCAAGCCGATCGTGGTCGAAGAAGTGTTCTGTCATGATTGCCCCATTTCGAGTACGAGCACGAGCACCGTTTCACTGAGCACGAGCACGAAGTGTTACTCCATGCCAGAACCTGTTTTTATACCGATCGGCCTAAACTCTGTAGACCGCACCAATGCAGCCTATCACGCAAGCTAGCCTCGATCCGAAGTTGAAGGATATCAGGCACTTGCGAGCGGATCAAGAATTTTGTGGAGTGATAGGCTGTTTCGGTCTATCCTCGCCATCCGCGCATTTCGGAACATCACTCGGATAGTTCGAATCCTACTACCTCCAAGGGCGTGGATCGTGGCCAGAACGGGGATATGCAAAACCCCAGTGATTTGCCGACTCGCGCGACTCTAAAAACGACTCGATTTTCGGTGCGCGACGCGAAATCCAACGCCGCAGGCGTCATGCACCGAGCCAGCATGGGCGCTATAGAACTCCAAAGGAACTGCCCAGAGATGCAAAAAACCCTGGGAACAAGTTTTGTGAGTAGAAAGTGGAAAGTAGAGCAGTCCTTCGGACAGGACAGGAACCGAACTTTTCAATGTTTTCCCAATGTTTTTGAAGAGTTCGAGAGGTGCTTTTTTGCGAAGCAAGGTGATTGAAAACGGGGAACGTTTGTCCACTACAGCAAGTCCAAGAAGGGCTTGAGTCCATGCACGGACTGGATCAATCCATGTCCTTCAAATATCTCTAAGAGTTCCACAGCCGTGTAGGGTGGTCTGCGTAAACTCTCCCGCTGCCGCTTGATAACAGAGCAGACGGATCCCGGAACTGTTGCAACAAGCGAAGACAGAAACTCATCAGGGTGAAGAGACTCAATTCCGTGGCGGGAAAGTGCCTGGGCCGGAAAGTCCTTCAGGTTGTAAGTGATGATCGCATGCGCATCGGCGTGGATTGCAGCTGCCAACACATGACGATCATCCGGATCCGGCAAATCGACTGTATCCAATAGGCCCTCGTATCCGGTCACCAGGCAATCACGCACAGCCTCATTCATGAGACGTCGAGTTCTGGCGATACTTTCTGGGTTCATCTTTGGGTTGTTCTCAAGTAGGTTGCGTACCCACTCATCATGAATCATCTCCGTCCAGCGGGCGAAAACTAAGCCAGACTGTGCAATGCGAAGAAAGAGGTCTCGAATAGGTGCTGGGTAAAGGACATTCGCGTCGTAAATCGCAGTGATCGGGTGATCCATCAATAGCCCAACCCGAGTTCTTGAGCCTCCTGCGCAAGCTGATCTAGGACTTCGGAGCGGGCTTGGTCATCCTTCTTCTTGAAAGCCATTAGGTCGTCGAACCGAACTCGCCTGTATTTGCCAACGAGCCGAGAGGGAATCTTTCCTTCGTCAAGCAATTTGACCACATAGGGCCTCGATACATTGAGCAAATCGGCAGCCTGCTGCGTTGTCAACTCCGCATGCGTAGGAATCAATGTTACTGCATGACCTTGTGACATCTCGACCAGTAGCTGAAGGAATAATCGCACCGCCGACGTGGGGACAACCACCCCCTCAGATGGATCGTCATCACCCAATCGGATTCGGACGCTCGTTTTTTTCCCTAGTTTGCGAGAGGCGAGGATCCGACTCGATTCAAGGGCCAAGCGGGCGTCCGAGTCGGTCGGAGAAACGGTTTCAAAATTATCTGGCAGTAGCGTAGACATGCTCACATCTCCTAAAGCAACTACCACGATTATAGTGCATGGGAAGCTACTCGAACCAGTCGAAAAAGTCGAAACACTCGAAATTTTGGGTGTCAGAGACTTTTGGCTACAGACAGACTCTCCCATCGAAACGTTGTCGCTACGTTGAGAGGACATCGATTGGGAAATGAATCGGATGAGTATTCCAGAGCCGAAGGTCGAACATCACGAAGGACACGGTATTCGAAGCTGCCCGATCTTTCCGGAGCTTCGTCCGATCCTCGACGAAGCATTCGAGATCTTCGGTGACAAGAGCGAGTACGTGGTCGCTGCGCCCCAGTATCGAGCGGCAGCGAACACGGCGATGGGCTGGAAGAACGCCAACCTACGCTCCGAAATGACGCGATTGTTGCGACGCGCCGGCGTTTCGGGTTGGCCACGATTGTTCCATTCGATGCGAGCTAGCCGCCAGACGGAACTCCAGCGTGAGTTTCCGCTGCATGTGGTTTGTAGTTGGTTGGGTAACTCACCTCGCATCGCCCAGCAGAGTTATCTGCTGGTGACGGAAGATGATTTTGCCAAGGCGGCTGGTGTGGCGAAGGTGATGAGTAGCTAGCAAGTGCGACGGACTTTGCGGTTTTCTTGCAGTACAGCCTCCCTCACGAGATCATAACGACGGTCATCGACCATCTCGGACTCAAAGGCACTTTGTTCGCGATCAAGAAGTCACGCGCGAAGTTTTCTGGTCCTATCCCATGCCCCAAGCTACGACGGATTTAATGAGTCGCTGTTGTCCGAAGTCGAGATACTTAGATTTGAACCGGGCAGCGTTAGCGCGATAGCTCGGGTCTACGATCAGCAAGTTGATGTAATTCTCTAACTCCGCTAACGAATCCCAGCTAGCTTGAAGGCCAGCGCCGAGCGAAACAAGTCTCCTGGTAAGCAGTTCCTGTTCCAACTGAAGCGGTATTGTAAGTAGCGGAACTCCCTCCAGTAGCATGCGAGCTGCGAATCCATGCCCACCATGGGAGATTGCGAGGTCACACTCCTCTGCGGCTCGGCGAACATCTATCGGAGAGCCTGAAAATTGGATGGACGGGAAGAAGGTTGCTAGTTGCTTCGATTCCGCGATTCCTAAATGGGGGCAATAGAGTAGAGTCGGCAGTTGAGTCTCGGCAATTCTAAGAATCGTCTCGCGGCCACCTTTGAACCTTTTGAGATACGCAAAAATCTTGGGCCCGGATCGAGTCGGCCAGATGGGCCTTGAGCCCTTGCAATCTTCAGCGAGTCCCAGGTAGTCCACTCCATGACGCTCGCCAAAATGATCGAGTTCAGCGAAAGTGCGCAGAAATGTCGTATCCGCGGAGGTGTAAAGATCTCCCACAGAACTCAGTTCAGGAAAGCCGAAGGACGCTCCAACTACGTTCATTACGTCTAATGTTGTTGAACATTTTTCAGTCGTAGTGTGCTGACGAAGTATCGGAAGTGGCACAGGCGGGCACGTAAAACCGGTCCCCATTACTGCTTTCTTGACCGACATCGACAAGGACGAAAAAAGCGCGATCGGGCTATGTTCAAATATGATCGCATCTGGCTGGTAGGACCTAAATATGTGTTTCCAACGATCAACAAGACCACTCAGGACTTGTGCGTCACCCATACCAATATTGTTGAGCAATTGATCGTAAGTAGATGGCGGGCAGTAACACGACGAAGCATGTGGTGGACTGAACGGCGATTGAATCAATCCTACGTTCTTCATTGCCATTGCTTTTGCAGTTTCATAATCGCGAGCGGCTATGGTTACCGAGCAACCTTCGGCGACAAGACGGTTTGCGATCGCGACCATCGGCATCAAGTGTCCGAGGCCTCCACCCAGTTCCCAGGCAATCAAAACTCGCATGCGCATAACCCATGATTTCGCTACCTGTCAATCGGGGGATCGACAGGTAATTCGGCGAAAGAAGAATTTTTGTGAAGTTCTCATGCGGCTACTTGATTCCGCTCCCGAAAGTGTAGTTTAATCTCAACGCGGCACGTTTGCGTTTCTGAACACTCCAAACACTGACAGGTATCGCACGATGCATCGCGAAAATAACACGTCAGCGCTTCGCCAGATAAGAACCCGTAGAACGCGAATGTTCCGTCTTCAGCTACTGGAAGTTTTGGAGCAACGAGTTGTTTATGCTGCAGATACCTCTGGTGTACTTTCCTCATTGAGCGCACATATAGAGGGAAATCCGACTGCGTTGCTAGGGCCAGTATCAGCAACCGGCATCAGTGGATCCAAGATATCTAGCATGGGGGCGCAGCCAATCTCGGCTGAACACCAAAGTGCGATAGACAACGCGCTCAAGCTCCGTGCACTATCGAGTGGTAGCAGCAAGCTTGTGGCTTCTGTCGCACCAAGCAACCTCGCTGCTTCATCCGTGCAACGCCAGTTGATCCGATCTCCTTTTACGACCGCACCGGATCTGAGTGATCCTGACAACCTTCGCACGATCACACCGCTAAGCAGCACTACCCCACTAGCGATGGCATTTTCCAATGCAACGACTGTTGACCTTAGTGCTATTGCTCATCAAAGAGGGGCCAACATCGGATCGACTGCCACGCGACGAGTGCCGTCTGACGGTCGCATGACTCAACCTGTTCAATGGGTGGGGGCTTATTGCACAGTTGATGGCGAACAGATTCACCCAAATTCAGTGATGATGACGTTGCCATTAGGCGAGGGTGAGGGAGAGGACGCATCAGAATCAATCGTACCGGAGCTTGACCTTCCCGAGTTGGAATTCACGTCCTACACCGGCGCACTAAACGATTTTACGCCGTCGCAGCAGGCTGGCAGAAACGAGATAACGAGCTTCGGATTGTTTACCGCATCGTCGTTAATGAACCCGGACTTCACGTTGCCAGGGCTTAACTGGGTGCGACAAGTTGACCAAACCTGGGTAAGCGCTACTGAATGGAGTATTACCGAAATCTTCGTCATGTCGTTTCGGCTGACGAATTCGAATGATTCGACGGACTCACAGGCAACAACCCTGCGGTCACTAAGAATCGATAGCGGTGATGAGGACCTGCCGCCTGAGGACGATCAGGACCTTCTGTTGGATATTGATACCACAAAGCAGTCCATTGCGGATCGGTACGGTTTTTACACGCTTGTTTTCCATGCTTCTCGCGGCATAACCACGCCAGCAGAAGCAGGGGTGAAATGGAGCGTCAATGAGAGCTATTCTGACACTATTGAACTAAGTGAAACAACTGCCGTTGAAACAGCCTACGCACCAGAAGTGTACGATGTGGAAATACACGGAGGAACTCAGCTTTATGAGAATGATTATTCTGGCAATCTATCCGTAAGCGATTCCTCACAACTAACCGTTTCCTCTTCCGGAGGGAATAGCTTTAGCAGCACTCCCAGCTTGAATTCGAGCAATGACACTACGCGATCACTGTCTGCAAACATAGATTACAATGCGAGCGGAACTTCACTTGGATTGTCAGGATGGCAGAATACTTCGTCCACAGGGAATATCGCATTTCAAAATCAAACGGGCACCAGTATTGCCGCACTTCAGTCAGTGATGGCTTCTTTGTACCCAGATGTCTCTTTTCCAACTAATCCACAAGATCTCATTGCCGAATACCGTGTCGCTCTTGATGATGAAGACTATTTGCCTGGAGCACGCATTGACGATCTAGGGGAAATCGACGGAAATGGAACCCTCTCCGCATCCGGGGGCACTTCAACAAGCGGGCGAAGCGGTGTAAGTGCTGGATCAGTGAACTTGCTAGCGACGCTGACAAATGGCAATTACGATTCACTGCTGGGAACTGCAATGAATCAGATGAACGGGGCAAAGGAAGATTCGGGGAAAGCGGCAGGTACCTTTGTATTCAATGAAACGGAAGAAGTGCTTACACTGCTGGGACCTGAAACGACGACAGTTCGGCTTTTCGCGGGTTGGAAGGGGCAAGATAGTGATTCCGCTACAGCAGACGCTGGACTTCATGTTGATATCACTCTCGGCACTGAAGAAATTGAGTACTCGCACGACGATACCGACGGAAAACAGGAGGGGGAAGTAACAGGGGGATCTCATGCAGGCGTTGATGATTTCATAGAGATATTCCTTACCTCTCAGTTGGAGGATGTCGTCGATACGACTTACCAGGATCAGTACGGTGATCACTCGGTAACTGGAAGCATGACGCGGACTCGCAATCTCTGGTATTCGCAGGAAAACGCTGGAAGTACGCTGGGTGACGTGACTGGCCTAGCGAATTTGGAGAATGTTGGATCAGAATTTGATTCCGACATTTACGGCTTTAGTAGGGAGATACTTGTCCAAGAGTACATAGAGGACTGGGACAGAATAGACCTCGTTGAAGCGACAAGCGAAGTTTTTTTCAACGGCACAGGCTCTGTCTACATGTACGAGAAGCTACGCAGTATTTCCGAGGTCATCGGAACTGCGTCAGCTTCGCGAGCCGGTGACGGGCCATTGGTTGTAAATATGGATGTGGAAGCAGTCAATTCCCTCTCGGTCGACTACACGGATGATGAGGCAGTCTACGAGTATAACAACCCAGGTGGTTGCATCCTGGCATGCGCGATCCTATATGACTGGACTAGGTCGGCGTCGCTGAACGGTAAGATCACGAATACTACGACGATCACAGGTTCCGCAAGTGTTGATCCAGAGAGTGCGTCCGGTGATTCCGGCGGTTTCACGACGGTCGAATCTAGTCAATATGAAGGAGATGATTCCTTGAATTTGGTCGTCACCGGCACAACCGATGGTGGACCAGAAAGACGAATGCAGCGCGAGAAAGAGCTTGAGATGCTGTTAGGAATATTCGAGGAATCAGAGGAAGACAATAGCGGGTATGGGGACTCTGGATACGGCGGGTACGGAGGAGGTTCTGGCGGTGGCGGAACTGGCAGTGGTCCTGGAAACATCCCAGGTGTATCCGAGCCAACCAGTATGTTTTGGGGAGTGACTACGGGATTCTTCAAGGGACTTGTGCAAGGCGCTGCGAACGTTGTGAACGGCGTCCAAGATGCTGCCGTAGGGCTTGCGAATTTGCCGGTGCAAGGTGCCAACTTGATCGCCGATGGAATTGACAATGCACGAGGCACTCCAGAGCATCACAGAATTCGCATACCAACGATTCCGAGCCCTGACTGGAGCCGCAATCTTGTAACGGAGGAATACGGTACTCCTGGAGGCTGGGACGATACCCACGGCTGGAGCAAGTTTGCTGGCGGCGAGGGCGTCATGGCGCTCTTGACCGCAGGGGGATCCAAGGCCGCCACGGCCGTGGACGAGGCGGGCAAGTGTGCAAACTGGGTTGCCAAGTTCGTTAAAGGAGGTTGTTTTGTTTCAGGCACGCTCGTCACGCTGTCCGAACTTCCGTTTGACGATTCACTTGAATCTCAGATCTGGTCAAGCGACGAGTGGTATCGCACGGCGATTTCAAACAGTTCCACCGTAAGCGCAAAACGCATACTTACCCCGATCGAACAAGTGCCGCTGGGCGCGCGAGTACCGACGAAGAATCCCAAACCGTGGGAGTTCGACGACTCACTGCCTGAGCCCGATCAAGATGAGTGGCTCAAGATCTCGATCACCGTTGAACGGACGGATGGTGGTGTGGTCGATGTAGAGTTGCTGCGGCCGCGAGCGTGGGTCGAAGCGAACGGTATTCAAGCCGGTCAGTTGCTGCCGCTGAACATTGCCGAACTACAAGTTGCTGGTTTCGCACATGTCACGGCGATCGAAACTTGTCCAGTCATCGCTTCCGGCGACGGCAGCGTCATCACCGGTCGCTTCGTCACCCGTCAAGTCGACACAATCGCCCGCGTCGCGATCCTCGGCGCTGATGGTTCGATTGAGGTGCTTGAAGGGACCACCATTCACCCCATCTGGTCGCTCGATCGAAACGACTGGGTAGAACTCGGTGAACTCCAGCAAGGTGAACAACTCCTCGGGCAAGCCGGCCCTGCGACAGTTCTCAGCGTCACCATCCTCTGGTCGCCCACCGCTGTCTACAATATCGAGGTGCATGGCGAGCATGTGTATGAAGTGGGTGCGCTTGGCGTGATGGTCCATAACGCTACGGATGAGTGCTTGGAAGCTGCAAAGCGATTAGGCTTGTATCTGGAAGATTTGAAGATTGTTGACGGAGTGGGACGACTACGAGTCTCTTTTACCGATGCAATTAAGCACGGTGACATCGCGAGGATCGTTGATTTTGCAAAGTCACAGGGAGCTTCAAGTTTAGTTTTAGATACAGGTCAAGTCGTAAACCCCAAAATCGTAGAAAGCATCGAAAGAGCGATCGCGGCTGGCAAGCCGTTCCTGGGAGGGAACCCTCGGTTTATTCGTGAAATCCCGAACATAATACCCTCGCAACCGCCGGTAAAGATTTTTGAGATTGTATTCCAATGAGGATAATCATGCCAGATGAATTAGATGAGCTCATCAAGTCCATGACTCCCTTATTCAACTCGTTGCCAAAGGTCATTAATTCGCGCTGGGAGTACCAATGGGTTTGTGACGGACTAGTTTGGTCTGATGAGTTACCAAAAGTTGCGCTAACGGATCGGCAGGAGCAAGCCATTAGATACTTGTTAAACTATCGAACTGGCCTGATTTTGCGCGAGGCGAATTCTTCGCTGGAGCCGCTCTGGAATAAAGCAAAATCTGCATTTCCCCGATGGCCCGGTTTCGCGCCCGAACGGTGTGTACCCACGGAAGAACTTGTCGTGTATGTAGAAAATGCACGCAAAAAACTAGAAGATTTCTTGAAGGAAAACGCAGACGCTTGAGAAGCAACCACGTGGATGGCTGTAGACAAAATTTTACAGCCCGCTTCCCTTTTATTCGCCGCAGCAGTTCGCTCCCCAAACCAGTGCAAGATGAGTGGCTCAAGCTGTGGTCATCTGCTGCCGCTGAACATTACGGAGTTGAAAGTTGCCGGGTTCGCGCATGTCACGTCGATCAAACCCTGTCCAAGGATTGCTTCCGGTGAAGGATCCGTCGTCACGGCGCGGTTCATCACTCGCGAAGTCAACTCGATAGTCCGCGCCGAGATCTTAGGCCCGGATGGAAAGATCGAAGTCATCGAGGGCACACCAATCCACCCCATCTGGTCGGTCGATCGTGACGATTGGGTAGAACTCGGTGAACTCCAGCAAGGTGAACAACTCCTCGGGCAAGCGGGCCCTGCGATTGTTCTCAGCGTCACCATCCTCAACCACCCCACCGCCGTCTACAATATCGAAGTCCACGGTGAGCATGTTTATCAAGTTGGTGAGCTAAGCGTTCTGGTGCATAATGCTTACTTTTCTGACTTCAGATTCCGAGGCGCAGTCCGGATAGACGGACTGCGCGAAGCAACCCATGCGGATATCGTAAAGGCGTTCGACGGCGCGGGTGTCTCACTATCAAACCACTTCAACACTCGGTTGAAGGATAGTAGACTTGAGAGGCTCGGGATGCGTACGTTCAACGATCTGGAATCCATCCTTCGTAATGGTGTTATAGAGGATGCTGATGATGGCGCAATCGCGATCGTCCGAAACGGCATTGCAATCATCATGGATCCAGCTACGAAGCGCCTGATTACGATTCGACCCTGGTAGTAAAGGATAAAACGATGAAGCATATTCGTCCATCGAAACGGGATGGCCGGTCGGTCTACTCTCAGACGAAGCAAACGAAGTGCCCTTACTGTCAGTCGCAGTCAACACTCGATGTCGAAGACATCGGTTGGGTTCCCGGGCCGTTGAATCGTAATACATATATCTGCTTGGGATGCTGCGAGGATATCTACAGCGTATGCGCGAGCGATGAGTACGATACAAATCCTTATCGCGACCTCGTAGAAGAAGCGGCGAAGGTCGAAAAAGTCTCAACGAGGATGTTTCGAACAAAGTGTATTGAGCAGCAAATCGATGCGGGCAACGAACGACTTAACCGTGGCGAGATGGATATTCAGCAACGAATTCAGCCGCTCGTATCACTGTTGGATAAGCTGAAGAAGGCCGTCGGACCTTAAAATGACCAGAATAGTATCGCCGCTATTAATTGGCATCTCAGCAGAGATTCCAGCATGCGATGCTCGAAACAGTTCGGCGCTAATGTCCGGCTTGAGCTTGGATTTGCGCATTTTGTCTTGCGTCAGTTCTAGCGCCTCACCACTCGCGAAGTCAACTCGATAGTCCGAGCCGAGATCATAGGCCCGGATGGAAAGATCGAAGTCATCGAGGGCACACCAATCCACCCCATCTGGTCGGTCGATCGCAACGTCTGGGCGCCGCTGGGCAACCTTGTCGAAGGAGAAACTCTGCAAGCTTCGGGAGGTATTGCGAAGGTCTCATGTCTTTCACTCGTCACTTGCTCGTTTCCGGTTTACAATATTGAAGTGCATGGCGAGCATGTGTACCAAGCTGGTGGTCTGGCGCTGCTCGTGCATAACACCGTTACCTGTATTGGACGTATGGAAGATCTTAAGGCGTTTGATGATATTCCCGCAGACATTATTGATACGTGGCGGAAGACGGGCTTGGGAGACGATGAGCCTTGGTCGGTGAACAGGGATTGGCTACTTGAGCGTTGGCGCCGCGGAGACGCCTTCGCCCTTGCAACAGACCCAAGCACTCTGCCACCTGTCGTTGATGGTTTCAACCAAGGTTTGGCAAACGGGTATTTCACCGCAAAAGAGCTCGACCTTTTGAAGAAGCTTGGCGTAGACGTAATTGAGATTTGGCAAAAATGAACAACGGCTATCAACTGCTGTACCCAGACTGCATTCGAAGTTTGGTCGATAGGTCGGCAAAATGTCCAATCTCAGTGGCCGCATTGAGTTGGATAGTGTTACGGCTCAACTATTCGTATACGCCACAACTATCGGGTATTTCATTCGCTGTTGTAGCTGTGAAATATCCGGGAAAACATCTGACAATTGGTGCAAAATACATAGACAGTGAGATCGATCGCGAGTTTGCGATAGTGACACTGATAGAGCACCTTTTAAACACATTGCCATCGCGGGAGTTTTTTGACTTCGCGATGCAAAATGATTCATGGCAACTTGAGGCCGAGCGTCTGTTTTCGTCCGTTGAGTAGACTCGGTTGCGGCAGGCATTGGGTCACTAGTGGGACGCATGAAAGTAAAGAAGACCGGATGGCCTTCTGAATACTTGGCCGTACGCGTCCAAGAAAGGGAGGTAGCTAGGACTAGTCGGTTTGGCACTAGGTTGATGGGTGCTTGAACTTGACAGCGAGCACTCGGCGCGGACGTGCTATCTGCTTTTGATCGGATTGGTAGCGACTTTCTTCTTTACGATATATGCGAATCAGCTCGGGATACCGGCCGTCATGCAAAAACGTGGTCGTTATCGCAAGTAGTTCGAATCCTGCACCTCCACTACAAAACAGCATGTTTTCCCTGAGAAAACGGAGGTTTTGAGACGACTCTGGCGACTCACAGGACGACTCACCAGGGGGCGAGGCAGCGCACAAGACGACGCAGCACCTGCAGGCATGGACTGGCATGGATAGGCACGAACTCCAAAGGAACTGCCCAGAAATGCGAGAAACCCTGGGAACAAGTTTTGTGAGTAGAAAGTGGAAAGTAGAGCAGTCCTTCGGACAGGACAGGAACCGAACAACCCATGAAATCCCCAGGGAAGGCGAGTTTCGTTACCCCGCGCGACGCGAAAAACGACGCGCGCCGAAAAAGCAGACGGCGCACGGGCAACGATTACCCAGCCGATGGACGCTAAAAACGCTACCGCAGCAACGCCAACCACGAGCGCCGGATAATTCGAGATGCTGTACAGCGATCAGGGATCCTGCGTCGCATTACACCATAACGCCAGCGGCTAGCCGCGGCAACGCGCCTCGGGCTGTCAGAGTCTCCTTTGACGCGACTGAAGGGTGTTTTGGCGTCCAATATCCTAAACGACAACGCATTCCGTTTTGGAGGGTGGCACACAAATCAACGGTCCTTACAGCCCATTTGATCAATTCTATTCGCTATACTTAGAACTTTGTTTTCCGGCGCATGCGCCGGAGAATTACTAGTTACACCTAAGAGAGCATTGTGTCGCAAAGCGATTACGGATGGCAACCGATTGAACCTCACGAGATTGTTCTTGAAGGATTCGACGGCGCAGTGAAGATTACTGTGGACTCTCTACTCGCAACATCTTCCACTCTTGCACGTCCAGATGCTTTGGGCATGACGACGACCGTCCGAATTGATCGTCCAAACTGTAGCCCTTCGATAAACGTCAGTACAAACCATGCGTACTACGGATCGTTGGCATCACTGAGCGATTCTGTTCTCGCGTTTAGATAGGGACGTGCTATTGATATGACGATTGCCGCAGTTGGCCTTCAACTGAGATTATACGAACATCATTTCGGGGCGAGATCCGGAACCTGTGTGGCGGGCGATGTGTCCGACGTTTCGGAAATCGATAATTTTCCCTGGCCAGCCGAGGATATTGGAAATCGTTTGCTACTTCAACGTGAGTCTTCGTTTCATCTGCGGTTTGCATTCCAGACCAGCGTCGTTGATCCACCTTTCGTAACGAGATTTGCTGACAACATCAATCAACTGGTGCGATATGTCCAATCCTTGGGGGCTTCATGAAATTCTTGCTTCGACAATAAATCGGTGTAACAATGGGTTGCAGACGAAGCTCTCGATGAGCCGCTTTGACTTGCGTTGAGTCAACCACTCGGGCTGGGTGATCGCGGTCGTTCGCTGACCTCGCGTTTAGCCTTGAATGCCATTTCGATGAATCGATACACTCCTAGTTTGGCATCAACGGACCGAAGCGATCCACTAACTAGTTCCCTCATTCACACAATTTTTTTCTGGTTGGTTCTCGATGCGGTCTTTAGTTGTTTTCGCGTCAATCGGCATCGGGGGATTTGGCGAGGCATTGTGAGATCCGGCTTTTCGTATATCGCAATACTTGTTTCTGTCGTGTTTGGACTAAGGCATTTCTCGAAATTATCGCCAGTTTACGCGTTGGTGCGGCTCATTTCCGAGGTCGCAATCGTCTATTCGATTATGGTGGTAATTTGGATTGCGTTGCTCGTGTACCTTGCGATGTTTGTCCCCGATGCGTTCAGCCACTAGAATGTTGTCGAGTTCGATTCGGTCTCCGGACCTTCAGCGAACCAAATGTTGGAACGAAGCCCCCAACGGTCCGTTTCGAAATGGAAGCCATGTTGGCGGAGGCTAGGTCAACTTTGGCGTTACTGCAAGACCATTTAGAACGAAACTCGCTTCACTCTGTTAATAAACCAATGACTCGTTTCACGCTCAAAACGCTTTGCCTTAGTTTGGTGGTTCTGATGATCGAGGCACGACTCGGTCGTGCACAAGAATTTGAGACCATGACGAATAGTCTGCAGATGACTTTTGTCCGCGTCCCGGGTGGTGAGTTCAGCTTTGGACCGCATGATTCTCCCAAAGATCGTGAAGTAATTGATGGCTTTACCGTAAAGATGCGAATGGATACTGGACTCTGGATGCAACAACACGAAGTCTCCGCTGATACGTATCATCGATTCTGCAAAGAAGCTGAGTACGTTACTTCGTACGAGAGAAACCTCAGGCGAGACCGGATTAGTAATCCGGAAATAGCAGACCAGAGAGAACCAATCACGGAGAAAACGTCGGTTTATCCCGTAAATTACGTAGCGCTAGAGGACTGTGTTCAGTTCTGTAAGTGGCTGTCGAAACTAGAGGGTCGTGAGTATCGTTTACCAACGGAGGCGGTGTGGGAGTACTGCTGTCTACTCGGTTGCAATGGAGTAGAGAAACCCAGCCTTTTTGAGTCGCCCGTTTCTTGGGTTGGAAAGCATCAACTCGGCGACGAACAGTCCGACAAACTCCCTTTGGGAGAATTCCGCACTGGCCCACGCGCAACTACTGAGGGAGCCCCTGATCTGCTCGGACTATACAATATGCGAGGCAATGTTCAAGAACTACGCGACAGTTGGTACCATGCAAGGATGACACTCCAACTACCGAGTGGTGTAGTTGGTCGTGTAGTTCCAGTGGTAGTCCGAGGCGGTTCATGGACACAGGGCCCCATGTGGGCTCAGGCAAAGAAACGGAGCTGGCAAAATGCTTATGCTTCTACAAAAAGTACCGGCTTTCGCGTGGTACTTGATCTCAGGAAAAAGCAGTAACAATCCAATGGACCGAAGCGTTTGATCGGCCACTTCCTGATGGAAAACTTACTTGCCCCCACTGGGTCATCGGAGGCGTTCGCATAAAAGAGGGATGCAATAATCAATCACAGAAATCCGTACGATCCACCTGACGCGATACCTGCATTGCGAGCGCATGATCGAATTGGCTTCAGGTTTTCTGTGGCGCGTGCTGTATGGTTCAGTCCGATTATCATTTTCGGTTTAGTTGAATTGGCGTTGTTCCTAGTTTCACAATTGCAGCGAGGACCAAACGGGAAGCACGGTTCACTTTTGAGTGAGCGTGAAATCTTCTTGGTTTGGATCTTAATGGCAATACTCGGCATTTTATGTTTTGCCTACTGTGCTTGGTTGGTAAGATCGTTGTATAAGAGGTCCGCAACAGTACAAACGGATAACTCCGGTTCATTGGTTAGGGAATAATGCGAACCATGGCATGTACACGAAGCCCTCGATCAGCCGGATTGACTTGCGTAGCGTCAACTGATCTGCCATCGCTGATGCCAATCGTTCGATCACAAAAAGAGAATGGTCCGCTAAAATGCGACGTCTTCAGTTTGGAACACGGCTGATTTTTGTTGTAATGGCGACCTTTGCTCTCTTCTTGTCGCTCGTCATTAGTGCCCGACAAGCAGAGGTCAGATTTCGTAGATATCGCTGGGCCATTGCCCGAGAGTATGCCGACCCAAACCAACCATCTTACCGAATCGGTGTTCTCAGAGATCATTTCGAAGGGCGCCCTGTGATCTTTCTAATCGAAAAGGTCCCCTACGTTGTGGATCCAGGCATCCTCCCATCATTCTGTGTCACGAATGATCATATTCCTTCGACTGATCGAATTGCATTTATTCGGGATGTTCGTGTACGTGGCCACACTCTTATTCCTACGGAGCAAGTACAGGTTCTCTTAGCTGATTGGGGGCAAGCTCCTACCAAACATATCCTGACTATCAACCAGTACAAAGCTATCGCCGATAGAAAGGCTCCACTCAAATTGGCGGACTCTTTGTGGAATGCTATTCGAACAGCATCACCGACATCAGCAGACCAAACATTTAAATGAACCCAAGTTCTCGACAATCGCCTAGTGGTATCGTGCTCCCAATCTCTTCGGATTCGGGTATTCAAATGTTCCGTCCGAAGTCTAATTCTGGAATACGCAAAGTGAGTCAGATCTCGCGTGTCCGTACTTACCACCGTTGGTGTACCCGCTCCGCATGTAGATACATCGGCCGAGCCACAATACTCGTGCGAGATTACCGAACCATGCACCGGGACATGGGCAGACATGTAAGTCAATCGTGGTAAGACAAATTCACACTTTCGCTTCCATCCACTAGCTGATACGTTCCTGTTTTACTTGGGCCAACGAACTCGATCGCTCCGGTGCTGCGACGGATGTCGAGCTCACGCTTCGCGGTCGCTTGGCTGCATCCCAGCGCTGCTGCGATTCCCATTCGATCGCCAGATTGGTTCGTATCCTCGACACGAATCCACTCGTGCAAGCGCATAATACGACGCAGCACCTGCAAGCATGGGGAAGTATGTATAGCTATCCTGAATCGCCTTCCAGCCTTCCACGAATCCACACCGGAATTCGAATGAAGAAGGTCAATCCAATTTGGTAAATGATCCTGGGTGGCGTCGTCTGGGTTTTTGAACCACGGACGACACGGAATACACGGAAAGGGAGTGTGGAATTGTTGTGGCCTTGCTTCGGTGTGTTCTGCGTGTTCCGTGGTTCTTTGATCTTCGGAGACAAAGGGGAACTCTCCAGCAATACCAAAAACCCTGGGAAGTGCTGCCAAGACGAAAAGGTCGGGTGCTACCAGGCAAAGAGAGTTGAGGAGGAGAAAGTAGACGGATTCGAAAAGAGAACGAATTCGATTCGTTATTGCTTGTCGGCGCCTCCTCGATTTGCCTTCGTTGGGATCTGAAGATCCAATAAGACAAAGCTGTATTGAGTCTTGGCCAAAAGCTCCTTGGCATCCTGCTGGTTCGTGGCTACGTCAAACTCGTAGCTCAGCGAAAACAAAATATCCTCAACCATATCGACGATCGTGGGATCGTCTTCTACCACAAGTGCTTTCATCTCGATGTACCTACTGACTTTCTCTTGGCAACAGGATCGTTACCGTGGTTCCCTCGTTTTCGCGACTCAAGGCCAAGGGGATGGCCACGACAACCATTCATAAACGGATCCAGTTCGCGCGCCAATTCATGCACGATGCGGTCGATTGGAAGATCATCGACGAGAACCCGTTCCTCAAGGTAAAGACGCAGAAGAGCTCGGTAAAGGTCAATGAGTTTGTGCCTCGCGAGGTCGTCGACAAGCTGATGAAGAAGGCCAGCCCGGTGTGGCGCGTGATCTTGGGGCTGAGTCGCTACGGTGGGCTTCGTACGCCCTCAGAAACCCTATCGCTACGTTGGGAAGACATCGATTGGGAAATGAATCGAATGAGCATCCCGGAGCCGAAAGTCGCGCATCACGAAGGCCGTGGCATTCGTAGCTGCCCGATCTTCCCGGAGCTACGTTCGATCCTCGACGAAGCGTTCGAGATATTCGGCGACAAGAGCGAGTATGTGGTCGCTGCGCCCCAGTATCGAGCGGCTGCCAACACAGCGATGGGTTGGAAGAACGCCAACCTACGCTCCGAAATGACACGACTGTTGCGACGCGCGGGCGTCTCTGGCTGACCGCGATTGTTCCATTCCATGCGTGCAAGCCGGCAAACGGAACTCCAACGGGAGTTCCCGCTGCATGTGGTGTGTTCCTGGCTTGGCAACTCACCACGTATCGCACAGCAAAGTTACTTGCTGGTCACCGAGGATGATTTTGCCAAGGCAGCTGGATTGGCGAAGATCATGGCGGAGGAATGAGTGCTAGTCAGTTTTGGAACGTTGCCCGGCGACGGGAAGCGTCACCCGATTTAACTAGCTTTGACCTTCTGCTTGCATTTCGCGGCAGCATCGCGAACGACTTTGTTGCGATCTATGGAAGCCATGTCGATCAACTCGATTGTTCCTGGGTGCGTAGAGTCTATTGAAGTCGCGGTTATACGCAGGAACCACGGCCCTACGCCTGCTACAACGAACAGTAATGGAATGATCCCATAACGTACGAGTAATAGATCCAACCATGTTGGGTGCACGGACCGTCGAAACAGTATGATCCAAACCATTGCCCACTGGCAAAGGAAGGCAACCCAGAATGCCCGATGTGTTTTGCCGAAATCCAGAACGAGCAGGGTTACCACCGCAAGCACAGCCTGTATCAAGAGTGCTGTCTTAAACGCGGCTATGTATTCAGGCGAATAATTGATCCAGTTCCTTCTGTTTTCCGGAGCTTTTGGCAGTTCGGTCGACGATTCAGGTGTTGGTGATTGATAGGGATTGTCGATTGCCATAACTAAATCGCATGCATAACGAGCTGAGCGACAAGCGTGGCGATCACGAAGTCGCAGTCCAAAAACGATGAACGAAATCGGCAGCCGACCGCCGACTTCGGTGCATCGCTGTGTAAACCCTGCAATGGCGTTGTCAGCTGGGGGCAAGTCCTCTTGTGCGAAACAGGGCGCTTGCGGAGATCAGTATACCAACTGGCAACCTTAAGAGCACAAGCATGTACGGTGATGCGTGGAGGGTGCCTGGCAACGGGGAACCTTAGGCTCCGTAAAGAAATAACTGTCCGGAGTTGGTATTGATTCTCGATTGGGTTTTCTGCCATGCTGTCAGCATGACGGAACGAAATGTTGTTGAATGGATTAGAAGCAAGTATACCGACATGTGTGCGAGCTTGAATGAACGGTCTCGAAGGCTTTGGTGCGCCGTCGAGGCACGGGCAATCGGCTATGGCGGCATTGTAACGGTTGCCGAGGCTACAGGAATCTCCGAGAGGACGATTCGACGTGGTTTAGCGGAATTGGAACGCGGCGTTGAAGTCCAACCGGGCAGACAACGAAAAAAGGGTGGTGGACGTCCGACGATTGAACAGAGGCAGCCTGGGATTCGCGCCGCCATCGAAAAAATTGTATCACCTTCGACTCGTGGCGACCCCATGGGACCTCTTCTATGGACATGCAAGAGCACCCGCTCGATCGCTACTGAGATGCAACGGATCGGCTTTTCGATTACCGCCCCGACGGTAGGAAAAGAGCTGCATGCCGCGGGGTACAGTCTTCAAGCAAACAGGAAGACTCGAGAAGGCGAAGACCATCCGGATCGTGATGAACAATTCCAATACATCAATCGACGTGCAAAGGCGTTTCAGCGAAGTGCCCAGCCAGTTGTTTCAGTAGACACCAAGAAGAAGGAAATCCTTGGAAAGAAGAAGAATGCGGGGCAGACATGGCGTCCGTCAGGACAACCGCTGGCGGTCGATACGCACGACTTTCCAGATGCCGCAAAAGGCAAAGCGGTGCCATATGGCGTTTACGACATAACGACCAACGAGGCTGTGGTGAATGTCGGCATCAATCATGATACCGCGCAGTTTGCGGTTGCATCGATCGAGCTATGGTGGAGACGCCTCGGCAAGAAGCGGCACAAGAACTCGACCCGCTTGATGATCACCGCCGATAGCGGCGGAAGCAATGGTGCAAGAAATCGACTATGGAAATATGAGCTGCAACGCCTTGCGAACAAAACAAACCTAGAGATTGAGGTGTGCCACTTTCCGCCAGGAACAAGCAAATGGAATAAAATTGAGCACCGTGTCTTCTGCCACATCACAAGCAACTGGCGAGGCACCCCACTGGAAACCTACGAGGTAATTGTTCAATTGATCGGATCAACGACGACGGCGAAAGGGCTTGAAATACACGCCTTCCTTGATCAACGTGAGTACGAAAAGGCATTGAAGATTACGGATCAACAAATGGCTGACATTAATATTTTCCAAGCCAAGTTTCACGGAGACTGGAACTACACAATCAAGCCGAACAAAAAAGACTAGACTGGACAGTTATTGCTTTACGGAGCCTTAGTCGATTTCTGCCACATCATTTTGTTGCGCCCCAGACGATTAGGGCCAAAAATACAGTGGTCAACGCGATTGTACCAAGACCCACGATCGCTGGAATTCGGTTAAGTGGGCCGTGAACCGGCAACGCATGAATCTCAGGATTGTACGAAGGAATAATGGTTTTGCTGATGTTGGTGGGATGTGAATTCCGTATATCTTCGTCTTTAAACGGCCAAAAGTTGTTCTCCATCTTTTCGTCAGCAGCCAAATCGGTGTCGAGAAATGCAACAATCCGTGTCAGTGTTTTCCAAGTGTTCTCAGATACGGAAATTGGATGGTCGACAGTGTCGTCGTGAATCTGGTACAGCAGTTTCGAAATTTGCCGAACGCTTTCGTCGCGTGAGTCCATGCATTCGCAGTTTAAGTCATCGAATCTGTAGGTCCTAATGGTGCCATTCATATAGGCGATAACGGCATCACGGAGCTTTCGGCGGTCGTCGTAAGCGATTGGGTTCATCTCAGTGGCAGAACGACCGTGGTCGCCGATGCCGCCGCAGACCACGTTGACAAAAGTTAGGAACGCACCAGCGGTGGCTTCGATGCACCGCGTCAACGCACGGAACGGGCGCTGGTTAGTTGGGTTCAAGTCTCATGCGCGAGTTAGGACACCTGACTGGAGCAGTATACCAAATGGCAACTTTGAGGGCACGGTACAGCACAGTGACGTAGGGAGAATACCCGGCAAAGGGACTCGTTATCTGATTCCTTCAATTGTATTATCCTGGATTTCCGCTACGAACTTCGGCAATCAGCCTTGCCAAAAGTGGTGCGAAATCCTGAGTTCTGGTCGCTGGGTTTGTCTTTAGTAATCGAGCAATCTTGGGATCTTTTGCGTTAGCAATCCCAATCTCGACCATATGGATCAAACTGAGTTTCGAAAGCAAAATACTAGCCTTCACATTTTCCAGCTCGAACAGTTTCGTTTCCGCATTGGATATGTCGTTTTGAAAATCAAACGCCAAGTTTCCGGCCAGAATTCGTTGTTCAATTTTCGTAAGGTCTGCAATCACGTCTTCTGTCAATTGATGGTCAGCCCATTCTTCGAATTGGAATACGTTTTCAGGACGACAGGCGGCGGTCACCGCAGTCGCGGCCAAAAAACTCACCACGGAGCCATCGTCGATCCGCGATTTAGGCACATCGCATTGGCGCGCCCGCCGTGGGCGTTAATTATGAGGATGGGCGTTGGTTATGTGGTTCAAGTCCTTCATGCGAGGTAGAAATTCCTAGAAGAATGAGCATACCAAACGACAGCTTCGCAAGTGCAAGAATTCGGTAGCGTTGAGAGGGTGCCCAGCAACGGGCATCCATAGCCTTTTACGCCACATTGCGACAGCGGCGTAAGCCGGAAATGAGTATGCCAGCCATGAGCAACAGTGAAACTGTCATTTGGCGCTTCAAACAGTACCACTCGTTTGCACTTCAAACAGTACCACTTTTGGTTAGATTCCATCCAGTTTGATGCTGGTACCGTTTGACACTCTATTTTTCGGCCGACGACCCGGTTGGCGCTTTGGTACTATTTGCACTTTTTCCGGTTTTATCCAAGCGGTAGCTTTTCCCCGTGATTTGAATCAGCTCCGCTCGGTGGAGGAAGCGATCCAAGATGGCAGAAGCACTCGGTACATCGCCGATCAGCTTGCCCCAATCGTCCAATGGACGGTTGCTCGTCATCATCGTTGATCGGACCTCATGGCGACGCATGATGACCTCGAAGAGATACTCTCCCGATCGCTTCGGCAACTGTTTCATCCCCATATCGTCAATGATCAGTAAGTCGGGCTTCAGATAACGCTGTAGCACGCGCTCATTGCCCTCCAACGCTTCGTCCTGAAGGAAGTCACGAACGCAGTCGAAAATCGAGCGATAGTAGACCGTGAAACCACAACGGATCGCACAGGCACCTATCGCTTGGCATAGATGACTTTTGCCCGTACCTGGTGGGCCGAGCCATAGCACGTCTCGTCGCTCACGGACGAAGCGGCAGGTTGCCAAGTCGAATACATCGCTCTTTTTGATCTTGGGATTGAATGCGAAATCAAAGTCCTCCAATCGCTTGGCATCGCGGAAACATGCACTAGCGATCCGCCTCGTTATCAAACGACTATCGCGAACCATGAGCTCATCTTGAAGCACAAGCTCAAGGAACTCTCTGTGACTGAGCCCTCGAGAAGACGCCTCATGGAGCCGTATCTCAAGCGAGTCTCCCATGCCTGAGAGACGAAGTTTCTTCAGTGTTGTGGTAAGTCCATCTGTCATTGTTGTGATCTTCCTTGAATTGATTGTTTTACAAAACCGCCGTACTCCGACATTGGGCGAATCATCGGATGTTCCTCCATGAACTCCATGGTTGCTTGCACTGCTTGTGCTTCCTTCTCAAGCAGGTTCTTAATCACTCGATAGCTGAAGGCTTGGCTCCTCCATGCAACGTCACAGGCTCGATCGATTTGACTGGCCTCGTACTTTTGACAGAGGCTCAATAGCCCTTGAATGGTTCTGGATCCCATCACACCACGTTCAGCGATCGCGGATTCAGCCCAACGCGTTGCGCATACCCCTAAAAACCTTACTTTTTTGAGCAAGTACTCGACACCACGTTCGATCCCATGAGTTTTGCGTGGATCGATGTGCTCTGCGTGAGTGCTGAAGCGTCCACGATCGAGGGTGCAATGCAATGCGATCTGCTCCATGCGATGATTGAGGATGCGAACGACCTGCGAATTCCATCGCACCCAAACATCGTAGCCAAGGTACTCAGGATCTACCGAGTAGAATGCACCTTGAACGGCCACATGGCCATCGCGCGTGACTCGTCGCTTCTCTTCGTTGTAGAAAGGAAAGCGATCTGGTCGCAGAGCTCCAAGGAATGGCTTTTCCGCTTCGAAAGCTTGCGAAACCTGCTTCTTGGTTGTGCCGTGGATGCGAGTATCGGCTACGGTCTTTTCCCAATGCTCCAAGTGCTCATTCTGTTGTTGAAGGGTATCAAACGTTTTTCCCTTAAGAGCGTTCTCCTGTACGTAGTCTACACCTCGTTCCACCTTGCCTTTGTGCCGAGGTGTTGCGGGACGCGTCGGTAGAAACGCGAAGTCGTAGTGCTTGCAGAACTCGAGAATCTTTGGATGCAGGACGGGATCGTACCAATCGGCCTTGAGAACAGCGCACTTGGCATTGTCGAACACAACCGTTTTAGGAACACCACCGAGCCTCCAGAATGCGTTCTCTAAACACCGAATAAAATTCTCCGTTGTGAGGCGCGTAATGGCCTCGGTGTACCCCTTTCGCGAGTGGCTAAGAACAGCGCGAAAGATGTAGGTTTTACGCATCGCTCCGGTGTGATCTTTGCAAGGCTTCCCCGCCCCAAAGTCAACCTGCAGTTCGTATCCGGCTTCGACCTCGATGCGTCGAAAGGGAAGTGGCTGGCCGTTCCCAAGCGAACGGACAAATCGATGTACCGACCAGTACTTTCCCGAGTAGCCATGATCGGATTGAAGGTCTTGAAAGATCCTCTGGCAATCCAGTCCTCGCTCTAGCATTTCCAGAATCACTTCCCGAAACGGCTCACACTTGCTCCGTGAAGCTCGAGAGGTCGCTGACGAGGTGTCCGACCCGGTTGGCACTTTGGTACTGTTTGGAGACTCCGAGCCGGTTGGCGCTTTCGCGTCATCCGAGGCCAATTCGGCCAAATGCCGGATAACGGCGCCCCGAGACACTCCAAGAGTGATTGCAATGGCTCTCTGACTGAGGCCTTGTTGACGTAACTGCTTGATAGCTAATGATTTATCCATACCCAGTTGATATACCACGATGCCGCCCGAAGTGAGATTCTGTGAAGAAGAACCACTCCAGGAAACTTCGTGAGCCTCCTTGCTTCAACTGGTACCGTTTGAAGCGCCAATGGCTGGTACTATCTGGGCGCCAAATGAAAGTAACAAATAAGTGGTTTTTGGTGAACCGTCGCAATACAACAGAAAGCACCATGGCAAGAATTGCCATCACCAAGAAGGTTACCTGAACTGGCAAGACAATCGGAGCAAACATAGGAAACTAGCGCTGGATGATCGGGATGATGTCGTCGATGACCGATCGGCGTTCCTGCCGTGATGGATCGGCATTAGCCACTGGGTGTTTGGTTTTCGGCATGGTAGTGAAGCTCAAAGACACGCACTCCGAATAGACTCATCGAATGGTCAGCCCTAATTCCGCCCACTCCATCAGAATAGACGCGTATCTGTTCGGTAAATCTCCTTAAATAATGATACCAAAGCTCACCCGATCGATCTTCTACCACGAAGTAAAACCCAGGTTCGCCCGGCCGAGTTCCGTGTGATCTCAGCAGTAGCGATCCATCTTCTTCAACGCTACACTGCAAAATGACGGTCGCAGATCCATACGGTAACGGAAAGACTACTTTGATGCATGGAGTTTTGTTGCTTAGAACCAAAGAACTGTAGCAACCTACGTAGATTGTCCGTCCACTTTGTAGTAAGCGACGTATCCAGAATCGATACTTGGCTCGTCCATCTTCGCCGCGTAACGCCACAATCTCGCTCGTGATGCCTCGCGCCGTCTCAAGCGGGTTCTGCGGTAGTGAAAGCTGTTTGATTCGGCGAGCAAACATCCAATCGACAGCCCAAGCGAATCCCCGCCACCCTGGACGCCACGCGGTCCACACATTCAATTTGTAACGGGCGGTATGCAAATAGAACTTCGCAACGTCCGGATGAAGTCGTGCCTTTGCGCCTGCGAGAAAATCAAATGATTCCAGCAGCCCTCCGTCACGCTCAACCACATCGATGATGAGATTCTCTTGAGCCGCAAGTTGATCTAAAACGGCCCCGTCGATTATACCTGGTCGGCCACGCGGACCTACGATCCAAGCCATATCGTTTCGAACGCGTGCGCCCAATGTGATATTCCATAGCTGAGTAATCCAATCGCAAAGTGGCTGTGGATGAGGAAGTGGCATGGTTTTACTGGTACCAAGATCCATGAGATCTTAGAAAGTTTGGATTCAACTTTGAGGATCGATGATTGTGACTTTGGAGTAACTCATCAGGGAATCCCGTTAGGCGCAATGTTCTTCCCGTCCAAGTCCATGTTTAGTGGAAAGTTCGCTCGTTTCAGGATACTAAATGACAGGAGATGAACCAGACCGCCCAGCCTTCCAATCTAGGCAATACCGCTGTCGTGGCTTGTTCTTTGATTGATTCGGAACGTAAGGCGTCAGCGAAAAAGAATTAGCTAACGGTGTAAAGACCCAAAGCAACCCAGCTCGAATCCTACCACCTCCGCTAGCTCGGATGTGGCCTTCGGGGGCGATGCAAAACCCCAGTATTTTAGCGAGTCGCGCGACGCGAAAAACGACTCGATTTGGGGTGCGCGACGCGAAATGCAACCACGCGGTCCGCCATGCACCGAGCCCGCATGGTCGCTACAGAACTCCAAAGGAACTGCCCAGAAATGCGAAAAACACTGGGAAAACCAGGGTTTTTGAGTGGAGAGGACAGGTGCCGAACTTCTGAGTGTTTTCCCAATGCTTTTGAAGAGTTCGTAAGGCAGTTGCTGTGGAATCGCAAGGAGCAGGGTGGGTCGTCGATCGTCTCAGCCGTCGCTAGGGAATGACGGAAGTTCCTTGACTTCGGGGAGCTTAAAAGCAATTATGTACTTACATTGGTCGACCATTACGTTCGATTCTAGCTGGGGAGCAGGCGATGATCAAGAATTTGGTGAAACATGGAAACAGCTGGGCGGTTGTCATCGATCGTCCCATCTTGGATTTGCTCAAAATCGCACCTGAGTCCCAAGTCGAATTGACTACCGATGGCAAGTCCATTCGGATCGCGCCTGTCGATTCTGACGACAAGAAAGCCAAGGTTCGCGCTGCACGAGCCAAGGTGAATTCGAAGCACTCCAAGGCTTTCAAAAAACTCGCGGAGTGATAGCCCGTGGTGTTCCTAACCCTGGATGACATCCTGGAATCTCATCTAAATCAAATCGATACCTACGGTGGCTGTCACGGTATCCGAGATATCGGTCTGCTTGAATCTGCCATCGCTCAACCCGAGGCAAGCTTCGGCGGTCAGTACTTGCACGCAGACATTTTTGAAATGGCTGCCGCTTACCTTTATCATCTGGTGATGAATCATCCGTTCGTCGATGGGAACAAACGTGTAGGTCTGGAAGCAGCGTTGATATTTTTGGAAATTAACGACAAAAGCTTAATCGCAAACGATGACGAACTTGTTGATCTTGTGCTGAAGACCACTGCTGGCCAAATTGGGAAACGGGAAATCGCAGAGTTATTCCGATCCCACTGCGCGTGATGAAGCGGCACTCTTTTCACCCTACCCTCAACGAAGCCTTCGAGATCTTCGGCGACAATAGCGAGTTTGTGGTTGCCGCTCCACAATATCGAGCTGCCGCCGACACAGCGATGGGTTGGAAGAAATCGAACCTACGGACCGAGATGACGCGACTGTTGCGCCGCGCCGGAGTCTCGGGTTGGCCACGATTGTTCCACTCGATGCGGGCTAGCCGGCAAACAGAACTGCAGCGAGAGTTTCCGTTGCATGTAGTTTGCTCTTGGCTTGGTAACTCACCACGGATCGCACAGCAGAGTTACTTGCTGGTTACTGAGGATGATTTCGCAAAGGCGGCCGGCGTGCCGAAGGTGATGGTGGAGGGGTGAGTCAATCGCTGGTGTGGGGAGGGTGCCCGGCGACGGGCATCCTTACCCGATTTCTGTCTTTGCTTCCATCCAATGGCGGGTTCGAAGCACCAATAAGTTTGGTTATCATGCGCCGGTCGTTCTCCGTGAGTTCATGCTCGTAGCTGGCTACGAATCATTTGTCCTTTTGAACTCGTTCTAATCGACGTCTTTCCAACCATTCTCCAGTCTCATTGGTAAAAACTCGATGCACCACCAGTAGATCATCAGCAGAGCTTTCGTCGCCACAGATAGCAACTAAGTTGAACGAAATCTGCGCATAATCCTTTTTCCAAGGAACTCGAATTGAAGAAAGCAATGTCCCCCGTGAGTCCTTCGCTGAATTTATCACTTCGCGTTCAAACTGAATTTGATCCTTTGAGGCGACACTATAGTCTAGCGAAATAAAGTGAATCTGTTCTGGATGAGGGGTATCGCCCAACAGCCAATCTCCGATGATTTTCACCTTCTTCTCGTCGTTTGCCTTTTCAAGATCCGAATTGAGCTTGAATTTAGTGAAGAAAGCTATTTCGCTCTGAGAGAGCAACTCAGTTTGCCCATAGCTTAGACTCGAAAAAAACGAGACAAACAACAGGCTTCTAATGGTATTCGAAAAGGACATGTCATATTCTCAAAAAAGGTTTATAAAATCCTCGAGTGCATTTCCATCAATGACGCTGTCACTTCGATCAATGAATTGATCGACGTTTACGTCAGGCAAGGATGGTGGACAAGGACAATTGTTTTTTATGCAAACACCGACCTGAAGTCTTGATTGTGATACAGTCCGAATGTTCACAGTTGCCGTGACATTTCCGATTACGGGAACAGTGGCCGTGTTCCACTTCATCTTGAGAAATCGGATGAGGCCAAGACATATAGTGCTTGTCCTCGAAGCTGTTCATCCCTTGGTTCGTACCCTCGATGTTCAGTCGCTCTCCGCGACCATCCCAACGACAAAAGACATGCTCCTTCGCATTTACCAGAAATACAGGGTATCCAAGCCGTCTTGCGACCGCAGTGTACAACGCAGGCATTGAAACACAGGTTCCGCCATTCTTACTTCCAATCATCCCGTGAATGAAAAGATCTTCTGACTTCGTGAAGTCGACATCCTTCACCCGAGCCGTGTTGTAATGAACACCGTAATCTTGTTGCAGAACGGTTACGAGCAAAAGCATTCGGAAATAAGCTTCCGAGTTTTGAAATTCGCCAGGCTTCTTGATGAACTGGTGAAAGTTACGATCTGTCTCGACACGTACCCGATTCGCCCATCCAGCAAGTTCATGTAGCGTATTGCTCACATCCAAGTTTTCCGATCCAGGCAATCCTTCGGCTGATCGAAGGTTCAACAAAGCTATGTCCTGCTTTGCCAGCTCTTCTTCCGACATCAAGACAAGGTCACTGAACGCTGGATGTGTTTTTTGTGAGCAGAGCTGTGTGTACCTACACGTGGCTTAGCGCGAGGACTAGCGAAGAAAAAGGTCGTTGCAAGAATCGCAGCCAAAGCAACCGCAACGACAGGGAGCAAGACCCTTCGGCGAGATTGCTGCAGAGCTACTGACACGGCTCGTTTCTGTGGAACTAGAACTCTTCGCCGTTTCTTACTCACGCACTCTACTCCTTCGTGACGCTACGAACAAAATTGGACCAGGGTCTGGTATCGATTGCAACTGAATTCTGCATCATTTTGCTTAAAAGACAGAACGCTGGCGATCAGCGAGGCCGAGGAGTTGACTCAACCCAATTCAAAAACGGCCGATCGAGGCCTTCGTCTGCATCGCTTGGGTACGCCCGGCACGGGCGTTGGTTAATGGGGTTCAAGTCGCCTTTGCGAAATAGGAATTTCGAGGAGACTAGTATACCAAATGGCGGTTGCGAAAGTACAAGTACTCGGTGGTGTTGGGAGCTTGCCCAGCAACGGGCATCCTTAGCTCGATTACGCCACATTGCGACTGCGGCGTAAGCCGGAAATGAGTATGCCAGCCATGAGCAACAGTGAAACCATTCCACTTAGTACAGTGATATGGAAGCCCTGACCTCGCATTCCGGTCAGTAAAGCCGCTGCGATTGGAAGCAACAATGTTGCACAGCATGCGTTGATCTGGCGATTTCTGACGGTTCTATCGACCGGCCATTTTCTCGATCGCATTCGGTAGACGAAGCCGCCAACGGGAAAGCTAATCAATATCAGAAGATAGCCTAGCGGGTTTGGATCGTCCTTCACCGCCATGGATCTAGAAAGGAGGAGAGGAATGGAAATGATGGCTGCAATGATCCCAGCAGTTGCGAAGTAGAGTAACGGCCCCCTTCGATCCGTCGTACCGGGAGGCACTTGCGCACAAGAATCCGTATCCTTGGGCGGCGCGTATGGATTGAGGTCGTAACTCATGGACTTATTAGAATTTGGATTGGCCCGATGGCTTAACGACGGCAATCAACCAATTACCACCAATAACCTACGAATCGAATTGTCTGCCGATCGGCGACTTGGGTGGATCGCTTGGGTTGTCCACGGTTTTTGAGTCATTGACGTTGGTCGGCTTTGGCGCGGCTAGCGCTACAATGCACGACCGGCGAAAACCGAAGTAGCCAATTGCGATGTTTAGCAGGCAGTATACCGCAATCGCGATCGGGCTCGCTCCATGTTCGAGCAATTTTGGAGTGTCGAGGTAGCGGTCGCCAGAAAGCCAAGCAATCGCAATATAGGTTCCGTTTGCGATAATACAAAAGTTGGCAATGAACCACATCCATTCTCGCTGCACAATCACCGCCACGGCAGCGGGAGCCAAGACACCAATCATCAATCCTGCCCATAGTGTCACCAACGGATATGGATCTGGTTCAAAGATGCTATAAGGAAGATGCCACGGCCACAGATCTGCCGATATCAGCGATCCACCACAGCATATTCCACCGATGATGTGCCCCATCTCGTGGATCGTTGTCATAGTCACCCAACTGATCGCCAGCAGGAGCACAAATCGAGGGAAGCGAGGATTCAAGAAATGGCACCCTGATTTTTTCGAGCCGCGAGTGGTGCCCAAGCCGCAACAACCGTGGCGGTGAAGAGTGCAATCCCTGAGCAAGCGAGCGGTGGGTAGTATAGCACAGCTTCCGATGGGTCAGGACCGTACCTTGTAATTTGGTCGCTCCAAAATGCGTTGTTGATTGCCCAACCGCAAAGCGAAACGGTTACTAGGAGCAAAACTGAAATGGCATTTTGTCGGGCGATTGAGAAGGCAATGCCAATTCCGGTCGCTGCACTCATTAGTGTACACATCGGAAGAGAGATGAGGCCTGCTTGTTGACCGTACGACAAAAATGGCTCGGTTGTTGTATCGCGGTTTTCGAGAGCAACCGCAGCGAATAGATATCCAAT
This sequence comes from Brakhagea slesvicensis, assembly GCF_052161625.1. Lineage (GTDB taxonomy): Bacteria > Planctomycetota > Planctomycetia > Pirellulales > Pirellulaceae > JBKCUI01. Next base: position 4,488,247 of record NZ_CP197412.1, read on the forward strand.
GAATCCGGCAAGTCCGCCGAGGATTGGGAGACCCAAAAAAGACAATTTCGTCCAAGCAGAACCTGAAGAAATTGAACGTCGAGTTGCAGTATCTGTGTCAAGAGTGACTGGAGATCGATATGGTGAGTCGTCGTCGAGCATGAGGTTTGGTCCCATAACGGCAGCATTCATCAATGTTGCGGCGTGAGCTGTAATCGGAGTGAAGTGGGCTTTACCCTACCTGCGAGTTCGGTGCGTCGCGAAGTGCTGACTACGTGGTCGTGTGTTATCATCAACCGTATGCCGCTTCTTACTCAGCTGTGTAGAACTGGCTGTCCAGCAATCCAGCGAAATGCAAACCATAGAGCGTCGCGTAAAAAGTCAGGGCCATTAGGAGCGTCATTCCGATTCCATGCACGCATGCCGTTAATAAACCACGACTGCCGGATCGATAAACTAGATAAATGATCGCACCAACGGGCCAAGCAAAAAAGTAAAGCATCTGAAGTACAGGCAAAAATGCCAAACTACGCGATTTTGCATCGTAACGTGCCCACAGAGTTGCGAGCAAAGCGAATGCAAACGCAGCAATCAAGAACAGTCTGCCGTTATCGGGAGACGCAATCTGCAGTCCACCCCAAAGTGCAGACATGATGTAAAGGCCAACAACGCAGTATCGCGACCATCGTCCAAATTTAGATTGTTGCACCAAGGTTCGATTTATCCGCCTCGAATGGATTTCGGAAGATCTTGAGTGATCGCTGTGGAATCGAAGTCCCTGACATTCTCGCCCGTTATCCAGGTCGGGTCAATCTTGCGATCCCTGAATGAAGCGATCGTTTGGGTACATTGTTTGTCAGGAATCGATGAATGGATACAAGCCTAAGATTCCGTCATGATCATACGATGCAACGTGCATCCTCCCGCATATTGAAGTGACTGTCCCAGGTTTTGCGCCGCTGTTTTCTGCAAGCCATTCACGAATGGAATTCTTGCGCCGTTCTTCAACATCGGGTCGAGCATAGAACGCCTTCGCAGTTTCTGAGTAGCGAATGAACAGCAGATCAATGGCGGCTCGGCATGATTGATCGACCGCCCATTTCTCTTCTTCTGTGAGCTTTCCCGATTGCATTAGACGCTCGACAATGGGAATGAGTCGGTCAAGATCCTCGATGCTGAAATCATCTGCAGACATTTTGGGAACCAGCAGTGTGTGGGCTGCTTTCGTTTTTATGGACGACTACGCCTCGTTAGCGTGACGCTTTACCCTGATGGAGTCAAGTTGCGGAAGCGTCAGCGTATCAGCGTACTCCTAGTTCGAATCCTACCCGCTCCACTAGCTCGGATGTGGCCTTCGGGAGCGATGGAGAACCCCAATATTAAGGCGAGTCGCGCGACTCTAAAAACGACTCGATTTTCGGTGCGCGACGCGGAATACAACGCCGCGATCCGCCATGCACCGAGCCAGCATGGGCGCTACAGAACTCCAAAGGAACTGCCCAGAAATGCGAAAAACCCTGGGAACAAGTTTTGTGAGTAGAAAGTGGAAAGTAGAGCAGTCCTTCGGACAGGACAGGACTCGAACTTTTCGATGTTTTCCCAATGTTTATTAAGAGTTCGAAAGGCACCCACTTGCTTTGGCATAGGTAGACAGTAAGCCCGTTGATGGGGCTTGTTTGTGTGAATGCCTTGACTTTCAGGGATTAGAACGCGACTATCAATCGATCAGAGGTGCGAAAGATTGCTTGAACCGAAATTCCGACTCAAATTGCTACGTTAGGACGCTTCGTGATGAATGTAGAGCAAACCATTATGGAGATTGCTACGCTTCCTATCGATGTTCGCCTACGGGTTGTGTCTGCCATCTGGAACACGCTACCGCAGGATGCTGATTTGTCGCCAAGTGCCCTTCAACAGGCTGAACTGGATCAGAGACTCTCCGAGCACCGCAAGGATCCTGGTTCGGCGATTTCCCATGAGGAGATTATGCGACGTGTGAAGAGTCGCCGGTAATGTGGAGACTCGTTTTACGCCCGCAGGTCGAAGACGACCTCGTGGATACGTCTCTTTGGTACGACACGAAGCAAATCGGCTTGGGAGATCAGTTCCTCGATGAGTACATCGCCGCAATCGATCGTATCTTGGACAACCCATTTTTGTTTTAGGTAGCTGCCAATGGTCTTCGCCCCTGCTTGATTAAACGATTCTCTTACGTCATTCATTTCATAGTCGAAGAGGATCAGATCATCGTGATCGCGGTGATGAATGCTGCAAGGGACGATTCAAGTTTCACGCATCGAATTCCCTGATGCTTCGGCCCCCTCGGAAACGCTATCGCTGCGCCCCAGTATCGGGCCGCAGCGAACAGGGCGATGGTTTTGACCGTACGACAAAAATGGCTCGGTTGTTGTATCGCGGTTTTCGGTCGGATTTGTAGTGACTTTCTGCTTCGCGATACGTGCGAAAAGCCTCGGGATGCTCGGTGTAACGCAAGAACTTCTTGGTCATTGCAACCTAGTTCGAATCCGACCACCTCTACGGCAAAACCCCATGCTTTCCCTGGGAAAACGGAGGTTTTGAGACGACTCTGGCGACTCACTGAAAGACTCGCCAGCGGGCGATGCAGCGCACAAGACGACGCGGCACCTGCAGGAATGGATAGGCACGAACTCCAAAGGAACTGCCCAGAAATGCGAAAAACCCTGGGAAAACCAGGGTTTTTGAGCATGGGCTTCAAGAAAACAACGGAGAGGACAGGATTCGAACCTGCGGTAAGGAGTTAACCCTACGCCGAATTAGCAATCCGGTGCTTTAGACCACTCAGCCACCTCTCCAACACAGGCGTATTGTGCCGAATTCTGCGCCCGATGCAAGCTCGGTTTGGGGGCATTTCTGCTCCTTGCTTGTCGCCGCCTGCCACCCCACCGCTACCGAAGCCGCAGCCCTGGGGATACAAACCGCTTTTCGACAAACGAAAACGCATATTGCACCAAAACGGCCATCGCTGCCGCAGGTATCGCCCCTTGCAAAATCAGCGGCAAACTCATCAACCGAATTCCCGTCAAAATCGGAGCTCCATATCCCCCCGCCCCAATCAACGCTCCGATCGTCGCCGTCCCCACATTGATCACCGCCGCCGTTTTGATCCCAGCCAAGATTGAGGGCATCGCAAGGGGGATCTCGACCAACCTCAAGCGAGCCGCCGGTGGCAATCCCAATACCACTGCCGACTCCATGGTGTTGGTTGGGATCTGCGTTAACCCCGAATACGTGTTCCTCACAATCGGCAACAAACTGTAAAAGAACAACGCCGCAATCGCCGGCAATGCCCCCAATCCAAATACGGGGATCATGAACACAAGCAATGCCATCGAAGGCAACGTCTGCACCACACTCACCACTCCCAGAATCACATTCCCGAAATGCTCATTCTTCGCCGAGAGTATTCCCAGCGGAACAGCGCACAGAATCGCCAGTAGCAATGATATGGCCACCAAGAGCACGTGCTCTCGCGTCGTCTTGACCAATCGCTGCACCATCCGGGCTGCTTGGTCCTTTCTCCCAACCTCCAACAGGGGGGCATTGAGCTGCATCGTCTCATTCAAAAAACGCGCTGCCACGTTGCTCTCCAACTCTCGATCCAACCGCACCTTGGCCGACATCGCAGACATTGTTTTGGAATCAAGTTTCCCCACTAACTCCAAGATCCTCGCTGCGATGGGTGGATTGCGTTCTGCAAACTCTTGACGCATCAAAATGACCGCATAGTAGGTAGGGAAATATCCCAAATCGTCTTCCAGTACCCGAAGCTTATAGAAGTCGATCTCCGCATCGGTCGTGTAAATGTCGGTGATGTCGATGGCTCCCTTTTCCAGCCCTCGGTAGGCAAGATTGTGGTCCATGGTTTTGATACGGAAGTCGGGGAATCGATATTTTTCGGCGAGCTGTTTCCAGCCATCTTGCCGCTCCATAAATTCGTCGCTGATCCCAAACTCCAACTCGGGATGATTTCGCAAGTCGCTGATCTTGGTAATCCCAAGTCTAGCTGCATCCGTCTCGCGCATCCCCAACGCGTAGGTATTGTTGAACCCGAGTCGGTCGGACATGAGGATCCCTTTCTTTGCCATCGCTTCGCGCATGTCTTGCTCGCTGCGAATCGTATTTCCCTCGCGGATCGAATCCGAAAGCAACTCTTCCCGAATGGTGCCCGTGTAGTCGACATAGGCGTCGACGTCGCCGGCTTGCAAGGCTTTCCAGAGGACTTGCGTCCCTCCCAGCTCCGCTTTGTGTTCGCATTGGGCACCGGCCGAGCGAGCCAGATGGGCCAAGCATTCGCCGAGCAATACCGATTCCGTGAAGCCCTTGGAGCCTACTTTGACTTCCGATTCAGCTTTGGTCGTCGAAGCGAAGGCGAGTGGGACAGATACAACCAAGACAGACGTGATCAAACGGACAATGCGTTGCATCATGCACCTGGAATTCGTTGGGCGTTGATAAAGCGGGTTACATAGTCATTGGCCGGTTTGTGGATCAAGTCGTCGAGCACGCCGTCTTGGACGATTTGGCCATCGGAGAGGAGCAGAACACGATCGCCAAAAAAGCCGGCTTCTCCCATGTCGTGGGTGACCATAATCGATGTCTTCTTTAACGTTTGAAAAATGCTGCGTAGATCTTCTTGCAAGTCATAGCGGACCAGCGGATCGAGGGCCCCCATCGGTTCGTCCAAAAGGATTACGGGTGGATCCATCATCAGCGCTCGCATGATTCCCACACGCTGCCTCTGGCCACCCGACATCTGAAGGGGATAGCGATCGAGCGCGATTCGAGGGAGGCGGGTCAACTCCGCTAATTCCTGTACGCGGGAAGCGATTCGGTCCGCAGCCCAACCCAAATGCTGGGCTAGGATTCCGACATTCTCTTTCGCCGTCAGGTGGGGAAAGAGCCCACCGTCTTGAATGACGTATCCCATACGCTGTCTCAGGTGCAGTACATTGTTCTGATTCAAGATTTGCCCGTCGAATTCGATGGTCCCCGAATCGGCTGGAATCAAACCAATGAGAACGCGGAGCAAGGTGCTTTTGCCACAACCGCTGGGCCCGATCAAGACGGTTGACTCGCCTGTTCGAAAGGTCAGTGTGGTCGGTTGGAGGACTTGATGGTCCCCGAAAGATTTACTGACATTGGTCAAGGTAAACATGGCATGGTCCAGGAGAATGGGAGAGCGTGGATCAGAGAAGGGGCGTGGGCGAGGCGTTGAGTGTATCGAGCATGGTCTGAACGCGATTCTGCATTTCCGTTGTCAGGCTTGAAACGCTGTTTGATTTGCTGGAGTGCTTGTCCAACCAAATGGGAGTATCGAATTGCACCGTTACCCGTTTAGCGCCATGCACGGTGGGGTAGGCACAGCCGAGAACGTCTTCCTCTAATTTATCGATGGTTTCCGCGAGGCGTTCGATGGAGTCGGAGTCTCCGAGGTAGGTGCCTGGGTAGCTGTAAAGCTGTGTTGCCATGAACATTTTGTTCATGTCTTCGTCCCACTCGCGGCGTTCGCGCTCTGTCGCGGTTGTTCGTTGGGATTCCCGCTGCTGGATGATGGCTTGCCGTATCCCTTTGATCCGTTCAGGAGGGAGAGCGTCTTTTTTGGCGATCGCGTATTTGGACTCGCATTCGTTCAAGAGAGCCAGCATGAGACCTTGGATGCGATCGCGAAGGGACCCTTGCTGCGTCCCTTTCAAGTATTCGGTTTCTTTGAGGGCTAGCAGTCCTTCGGCGATGTGAAGCACGCGTTCTTGGAGGGTGCGGTGTCCTTTTTCGGTCCAGTGCAGCGAGCGTTCGATTCGGCTAAGGGATTGTTGGAGGCTAGAAGTAGGATCGTCCAGGTACCACCGTTTGATTGCGACCGGGATGATAGCAACGGGACGTTCCGATTTTTTGGCGGCGATCAATGCCATCGCTGCGGCACCTTCGCGAAACGGCGTCACGCGATCGTTGGTGTGGTAGATGTCACCTTCTGGGAAGACCACAAGCGGGTTGGTGCGTGATTTCAGAATATCGACGGCGGTCTTCAATGCTTGCATGTCCGTACCTTCGCGGTCGACGCTGAAGCATCCGCATCGCTGCATCGATTCGCGCGCGAATCGGGAGCTGACCGCGAAGACTTGCCAGGCCGTCATGAAATAGAACGGTGTTCGCAGTTGTTCGGCAGCGCGAAGCAGGCAGTAGGAGTCCCAGTGAAACGAGTGGTTCGGTGCGAGCAAGATACCCGCATTTCGATCGATCGATCGAGCGATCGCGTCGCAGCCCAAGAGTGTGATATCGGTCATTCTTTGGCTTCGAAGATCTCGATCTCGAATCCATTTGCAGAGACGGAACCACCAGGGCGTAAGTTTCGGCGGCCAATGTTCGCAAGGCACGCCATAGGGCTGTTCGTTCATTGTCGATTCGCGCGTGATTAGGAAAAAGACGCAGTTATTGTAATCGCGTCGCGACTTCCTGTTGGTGTTCCAGCTAGAAATCGGAGGGGTGAGCCTAGCAAGGGGAACGGTAAGAGAGGTAAGATGATCGGTTGCACGATGGGCTCCCCCCTTCCCAAAACCCTTACAGGAAAACGATGACCCAATCTTCGACAGGATGGACTCGGTGGACACTCCAGCGGCAATCGAGCGACAATCCGATCCTCGGCATTGATTCGCAATGGATTGCCGGTGTGCTGACCGCGTTGGCACTGCTGACGATGGTCGGTTGCGAGCCTGCCAAAACGCAGAATGAGAATCCGGGGAGTGGTGTAGGCATCGATTCAACGTCGAAGGAGCTCGCGAACTCCGAGTCCACTGCTCAACCTCCTTCACCACCGGAACCTCCCAGTCCCGATCCAGCCCCCGTGCGATCCGAAGTCGCGGAACCAGCCGGCGACGCGGAACCAGCCGGCGTTACGGGCATCTCGGATGAGAAAGCGGTTCCCAGTGAGGATATACCGGAGAAAGCTGATGACGCGGCGTTACCATCGCCGCCGCCCGGGGAGGCGCCTTCTGATTCGAGCGGCACAGCCGCTTCCACGGTCCAAGGAGCTGCATCTCCTCGCAACCGATTCCTTCCCCCAAATCGCAATCCGCAAACCGCGAATCAGCCCGCCAAGACCGAGAAGGCAACGGTCGAGGAACGCAAGGCGCGCGAGGCTGCCAAGAAGCGAGGAGAACTCACTTTCGACGATCTGAAGTTTGATATGGAGAAGGGTGCGGAGTTCAAGAACGATATGTTGGGGAGTTCGAATTGGGAACTTCACGAAAAAACATGGAAGATACGAGGCTTCATACTCCCAACCACGCTTTTTAGTCAGACCGGGATCACCGAGTTCGTGTTGGTTCGCGATAATCAAGAGTGCTGTTTCGGGCCCGGTGCCGCACTGTACGATTGTATCATTGTTAAGATGGTGCCCGGTAAAACCATCAATTACACCACGCGCGTGGTCAGTGTGAAGGGAAAATTGGAAATCGACACGGAGTCGTTTCAATATCCTGACGATGGTGGCCACTACGCCGTTTACAAAATGACCGCAGAAGAGGTGAAATGAGCCGCGTCGTCCTCCAAACCAATTTGCCCTTTCCTCGCCGGCAGGGAAAGGTACGCGATGTTTACGATCTGGATGATCGATTATTGATTGTGAGTACCGATCGCATCAGCGCGTTCGATTGGGTCATGCCAAACGGTATTCCTGACAAGGGCAAAGTGCTCACGCAACTGAGTTTGTTCTGGTTTGATGTCCTCGGCGTCGACAATCATTTCCTCAGTTCGGAATTGCCGGACGAAGTGAAAGCGCACGATCCGGAGCATTTGCTGGTCGGACGCAGCATGGTGGTCAAAAAAGCGAAAGTGGTCCCGTTCGAATGCGTGGTCCGTGGCTATTTGGAAGGTAGTGGCTGGAAAGACTATCAAGCGACGGGGCAAGTCTGCGGTATCGATCTTCCCCAAGGTTTGAAGCAATGCGATCGACTTCCTGAACCCCTGTTCACGCCCTCCACGAAAGCGGAAGAAGGGCATGATCAAAACGTTTCGTTTGATTACATGGCCAATGCGATCGGCGAAGGCTTGGCGACGGAATTGAGAGCCAAGACGCTTCAGGTTTATCAAAAGGGGACCGAGATCGCTCGCTCCCGGGGAATTCTCATCGCCGATACCAAACTGGAATGGGGCTGCTGCCACGAGCAACTGATTTTGGTTGATGAAGTCCTTACGCCGGACAGTTCCCGTTTTTGGCCCCTCGACGGTTGGGAGCCGGGGCGTCCCCAAGCCTCGTTTGATAAACAATTCGTCCGCGAGTACCTCATGAGCACGACTTGGGATCGCAACAGTCCGCCACCGGTGCTACCCGACGCGATCGTCGAACAAACGCGACAGCGCTATATCGAGGCCTGCGAACGCATTACCCAAAAGACTTTCACGCTCTGACGATTCTTCCCCCCATCACTTCCCTCCGATCCCTAAGAGAGACCCACCATGCAACACGATTCCCAATCCGACATCGAAACCGTTCCATCGACCCCCATCCCTGCAACTCGCATATCGGTCGGTTCTACGTCCGAATCAAACTCCGGTGCATCAGATCGTTCCGGATTGCGACGTCGAGGTTTCTTGGGGGCCGCTGCTGCCGCGACGGCGTGGGTTGCTGCTCCTGGGCGAGGGGCCGCAGTGGCGCAAGGCGTCACGCTGGCCGAGATACCCAAGACGATTGTGCCACCGGAGGGAAAGCAGGTTTTGCTTTCGTGCAAGCTGGGGATGATTGCCAAGAAAGCGGGTGGGAAGGAATTGAGTTTGGTCGAGCGTTTGCGGATGGCGGCCGAGGCTGGATTTGATGGTGTCGATTTCGATGAAGCGGGAGCGTACACGGTCGAGCAAGCGAAGGCGGCCGTTTGGGAGTCGGGTGTCTTTTGCCACAACGCCATCAATCATGCACACTGGCAAGCTACGCTGACGAACCAGGATCCCGCGATCCGTGCGAAAGGAGTCGCCAATATTGAGCATTGCATTCGGGTTTCGCATGCGATCGGAGGGTCCGGCGTGTTGATTGTGATCGGTAAAGGAGAGGATGGAACTCCGCAAGAGTGCGACGAGCGAGCCTCCAGCGAAATTCGCAAGTTGATTCCGCTCGCCGCGTCCCTTGGACAGCCGATATTGATCGAGAATGTTTGGAACAAGATCCATTACGATCACGACAAGCCACCCGAACAATCGGCCGAGCGATTCGTCAAGTTTGTCGATAGTTTCAACAGTCGCTGGGTTGGTATGTATTACGACATCGGAAACCATTGGAAGTACGGGCAGCCTCGCGAATGGCTCCGTCAGTTCGGTCATCGCGCTGTGAAGCTTGATGTGAAGGGTTTCAGCCGCGCGAAGAACAAGTTCGTCGACATCACCTCGGAAGACGACGATTTGCCTTGGGGAGAAGTGCAGGCGGGTCTGAAGGATATCGGCTTCACCGGTTGGGCGACCGCGGAGGTTGGGGGTGGAGATGTCGAGCGATTGACAATCGTCCGCAAGCAGATGGAGAAGGCATTTGGTATCGTCGGCTAGGTCATTCCTGCCGCATTGCGACGGAACGGCTAGACAAGATTCTGTCGTACGGCCCAGATGGCGGCTTGGGTTCGATCTCCAGCACCTACTTTTCGAAAGAGGTGCTGGATGTGTTCCTTCACCGTTTCGAAACTGATCCCGAGGGCTTGGGCGATTTCCCGATTCGAGCAGCCGGCCGCGATCTTTTTCAGCACCTCCGCTTCGCGGGCAGTGATCGGCACATCGGTTTCGACGATGGCCTTCGCAGTTCCGAGTCCACAGCTCATCCGTTTGAGTTCGTCTTTGGTCCAAAGGGATTCACCGGAAGCAGCCGACCGAATGGCGGTCAGGAGCTGGTCAGGGGAGGTGGTTTTTGGGATAAGTCCGTTCGCTCCGATCGAATAGATGCGAGCGATATGCGTAGCGTTTTCCGTGTTGGTGAGAAACAGAATATTCTGTCGGGTTTGTTCGAGCTTCAGTTTCGCCAGCCAAGGAAGTAAGTCCTCTTTGCCGACTCGAACATCGGTCATGATCAGATCGAATTGGGAGATCGCGACATGGGACTGGGCTTCGCTGAGCGATGTTGCTTCGGCCGCGACAACGATGTCGGTCTCCGAAACGGTTTCTCGGATTCCGAGCCGAGTGACTTCATGGGCATTGATCAGCAGTATTTGGATAGGCATAGTGGCCGATTAGATGGGCGGTGGGACAGGACAAGACCTAACGGACTTGGTCGAGTGTATCGGCCATCGCCCTATTCCGCCAAGTAGGTTTCGAGCCATTCGATGGTTCTTTCTAGGCTCGATTCTGGGACAGCATGCCCGAGACCGTGATTGAAAAGACCTAGTCGTTTCTCCGCTTGGAAGGCCTTGTAAGCGGGCTTGGCCGCAGCCAAATAGGGGACGCTTTCCACTCCATCCGAGGCGTTTCCACCGATGACGAGGAAAGGTCTGGGGGCGATGCAGGCGACCAGTTGATGATGATCGCGAGGGAAGCCTGGGTTTTTGCACGGTGCCCCGAGATACCAATCCGCTTCCCAGTTCGACTGCGCGATGCCGATGCCACCTTCGCTACTTACCGAAGCTCGAATCCGTTCATCGAAAGATGCGAGGTAGAGGACCTCTTTGGCCCCGAGAGAATGGCCGACGGCTCCGATCCGTTTGGGATCGACACCTTCGATCGATAGGAGGGCATCAACCGCTCGGATGGAATCATAAAGCATGCGAGCCATCCCTTTCTTTTCCTGATTGCGACTAAGAAATTGCTTTGCTTCGCCGACCGCATCCAATTTGGTGTTGTGAATCCAGAGGTAATTGCGTGGGGAGAGAGTGATGAAGCCACGACGTGCCAAGTGGAGCGCGTAGGCTTTGCGAAGCTCATCCTCGGTTGGGGGATTCGATTTGTTGGGATCCCCCAGTCCGACGCATTGCCTAATCGAATGTTGAACGGTGGAATGGAAAATGACCACGGCGGGACTGAACGATGGGAGGTCTTCGCGAGAAAGGATATAAGCCTCGACGAATTGCCCTGGTTCGGTTTCGTAGCGGACAAGGCGTCGCAAAAGGCCTTCGTCGACCCGCTCGGATTCCAGAACCTCCATCGAGGGTGGGGTGCGCGAGTCAGGAAGGTCGAATGCCCCTAGATATTGTTGCCAATCGCGAAGCGTACGATCGCGGAAATCACGATGCGCTTCCTCGGAATCCAGTTTCGGGATTGGTGCGAGTGTGGGAAGGGCCTTTTTGCTAAGGCCATTGGCATTGGTCTCGGTGAGTTGAACGTCCTGTAGCCAGGGAACGTCTTGAGCTCGCCCGTCACTTGAAAGGAACGAAGCAATCACAAGCCCGAGAGGAGCGAATGGGCGTAAGGCTTTTCTCGATAGTCGCATCTCGTTATCTTTCCGAGTAGGTTGGATTGGGAGTGGGTGGCAGGAAGGTGGGTTCGATTGCTAATTCGGGGGGGGAATGCGGTACTTTACCGAAGCATTCTAACCTAGCGAGGGGGAAACGTTGGAGCGTGTTGTTTTTAAGATAGGAGGATCGGTCCTATTTTCCATGACGTCGCTTGCCGAACAAGTTGGTGCTCTGATGAACGAAATCGGGAGAGCACAAGTCTTTGTCATTGTCGGTGGTGGAGAGGTCGTGGAAGCGATGCGTCCATTGCATCGACAGAGACCTGAGATCGATCATCGTTGGATGCATTGGGAATGCGTGCGTCTCCTGGACACTACGTTTGCGATCGCTGCACAGTTGAACCCTGCATGGCAAGCGGTCGCTTCGTCGGTTGAGCTGGAGGCCGTGTTGGACCAGGACGTATCGGGGATCTACTTGGTTCGCGTCGGTTCTTATTACAACCCCGACGCGATGGGTCGGGTGCCGATCGAGATGAGGCCCGCGGAATCTTGGGATACGACAACCGACGCTTTGGGATGGTATTTAGGTTGGTGCGTCGACGCGAAGGAGATTTGGTTGCTCAAGAGTTGTCCGTGGCGAGACGAAGCGTTATTGACGCAGGAGCAACTCGAGAAGTTAGCGGAGGAGGGAGTGGTGGATCGCGAGCTGCCGAGGTTGGTGGCGCAAACGCCTCGGTTGGGAATTCGGATTCAAAGTGTGGTAGCGAGTAGCGAGTAGCGAGTAGCGAGTAGCGAGTAGCGAGTAGCGAGGGTGGGTTTGCTAGCGTTTATTGCGTTGGTTTTTCTTGATTTTATCGATGGTGCAGCAGGGTGTTTCGACTTGACCTCGCGTGCGACATCGATCACGTTGAGCATGTTGCGGTTGGAGGGGAACCCAGTCCCTGACAACGATCGAAACTCCAGGATGGAGCCATTCGGTCCAGCAGCTTTGGAATGAATTACGGACATTGAATTTGGGCAAGGAGGCCTTTCTATGAGTCGTTGCGCACCCAGCCGTGGTATTTCGCTTCGTGAGGTGTTTCCTCATGCTCAGATCTTGGGCGCTTCTGATGTGCAGTGTGGATCTTGTCATGCGGATGCAGAGACAATGCAGCCCGGCGGAGTATTATTCGCAGGCGCTGGGGACTCGCTCGATTTGGCTCGCGAGGTACTGGAAGCCGTCTCGCGGGGAGCGTCGGCGATCGTAACCGAGCAATTTCTTCCTTCTCCCATTCCTCAGTGCATTGTTTCGGATGTTCACGATGCACTCTCATTCGCGGCCAATGCGGTAGCAGACCATCCGAGTCGGAAGGTGTTGACCATCGGGGTCGTCGGCACCCATGGCAAGACGACCGCTGCCTTGCTCACCGCTTCCATGCTCAAACATGTTGGGAATCGGGTTGGGTATCACTGCACGTTAGGTGGAAGCAACGGAGCGGAGACGGGGATGAGGTGCGTTGCCAATGCCAGCGCGCTCGACCTAGCTCAGTTCGCAGCCGAGTCGGTGGAAAACGGATGCCCCGCGATGGTCGTCGAGATCACCGACGAGATGTTGCTTTCTCGCGCCACGTCCGGTTGGGAGTTCGACGTATTGCTTTTTACCAGCTTGCGCAAGAGTCAGCGGCTCGACAAGCTTCGATCGCGCGGAGTAGAGAATGCGTTCCAGCGATTGATGGGACAAATCAAGAAGCATGGCGTGCTCGTCTACAACGCGGACGACGCGCGTCTGCATCGTTGGATCGAGCGATATCAGCCGCATGCGATTGGATATGGACTGGACGCCGCGTGCGATGTCATGGGCAAACGGAAGGAGCGAGGGCCGAACCATCAATCCTTGATGATCCAGATGGGGCGTTCGATCGCCCCGGTCAGTACGAAATTGTTGGGGGATCCGAGCGCACGGCACATACTTGGGGCTGCGGCAATCGGATATGCCTTTGGATTGGACGTCGATGAAATCATCGGTGGTATCGAACGGCTGCAGCGCATTCCAGGACGAATGCAATGCGTACCGAGTCACCATCGACGCGTCACCATCGACTTGGCCGATCAAGCGGACCGCTTGGCTGTTTCCATGCACAGTCTTTCGCGTCATAGCGACGCACCGATCGTTTGCGTGGCGGAAGTTCCCGAGGGAGCTACGGCCGAGCAGTTGATGGCCTATGGAAAGGTTTTGGAACGCGTTGCGTCGAAGGTGATTCTCACCCAATCGCGTGAATCGACCCTTAGTGGGCAGCGATCCCTTTGGCATGTTCTCGACGGATGCGATGCACCTGCGTCGATCGAAGTCGTTCCAAACCGCGAAACGGCCATCGAATTGGCGATTCGCGCCAGCAAACCGACCGATCAAATCTTGTTAGCTGGTTGGGGATCGGGGCGATGGACAACCAATCGCTGCGAGGAGTCGAAGTCGGACATCGACGTTGCCGAGCGAGTCCTGCGAGAGTTCGGGGATGATCGCGATCCAACGCCGGCGGGAGTTGTTTCCAAAGAGGCAGCCGACAGGCCTGCGCTCAAAATCTACGATGCTGCATAGGTCGTCGAGGTGGATTTTAAGCGGATATAAAAGAAATCGCCACGAGCCCCACGAGCGTTACGAGCTTTACGAGGGCTAGTGGTATTCGGATTCGATCAACTTGAGGCAGGTTTCTTGGACTTGCCTCGGATCCGCGTTCTTGTTTTTCTTGCGAGCTTGCCCGATCAAGGCCGAGATGGCTTTCGCATTCCCCGATTTGACCTTCGCAATTACGTCGGGGTTTTCGTTCAAGAGTTCTCGGCAAAGAGACTCCAATTCGCTCGCATCGACCGCTACGACACCGTGAGCTTGGATAAGGGGCTCGACCGGTTGCTCCGGTGCATCGAGAAGTTTTGCAAACACTTCGCGAGCTCGGGCCGTGTCGAGGGTTCCTTTTTCGATGGCGACCAGGATGAGTGTCAAAGCGGAGGCTGGAATTGGGAAGTCAGAGACAGTGATCGCGCGATCGTTCAGGATCCGTAGAACGTCTTGCAGCATCCACGCGATCGCTCGTTTCGGGGTCGCCCCTGCGTCGACCATTGCGAGAAAGAACTCGACCGCATCTCGGCCTTGCTGAATGAGAATCTCCGCGTCGGCAGCTCGAAGTTCGAGGGAGCCGACTAGCTTTTCGCGAGCCGAGCGAGGAGTGATTGAGGCGGCGGGTTGTTCGCGATCGATATCCTCGTCGGAGATCAGAACGGGGACGAGATCGGGGCAGGGAAAGTATCGATAGTCCGCCGAGTCCTCTTTCTCACGCTGCATTTCGGTAACGCCGGCATCGTCATCCCAGCCGCGCGTCTGTTTGGGGGCTTCGCCAATCGTTTTCCCATCGGCGAGGAATTGCTCGAATTGTCGTTGGCTTTCGAATTGGATCGCACGCTCGACGGATCGGAAGCTGTTTAGGTTTTTGATTTCCACGATGGGAGTCGCAACCCATTTTCCATCCCGTTCGATGTGTAGATTGACGTTGGCATCAGCGCGGAGCGAACCTTCCTGCATGTTTCCATCGGTGATTCCAAGATACATCATCAGGAGACGCATTTCGACGAGATAGTTCTTCGCTTCCTCCGCGCTTCGGAGATCGGGTTCTGAAACGATTTCTAAGAGGGGAGTTCCGGCGCGGTTGAGATCGATTCTCGTGTCCGCTTTGCCGGCTACCTCATCGTGTAGGCTCTTGCCAGCGTCTTCTTCCAAGTGCGCGCGAAGGATGCGAATTTTTTTCAGGCAAGGAGCGCCTAAATCGTCGAGCGATTCGATCTCCAGGTAACCGGGGCCGCAGATGGGCAAGTCGAATTGGCTGGTTTGGTAGCCTTTGGGGAGATCGGGATAGAAATAGTTCTTACGGTCCCATTTCGTGAATCGCGCGATTTCCGAGTGAAGACCGATACCGGCGCGGAGAGCGAATCGGATCGCGGTATCGTTCAAGACCGGGAGGGAGCCGGGGAGGCCGAGGCAAACCGGGCAGACTTGGGTGTTTGGCGAAGCTCCAAAGTCGGTGCGGCATCGACAGAACAGCTTCGTCGCTGTCTTCAATTGGACATGGACTTCAAGTCCAATCACGGTTCGGTAAAGATGTGACATCTGGGGAATGCAAACGGGCTCGGTCTGGATGAATTAGGAAAGATGGACGATATAGCTTATCGCCCTAGCGATCAACCCCCTGCCATTTTGGAGTTCGATCGATCGCTTCGTTGCAAATAGAGACACAATTCGTTGTCTTTTGGTAAGCCATTGTTAGTATTTCCATGCACGTGAAGCGAGTGCTTGGAAAGATTTAACGCTTGGGAAAAACAGCGAAGTCCAAACACGCGATCTTGAACAATTTGGATGCTACCTTCCAGGATGGAACGGCAATTGCAACGGGAACGATAAGCAGGCTTATTCCGGTTGCAGAGAGTGTCGGATGTGCAGGGATCCTCAGGATTGATCCAACACACTAGTTCGAAGCGACGGCTGGGGCGCGGATGGCTGCGTCAGGCTGATCGTCAAGGAGGGCATGGTATGAAACGCGTCGTTCACAATACGGTTGCACGGGTTCAGTCGGTTGTTCTGTCGTTTGTGGTGATGTGGCTGTTGACCGGAACGCATCCGGTTTGGGGCCAAGTCGCCTTTGATGTGAATCCCGTCGTCGCAGCTCGGGAGCTCGGGCAGATCGGGATTATGGGGCAGCTTCCCAATTCGAGAATGGTAGAAGTCCAGCTCGACGTCTCGGCATTATTTACGCCGGGCGATTCCTCGCGTGTGACGGAGTACACTGTTAAGATGGTGAGTCGTCACGAGGATGTTCAAGTCGCGGACTATTCGCCGCGGACCGAGTTGCAAAGCGAGGTCTTAGGGCCGATGCAAATCACACAAGACTCCGATCGAGTCCGTGAAGGGGCGATTCGCGGGGTGGGAGGCTATCCAGGGGCGGGAACCATCCAGGGGTACGCTTATGGGCACGATAATTCCCACGAGACTGTCGTTTATGCGAAGAAGCCTGCGATGGAATTGTCGACGGCGTCGGGGACATTAGATCGACGACGAGGCGTTTACTTCAAGGTCAAGCAATCGTCCCAAAGCACGCTCGAAGGAGCGCGTCCGTTTCGAATTGTTTTTGAAGTTCCTTCGTCATGGCGTGCGGACTTGCTGGACGTCACGATCGAAGCGGTAGGACTGGATACTCCTTCATCGAAGCGTCCGCGGGTTTTGTCCGTCCAGCAGTTTGTCGTGGCCCTGTATCAAGAGTACGACGAGCATGCTGCGGGCGCGGCAACTCAGTATGCGAGACAACAACAACGCCTTGCATCATACGCTCGCATGTATGCCAGCGCGATTGAGCAGAAGAGTTTCCCGACCCCGCTTCACAAGTTGGGTGCGAAGCTAGATATCTACGAGCCAAACATTCCACAGAACTGGTATGCGTCCCTCGTCTATCGATCAGGGAGCACTCACAACATGTTCAAGCTGTCGCATCTACCGGTGGACCTTCGGGTTGCCATTTTGAATTATTTAGATCAAAAGAGTTTGCTCGAAGCCATGTCCGGTTGCTGCCAAGAGGTTCCGCAAATGGCGACCGCGGCAGGTTTCAATGTCGTGAATCGTTAAAGGGCGAGGGGAATGGCGCGCCAAGGCGCTAGGCTCGCAAAGGGAAGATTTCGGTGAGTGTGAATTAAGGGGACGGACGCTGTTTGTTTCCTACAAATTGACACTTTTCCCTATCCCATGCGGATCGAGTCCTCGAGACCTCGAGTCTACGAGCGTCTTCACTCCCCATCCCATTCTCCCATTGCGAGCGTTGCGCCGTTGCGAGAAACTTCTTCGATTCTGAAGACGGGGAATGGCGCGCCAAGGCGCAAGGCTCGCAAAGGGAAGATTTCGGTGAGTGTGAATTAAGGGGGCGGACGCTGTTTGTTTCCTACAACTTGACACTTTTCCCTATCCCATGCGGATCGAGTCCTCGAGACCTTCACTCCACGATCGTCTTCACTCCCCATCCCATTCTCCCATTGCGAGCGTTGCGCCGTTGCGAGAAACTTCTTCGATTCTGAAGACGGGGAATGGCGCGCCAAGGCGCCGCGCTCGCAAAGGGAAGAGGTGGGTGAGATGGAAGTAAGGGGGCGGATGCTTCTTGATTTTTACACTTTGACTCTTTGCCTGATTCCGAGCGGAGCGAGACCATCACTCCACGATCGTCTTCACTATCCATCCCTTTCCTCCGTTGCGAGCGTTGCGCCGTTGCGAGAAACTTCTTCCGTTCTGAAGAATACGAGAAAAAAAGGCTCGTTAAGCTTGCGAGGGGAAGATGAGGTATCATGGCGGGGGTTGATGGGGACGATTCAG
Source organism: Brakhagea slesvicensis (assembly GCF_052161625.1). Classification (GTDB taxonomy): domain Bacteria; phylum Planctomycetota; class Planctomycetia; order Pirellulales; family Pirellulaceae; genus JBKCUI01. Next base: position 4,505,997 of record NZ_CP197412.1, read on the forward strand.
CCGATTGAAGCAAGGGCGGTCTCCTGGAGTATTCTTGCAAGCATCACACGCAAGCATTAGATCGAAGAGCAGCATGGCGGTCATTACGGTCGTTCGAGGAGTTCGCGCGGGGCATCAATTCACGCTCCAGGAGGGAGTCAAACGCATTGGTCGTGACAGTCAGTGCGAGATTCACCTCAGCGACTCCGAAACCTCGCGCCATCACGCGGTGATTGAGTTTCGGGAGGGGCAGTATTGGATTCGTGATCTGGGGAGTAGCAACGGAACGTTTGTGAACGATCAACGGGTCAGTGAAAGCAAGCTGACCAGTGGCGATCGGATTCAAATCGGCAAGCAGATGTTGTTATTTGTGCGCAAGATTCGCAGATCTAAGATTTTGGACGGAGAGGTCGCGATTGTCCCCCCTTCGGTGGAAGATGCTTCTCAGATCGTAGGCCGGCTTCTCGCGGACGCACCGCTCGCCGATCAAACCGCGGATTGGAATGCCGAGGGATCGTCCAATGAAATCTTGCCAGGTCCTCCATCGCCGGGCAACGATGCCACGTCCCGTAGTTTGTGGGAGATCATGTATCGCACATCGCTCGCGGTGAGCAGGACGATGGATATCGACCAGTTGTTGCATCAGATTTTGGAATTGATTTTCCAGTGGGTGCAATGCGATCGCGGGTGCATCATGTTGCTCGATAGCGATTCCGGAGAGTTGCGACCAAGTTGTCGCAAGAATCGGCGGTCTGGGATTTCGTCCCGGATGGCGATCAGCAAGACGATTTTGGAATACGTGACCAAGCATGGCGAAGGGGTATTGACCAGCGATGCTTGCGAAGACGACCGCTGGAATCCAAGTGTTAGCATTTCCGCGGGCGGGATTCGCGAGGCAATATGTGTTCCCATGAAGGGCCGCTACGGTGTGGTCGGAATTATCTATATCGACACGACGACTTCGGCGGGCAAGTACGCGTCGCGGACAGACCGCGTTTTTCATGAAGAGCATTTGAAATTGTTGGTTGCCATTGGGCATCAAGCGGCGTTGGCGATCGAGGATACGCACTTCTATCAGAACATGGTCCAGGCCGAGCGGCTGGCGGTAATGGGGCAAACGATTGCGACCCTTTCGCATCACATCAAGAACATTGTGCAGGGGCTCAAGGGCGGGAGTTACTTGGTCGACGAGGGGGTCAAGCGAGAGGATTTGTCGACCATCTTGAAAGGGTGGCGCATCTGTGGGCGGAACCACGGACGTATCGAATCCTTGGTCATGGACATGCTCACGATGAGCAAGGATCGGGTGCCGGTCCGGGAGCAGGTCGATTTGCGTGAGTTGCTCGATGACGTCGCCGAGTTAGCGCGATCGACGGCTGTCGATTCGGGGACCGAGGTTTCTTGGGAGCGTCCGGAGACAGACGTCCGGATGATGTTGGACTCCGAAGCCATTCATCGGAGTATTCTCAATTTGGTGAGCAATGCCATCGATGCTTGCAAAGAAAAAGAGAGGGGGCGTGTGCAGCTAGCTCTCCAATCCGACGCAGATAAAGTCGCCGTTCTGGTGACCGACAATGGAGTCGGTATTCCTGAAAGTGATTTAGAGCGGATCTTTTCGATGTTTGAATCGAACAAGGGGAGCCGTGGCACCGGGCTTGGGTTGCCCGTGAGTCTTAAGATTGCTCACGAGCACGGTGGGACCATACATGTGCGATCGCAGGTTGGGGAAGGGACGACATTTGAATTCGTGCTTCCCCGAAATGATGCGAATGCACCGTCGTCGGACTCGCCCCACGAATTGAGGAAGACCATCGCCGAGTGATGGGTCGGGGGCGATTACACTTGCGGTTCCGCTATCGTGTCGCGCGAAGGCAATCCGCGATTGCGTTGCACAGGGTGTCCATCGTTTGGGGGGCCATGCCGGCGACATTGATACGTCCGGTGCCGACGATATAGATCGCCCGCTCGCTCTTGAGCCAATCCGCTTGCATGTTGTTGAGGCCGCTGTAGGAGAACATACCCTTTTGGCTCGCGAGGAACGAGAAGTCACGGTCGATTCCCGTCTTCTTCATTCCGTCTATGAACATCGTTCTCATTTGCGAGATGCGATCACGCATGCCATTGACCTCCGCGACCCACTCGGTGCGAAGGGCTGGATCGGAGAGGATGGTAGCGACGGTGGAAGCGCCGTGGCGTGGCGGATTGCTGTAGTTGCAGCGGATCGCCTGACGGATTTGGCTCAAAGCGGCTTCGGTTTTGGATGGCTCGGACCCGACGAGCATGACTGCTCCGACTCGTTCGGAGTAGAGACCGAAGTTCTTGGAAAAGGAACTGCAGACGATAGCTTCCGGGTTCTTCTTCAGCAACATGTGCAGGGGCTTCGCGTCATCCTCTAGGCCATCGCCGAAGCCTTGGTAGGCGAAGTCGACGAAGGGGATCATCCCTTTGCGAGCGAGCAAGTCTGCGATTTGTTCCCACTGCGCGAGAGTCGGGTCGATGCCGGTTGGGTTGTGGCAGCATGCGTGGAGGCATACCAGATCGCCGCGTCGACCGTTCGTCTCCAGGTCTTGGGTCAGGGCAGCGAAGTCGAGCGAGGTCTTGTCGGAGGAAAGGTATGAATAGACGACCGTTTCCAGCCCAGCGGCTTGGAAGATGGAACCGTGGTTGGCCCAGGTTGGGTTGCTAAGCCAGATTCGAGTTCCGGGGAAATGTTTTGCCACGGTATCGGCACCGACGCGGAGGGCCCCTGTTCCGCCAGGGGTTTGGGCTGCGGCTACCCGTGCATGGTCCAATTCCGATCCGAAGACCAGATCGACGACACCTCGAAGGTATTCGGTGTGGCCTTCAATGGGCATGTAGCCTTTGGTGTTTTCCGTGTTGAGAAGCTTCACCTCGGCCTTTTTCACGGTTGCCAAGATCGGGGTCGCGCCATCTTCGGTTTTGTAGACACCGACGGTGAGATTGATTTTGCCTGGGCGCGGATCCTTGGCGAAGGCATCGGCGAGTCCGAGGATAGAATCAGGAGGAGCGATTGGCAGGTGTTCGAACATGCTTCATCAGGTTCTGTAGTGGGAGGATCGAAGGCTTCTATTTGCGAGCAAAAAGGGTACTATGAAAATGGTTTCGTGAGGAGTGCGTAATCTTTACGAATTGTAGAAACTGATGTTGACTCGGTCATTCGAATCGCACCATACTCTTCCCCCGAGTTACGGATGACTCAATTGCCCTTGCGTCGCCGACCCAGAATTGCTCCGACGTCCGCAACGTCGAGGCTGGGCGAAAGCAACGGGCACAGGCCCCGCACCTGGAAGAGACACGCGAATCGAGCTTGTTGCATAGCAATCGAGTTGGTTTGCTAGGAGATACCAGTGTCCTTCGCGATAGACAACGAAGTCAAAGACAGAGTTCGCCTATCGGTCAACATTGTTGACTTGATCAGCAGCTACACGGAGCTCCGTCGGCAGGGCCGCGGGTTCGTGGCAGCTTGTCCTTTCCACGATGATCGCCGTCCGAGTCTTCAGATCAACGCGGAGCGTCAGACTTGGAAGTGTTGGGTTTGCGACATCGGGGGAGACGTCTTCAGTTGGGTGATGAAACGGGAAAACGTCGGTTTCCCGGAAGCCCTGCGTATGCTGGCTGACCGCGCAGGGATCGTGTTGGAGGAGGCCAAGGGGAAAGGGAACCGGGACGACAAGAAGCGTCTGTATGACGCGATGGCTTGGGCGGTTCAAGAGTTCCAGCAATGTTTGATGCAAGCACCCGAGGGGGCTGCGGCACGTCAGTACTTGCAAGATCGCGGGCTGTCGGACGAAAGTATTCGCAAGTTTCAGCTTGGATTTGCTCCGGAGAGCTGGTCGTGGTTGATCGATCGTGCGAGCAGTAAAGGGATTGGAGCCGATTTGCTGGAGCATGTGGGATTGGCGGCTCGGGGGGAAAGAGGATCCCGTTACGACCGATTCCGCAATCGAGCAATATTTCCAATCCGCGATGTTCAGTCCCGTCCCATTGCCGTGGGGGGGCGAGTGCTCCCGGGGGCAAGTTCGGATGTCGCCAAGTACGTGAACTGCAGCGAGACGCGGTTGTATCACAAGAGCCATCAGTTGTATGGGCTCGATTTGGCTCGCGATTCCATCGTGAAGGCGAAGCAAGCCATCGTGATGGAGGGTTACACCGACGTCATCATGTCTGCGCAGCACGGGATCAGCAATGCGGTCGCCTGCTGTGGTACGGCGCTCGGCGAGCATCAGATCAAGCTGCTCCGTCGCTATTGCGATTCGGTCGTGTTGCTGTTGGACGGAGACGAAGCAGGGCAGCGCAGAACGCGCGAGATTCTCGAGCTCTTCGTCACCGAACAAATGGATTTGCGGATCTTAACACTGCCAGATGGGCTGGACCCCTGTGACTTCTTGATGAAGCGATCGGGCGTGGAATTGCAGGAGCTCGTGAAGGGTGCGGTGGACGCGCTCGAACACAAGCTGCGGGTCGTTTGCCAAGGATTCGATCCTTTGCTCGACACGCACCGGGCGAATACCGCCTTAGAAGATGTCTTGGAGACCATGTCGCGAGTCAGCAAGGATTCCTTGCTTTCGAACGAAGCGCTGCGTCTTCGTCACGATCAGCTCATCGCTCGACTGGGACGCCAATTCGGTATCGAACCTTCGGAAATTCGCATGCGGATGGAGTCCATCCGCCGGAGTGCAGCCGAACGAGCCAAGCAGCGGCAGGAGTTTCGCCAAAACTTCGCCAAGACAGCCGCTTCGAATGAAGGAATCATCGGAGAGCGAGGTGCAAACGCTTCCGAACAAATCGCTGCACCTAGTCAAGGGAAAGCGATCGATAGCAGCGGCGCAGGTTTCGAAAACGCGGCTGCTGTTTGTCGCTATTCTGAAATGAATGCTATCGAATGCGAGTTGTTCGAAGTGATGGTTTTGTACGCCGATTTGGTTCCGATGGCGATCGAACGATTTCCCGTAGCGAACTTGAGCTGTCACACAGCAAAAAAGATTTTTCAAACCTATTTAGACTTGGAACTCGCCGGACACACGTTAGACTTTGAAAGTGTTCTCTCGGCAGTTGAAGACGCAGGAGTCAAAAGCGTCTTGGTCAGCATCGAATCGAAGGCAGCTGAAAAGTTGTCTTACTCGAAGCTGAGTCCCGAAGAGCGCCTCCACTCGCTTTGTGAACGATTGAGCGGTCAAGAAGATCGAGCTCATCGTCGTCAGCAGATAAGCATGTTGGAGAACAAACACATCGACGACAATACCGCTATCGATCTGCTTGCACAAATCGTGCAACAAGCTCGATTAAAGCATGGGTTGGTCGAGACAGATACCCCGTAAGAACCCAGCGTTGTTGACCCAAACGAAAGAACAGCGGATGTTTCTTTCGTCGACAACGAAGACCACTGTCAAAAGGAGTTGATGCCGTGGAAATGCAAGCGTTTGATTTGCAGCAATTGTTGGACCTCGGTCGTACGCAAGGATTCTTGACTTACGATCAAGTCAACAGTTATCTCCCAGACGAAGCCAATAGCGCCGACAAATTGGATCAACTTCTCTTTGCTTTGGAGCGAGCAGGGGTGGAGATCGTCGACGACGTCGAAGTCGCGGTCGCAAAGAGTGCCGCTGAGAAGGCTTCCGATAGTTCGGGTGTTTCAACGGGGCATGAGCCATCCCCTCGATTGACCAACGATCCGATTCGACTGTATTTGAGTCAAATGTGCGAAATTCCCTTGCTCACCCGCGAGCAAGAGATTTCGTTGGCCAAAAAGATTGAAATCACACGTCGCAAGTTTCGACGTGCGGTTCTTGGAAATGACTTTGCACTTCGACACACCGTCGAAATTCTCCGCAAGGTTGCGGAAGGCGCGCTTCCATTCGATCGAACCATCAAGGTTTCGTTGACTGAGCGGCTTACCAAGGATCAGATCAGCGCGAGAATGCCCCACAATCTGCGTACCCTCGATGCGTTGATCGATGAGAATCGTCACGACTTCCAAACCATTGTCCGCCGCAGCACAAGTGAAGAGGAGAAGGGAACGGCGCGCCGGCAGTACCAACGTCGCCGGCTCAAGTCGCTGGTGTTGGTGGAGGAGCTATCGCTGCGATCTCGCCGCGTGATTCCGTTGATGCGTCAATTGGAACAGTACTCGCAACGGATGGACTTTCTTCAGAACCGCATTCAGTTCCTTCGCAGCACTGGATCCAATCCCATGGAGCTCAACCGGTTTGTTTCCGAGCTCCGCCACTTGATCATGACAACGCAAGAGAGCCCTCGTTCCTTGCGAACTCGTTGTGAGGAGTTCCGCAGGAATTTCAAGGAATACGAAAACGTGAAGCGACAGCTATCCAGCGGCAACCTCCGTCTGGTCGTATCGATCGCGAAGAAGTATCGCAATCGCGGGCTGAGCTTCTTGGATCTGATACAAGAAGGCAACACGGGCTTGATGCGAGCCGTGGACAAGTATGAGTACCGTCGCGGTTTCAAATTCTCGACGTACGCGACTTGGTGGATTCGCCAGGCCATCACGCGAGCGATTTCCGATCAAGCGAGAACGATCCGGATTCCTGTTCACATGATCGATGTGCTGAGCAAGCTTCGAAATATTCAAAAGCAACTCACGCAGGAGCTTCGACGCGAGCCAACCATGTTGGAGATTTCCGAGGTCGCTCAGCTGGCTGTGGAGGAAGTTCAACGCGTATTGGACATCGGACGCAGTCCCATTAGTCTGGATCGTCCGGTAGGTGAAGGGGAAGACAACGCGTTCGGCGAGTTTCTCGAGGATCCTGCCAGCGACAACCCAGTTCGCAACGCAAGCAACGGGGTTCTTCGCGATCGTATCGATTCGTTGTTGAAGACCCTTACGTATCGCGAACGCGAAATCATTCGATTGCGGTACGGCTTGACCGACGGATATTCCTACACCCTGGAAGAAGTAGGGCGCATCTTCAAGGTGACCCGTGAGCGCGTGCGTCAGATCGAGGCCAAAGCGGTAGCCAAACTGCAAAACCCTGTTCGAGCCAAGATGCTCGAGGGTTTCTTGAAGCAAGTCGCTTAATTGTTGCTCCAGACGGGAGCCGAGCGAGAGTATAAACCAATTGATGCACCACACCCAATCGCTAACTCCGAATGGGTGTGGTGTTTTCGTTTGGACGAGAGGGGAGAAAGGGGAGCGACGCGAGTATCGCTAGGCTAGGGATGCAAACCGATCGCATCCGCATGTTGCTCCAGTAGACGGAGTGGACGAGGGTGACGCTCAGGAGGATCGACGCCATCAACCAAGCTCCTTGCCTGGCCGACGGATCATGCTTGCAAGTGCAAAGTAATCGGTAGGATCCCATCAAGGCTAGTAAGTACAAAACGCCGTACCAGATTCCGATCCCTATTTGGACCATTGTGCTGGACTGGTTGGGCCAAAGCGCCCACAGCCAACCGATTCTGATTACGCATGCCCTCGTGAATTCCACGGGACGATTGCGAATGGTATCCAAGGCGAGGGATTGAGCGAGTTTGTCCTCGAAGTGTTCACTGACTTCCCCTGCTTTTTGGATCTCCCAATTTTCGAAGAACGGGGCTTCATCCCACGAGCGAGACCAACTGGTTTGAAAGTGATCATACAAAAATGGGTTGTTCGCCAGGAGTAGGGTGTAACCGCCATGGGTCGTGGTTAGTCGAAAGACTCCGAGCTGATCTAGGTTCCGCAGGCCCCAAGGGAGCAACACAAGGAACCAACCTGTCAAACAACACGCTGCCGTTGGCACCCCGAAGCGACGGTACGAGGATTGTGCAACGTGCGTGGGACGTTCAGAGGTAATGGCTTTGAAAGTGGAGATCAGAACCAACCCCGCCAACCAGAGCAGCAGCCAAGCGATGGCGGTTGGACGGCAGAGGGACTGCAGACCGAAGAGAATTCCCAGGCCTAAGTCGAATGCGAGCTGCCACCTCACGGATGTGGAGATGGGAAGGGACGAGCGGAAGAGGATCCCGAGCATCGTCAAAACGGTGAGGAAAGTCGCCAATGTTTCGGTCATAATCAATTGCGATTGCCTTACCAAGATTGGATCGAGGGTAACCCACAATCCGGCGAATAGGCTCAGGATGATTCGCAATCGGCTCGACCGCAAAACGCTCCCCCATCGTCCCGTCCATCTGTAAAAACAAATTGCTGCTCCTAGCGAGGTGAGCGCACCGAGGCAAGCATGAAGAAGGGCGACGGAGCGGAATGGGAGTTCCGTACCAGGGGAGGACCCTGGGTGAACGAGCAACGCCAGCGTCGCGGGATACAAGGGGGGGCGAAACGCAGTGGTGCGTACTCCCGATGGATGTGTCTGTCCGAAGGTACCCGTCGTTCTCCAGGTGATCGCAAGGGCGCGATATGCGTCGGGATCATCCTGTAGGGAATCCGAAGCAAGGAAGATCGCAGAGCATCGCAACGCGAACGCAGCGATAAACAAAAGGGTGCACCAAAGTCTGAATGAGGACAAGTAAACAGGCAAGGCGAGATCCGAAAATAGGTGGCACCCGAAAGGGCTAGGAGCGAGAAAGTTGCGATGCGATCGCGATGGTCCGAGCGTGAATATCGACAATATCTTGGATGTCGAAAGCATACCCACCTGCCATTGCGATCGCGGTCGGTATTTTGCGTTCTTTGGCAAATGAGAGGACCATTTCGTCTCGTGAGGCCAGTCCCGCTTTGGTCAATTTGAGCCTTCCGAGTCGATCGTTTTCAAAAGGATCGGCACCTGCCAGGTAGATCATGAGATCGAAAGGACCCGCGGCGTCACATTGGTAGAGGGCCGATTGGAGGGCTGCGAGATAAGAGGCGTCCGTGGTGCCATCAGGGAGGTCGATATCCAGGGAGCTCGGATGTTTACGGAGTGGAAAGTTTTTCTCACCGTGAATCGAAAAGGTGAAAACGTTCGGGTCGGTTCCCAGAATGTGGGCCGTGCCGTTTCCTTGGTGGACATCGCAATCGACAACCAGAGCGCGGCCGATGGCTTGTTCGTGGATCAATGTTCGGATGGTGACGGCAGCGTCGTTGAAGACGCAGAAACCTTCGCCCGCGTCGCGCATGGCGTGGTGCGTTCCACCCGCCATGTTCACCGCGAATCCATCCGACATTGCGGCGCGCGCGGCGGCAAGGGTTGCTCCGCTGCTCCGGAGAGAACGCTCCACCATTTTATCCGACCACGGAAAGCCAATCCTTTTGATCTCTTTTTCGCTGAGAGAGCCCGCGAGAACTCGATCCACGTAGGACTCGCAGTGGGCTAGCATGAGCTGTTGCCGGGAAGCCGCGGTCGGAACGAGAAGCACGTCGGAGGCATGCTCGGGATTCGACACGACTTTATTTCGCAGCAATCGATATTTGGACATCGGGAACCGATGCCCATCTGGGAGGGGGAGTTCGAAATGGTCCGTGTAAAAGAGTTTCACAGCGGCAAGACAGCTCTAACGCGGTAATGGATTTGGGCGGGTCGTTAGCTGTCGGTCGAATCGGCGTCGAAGGAGGACATCACCAGTTCGCCGCGAGTATCGATCGCGGCTTCCGCGAACGACTCGTCCGTTTCCCAGATGCGAACGCGCGTCGCCACAGCGCCGACATCAGCGAGCAGTTGGGGGCAGACTTCCTCGAGGAGGTATCGGGCCATGTTCTCGGCCGTTGGATTGTAGGGCATAAGGAATAATCGCGAAGGTTTAACCATTTGGAGAGCCTCGATCGCGTTCTGATCTTTCTCGTAGACCAGGAAGCTGTGGTCCCAGTGCTCGTCGAGCCATCCCTTGCATTTGGATTTGAGGTGGGAGAAATCCATGACACGGCCGACCGAGTCTTGGGTTTCGCCGGATACGAAAAAATCGGCAACGTAGTTGTGGCCGTGGAAGTGCTCGCACTTCCCACCATGCTTAAACAGGCGGTGGCCGGCACAGAACTTGATCCGACGCATGATGGTGAGGCTCATTTTCAATTCCTAGGTGGAAGGGGATTGGTTTTTGGGTGTCGGAACATTATCCGCCACTGGAAAGCTTCGGATTTGACCGGTGGCGTTCTGCGTCCCGGTTGGTCTTCTTGTTCAAGTTCTTCAGGATGGCTTGGGTGAGGTCCACGTTGGTTTGATTCGCCAGGCAGACCAGAACAAAAAGAATGTCCGCCATCTCGTCGGCGAGGTCGCGATCGAGGTCGGACTTTTTGAAGCTCTGGTCGCCGTAGTTCCTGGCGATTAATCGCGCGAGTTCTCCCACCTCTTCCATGAGAACTGCCAAATTGGTCATTTCGCTGAAATAGCGGACGCCGATGGTGCGGATCCATATATCGATGCGTTGCTGCAGTTCCTGCAATGTGACCTGCGAAGAGTCTTCACCGACAGATGGGGCACCAACAGATGGGTCACCGTGCGGTGCGAAGTCGAATTGAGGTTTTGGTTCCATGTCCTATCTGCTACATCGTCCGATCTGCGACATCGCTTCCTGGGCTACCGCGACTGCCATAGGGCTCTGAGGCCATGGAGCTCGCAGCAAATTTCGTTCCGCACTTGAACTTTTTGCGGAACAAGTCTGCACTTGCGGCTGTTGAAGTGGTACAGTGTAGGGGTACAACTCCTTTTATATCAGTGGGACATAACTGAATTATGCGTCTTTCGTTCGGACTCGAAGCGCGCCAGATCCAAACGCAGAAGCTGGCTCCACGGATGATCCAGTCTATGGAGATTTTGCAATTGCCGATTCTGGCATTGCAGGAGCGGATCGAGCAGGAAATGAACGAGAATCCCATGCTCGAGGTGGAGGAGCGGGATGAGAGCTTGCCCGACGAAGAGCATGACGACACGGTCAATCCGAACGCATCGCGAACCGAGGACGAGAAGGAGTTAGTCGTTCAGGACGGTCAGTCCAACGCGGAGGATTTCGAGCGTTTGGCGAACATGGACGGGGACATGCCCGACACGTTCGACGATTTTCGGCGTTCGAGCAATCGGGTGCAGGAAGATTCGGACCGAGCGCACGATTTGATGGCCAACGCTGCCGAGCGGCCTGAGTCTCTTAACGATTACCTGCTGCACCAGCTAGCGGAGTTGGATATCGAAGAAGACGTCGAGCGGATTGCCGAGCGGATTATTTCTTGCTTGGATGCTCGCGATGGTGGTTATTTGAAGACCTCGCTGGCGGATATTCTGCCGCCGGATCACAAGCCAGCGGACGTGCAAGTGGCGGAGCGGGCGTTAGCGGTTGTGCAGTCGATGGAGCCAGCGGGAATTGCAGCTCGGACGCTTCAGGAATGTCTGCTCAACCAGATCCGTCCGGATGACTATTTGGCGGAGGAGATGCGAACGGTCATTTCCCAGCACTTGGACGATTTAGCAGAAAATCGGCTTCCGGTCATACAAAAGAAGACCGGTTATTCGTTGGAGTTAATCAAAGAGATCCGGGAGGAGTTGCATCGGTTCAATCCCAAGCCTGGTGCGGCCTTCATGGAGGTGATTGTACCGCTGGTGACGCCTGATGTGATCGTAGAGCCGAACGAAGAGGGAGTGTATACCGTTCGATTGGTAGACGATTCCTTGCCACCGCTTCGAATCAGCGAGTACTATCGGCGCAGGCTGGGGGATCCTACTGCCACCGAAGAGGAGCGTGAGTTCATCAAACGCAAGATCGGCAGCGCGCAGTGGTTGATCGAGTCAATCCAGCAGCGGCAGCGAACGTTGACGAAGGTTTCGCAGGAGATCGTCAATTACCAAAAGAGGTTTTTGGACGAAGGTCCGGAGGCGATCGAGCCGCTCAAAATGCAGCAGATCGCCGACAAAGTTGGGGTGCACGTCACCACAGTTTCCCGTGCGGTAGACGACAAATGGATTCAGACGCCTCGTGGGATTTTCCCGCTACGTCGATTCTTTGTTTTCGGAACGACTAGTGCGGACGGGGAAGACGTAGCCTATGAAACGATTCGGATGAAGCTTCAGGAGATCATCGACAAGGAAGACAAGTCGAATCCCTTGAGCGATGACGATTTGGTAGAGCAGCTTAAGAAGCACGGCCTGGGGGTCGCGCGTCGAACCATCACCAAGTATCGCAAAAAGATGGGAATTCCAAGCAGCCGTCAGCGTCGCGATTGGACGAAGACTTAAGGTTGCCAGGTTAGTTGCCACGAATCCAGTTCGGCGTCGGCGGGATGGAAACTACCAGACTCGCCATTCTTTCCTTGGTCCGAGGTGAGCCGCTCGATACGGCAGTGAATCGGTGTGGCTCCCCATTCGTAAGGGAGTGTATCGGTCAGCGGGAGGGATGCCCGCGTGATATCGTCTGTTTCTGTCGGAGATGCGTCATCGGGAGTGCTGGCCGTGTCGTGAAGCAGGATAGGCGGATGCATGGAGCGGAGGATGCACTCAACTAGGCCCGGGGAGTGCGCAAGCCATTCGATTTCCCCGGTCGCGATCCTACGAACCAGGCCTCGATCGCCGCTGATCGGTCCTTCGTAGTGCAAGTAGAGGCGGCGGTGGTCAGGTAGTTTCTGTACTACGGCACCGTTCCAATCTTTGATTGGGGCTGGAATTGCAAAGCAGAGAAGAAGGGGAGCTTCTCCTGCCGGCTTTGGAGGTTCTAAAAGCAAATCCCAGTGGTCTTGCCGTTCGTTGCCAGCTGGGTACTCGTGCCGGAGGATTACGAATTGAGTCAAAATTTTTCTCGAAATGTTTTCTGGTTGATTTCCAAGCATTCCAGGGGGAACTAATCGTCCTCCCCTGCATCCAAATCGACGTCAAACTCTGCATAACCCGCACGTTACGCAGTTTTGGCCGAGTAGTTCGCGGTCGATTCTTCCCCAAATGGCTTGATTTTTCATCGGCATGAGGGTCGGGAACTCCCCCAACAGGGGGGCAATTTACGGATGAGTGAGCTCGGAATAGTTCGCGTATCGCTTACAAATTTGCATCCCAAATCGGTCCAATTATACTCGAAACCGTGAGTTCTCATGGGGAGGCGATGCGCAAGGTGGAATCAAACGCCGTTAGCAGCTCTCTTTGAGGCGACCAACTAGTCCTTTCCCTGCAGCAGGCATTTTGTTGTAGGGTTCCAAGCTACCTTTGCACTGAGGGTTGGTGATGACCATCCGCCGGCTTCGCAACAAGTTCTCTTCCCAAGCCCCCCAAAACGATTCTTCGCAAGCGCAAGGCAATGCTTCGCTGGGGAACGAATCGAGTCAAGCCAAGCAGGGCAAGCGCTTCGCGTTCCGCAGGAGTCTGATTGAGACTCTTGAATCCCGGCAATTGATGGCGGTCGGGCCACGATTGATCGGTGTTCAGCCGAACAATAGCGACTTGATCGAGAATGGAGTTATTCGGCAGATTGCGCCGAAAGAGTTGACCTTCCGTTTTGATGATGCGCAGATTCTCGACGCGGCGACAGTCGGTGGGATTCGTGTTTCACGAGCAGGTGGGGATGGTTCGTTCGGTCTGCCCTCGGTATCGAGTGACTTCGGTACGGTTGGCGCCGTTGACTTGCAACTCACCAGTCGCAACGCATCGGACGTTTTGACGATCCAGGTTAGCGCTTCGAATCTGGGACCTTCGGTGGGGCCGAGTTTCAGTGTCAGCGGCAACGTTGTGAACATCGTGTTGAATTCCAATCCCACTGCGCTGGTTACCGCGCAGGGGTTGGTGGATGCGATCAATGCCTCGTCCGTGGTGTCGCCTCGCATGAGTGCGAAGATCAATGGCGGATTGGCATCGACTCGTTTAGGTAGCGCGGCAACATCGTCGTATTCTCCGATCGTCATGCGAACGAATAACGACGTCATCATTCAGCCAGGGGCGGTGGTGATTGGGGATCGTCCGAATGAGAATGAAGTCACGTTGCGGTTCGCGGAGAACTTGCCCGATGACGTCTATCGCTTGGAGATCTTTGGCTTCGACGATCCGGGTCAAGGGATTCGTGGATTGCGCAACACAGATGGAGAGTTTTTTGTTCCGTCGGTTGCCAACACGCGTCAGGACACAATCGACTTCCGATTGGATCTCGGTGCGAAGATTACGGGCGTGGTTCCGCAGCCGGTGGTTCGCAATGCGTCTGGACAGTTGGAGCAGTTGCGAGACACGGTTATTGTTTATTTCGACAACGATAAGCTGTTAGTGGAGAACGATGGTGCGGGAAATCCAACTCAGCGAAGCGTTGAGAATCCCGAGTTCTATCAATTGATCTATACGGCGGACACAGTTCGCAACACCGACGATCTCGCATCCTTCTTGCCGGTGTCCGTTCGATACAACGCATCGGCAAACACAGCGACTCTCAAATTCAATGACGACATCGATCGCTTAGCCGGTCCATTCGCTCCCGCCAGTTCGTTCCGATTGCGAGTCGGAACTCGCGAGTCCGCGCCGATGGCACCTTCGGCCAGCGAATCGGCTGCGACCGCGATCATCGATATGAATTCGAACGGCGCAGCCAAGGTCCGATTTACAGCGAGGCAGCTAGGTGAGGCTGGTTCGGGGACATCGGTCCGATTCACCAATAGCAACGCGGGCGGACTCCCAACCGTTTCGGTTGCCGGCAATGTTATCACGGTCGATTTGAGATCGGCCACAGCGACGGTGACTCAGGTCATCGAAGCATTGGAGGCATCCGCTGCGGCTTCGCTGATTCGAACGTCGTTGGAGCCAGGCTCCAACGGGAACTTCGTGGTCGGCAATCGTCCGATCAATTACTCTGCGACGTTGGTTGGGATGGGAAGCACGTTCCAAACCTCTACCAACCTAGGTACCATCGGCTCGTCATCCGTACCGATGACCAGTTTGTTGATGACGTCAACAATCGATGCAGAGACCCATTTGCTCGATTTGATCGGAGCGGCAAATGATCCGGGGCAGCGAGTTGTTCCAGAGTCATTTGAGAATCACATCAACCCATCATTTGGTGGTGATGATTTTCCGGGCATTCGAACCCTCTTCTACAATTTCCGTTCGAACTATGGAACGGTGGGTGGCAGTCCCGTTACCAATGCGATCACCGAGAAGCAAAAGGAACGCGTTCGCGAGGCATTGTCCCTCTGGAGCAATCAACTCGGTGTTCAATTCGTGGAGACAGCGAACAGTGGACTAACATTTGCGTTGGGTGAATTGGCTGCTGCATCAGGTTTTGGCATGCAAGTCCGTCAGGGACCGTCTTTTGCAGTCCGGATCGACCCAACGTATCAAAACTCGCTGGCGGTTTTCTCTGCCAGCAACGCATGGGAGGACAACTACGCCGAGGATTTCACTCGTTCGGTCGCCGCAAGCGTCGGATTGATGCTGGGGCTGTCCAATGCTGGAAATTTGGATGCTTCCAATTTGATGAATTTCGACACCGATTTCATCACGTTTCCACCGGCGGGATCCAATCGCAACTTCGAACCGATCTTCCCAGGCAATCAGGACGTTCTTCACGGGCAGTACATCCATCGTCCGGAAGGAAGCGATATCGATTTGTATCGATTCGATATCGACTTTGGACCGAATGGAGCTTCCAGAACTGGCGTGTTTGTTGCCGAGACGTTTGCAGAGCGAGCTGCGAGCAGCAGCAATCTGGACACTCGGTTGGCGCTTTACAAAGAAGTGCAAGCGACCGCCTTGTCCACATTGAACCTTGGGCAGTCCGTCCAAGTGAAGTTCACGGCGGTTCAGTCGGGCAAGTTAGGGAACAATCTTCAAGTCTTCGTTACCCGAAGTCCACGCGGTGTCGGGGCATCGCCATTGGTCCAAGTTTTCCCGAACGCCATCGCCATTGACTTGAATTCGACGGTGGGAAGCGAGTCGACGTTGGGCGACTTCATCACTGCCTTGGACAATGATCCGGCAGCGAGAAGTTTGGTGAAGGTTGAATTGTTGGCCGGTAGCGTTTCGACGTTGCTTGGCAATCGCGACATTACCTATTCGCCGATCACCTTGAAGGGTGGGCGCGTGGATTTGATCGCGCAGAACGACAACTACTTTAGTGACGATTCTCTGATTCGGTTGAATTTGGATTCGGGCGTTTACTACATCGGCGTCTCTGCGTCGGGTAACGACAGTTATGATCCTGTGATTCCTGGAACGGGGACAGGCGGACGTACGCAGGGCAAGTATGACTTGCGATTGAGTTTCCGCGCTCAGACGGATTCGGCAGATTCGATCCAAGACATTGCGGAAGCAAACGGTATTTCGGTCGCGTTGGATGGGGACGCAGATGGAACACCTGGTGGTGTTTACAACTTCTGGTTCGAGACACGTCAGCTCAACCGTTCATTCAATTTCAATGCCGGTGGTTCGCCCGCATTGGAAGGTAGGCTGATTACCTTAACCGGTAGCAATGGCGTGGTCCGCCGATTTGAATTCAGTGCCGACGCGACGGTTGGAACAGGGAACACGCGAATTGTTTATTCCAACTCCAGCTCGGAGGCTGATCTGGCGGCCGCGGTCGTGGCTGCGATTCAATCGCGTGGCGAGCTTGGTATTACGGCATCGGCGGTGGGTGGAACCGTAACGTTGCAGGGAGAACGCAACCTTCAGCTCTCGCCAGACTTGACCGTTATCGACGTTTTAGGCAAGACGATTTTCGTCGACAAGACGGCTGGACCCAGTGCGGATGGATCCTTGGCAAAGCCTTTCAATAACATTGCAGGCATCGGTGTTCCCAACGCGTTTGGAGCAACGTTCCCAGGAGATATTGTTCGGATTGTCGGGAACGGCGGTAACGACGGGCGATTGGAGACGGTCAACGACAACGTCGCCTATGAGATTGGATTTGGACTGTTGGCAGGATCGATTCTGTCGGACGGACCGACCATGGATGTGCCACGGGGCGTCACGGTCATGGTGGATGCAGGGGCAATATTCAAGTCGAACCGATCTCGCATCGGGGTTGGAAGCTCGACCCTCGGAGTGGATCGCAGCGGCGGTGCGTTGCAAGTCCTTGGGGCACCGGTCTTGCTCGATAATGCGGGCAATGCGATCAAGCTCAGCAACGGAACAACGGCACCCGGTAGTGTCTTCTTTACTTCGTGGCTCGACGAGTCGATCGGTTTGGATAACTACACGCCAACCACGGCCCCTGCGCCTGGCAATTGGGGTGGATTGCTCTTCAAGCGAGATTTGGACAAGGCTGCGGGGCGTTTCGATTTGGAAGACGAAGGGATATTCCTTCAGTATGTGAACCATGCCGACATTCGATACGGTGGTTCGAGTTCTGTTGTGATCGATTCGGTGCAACAGGTTGTCAATTCCATTCAGATCGCGGATATGCGTCCGACGATTTCCTACAACCGCATTACGAACGGTGCGGATGCCGCCTTGAGCGCGACTCCGGATAGCTTCCAAGAAACGCTATTCAGCGAGCCGATTTATCAGCGCAAAGGATCTTTCACTCCGGACTATGATCGGGTTGGGCCTGATATCCACAACAACACGTTGGTCAACAACTCGATCAACGGCATGTTTATCAAGGTATCGACGCCGGCGGGTGGGGAGCTGAAGCAATTGACGGTTCCGGGGCGATTCGACGATACGGATGTGACCCACGTCATTGCGGAAAACATTTTGATCCAAGGTCGTCCGGGTGCTGGATTGCTCGACGCGACTTTGGTTTCGTCGAATTTGGTATCGCTCCAGGCCCGCACCGGAGGCATTCTGCTTCCTGGTACTTACAACTACAAGATCACGTTTGTAGATCGATACGGGTACGAAACGCCTCCGTCGGATCCAACGCAGAGCGTGGTCGTGGCCCCCGGACAATCCGCGGTGAGTGTCTTCGGCATTCCAGGAGTGAGTGGCGAATACGTTACGCGACGCATTTATCGAAGCGACAGTTCGGGTAGCGGTTCCTATCGATTGGTTGCAGAGTTGGACGGCGGAACCACAACGTTCCTGGATCGTGGGCAGCAGCCTGCCGATGGTGCAGCAACGTTGTTGCGAGATCGGCCGAACGTATCGGGAGTAGGACTCTCGACCATGCCTGCGGGAAATCTCAACGCGTCGACTACTTACACGTATCGAGTGGTCATGGTGGATGCTGCAGGGCGTGAAAGTCTTGCATCCAATGCCACCACAACGATCTCTACGACGGCAGCGAATCGAACCATTCGTCTCACCAACCTCCCTGCTCTTCAAGAAGGCTACGCGACGCGTCGGATTTATCGCAGCGCGCCTGGCGGTGCTGGGACATTCGTATTGGCCGGCGAAATCACCGCATCGGGAGTAACCACCTTCACGGATAATGGAAGTGTTTCGGGCGCTCCATTATCGATTCTCGCGTTTGGAAACGTTCGCCCTCGCCTGGATGCTTCCTTGGCGATCGATCCGGGGATGATCATCAAGTTGGAAGGGACCCGCATCGAGATCGGACACAGTGCGCAATTGTTGGCGGAAGGGACCGTCGACGGTCGAGTCGTATTCACCAGCAAGCAGGATGATCGATTCGGAGCGGGCGGGACCTTTGACACCAACAACAATGGACGCAATGCAGACAACGATGCCAACCCACGCGATTGGAGCGGTGTGTATGCTTCGCCGGGATCCACGCTGCAGTTGGACAATGCGGTATTCGCCTTCGCGGGCGGTGTGTCGCGTATCGAAGGTACATTGAAAGCGTTCAGCCCGATCGAGCTTCAACAAGCCGACGCACGCATCGCCAACACCATCTTCGAAGAGAATGCCAACGGCATGGGCGGGCAAGGGCCAATCGATCGATTGGGACGGCCAGCCAATGAGAACTATCCTTTTGGGAACAATGCGAGCCGCGGTTCCACTGTGTTCATCCGTGGAACACAACCGGTGATGTTGAACAACGTTTTCCAAAATAACCAAGGGACCGCAATGACCATCGATGTGAATTCGATGGATGCGAAGCTGCGAGGGGATTCGGGACGCCAATCGGGGCAGATCGATCGCGACCTCACCCTCGATGCCAATCGAGGTCCATTGTTCCGAGGAAACAAACTCTTCAACAACGGGATCAACGGATTGGAAATCCGTGCGGATGCCGCCACGAACAATACGGATACGACCGTTCTTTCCGTACGAGATTTGCCCCGCAATTATCTGACGACCGAGAGCGTGTGGGATGATACCGACATTGTTCACGTCCTGTTCGATTCTGTTGTCGTGTCGAACTTGGAGCACAGCAATGGACTTCGGCTTCAAAGCGCGATCAACGAGTCGCTCGTAATCAAGTTGGAGGGGCAAGGCTCGAACTTTGACAAAGAGCGTGGAACAGGTTTTACCGCCACGGGAACCTACAGCAGCACTCCCGATCGCGTGGGAGGAACGATCCAAGTCATCGGGCAGCCCGGTTTCCCAGTTGTCTTCACAAGCTTGAGGGATGATTCCGTCGGTGCAGGAACGCAGCCGGATGGCCGTCCTCAGACCGATACGAACAATGACGGGATTGCGACAGTCCCACGGCCTGGTGATTGGCGCAGTTTAGTATTCGATACGTTTAGCAATGATCGCAACGTTCAGACGGTGATGGAGGTGGAATCGCCTACGACGATCGCTCCTGGTACCAATGATTCCGTCACCCTGTCTCAGTTCTTGGGGGTCCTAGCTCCCAATGCACAGGCCAGTGACGAGAATCGCATTCTCGGTTTTGTCGTGGAAGGTGTGATCAGCGAGCCAAACGATCAAGACATCTTTAGTTTCTCCGCGACTGCAGGAACGGAAGTTTGGTTTGACATCGACGCGACGAGTTACACGCTCGACAGCGTTATTGAAGTCTTGGATGCAAACGGCGCGTTGCTCGCTCGCAGCGACAACAGCACGGACGAGCAGCTCAATCCATCGTTGATCGAGGTGACTTCTTTGGTGGATAGCACGTCGGTCAATCCGATCGTGAAGCGAAACAATACGGTTTCGCGACGCAACGAGTCCGGTTTGTTGAAGGATGATTTCACAACGAATCCTAAGGACGCAGCGCTCCGAGTCTTGCTTCCGGGAATCAACGGGACGATCAGTACTTACTTCTTCCGAGTTCGTTCGAAGAGCACGAACATCGACAATTCGGCTGCGGGCTTGACCAGCGGCTCGTATACCGTACAAGTCCGGTTGCGAGATCAGCAGGAGTTTGCAGGTTCAATTGTTAGTTATGCGGACATTCGCTATGCCACCAACGGCGTGCATGCAACGGGGCTTCCAGCGCATTCGCCGTTAACAGGGGAAGCGCATGTGAACATGTTCGATGGAACGAACGACGGAATCACAGAAGTCGGCAATCTACACTACACCGATGCGGGAGCGATCAGCGTCGCCGGTCAGTTGACAGGTGGTGCACCGAATTTGATTCGGTTCACGTTGGGTGATACCGACCTTCTTCAACCATCCTTTGGCACAACCTACCCGATTGCGATCGATGTGGATTATGCGGATGGTTTGAACCGTCCAAATACCTCGGCCTACTTGTTCTCGAACAACGGAATCTATGTCGGCACGAGCAGCAGTATTGCGGACGATTTGATCAATCCGGTTCGTCCTCTTTCTGGGTCCGAATTCGCGGATCTGACGCGTGGATCAGTGGGATCTCGCGATCCTTATATCGGATCGATTGCTCTCCCTCGCGGTACCTACGATTTGGGAATTAGCGGCGACGGCGGTGCTCCGGTAGCTTTGTCGCGAAACACCGTGTTGTTCGACGACAGTTTCGAGAATTTGTTCTCCAATTCCAGAATTTCGAACCCCGTCTTCCCATCGTTTATTGACGTCGCTCGATCGAACGCCTCGTTCGGTTCCGATGCCGATTACAAGTGGCGGCCAGCGACTACGAATGCAGGTGGTCACGGTGGGACTCAAGTGTTCGGCTGGAATCCAGGGGATCCGAAAGCGAATACGGCGGTAACGCCCGATGCGCTCTACTCCACGGCTTTCACCGCCCCGGCCAATTGGGATGCTGGCGATCGCGTTCATTTCTCGATGAAGTATCGCTACCCGACGGCACCTGGGGGCAATTTGCAAGTCCGTTTGTACAACAATGCGGCGGGGACAGGCACTCCAGTCTACACCTCAGGGTTGGGCTCGAGCGATAACCTGTGGCGTACCTTGGAAGCAGACCTTTCGTCGGTATTCGCATCGAATCCTGGCGCGACATTCGTCTTCGAATTCTCTTACCGAGATGCCAACGGCGCCATCACCGGCGGTCCGACAGGCGTTCAGTTCGACGACTTCTATTTGGGTATTTGGACTCCGCGCTACACGCCGGTGGACACGTATCGATGGATTGCACACGAAGGATTTGATTTCAATAATCAACCCGGGGTTTCCATCCCCAATCTCTTCCCCGCATTGCCTGCGGCACCAGGAACCAACCAATGGCAAACGTCATTTGTCGGTTCGAATCCGAACTATAGTGGCGCCCGGCAGCTCGAGTTTGTTTCCGATGGAAACGTCGCACAGGATTTGGTCACCAATACCCTTGACCTCAGCAACGAAGCCAACGGGACACGGTTGTATGTGACCTACGATTTCGTGCCACACGATGCGAACGATCGCTTTGAGATATACGGTCGAGTCGCAGGGCAGCCCGATGTATTGCTCGCGAGCAGTTTGCCTGGGGCCGCACCGGTATCGTTGAATCGAACGTTGGGGCAATACGATCAAGCACGCATCAGTTTGGATCGTTTTGAAGGGGGCTCGGTTCAGTTGGTCTTCCGATACGATTCGAACGGAGCGAACGCCGCAGGAACGGGCAGCACCGGATATGTCCGAATGGATGACGTTGTCATCGGTATGATCTCGCGTGGCGAATTTGCGACGAACACCACTTCTTCGCGTGCCTTCACAGCGGGCGGCGCCGGTGCGGGGCAATATCAAGTCGAAATCCGAAAGTCGGACGCGGTCAACTCGAACGCACCGAAGGAGCGATACGATCGAGGGTCCTTTAGTACCTCGTTGATGTTCATGCCTGGCATGGTGATGCCCGACAAGGCGGTCTTCACGCTCAGCGACGGTGCGTCGCGCGTTAATTTTCAATTCACCTACGACGGACAATTCGATTTCGGCAATACGCCCATCCGTGTGAGTGCGACGTCGACACCGGCTGAATTGGCTGTGGCGGTTCGCGATGCGATCAACACAACCTACGCCCAAAGCCGACTCCGAATCACCGCCGCGAACAGCAACGGCATCATCAGCGGCTCAGCACGCGGCAATACGATTGTCAATTTGTCGGGTGAGGTCGAGTTTGTCAGTGGAGCGTCGCTATTCGGCAACGCCATCGTCAACTTCAATCAATTTGGTGATCAGAACGTACCGAGGGAGCAAGGACAATTTGTTGTTACCTCGACGCGTGTGACTGAAGCGCGAGACTTCGGTGTTCTCTCAGCGCCTGCAGACAAGTATTTTGCAGATGGACGAACCTTGTCGACGGCTTACGGAGCGCCTCCGACATTGGGAGGTGCCTACGCACG
The DNA here is from genome assembly GCF_052161625.1 of Brakhagea slesvicensis. Taxonomy (GTDB): domain Bacteria; phylum Planctomycetota; class Planctomycetia; order Pirellulales; family Pirellulaceae; genus JBKCUI01. Next base: position 4,528,363 of record NZ_CP197412.1, read on the forward strand.
CAACCTGCCTCAAGAAAACTTGGTTCCATTTGGAGTGGGAGCAGGATCGCGAGCTGAGAACGCGGGGCTCACTCCCGGCATGATCGTCTCGAACAACATTTTCGATGGCAATGGTTTAGGCGGGCTCCACATCCAGGGGGATACCCCCATGTGGCAGATCACCGCGCTGCCTGGCGCACAGGATAACGTTCAGACGGCGAATACGGATGGCGATCACTCGGGGTCGTTTGTCGACGACGGCGATATCCTGTCGATCAGTTTTGGTCGTCAGAAAGTCAATTTCGAGTTCGAGGATGTGGCAGGTGCTCCGACAGGCGCGCCGAACTTCGGTAGCGGTGTTGTGCAAGGAAACGGATGGTTCCAAGACAACATTCCGATTTACTATCGCGAGGATGGTGGTCAAGCATACTTGCGACCCGGGAATGGAGTGTCGGGTTATTCGGACGACGAAGTGGTCAAAGCGATTCGCGATGCGATCAACGGCAGCGTGCTCGTGACGAACCTGACCACCCATAACATTCGGACTTGGGTGGCAGAGCAGACCACGGGATCCGCATCGATCTACGTGAAGGGACCACAGGCGATCACCAATCGCAGTGTCTTCGGTGGAAGCGGCCCCCTTTCCATCCAACAAGTCGGTGAATTCACCGCATCGCCGTTCGTTCGGGCTGTGAACAACACCGTCTTCGGAAACGATGGCCGGGCCCCGTTCAATGCGAGCACGACGGATACGACAGCGAACGATACGATCGCTGGAGCCATCGAAACGTGGCAAGGCATTGCGACGAACCCAGTTAGCTACACAGTCAATGCGACTCTGAATCCAGACCCCTTGTCAACAGGATCCTCCGATGTGGATTTGTACAAGTTCACATTGGGAATCGGCGAACGCGTTTTGATCGATGTGGATACGCTGGATACCGCGACCCTCGATGCCGCCGTCAAGATTTTCGATGCTCAGGGGCGTGCGATGAACGTCCGTGGGTTGATCGATCCAACCACCAACGACTTTGGCCTCGGACCGGGCGATACCAGTGTGGGCCGCGATCCTTACGTGGATTTCACTGCGACAGTGCCAGGCGTGTACTACGCAGCGATCTCCTCGGCGGGCAATACGACGTACGATCCTCTTTCCTTGGCGGGACGACAGCGCGGTAGCACAAGCGGCGATTACACCATGACTCTGCAGGTGCTTAAGGCGCAGCAGTTCGTTATCAGCGTCGATGATCCGAGCGCGTATGCCGATGGTGAGACCTTCACGATCGATCAAGTTGCCGATTTTGGAACCACGGGCTCCCGTTCGCGTACTTTCGAATTCACTCGAACAGGTGCCGTCACGGCCGGAAATATTCCTGTCTTCATCGGTGCAGATTATCGAGTTCCCGACGTCGCTCGGGCGATTGCAGGTGCTGTCAATGCAGCGGGGATGCTCAACACCCAGCAGCTTTCAAACGGCGATTTCGGTGTGGCCAATCCATTGGCCCCTGTTTCGGCCGTCGCGGTGGGTGGAATCAATGGATTCCAACCGAACAGTCGTATCCCCGCAGGGCACGGCGATGTGGGTGTGAACTCCGGTAATATACGAGGGCCTCAGGTTCAAGCCGGATTGGCCATCTATCCAGGATGGAACAGCGACGAGTCGCCTTTCGACGTCTCGCCGACGCATTCGTCCATCGGATTGGGTACCGACCGGTCCAATTCCGGGCAAGCGAGCTCGACATCGCAAGGGAACGGAACGACCGAAAAGTATGTTGTCATTCGAAACGCTTCGACGATTCGCAGCAATGGCAACATCAAAGTCGACCCCGATTTCGATGCCAACAACAACCTCAATCAGATCATTTCTGAAACGGGTATTTTGGTAACCGGCGGAGCGTCGCCAACGTTGCTCAACAACGCCTTCGTCAACGTTCAAACCCCGATCGTTCAAGAAGAAGCGAGGTTGATCAACGGATTCTTGGCACAACAAAACGGTCGACCTGTCACCAGCATGACGAACGGTCGATTCGGAACCGGTCCGAATTCCCCTGTTCGACCATCTCCGACGATTGTATCGGGAACGATTTCGCAATATTGGGAAACGGCGGAGTCGTTGGCCGCGTTGAATGTGGGTGTCGAAGCGGGACCGATCAATGTCCCCAACACGTCGCTCGACTTCAACACGACGATTCCGAACAACGTTCGAGCTTTTGTGGACGCCCCTGGCGGTCGGTTCTTGCCGGCTCCAGGATCTCCGGTCATCGACAGCTCGGTTGACTCGCTCCCTGAGCGAGAAGCGTTCCGTGCGGTGAAGAGTGCCGTCGGCATTTCCCCATCGCCAGTGCTCGCTCCGGATCGAGACCATAGTGGTCAGCTTCGTGCGGACGATCCTGCTGTTTCACCACCGAGCGGCTTGGGCGGTAACGTCTTCAAGGACCGAGGTGCACTCGATCGCGCTGATTTCGTGGGCCCGACTGCGGTCGCTTTGACACCGATCGATAACGACGCACAAGGCATCGATATCGACAACACTTTGTCGGTGATGCGATTGGAAGATGGCGTCTATCGCGAGTTCCGAATCCAGTTGAAAGACGGCTTTGAGACGGCAAACCTGCAAGCGGGCACGGGGATCAACGATGATTCCGTGATCGGTCGAGAAGGTGGAAACCGCCTTCCAGGTTCCGTGATCACTTTGACCGAAAACGGGCGTCTGCTCGTCGAAGGAATCGATTATGCGTTTGCCTACAACTCGACGACCAACGAAATCGTTCTCAAGCCTTTGGCGGGGATTTGGAGGAACGACCGAGTTTACGACATCAGTCTCAATAACAAGGATCGGTTTGTTATCGACGCATCCTCTGGCGATATCGTCGACGACGGTGATACCTTCACGATTCGCGACACGCTGGGTGGAACGGTTTACTTCGAATACGATAGTGGCTTCCGCCTGCAAGTACCTCAAGGCATCCAACTGCAAGTTCCGATTGCAGGTGGTGGAGCTGGCGGTATTGGGGATGGAGATTCCTTCATCGTAAACGATCGGACTCAAAGTTATGTCTTTGAGTTTGACTCGAATAACAACTCCATCGCAGGGAACACCCGCATTCCGTTCTCGTCCTTGTCGACCAAACGCAACATTGCCGATGCAATCGTTGCGGCCTTGTCGACGATTCCGACGATCAGTGTCCGGGTGTTGGATAATGATGACGTGTTCATCGGTGCACCGTTGGGGGGATATGTCGACACCACCGACACCCCTGCTTTGCCCCAGCCTAATTCCACATTGGCGCTTTTGGTCCCTGCCTTGGGAACCAGACCTGGCGGGATCACAGACGGTCAAACGTTCGGAGTCTCTGATGGTCGAACCAGTTTGATCTTCGAATTCGATAGCGATCGCAACACAGCACCAGGCAACGTTCGGATCGATATCTCGGCCGCGAGCACGCCTAGCGATGTATCCGCTGCCTTGAAGCTCGCTTTGGATGGCTCTGGTTTAGGAGTCAACGCGACAATTGTCGATTCGGATAAGGTCCATTTGTCGCTTCCGATTGCAGGCCGTATCGATGTGGTGAACACCAACTTGAAGCGAGTGGGTGTAGCTCGATCCTTGGTCGATGGGCAATCCATCACGATCACTCGAGATTTGGGAACCAGTATTGAAACAAGCGTCTTTGAGTTCACGTTCGATGGCAACGTTCAGCCGGGTAACCTACCTGTTCTGATCACGAGTGCGGACACGCAAAGTGACATTGGAACGAAGTTGGCACTTGCAATTCGAGACGCCAATATCGGTTTGCAGCCGCGACATGTTGGAGATGGGAATATCTTCATCGGAGGTACCGAGGCCTACACGATTTCGGTAACCAATGCACCAACGGTTGGACTATTCGGTCGACCGGGCATACAAGACAACACCACCTTGGACATCTTCGGTACATTGCTGCTGCAGATTCCAACCCGTGGTGGTGTCGATATCGCCGACAATTCCACCTTCACCATTTCGGCGAACAATCGATCGGTGGTGTTTGAGTTCGATAGCAACTTCAGCGGACCGTCTCTGCCGGGCAACGTCGTGATTCGCTACGGCGCGGCTTCGACTGCGGCGGATCTGGTAACCACGATCCTTCCGATCATTGCGAATGCGGGGCTAGGCATTAACCCTCGCGACGCAGGGGGTGGTAGGATTGATGTTGGCTTGCTGCCGAACAATTCGGTGAACGTCAGTGATTCTGGTATCACCTTGTCGCGAGGAAACGTATCCGATGGCGATGTGTTCATCGTCAACAACGGAACGGTCGCTGTATCGTTTGAATTTGAGAATTTGAGCATCGGGAACGGGCGCAACCCCGCCAATACACCGATTCGGTACAACAACCAAAGCTCGCGAGCCGACGTTTTCGCCGCGATGAAGGCCGCGATCGAATCCTCGATCCTAGGTCTCCAGACGGAGATTACCCCGAACGGCCTCAAGCTGTTGGACAACGCACGGTACACGACGAACATTGACAATGCTCCGTCCCTGCAGATCTCCGGAGTGCCTGGAGGAGCGGTACCGGTCAGCTTTGTGCAAGACCTGTCGTTCTCGGCCACCGACATGCGAGATGCGATTGTTCGAGCTATCAATCAAGCCAATGCGGATGGCCGAACCAACTTGTTCGCGAAGGTACGTGGCGGTTCGACCTTGTTCGTCGAGGAAGCCGTCAACATCAGTACCGATGTGGCGAATTTCTATCTCCGAGGTATTCAGGACAACTCAGGTAACTTCCTGCGAAGCAACCGCATCAACAACGAGACACAGTTCACGATCTTGATGCCAGGTACATTGCTCGATTTTGGTGACGCACCGGATCCGATTACGACCACACCAGGTCGGTATCCAACGCTGCTCGCGTTCGACGGAGCTCGGCACGTTTCCAACGCGACCGCGTTGCGATTGGGTGCCGACATCGATTCCGAGTTGGATGGCCGCAGCTCGCCTCTTTCCGATGGCGATGCGGGTGACGACGGCGTCGCATTCCAGTTCCAGAACTTGGCCCGTCCGATTTTCAATCACACCATCGACACCGGAGTCACGATCACGTTGACCACCAACGGTTTTGTCGATGGTTGGATCGACTTCAATGGGGACGGTGATTGGGATGATCCAGGCGAGCACATCGTACGAAATGTTGAATTCAGCGGAACCAATCTTACCCAAACATTCCAGATTCGAGTTCCTGCGACCTCGCCAATTCCAGCGTCGGGTATCAACTCGTACGCTCGATTCCGAACTTCATCGGCCGGAAATCACCTGCCGACCGGATTGGCGTTGGACGGAGAAGTCGAAGATTACTTGGTTCGCATTATTCCGGGTGTACCACCTGTTGGAAACAGCGACGTTTACACGATGGACGAAGACCAGGTAGGTGGCTTGGTGACAATCGATGCCAATGGGCAGTTGACACCAGGATTCGTCGTCGACGATGGAGTTCTCGCGAACGATACCAGCGCCGATGGTCGAGTTATCTCGGGACGATTGATTTCGGGACCGCAGCATTCCTCGGTTCCATTCACCTTGGGTAGCAATGGATTGTTTACCTATGTTCCGAATCCCGATTTCTTTGGTACAGATACGTTTGTTTATCGATCGTTCGTGACCATCGATGCAGGGCTCGGCGAGATCATCGAAGCGACCACCGATACGACGGTCACGATCAATGTTCGACCCGTCAACGACACTCCTTTAGCAGTCGATTTCTCACGGACCATCAATGAAGACCAGCCTTTGCGGTTGACGACGGATGAAGTCGTAACGCTTTCGGGTGCGGTTGCTGGTCCTGCCAACGAATCAGCCCAAACCTTGAGGTTGTCCGTTCCCAATAACGTTTCGGCCCAGAACGGTTCGCTATCGGTTGTCGGCGGTGTATTGACTTACACCCCGCCGTTGAACTTCGCTGGAACTGACACGTTTACTTTCACCATTACCGATGATGGGGTGACCGGGACTCTGGCGGATCCAAGATCGGTGACGCGTACTGCGACCATCACGGTCCGCGATAAGAACGATCCGCCAGTGACCGTTCCAAAGTCGGTCCTGATCGACGAGGACACCCAATACACCAACGGCATCGCTTTCTTTACCAATGGGGACACTGCGGGTGAGCCTGGTCAAACATTGACCTTCACCGGCGTTGAGCCTGTAAGCTCCCAAGGAGGAACGGTTGTTTTCGAGAACGGTGTGGTACGGTACACCCCTCGGGCGGACTTCAATGGAACCGACACGTTCTTCTACTTGGTGACCGATAACGGGACCAGTGAAGGAGTGTTGGACCCACAGACTTCGCGCGGAACGGTCACGGTCACGGTGACGGCTGTCAATGATGCTCCTCGCGTCGTTGCACCGATGGGAACCTTGACATTGAGCGAGGATGATCCAGAAGTCTCGTTGAATTTGACGCAGTACTTCTTCGATCCTGACGTATTGCCCAACGGCGACGAGATTCAGTATCGGGTCGTTAGCAACACGAATAACAACTTGGTGCAAATCAACTTCGTTGGCAACACCATGTTTGTCAGGCCGCTCGCCGATGCCAATGGCAATGCGACCGTGGTGGTAGAAGCACGCGACGTTTCGGGAGCACTGGTTACCAATACGCTGAATATCGTTGTCAATCCGGTGGGTGACGCTCCTCGTTTGGCCACACCATTACCGAACTTGAATGTCAGCGAGGATCAAGCGATTTCGCCGATCACGCTGTCGCCGACCTACTTCTTCGATCCCGATTCCTTGCTCAATGGTGATCAGCTTACCTTCACCGTCGACGTCAACAACACGGACTTGGTATCGGCATCGATCATCAATGGAAGCTTGAGCCTGGTGTTGCTACCGGACGCGTCGGGAATTGCGACGGTCACGGTTCGGGCGACCGACTTGGCCGGCAATACGATCAGCGACAGTTTCGATCTGGTCGTTGCTGCTACCAACGATGGTCCACGAGCGGTCAACGATAGTTACACGGTTCCGCGGGGAGCAGCGTTTACCACAACGGATCCAACGGGCAATTTGACATCCTCGCTCAACGACGATGGCGTTTTGGCGAACGATCGTGATCCAGAAGGGAACGCGTTTACCGCTCGGGTGACCCGTCAGCCTGCGTTTGGAACCCTTTCGTTCAACCCGGATGGAACGTTCACCTACCGTTCGAACAACACGATCAGCGTCGGTTCGACCGATACCTTTGAATACGAAGGAGTCGATCAATTCGGTGCAGTGGGATCGCGAGGAACCGTGACGATCACGATCGGCAATCCTCCACCACCACTTCATCAGAATCAGTCGAATCGGTTGGATGTCAACGCCGACGGAAGCGTATCGCCTCTGGATGTGTTGATCATCGTCAACTTCCTCAACTTCGCCGGTGCCTCGAGCATTCCGGTTGCTGGACTGGAAGCTCCACCTCCTTATCGTGATGTCAATGGCGACAACTTTATCTCGCCACTCGACGTGCTAGAAGTCATCAACTTTATCAACGCTCGAAGCAATCAGTCGGGCGAAGGTGAAGGAGAGGGATCTGGCTCGATGATGGTCGGCGTTGGTTTGGACGGGGCAGCACGAGTTGCATGGAGCTCCTCGGTGACGCAGACCTCCTCAAACCAATCCGTCGGGATGTCCGATGTGCGAGTTGCGGGAGCTCGACGCGATGGTGAGAATACCTCGATGGGCATGAGCCTCGCAGACTATTGGGCCAGCCTGAGCAATGAGGAAGAAGAGGACATTGCAACTGTTCTATTCGATTCCTCAGACCCCGATATCGACTCGCTGGATGGCTTCTTCGCAGAAGCGTTCAACGGTTAAGCTAAAAACGAACTGAGAGGCGGGCGTTCTTCGGAGCGACCCGCCTCGATTCCATTCACACACCTACCAAATCTCTAATCCAAAAGCCTTCAAAGGTTAGGTCAACATGGGTATTGACGCATCGAAGTCCGCCAACCGAATTCGATCCTTCGTGCAAACCAAGCGAGAGCAATTTCGCCGGATGGTTTGCGAAGGACTGGAACGAAGAGATCTTATGGCGGCAGATGGCCCGCGTCTCCTTTCGGTCGCACCGAACGCTGGCGAGCTCCTATCGGTCACGCGCGAGAATACGTTAAATGAATCACCGCGGGAATTGGTTCTGCGATTCGATTCGGACGTTACGTTGGGTTCGATTGCAAACGGTATCCAGATCATTCGCTCCGGTGGGGACCGAGCATTTGGAGCGTCGGTCGGTGCTTCCAATCCGATTGCAGATATTCGCGAGATACCTGCCTTTTTGAATTTCGGTGAATCCAACCGGATCGTGATTGCCAGATTCTCTCAGCCCTTGCCAGACGATTTGTACAGCGTGCAAGTTCTCGGTGTGGGTAGCCCGACTCCTATTCAAAATGCCGCCGGGCAATCGTTGCTCCCTCGCATCGCGGGAACCGATCGCGATACGTTCTCGTTCGATTTGGAACTGGGAACGAAGATCATCGCCGTCGTGCCGCAACCCATCGATCGAGCTGGCAATGGCGCGATTTCGCAAAGGCGAGCTGACATCGAAGTCTATTTCAATGACAACGAGCTGTACGATCAGGCGATTGCGACCGGTTTGGGCGCGAATCCTTCTGTTGTCGATCGACAGTTCTACAAGTTGATTCTGACCAAGGACACCGTGAGCCCGAACGACGATGAAGTCTTCGAGCCGACTTCGATTTCCTATGATCCGGTCCTTAAAAAAGCCACGCTGACCTTTGCTCAGGATATCGATTCGCTGCCGAGCACTTCAGGAGGCGGAACGTTCCGATTGCGAGTTGGTTCCAATGCACCGGTTGCCAATATTCTGGCCCCCATAGCGCCCAATACGTTAACTCCGGGAGCTGATCCCGCTGGTACGCTGAACGGTGCCGTGAACGTGACGGGTGTAGGAACGGGTACCTTGAATGGTTCGTTTTCAACCATCATCACCCAAGAAATTCGCACGCTGGCAGGAAACCAGCTCCTACTGGATTTCCCGGGTAACAATTTGGAACCGGGGCACCGGGATATCCAAGACGAAAGCCATGTCGAAGGCACGGATGGCAATCCGGAGATCACGACTCGTTTCTATAGCTTCATGGACAATCAGTCCTATGGTGTAGACGTTCAGGGGCGACCGTTGTTTTCGTCGATTAACTCCGACCAACGCCAACGTGTTCGCGAGGTATTCGAGTTCTTCTCCGCTCAACTAGGCATTGATTTCGTCGAACGAGTCGGGGCCGTCCAAGGTGGAGATATTCAAGTTGTCGTGGGGGATATGGCCCCCCTGGGTATCGTGAGTGGTCCCGGTGACGTGATCGGAGTTGCGGGTGGCAATTTAGCCATCATGGACGCGTCCGAGCAATGGGATAACTCGTTCGGTCAAGGTTCGAATATTCCCGGGACCCAGAGCTTCTTTGAAACGACCATGCACGAAGTCGGACACGTGCTGGGATACGGGCATACATACGATTTGCCACCCGGAACCATCATGGGTTCTGCGAACGTTGCGGGGTATAGCACGGCCAGCACGGGTGGTGTTCTAGAACAGATTTATCCGGCCAACGCCGATGTGATTCATGGTCAGCACCTGTATCGACCAGACAATCGAGATGTGGATCTCTACCGATTTGAAGTTCCCGTATCCCAGGCAGGTACGGTTCGTATTGAGACGTTTGCAGAGCGACTGAACAATTCAAGCAACCTCGATACCTACTTGACTTTGTTCAAGCGGGAGGCGGATGGTTCCTTGACGATCGTCAACGCGAATAACAACTATTTCAGCGACGATTCCTTTATCGAAGCTGAATTAGGACCAGGTGAGTATTTCATTTCCGTCACCGGCAAAGGAAATGAAGACAACAATCCCCTTGCTTCGAATACGGGGAGCGGGGCTGTTAGCCAAGGCCAATACCAGCTTCGATTCGATTTCAAATCGACGATCATTGGGCAAATGGTGGAGCAGAAGACAGGCTCCACTGCGATGGGCAGCGCTTTGGATGGAGATGGAGACGGGGTCGCGGGCGGAGATTTCAATTTCTGGTTCCGATCGGCGGCTCCCTATGCAGGTATTGTCGCTCCTCCAGCCTCTGGGCCCGCTCGGACTCTTTACGTCGACAAAGCGTATCTAGGGGTTTCTCAAGTCGGTTCGCTGTCACAGCCCTTCACACGAATCTCGGATGCGACGGCAGCGGCGCGGCCTGGCGACATCATTCGATTGGTAGGGGATAACCGAACGCCCAATAGTTTGACCGATGACCGCGCCTACGAAATCGGCGACGGCGGAGCGGCTGTGGGAACGCTTTCCGACGGTGCGACATTGAATGTCCCGCGCGGCGTGACTTTGATGATCGACGCGGGAGCGATTCTCAAATTTGGTGGATCCGGCATTTTGGTCGGAAGCAATGACTCAACCTCCGATCGCTCCAGCTCGGCCATTCAAGTGCTGGGTGTACCGGGGCTGCCTGTGTACATGACCAGTTACAACGATCAGTCGTTGGGGCAAGACACCAATCCTTTGGTTACCAACCCCTCTGCAGGCAACTGGGGCGGGATTGAGATCCGCAACGATTTCGATCGCGCTCAGGGGCGATTCGACCGAGAGCGTGAAGGTGTCTTCTTGAACACCATCTCCAACGCCGATATCCGATTCGGTGGTGGTCAGGTCGGGCAAGGTGCATTGGCGCGCGTGGTCAGTCCGATTGATTTGTCGGAAGCGCGTCCGCTGATTCTGAACAACATCATCACCCGAAGCGGCGACGCTGCGATCAGCGCGGATCCAAACAGCTTCGAAGAAACGCTCTTCACCGAGCCACGTTACCAGCATGTCGGTGCATTCATCCCGGACTACACTCGGGTTGGACCTGATATCAGATCGAACGTTGTTCAAAATAATTCGATCAATGGTTTGTTTATCAAGATCGATACGACCGCCGGTGGAGGATTGGAGCAACTGACGGTTCCTGGACGGATCGACGACTCCGAGATCACCGTCGTGCTTGGGGAAAATCTGATTATCCAAGGTACGCCGGGTGGCGCGGGGAGCGAAGCGTTACGGCCCAACATCTCGTTGGTAACCCTCAATCCCGTTTCGTTGGCGACTCCTGGTTTTGCTGCGGCGACTGCGGTCGAGTATTTGATGACCTACGTCGACCGATTTGGACAAGAAAGCCTCACGAGCGCGGTGACAACTGGATTGGTTGCAGTAGGCCAAACCGTCCGACTCGATAATTTGCCTACAGCGACACTGGATTATGTCGGTCGGAAACTATACCGACGCGACAACAATCAAGTGAACGGAAGCGGATCGCCTGTCTATCGATTGGTCGCTAATCTCAACCGAGATGACAATCAATACTTCGACAACGGTAGCACCATCGCCGGTGGCCTTCAGACCTTGGGCTTGACCTCTGTAAGTCGAGCGCGACGCGATGCAAGTTTGGTGATCGATCCCGGGACTGTGATCAAAGCCCTTGGGGGACGCATTGAAGTGGGCATCAGCGCGACATTGCTCGCGGAGGGAACGGAAGCGAAGCCTATCGTCTTCACCTCGCGACTCGATGACCGCTTCGGTGCAGGCGGTAGTTTGGATACGAACAACGACGGAAACGGCAGCGTTGGCGCGTTGGGAGACTGGGCTGGGATTATCACTCGCCATTTAGGTGAGTTGAGTCTCGACAATACGGTCATTACTTTTGGGGGTGGGAACTCTCGCGTGCCGGGGGGATTCGCCTCCTTCAATGCAATTGAAGTCCATCAGTCGACAGCCCGCATTGCAAATTCCTTGATTGAAAACAACGCGTCCGGTCGTGGAACACCTGGAACGACCAACCGGGATGCGCGTGGGCAGAACGATGAAGCCGCCATTTTTGTCTTGGCAAGCCAGCCTGTCATCATCAACAACGTGATCCGCAATAATTCCCAAGGAACAGGGAATTTGGGGGCGAGTACGTCGGCGATCAGCATCGACGCCAACTCGCTCAACTTCAAGTCCGTTCGTGATTTTGGCCGCTCGACGGGTTCGAACTCCCGTGAGCCGATTGGCTTGGGGAATTTTGGTCCCCTCGTTAGCAATAATCGCTTGGGTGGTAACGCGATCAACGGGATGACCGTGCGCGGCGGAACATTGACCACCGAGAGCGTTTGGGACGATACCGATATCGTGCACGTTCTCCAAAATGAGATCGTGATTCCGGACTTCCATACATACGGCGGTTTGCGGCTCACAAGTCGCGCCGACGAAAGTTTGGTCGTGAAGCTCAATGGGGCGAACGCTGGGTTCACAGCAGCTGGTCGACCGCTCGACATTACCGATCGAATTGGCGGAACATTGCAGTTGTTGGGCAGTCCAGGCTTCCCGGTAGTGCTCACCAGTCTTGCGGACGATTCGATCGGGGCTGGTTTCGATTTCGCTGGTCGTTCAATGTTGGACACGAACAACAATGGCAGCGCGACAGTTCCTACGCCAGGCAGCTGGCGGTCTGTCCGATTTGAGCCATTCTCGAATGATCGCAACGTCGACCAATCGTACGAACGAGAGCCCGATTTGCTCGCGAGCGTCGGGTCCAACGATTTCCCTGCCACGGCGGAGGACGTCGGAACGATTGCGCCAAATCTGTCGAGCGGCGATGAGAATCTTCGGCTTGGCGTGACCTTGACGGGTGCAATTGCTTCGCCGAGCGATTTGGACGTTTATCGATTCATTGGGACTGCGGGGACGACTGTTTGGTTCGATATAGATCAGACGTCTGGAACGTTGGATTCGGTGGTGGAAATCATCGATGCCAATGGTCAGATCATCGCACAAAGCAATAACTCCCTCAACGAGTCCCTCGCGTCGGCAGTTTTCTCGAACCCTGCGTTGATTCCCGTTGGGCGCGCCAATCCGATGGATCAAGAGGTGAGTGCGCCGACCAACTCCTTCTCGGGAACCGATGCGGATTTCCAAGGGGTAAATCCACTCGATGCGGGATTCCGTGTTGTATTGCCTGGTTCAGCTGGCAGCATCAATAATTATTTCGTTCGTGTTCGCAGCAGCAATGTGTCACCGGTTCCTGGGCCTGGTGGAGTGGATCGATCGAGTATTACCCGATTGACGGACCCCAGTCTGGTGCGGGCGGGGATTACGGTCGGGCAATACAAGCTCCATTTGAGATTGCAACAGACGCAAGAAATCTCTGGCTCCACGGTTCGATACGCCGATATCCGTTTTGCATCGACCGGGATCGAGGCGCGTGGCGTCGGCATCCATTCACCGCTGGTGGGTGAGTATGGCGAGACGAGCCCTGAGACCAACAATGCTCTCGCAACCGCACAGGTCTTGGGTAATTTGCTTTCATCGGATCGAGCGAGCATGTCGATTGCTGGGCAGTTTGCTGCCGCGAACGATATCGATTTCTTCCGATTCACAGCGGCTCGCGATTCGATTCAACAAGTCAGCACGACACCGTCGGCACACGTTTCGGTGATTTTCGATGTCGACTACGCCGATGGCTTGGCGAGAGCCAACACGCAACTGTGGGTTTTCCGACCGGATGGAACATTGGTTCTCATGGCCGATGATTCGAATATCCACGACGATCAACCGGCTGCCCAAAAAGGAGCGGACACCTCCGATCTGACTCGCGGGTCGATGGGAACACGCGATGCATACATCGGTCCAATTGAGCTGCCGCCAGGCGAGTATATCGTCGCGGTGACGAACAAGAGTCAGAGCCATGTGAGCATGCGACAGTTTAGCGACGTCGATGCAGGCGGATTCGCGAGCGTGCGTGTCGAGCCTATCGATTCCGTCCAACGAATCTCGGAAGATCGATTCGATACGTTGCCAGCGGCTAGACCATCGACCAATGCAGCACCCGTCCAAGTTGCATTCTCAGCCTCGTCAGCCGTTCCGTTTAACTTCTCGGACGTGACGCTGTTCACCGCAACGGGACGAAACGTCAACTTCAACAATCCTTTGACCGGGGTCCTTGAAGCCACCTACAGCACCAACGGCACGAGCGCCGTGAACTACGGTGCCAATACGACCATGTTGGACATGGCGGTGACGCCGGATGGACGGGGAATTGCCTATCAGCAAGCCACCGGGGGTGTGTTGACCGATGCGAACTCCGGCAATTTTATCGGTCTGGATATCGGTAATGGCGCTCCGGCAGTGGGGAATAGCGGACTGACGACGACGACTACACGCGTCACACCGAATTCGAATCCTCCTACATTCGAAGTGATACAAGTCCCGAACAACGGCGGTAACAACGGGGTTGGTTTGACGTTTGACGGTTTAGCATTCTCGACGGTTGGTACGACCGATTTAGGGGGAGGAGCGCTGGCTGCTTCCTTCTGGGGGGTTGCTTCTCGCAACGGAGGAGGATTCCAGCCGATTATTGGAATCGTCAACGGGACACCCACTGCAGTCGGGATTGGCCAACCCGTTGTTTCCCGCAATATCCTGTACCGGTTGAGCTCGTACGATGGGACGCTGGGAGCGGCGCTTAATCCGTCAGGAAGCAATGGGTTGAATGCGGCGCAGCGAGGCTGGGGAGCTGGAACCAATCAAATGGCGTCGGGCTTCTTCGTTCAGCAAGCGGGAACGACAGATGTCAATAATAACGTTGTCGGCTATACCGAAGCGAATGGTAACGTTTCCGGTCTCGCTTCGATCGGAAATAGACTCTACGCGGTGACCAACGCAGGCGAACTGATGGGCTTGACCCCGTCCCTAACGCAGCGGCACGTCTTCTCGGATTCTTATGTGGTCATCAACGACCCTGATTCGAATCAACCGATCCAATTCACGAGTCTGACCGCAGGGCCACGGAATTTGGTCGAAGGTGCGATCAATTACTCCCAGCTTCTGTTCGGGGTCGGTTCCAACGGAAGAATGTACGCATTCAATACCAGTGGCGTATTGCAGAACATATTCCCTGGAGCAAGGAGCTACGTGGAATCTGCAGGCTTGAACAATGTATCCGGCATTAGCTTCTCATCGTTGGATACCAATTTGTGGCATTTGACCGAACGAAATTCGGCCGAAGCGGGCCACGGTCGACCAGCCATATTCAACCAATCTAGCGATGCTCAGACGGGAACCAACGTATCGCTCCGATTCGGTTACGCAGATCCCAATGCGAACCAGCGAGTTCAGTCCGGCAACTATAGCGGCATTTACAACACCCCTCTGCAATACAACACGGTTGCCGCACCAGGGGGGGCCCGAGGTGCTATCGAGAGCGCGGTCATTGATTTGCGAGAGTATTCCGCCAATGATCAGCCCTACTTGTACTTTAATTACCGTTTGAATACCCAGGACAGCAATAGCGCGATTGGGGACAACCAAGCTGCGTTGGACACATTCCGTGTGTACGTGTCGGCAGAAGATGGACAATGGACTCTGTTGGGGACCAACAATGCACCGCAAACCAATAGCACGCGCTCCGATTTCGCGGATAACTTCCTTACGAACGGTTCGGACGAATTCGATGTAAGCAACACAGGGGTGAACTTTCCAAACGTGGACCCGTTTGGCAAGCCACCGATCACATCGGAGTTCTTCGATAACCAAGGTTGGAGACAGGCCCGCGTTAGCTTGGCTACCGTTGCTGGTTTGAGGGATGTCAAGCTCCGCTTCGAATTTGCTACGGGTGGCGATTTCCGAACTTTGGACGCTTCCTTGCAGCCCGATGCAACTCGCAACGGGATCGAAATTACGGCTGTCTCTGGGGACCGGTTCTTTGATGGCGGTGTGGATGGCGTCGTCGGCGCCAATGCGAATACGTTCACGCTCGGCGGGACGACATTCGAGTTCGATCTGGGATTGGTACTCAACCTGCCAAGCGGCGCAAGTCTCAAGACGGGTGATCAGATCAAGATCGGAACGCAGCTACTAACGTTCTCCAACGTTGCAGGTGCTCAAAATATTCCGTTCTCCGCGACGCAGACGCCTGAGCAAGTTGCCGACAATGTGCTCGCGGTGCTGACGGCCAACGGGTACACCGTCGCCCGCCATGCAACAACGCGTAACGTTTTGAATGTAACGGCTCGAGCCGGAAACCCGCTGCCAGCGCCGACGGCTGTTGGAGACTACGACATCCTCGGGGCAGACAAAGCGATCATCATTGGGGAACCAGGTGTTGTTACACCGGGAGCTCAAGCGGTCAACATCACCAACGCGATGACGGCCATTCAAGTTCGAGATGCCGTTCGAACCTCATTGGCCAGAGCATTCAATATCGCTGGCCAAGAGAACAATATTGATATTTACCGCGTTCGAGGGAACACGATCCTCTTCCACAGTTCGCTTCAAACTGCAGTTGCGAATACCAGTCGATTGATCATTACGGATGGTCGAATCGGCGATCGATTCGGGCCAGCCGATACTCCCAATCCCCGGTTCACCTCTTCGTTCCGAGCCCAGCAGAACAACTTTGAAGGCCTCCAGATCGATGACATCATCATCGGTTTCGCTGAGCGAGGCGAAGTGATGTACAACGCGCCGGCGAACAACTCCACGTTCGTTCCAACGCCGTTCTACGAGCCGATCCTGGACCCCGTCACACGATTGCGTGCGAACGAAGTCGAAACGGGAACCTATCAGTTGGAGATTCGAGCGGCTGCCGATTACGGTACAACGCCTCCAGGTACTCAATTGCTTATCGCCGGGGCCAATGGTCGTTCCTTCAACACGAATGATCGGTTGACCAAGAGTTATGCACTTCAGTTCAATTCAGCGAGCCGTTTGCGAGATGGAGCTTTCTTCACTCTGAGCGACGGATCGAGCACGGCTCGTTTCGAGTTCAACGTGATCACTTCGACTTCGGATCCTGCAGCAACTGTTACATCTGGCAGCATTCCCATTACGGTTTTACCGAACGCGACCGCAGTGGAGATCGTGCGGGCGATTCGAGATGCGATCAACAGTCCAGAGGCCCAATCGGTCTTGAAGATTACCGCCTCGACGGGCGGAGATATGAGCGGCTTTGGTGGCGAATACCCAGCGCGATCCTTGGTCATTTTCCTGAATGGTTCTGCCGCTGCCGATACGGCCGGTGGGGTCCTCGGATTCACGAATGGAGGGGCTCAGCTTTCCTTCATTCGGTTTGGTCAAGAAACCGGTTTTGGCGAGGATCTCGGCGATTCGAACTCGATTCGGGATCAGGGGCAATTCATTGTTTCTTCAAGCGTTGTTCGCAACTCTCAAAATTTTGGCATCAACGTGGATGCGGCCGCCCAGCAGCAATCGCTATGGTCGACCCAGACGGGAACCAAGCCCTACCCTGGTGCGGTTCGAAATTTGGTCAATTTCAACTCCTCGAACGTCGCGCCTGGCGTCGTGGTGATGAACAACGTGCTTTATGGTAACGTCGCCGGTGGAATCAGTATCAGCGGTGACACCGGAAACAACAACAATGGCGAACCACCTCGTACGGTAGCGCGAGTTCTCAACAATACGCTGTACGGAACGGGCGCTGGAACGGGCATTAACGTGAACGAGGGAGCGGTTCCCACGATCCTCAACAATGCCATTTCGAACTTTGGAGTAGGTGTATCTGTTTCGGCGAATAGCCAAAGCGGCACCGAGGTAGGTGGAAATATCTACAAGCTCAACGGTGCGAATACATCGCCCGCTGGGTTGGTGCAATCCTTCGCAATTAGCCTTGGGGCAACGGACCCACTATTCAACGATCCGGCCAACGGTCGGTTCTATCTCCAAGCGTTGTCGCAAGCGATCGATTCGTCCGTCGCTTCGTTGGAAAACCGCTCGAGTATCGAACAAGTGAAGGCAGCGATTGGACTGCCCACGAGTTCGATTTTGGCTCCGAGTTTGGATGTCAACGGACTCCGTCGCAGCGACGATCCTGCCGTGAATACTCCTGCTGGTTTGGGCCAAAACGTCTTTATCGATCGGGGTGCGATCGACCGTGTCGATTTCGTTGGGCCATCGGCTGTTCTGCTGAATCCGTTGGACAACGATGCGGCGAACAACGACGGCGACTTGTCTCCGACGAATTTGATCCTCCGTTCGGGCACGTACGACTTCTTTGAGATTTTGCTTGATGAGAGCTCGGGAACAGGAGTCGATCCGGCGACAGCATTGGATGCGACGGTGATCGTGACCGAAAATGGACGTCGTTTGGTTTCTGGTGCCGACTACATTTTCGGCTATAGCGTGAACAGCCGAACGATTCGTATTACCCCATTGGGTGGTTTTTGGCGTCGCGATAGCGTTTACGAAGTCACTTTGGTAAACCAAGCATCGCATCGACTTGCGGTACCTGCCGGAAGCGCAATCACCGATGGTCAGCAAATTCAGATCGTGCGAGGCGCTAGCACCTTTGTATTGGAATTCGACTCTGGGAACGGAGTCACGGGTGGTGCGACCGCCATTCCATTCAGCAATACAACGAGCGCGACCGTTTTGACAGGTCGAATCATGCAGGCCTTGGCTGCAGCCAATATTGTGAATGCAGGGGTCGCGACGTTTGCGCTTGCGAATGACACGTTGATGATCACAGGGGCAACCTCGGTGACATCCCCGATCCCGGTTTTGGCGATCGCTCCTATTCGGGATCTAGCAGGAAATGAGCTTCGAGCGAATCGAGCCAACTCCCTTACGCAATTCACTATCGCGATGCCCGAAGTCTCGCTGGATTACGGAGACGCCATCGAGCGTGCAGGGACTGGTGCGAATAGTGCCACTCTACTTGCTCTCAATGGAGCGCGTCACACGATTTATCCGATCGATGAGCCATTGCTAGTCTTGGGGCAATATGTCGATGCAGACACCAATGGAGTGACAAGTCCTGCGGCGGACGGAGACGACAACGACTCCAGTGTGATCCTTTCGACGGGCCTACCCTTCGCCATTGGTCAATCTGGCCCCGCTCGTTTGGTAACCACTGCAAGCGGCGCGGCTTTGGTCGGAAGGGCCATCACCATTCGCGACAACGTGAACAACACCGTTGTGTTCCGATTCACCGATGGTACGGTGACCCTCGGAGCGGGCGAGATCGGTGTGACTGTCCTGCCTGCAGATTCCGCCGATACCATTGCGGAAACGCTGCGAGCTGCGATCTACACGCAAGCGATTGAAACGGGACGCTTATTCAACATCGTCGCACGACGAAGCGGCAATGTGATTTCGCTAGACGGAACCCTCGATCATCGCTTTGATCTGTCGGACGTCGCCGGATTAATTCGCCGTGACAACACGGGAACACTTTCTGTAGCGGTGCAGAAGACGGACGGTTCCGGAAATAACCTTTTGGACGGTCAATCCTTGACGATTGCCGACGGTTCTGGCAACGTTATCTCTTTCCAAGTGATCGATACGTCTGCCGGGACTCCCACCGCCTTGGCCGCTGGAAACGTCGCAGTTCGTGTTAATTTGTTAACCGATTCCGATGCAGTGATCGCGGCGGCATTCCGCGATGCTATCAACGCAGCAATCACCTCGCGTCGATTGAATCTACCTCAGGTTACATTGACAGGAACAGAACTTCGAATCTTGGCCGATGACGAAGATGGAGTTCGTTTCCAAGGTTACTTCAACGCGTCAGCAACCCCTGTCACAGCGACGGTAACGGCGTCTGGTGCTGGATTCCTCGATGTTTGGATCGACTGGAATCAAGACAACGACTTCAACGACCCAGGCGAGCAGATGCTCGATTCGGTGCCCGTCGGTGCGGGGGCAAATGCCTTTAGCAATTTCATCACTCCTGCCGGTGCAGCGATTGGTTACACCACGGCTCGGTTCCGATTGAGCACGACCGGGGGGCTGTCACCAACCGGTCTGGCGCTCGGTGGCGAGGTAGAAGATTACATCATCGAGGTCCTGCCGGGATTGCCCCCAGTTGCGACGAACGACCCAAGCACGCCGTCACTCGAATACCGCGTTCTCGAAGACACTGTTCTCAATGTGTCGCGAGCCGATGGTGTTTTGGCCAACGACGTAGATGCTGATGAGATCTGGGTATACGATGTGGATCCGTTCACGGCCACCATTGATCCAGTTGTCGCTCCGCAGAACGGGACGATCGAGTTTCTGCCCGAGACATCCGGACCAGATGCAGGGGAATTCAAGGGTGCATTCCGGTACACCCCCAATCGCAACTTCTTTGGTATCGATACATTCGTTTACCAAGTCCGCGATGCACGGATGATCTCTAACACGCCAGCGACGGTCACGATCAATGTGCTACCGGTGAACGATGCCCCGGTAGGCGTGGATGACGAAATCACCATCAGCGAAGATATTGCCGATGTCGAGACAAATCCGACCCAGACGATCACGTGGAATGCGTCGCTGTTTACTGCGAACGATCTACGCGGTCGACATAGCGATGGAACCGTTGCGACGAACGAAGCAAGTCAAAACTTGCGAGTGATCGCGGCTTCTTTCGTGACACCACGCAAGACAGGGGACGGGATCAGCGTCGATTTGGTCAACAATACGATTACCTTTAATCCGGGTGATCATTACAACGATCTCATCGACGGGAAGGTCGTGATCGCGCTGACCATCGAAGACGACGGAAGCACTGGGGTTGTTCGTCCGAACGAACTTTCCGAAGTCAACCCGTTGATCAATGCGAATCCGTTGACATCTACGAGCTTGTTGACGATTACTATCAATCCGCTCAACGATCGTCCACTGTTCACCCTGGATACGAATCTGATTGCCGAAGTGGAAGATCCAAATCCTGCGGCACGAACATACAGCATCGTGAAAAACGTGGTTCCAGGCCCCGCATTGGCGCTGGATGAGTTGTCCGGTTCGACCGCGCAAACGGTATCGAGCTTCGAAGTCAACATCGTGGCGAATCATCCCAATCCAGCGGGCCTGTTTACCGTCGCACCCGCGGTGGTGGGGACGGGAGCCTCGCGAGCCTTGCAATACACGCTGGCACCAGATATCAACTGGGCCAATGCAGGTGGCGACTTCCTCAATACCGATGGTCTTGGAAACATTGTTTTGGAATTGGTCGCGATCGACGACGGTTTGAATGATGCTGCAGGGAATGTCAATCGCTCGGTGGTGCAACGAGTGACCATTCAGATTCAGCCGGTCAATGACGCGCCCGAGTTCACGGTCCCCGCGACCCACACTTCATTGGAAGATGCGGGAGTGGTCACGGTCCCCGGATTCATTACGGGAATTCGTCCAGGAACGGTCACTTCAGAAGACGAGAATCGAGATCAAACCGTTCAGTTTGAAGTTGTCGGTTGGGACCCCAACCTCTTTGTTTCGATTCCAACGATCAGCGCCGATGGAACCTTGACCTATCAAGTTCGCCCCGATTTGAACAGCAACTACAACGCACCGGTCAGCGATCCTGCGGTGACGCCAGCCGTCAATCCGTTGATCGAGATCGAATTGGTCGACAACGGACCGCAAGGCGGAAGCAATGTGCATCGCTCGGTTCGCAAGTCGTTCGAAGTTGTCGTGACTCCGGTCAATGACACGCCGGTTCCGGATGTACACTCGGCTCAAGCCGTCGAAGATGTTGTTCTCACGATCCAATCGAGCGATGTACTCGCGGGGGATAGATCCGGTCCGATCGACGAAGATCGAATCGAGCTTCAACAATTGCGCATCACACGAGTCGATTTGGTGACCGAACAAGGTGGAACGATTGTTCCCGTTTTCGATGGCACGACCGATCGGATCGTATCCTTCGACTACACGCCACCTGCAAATTACTTCGGACCAGATTCGTTGACCTATACGGTCACGGACAGTGGCAATCCAGAGTTGAGCGAGGTTGGAACGATTACGTTGAGTGTCTTGGATGTCAATGACGCTCCAACATTCACACCGGGTGACGATGTTGTTGTTTTGGAAGACGATGCGGCTTACTCGCAAGCTTGGGCGGCAGACGTTTCTCCTGGGCCTGCTAATGAGTCCTCGCAAACCGTTCAGTTTGCCGTCCAAGTGACACCCCCTGCCAACTTCCCGAATTTCTTTGCGGTAGCACCTGCGATCGCGCCGGATGGAACGCTCACGTTCACCCTGGCACAAGATGCAAACGGGTCAGCCATCGTTGAAGTGGTCGTGATCGACAACGGTCCTTCGGGGGGAGTGGTCAACCATGTGAATCGATCGACTGTGCATACCTTGACGATCACGGCTCAGCCCGTGAACGATGCTCCGGTATACACTCTCTCGCAGAATTTGCTTCAGCATGCCGAGGATCCGACGCCAGCGTTGCGTTCGTATCCGATCGTCAACGGTGTGGCCGGGGCGCGTTCGACTGCAATTGACGAGTTGTTGTCGCAATCGGTGGCATTCGATTTTATCGTGTTGGCACCTGCAGGGCGATTCGCGGTAGAGCCACGAATTGTTGGAACCGGAACGGATCGAGTCTTCGAATACCAGCTTGCTCCGGACGTGAATCGATTGAACTCGAACGGGGATATCTTGGTGGAAGTCTATGCGGTCGATAATGGCCCGTCGACGACTCCGCCTGCGAACGTGAATCGATCGCTAAGCCAGATCATTACCATTCGCGTCACCGAAGTAAACGATCCGCCGCAGTTTGATCTTTCGTTCAACACATTGACGATTGAAGAAGACGCACCGTTGCAAACGTTCCCGTCTTTCTATCTCAATGAACTCGCTGGGCCATCGACCGCGGTCGATGAATTGCCACCATCGCTGACAGCTCAAACCGTGACCCGAACAGTGAGCGTTCCACCGGAAGCTTTGGATCTCTATGCAGTCCTACCTCGTCTCAATGCGAACGGCGACTTGGAATTCCAGTATCGCCAAGATGTTAACAGCAATTTTGCTGCACTTCGCGGGGTACCTGGTCTGCTTAACATCATCATCACGGCGACCGACGACGGTCAAGAAGATGGGCTGCCAGTTCCAAAATCGGCTTCTAGGACATTGGTCGTGAACGTCACTCCCGTGAACGATGCACCGTTCGCCGCATTGAGCACGAATCGTGTGGAAGTCATTGAAGACGTTGGTTTGGTTTCGATTCCGAATTTTGCTGTGGATGTTCGGCCTGCGACCAATACGGTGGCTGGTCAGATCACAGCATTAGATGAAGCGACGCAAACGCTTACGTTTGTAATGAATTTCAGCAATCCTGGATTGTTTGCTCAGGCGCCGCAGATCGATTCTACCGGCCGCCTGACATTCCAAACGGCTCCGGATCAAAACGGGACTTCGGTGGTGACGGCGCGGTTGATTGACGATGGAGCGAACTCGCCGGCACCGAATACGAATCTGGGACCGATCGTGACTTTCACGATCGTAGCCAATGCGATCAATGATGCACCGGAGTTCACGCTACCTACCAACTTGGATGTCGTCGAAGATCAAGGTGTCGTTTCGCTGCCTGGCTTTGCGAGCGCCATCCGACCGGGGCCGACTACCGCGGCAGACGAAGGACGCCAGACGCTGGCTTTCAATTTGGTACAGTTCGATCCGAACGTATTCGATATCCCACCGACCCTCCAAGCCGATGGCACGCTTTCGTTCCGCACACGTGCGAATGTCAATTCGAATACTGCGAATATCAGCCGCGTCGTAGCGTTCCAGCTTCAGGATGGCGGGGTTGCCGGTCCAGCGCCTAACACCAATGTGTCGTTGATTCGCTCGTTCACCTTGAATATTGCTCCTGTAAACGATCCTCCGATTCCTGACGTGTTCGTTGTCGCGGGCACTGAAGATAGAGTGGTTACCGTTCAAGCTGCCGACGTTCTGAATTTGGATCAACCTGGCCCCGAAGATGAGCGAGTGGTAGAAGGACAAACGGTCCGAATGACTCAAATCGAACGGACCAGTGAACGAGGCGGGTCGGTAGTGCCGATCTTCTCTGGTGGAGTGATCACTTCGTTCCAGTACACGCCACCTTCCAATTTGGTCGGGGACGATATCGTTCGCTACGTCGTGACAGACAATGGTTCGCCGGAGCGAAGCGCGACCGGTACGATCATTATTCGAACCGCCGGGGTGAACGATCCTCCTCAGTTTGCTCCTGGATTGGACGTTAGTGTGTTGGAGGATTCCGCACCGTACAGCCAGCCTTGGGCTACGGAGATTTTGGCGGGGCCGATCAATGCTCCTGACGAATGGAGCGGTCCAAATGCACAACAGGTTTCGTTTACGGCCACTCCATCGAACCCTGCGTTCTTTGCAGTGCAACCATCGATCAATTCGAATGGCGTATTGACCTTTACGCTCGCTCGCGATGTAAATGGAATTGTTACCGTCGATGTGTTGGCGGTCGACAATGGTCCGACTGGCGGCGACAACGTCAATACTTCCTCGGTGCATCGATTGACCATTTCCGTTGGCTCCTTGAATGATGCCCCCGGATTTGTACTGGGACCCACGATCGTTTATGACGAGGACCTCGGTCCATACAGCGGGCCCTTCGTGGACCGAATTGTCGGAGCGGAAGGCATGAACTCCCTTCCACCAACGGGTACGGACGAAGCGGGGCAAAGCGTCACATTTGAAGTGACCAACAGCAACAATTCCCTCTTCCTGGTCCAGCCAGCGATCGACGCAAGTGGTCGCTTGACCTTTACACCTGCAGCCGATGCGTTCGGAGCGGTTCAAGTCTTCGTGGTTGGAGTTGATAACGGACCAAGTTCTTCGCCGAACGTCAATCGCTCGGCACCGAAGACGTTTACGATTGATCTCCAACCGCTGAACGATGCCCCGTTCGCGGTCAACGATCGCTACACGACCACGGAAGATGCGGTGTTAAACATCGCGGCTCCTGGTGTCTTGGAAAATGATCGCGATGTCGATTTGCCAAACGATACCTTGACGGTGATCTTGTCAAGCGGTTCGATCACAACGGCTTTGGGAGCAACCGTTACCCTCAACGCGAACGGTGGTTTCGTTTACGATCCGCGTGGAGCGCAGCAATTGCAGCGGCTGACAGTTGGTGAAGCTGCCGTGGATACGTTCACCTACACGGTCCGAGATACGTCTGGCTTGACCAGCAATCTTGGAACGGTCTCGCTGACGGTAACCGGAATCAATGATGTGCCGATTGCTGTGAACGATTCCTTCTCGATCGCTGCCGGTCAAGCTACATCACTCAATGTATTGGCCAATGACACGGATATCGATTCGAGTATCGATGTCCGGACCATTGAAATTGGTCGGTTGCCAGTCAACGGCACCGTGACGGTTCTGTCGACAGGGCGTGTCGAGTACCGACCCAACACTGGTTATGTCGGGGCAGATACCTTCACCTATCGGTTCCGCGATTCGCTAGGAGCGTTCTCAAACGAAGCGACGGTAACGGTGAACTCGAGCACACCGCCGGTGGCCGTGGATGATACGTTGACGATCGTTCGCAATCGCCAAGCAACCATCAATGTTCTACGCAACGATTTCGATCCTGACACAGTTGGAGGACTCGATCCAGCGACGGTGACTATTGCATCGGGACCAGATGTTGGGGGCGCTTCGGTGCAACCGAACGGCGATATCCTTTACACGCCGCCGAACGGGTTCACGGGTGTCGCGACCTTCCAATACTTCGTTTCGGATAGGACTGGTCAGCCAAGCAATCTCGCAACGGTTACCCTTCGTGTTGTTTCGTCGCTTCACCAGAACCCGACGAATCGGTACGACGTCGATGATGATGGATTCGTTTCGCCGATCGACGTTCTCCTCATCGTCAACGACATCAACTTCAACGGATCCAGAACTCTACCCGATGATTTTGGGCAACCTCCATTCTTGGACGTCAACGGAAGCGGTGGAACCGACCCGCTGGACGTGCTCGACGTGATCAACTTCATCAACAATCGCGGCAATGCCGGGGCTGGTGCGGAAGGTGAGTCACCTGTTGCTTGGACACCGATCGATGTCGAGGTACTGTCGAATGCTCGCTATCTCGAGTTGGCACGAGAGAAGCAAGCTGCGATGGAGATAGAGGTTTTGGATCTCGAGGAATCCAATTTCGGCATGGATGCTGGGCTCTACGGTCCATTGGTAGAGGGAGAGGGTGTGACCCGAGAATCGCTCGAGGATTACTTAGCGATGTGGATTGGTGAGGAAGACGAGAGCGATGAGACGGTCGACGAATTGTTCTCCGATTCTTCGTGGCTGTAGTCGTTTGAACCGAATAAGAATTGACTCGAGCTCGCTATATCAGCGGGCTCGAGTCGTTTTCGTACCGAAGGAATTTGTTGCTTTTGTCCCGACTGCTTAATCTCAGGCCCTTCATCGGGCATTTAGTACTGAGCGCCGCGAATCACGCAGACGCGATGGGACTGTTCGATGAGATGTTCGAGAGAATGGAGGCCATCGACGAAAGCGAATCCAAGTGATTCGGTTTCGGCAGAAGAGAGGGACGACATCAAATAGACACTGCGATCAACGCAGATAGATCGAAGCACCGCGGCAGGGAATGCGTCTTCGGCGTGCGAACGCAGCAATCTCTTGTTAGCTTGTTCTGCAGGTGAATCGGATCGCAGGTCGCGGATGCCTGGAGTCGCTTTGCGAACATCGCAGCAAACAACCACTTTGCCGTCCGTTTGGCAGATGTTGTCAGCGAGAACTGCGGCTCTCGCGACAGAGAGCCAAGTCTGTTGCTGGGGAGCACCATCGACAATTCCTATCACGAGGTCGTAGGTTTCCTCGGGGAGCGAGCTAAGTTGTTCAATGCCTTTGCGAAAGACGGATTCGGGTTTTCCCGCGAGGATCTCGGCGACTTTACCATCGACAGATGGAACGACAGCGAGTGCAAATTGAACCCCGGCCAACCATCCGGCTTCGCGACTCAGTTTCTCATGCTGGTGGAGACGGGTGGTGTTGTCGTCTAGCCACGCCAATCCCCAACGCTGCTGCGTGGCTGCATCGGTGAACGAGGGAGAGATACCAAAGAGGTCGCTCGAGTATGGGCATTCAGCGGTTCGAATGCAGTAAATTGGAAGGACAACGTCGGCGTCGATCAATTCGCGTTGGACATAAATGGGATCGGCGGACTCGCTCGCTGCGATATACGCGTGGTTCTCTTGATCCTGGGGATCGTGTGCTACGAGTCGGATGCCGTCGATTCCATGAGCGGCCATCGCATCTCTCGCCGCGTCAACGATCGAGGGAGAAGTAGTCCCTAGGACCCAACAAACTCGGTCAGAATCACATCCGTGTTGTAGAAGATATCGAATCAATTCGCATGCAATAGCGATTCCGTCGGGAACACCTTCCTCGAGAGCAATCGCAATTCGGTCATCTGGGATCACCGCTAGCATCAACGATGGAAAATCAATTGGATTCTCCAATTGCTCCTGGATCATAGACGAATAGTCGTTGCGCGACGCAGCTCGACCATGGCTCCAAGGCAGCAAGTTTTTAGAAACGGGGAGCGTCACTTTCAACGAGCCTGCGAGTGCTTCAATCATGGGTTGGTTTATCATTTCCTTTGCAACCAATTTCGATAGAGTTCGACGTGCCGTTGGACCATGGCTTCACAGCTATGTTCCAGTTCGATTCGACGTCTGGCATTCTGAATGATTCGATCGCGCAGATCGGAATCGCGAAAGAGTTCATTGGTGAGGCGAGTTAGTCGGTCGACATCACCGGGTTTAAAGAGGAGGCCTGTTTCTCGATCGTGAACAAGATCGCGGTTTCCTGGGATATCGGTCGCGATGACAGGAATGCCTCCTCGTTGCGCTTCCAAGATCACATTCGACTGTCCCTCGTACAAACTACCGTTCCAGAGAACGTCGGCATGTTGCATGATCTCAGGGACATCGGTTCGTTCGCCGAGCAAATAGACTTGAGAGCCCGCTCGGATGTTGTCTCGGTATAGTTCCAAACGGCTCCGTTCCGGACCTTCACCGATAATCAAGTAGCACGTGTCTTCCCGAAGCATTCGAAGCATTTCCGCTCCCCAAATCAGGTCTTTGTAACCTTTCTGGTGCCAGAGCCGACCGACTGAGACAATCCACTTCAGGTCGGCAGGAACTCCCAATCGCTGAGCGACCACTTCTTTTGTCGCCTCGGATGTGGGGCCAGCAACTGCGGCATTGGGGATGACGAAGAAACATTCCTGTGGGATTCCCTTGTCCGCATAGAACTGGACAACACCGCTACTATTCGTGGTGATCCGTGGAGCGCGCTTTGCTAAAAATCGATCGATCCAAAACTGCCATTCCGATTTCCATGGATCCACGGATCGTTCCGATCCCGCAACGATAGGAACTTTTGCTAGCCACGCGGCGCTCCTTCCATAAGCGTTCGCGGCAAAGATCCATGTGTGGACAAGATCGGGGCCCAGGGAGCGGAATAGACGGTAAAGTCTCCACCACGCAAACGGATCGATTTTTCCCCGCTTATTGATAAAGTGCAACGGTATGTTCCGCTCCCTGAGCCAGCTTTCGCGAGGGCCCGTGTGGGTCAGGACAACAACATGGACTTCAAAATGCTCCTTGGGCAATCCATCGGCGAGGAGGCATAGCTGCTTTTCTGCTCCACCTTGATCGAGCGTTGGGATCACGAGTGCAATTTTAGTTTTCATAACCATGTGTTCCTTGGCTGCTTTCCAAGACCATCTTCCACTGTTTCATCCATTGCTTGGTTGGATGACGCGAATGGAGTTCGGCTTGAAGCGTCTCAACGGAGCGTGCGAGGGCTCGAGGTTGGGCGTACCAACGATGGAGTTGCAGAGCTAAGCTCGTTGGGGAATCATAAACGCACGCGTGGATCCCTGGACCGAAGAGGGGTTCGAGATCGGGGTGCTCTCGAATAAGGCAGGGAATTCCAGACGAAATGGTTGCGGGCAGGGTGAACTGAATGGCTTCTTCGGGATTGCTGACCCAGATCAAATCGGCAACTTGGAGGAGCGATTCGACATCGTCGAAGCTGTCGAAGAGAAGGAGTTCACGGTGCCATCCGCGGTCCCGTATGAATTCGTACAGTTGATCGTAGGGGAGCCCCGGATTGATAATCCATGTCCGGAACATAGCGCCGGAATCCAAGAGATCGCACATGGCTTGGAGCGTCGACTGCAGAGTCGCCATCTGGCAATGTCCTAGATGAAGTACTAGCGGTGTTGAGTCGGGCAATAGAAAGTCGCTGTTGATCTTTGCCAACGCGTGTAGAGTGGATTTTCGGATGTCGGGGGTGCGAACCGTTGGGATGGGGATGAAATCATCGATCCTGACCATGGACTGGGAAGCTACTCCATGTTGGATCATCAAGCGATGGACCGACGCCGAGGGTACGATCACGGTTTTGGCTCGGTGTGCGATATCGATTTGCATAGGCAAAGGAGACCGGACCGATGGAGCCAATCCAACATTGGAATCTGATAATCCAGCTCGCGCCAGGATCGGGCGATCCAATCGATTGCTCTTCGAAAGCAGGACGGAGGCGAGGGTGTCGATGCGATCGACATAGATCCATCCCACGCGATCCAGATTGGCATGCAGCCATTGGAGCACGTTTCGTTGGAAGTGAGATTCGTTCCAGTTGGTATTCGCTGCCGGTTGCAAACGGTGAATTCGGACTCCCCGCAATTCGAATTCGTCAGGCCAACTCGGGTGCCAGCGTGAAGTAAGAACCGTGCTACGAATCCCTTCGCTTTGCAATTGATCGAGCCAATGCATCAGTCGCAATGACGCGTCATCGCAATACGGCCAATATCGACGCGCAATCACGACGAGGTTTCGCTCAGTCTGCTCGTTGACGCGTTGGTTCAATTGGTGACATGCCTTGCAAGGTCGGATTCTTCTAGGACCCCGACAAACGGTAGATTGCGATAAAGGTCCCGATAGTCCAATCCGTACCCCACGACGAACTCGTTGGGGATTTCGAAGACCACGTAGTCGGGGTGTATTGGGACGGTGCTCTGTCCGAGCTTGTTCAAGAAAACCGCTGTTTTCAAGCTCGTTGGTCCCATCTGGCGAAGCCGATTCGAAACTTCGAAAAGTGTTTTGCCTGTGTCGAAAATGTCGTCCAAAAGCAGGACGTCCCGATCTCGAATATCGAGCATCATGTGATCTTGCACGACAAGCTCTCCCGATCGAGTTCCCCCGCGGTAAGAGCTGGCCTGGATGAGACTGATTCGCACCGGCATCTCTAGCCGCCGGATGAGATCGGCGAGCATTACGATACTCCCGGTCATGATCGATACGACCGTTAAAGGAGACTCGCCATAGAACGCGTTCAGTTCCTTGGCCAAACGATCCACACCTGCGTGGATTCGATCTTCGCTGAGTAGTATTTTCACCGAGCCCTCGCTTGTCGTGTCGCTTCGATTCGTCGCATCAGTTTCACGATTTTGCAAGTTTTTGCCAACTCGAAATAGTTGGTTCGTCAATCGAATGAGGGCTGACCGGTCCCACTCAAGTCGGTTCTGCCATCTCGATCTGGATACAGTACAATACGAAGCCGAATTAGAAATCCCGGGATTTCATGAACACAAGGAGACCGCTGCATGTCGGATCGCATTTCCCTTCGCACATTGTTGGTGAGCATCGCGGCGATCGCGGTACTGATGATGCTGCTAAGGCTGGCCATCATTCAAAGCGATGGGACGGCATTGCGAGTGCTCCTCTGCATTCTCGCAGTACCACTGTTTACGTTCGCGTTGTTCGCTCTGTTCTATGCGGTGACATTGCCATTTGGGGTTTTGACGCAGATCACGCGCGAGTCCTTGGCGCCGGCACAAAGTCCATTTGCTCCAGATCGCTTGCCTGATGCACTCGTTCCACAGATCGACGAAACGAAGTAGGTTGATACGATTTGTGGCGATTCGCGACCCGAACCCTGCCGTTTACGAAGCGTTTTGGTTGGATCCGTTGGGTTTCGGCAAGAAGCCGACGAAGAAACAGGAAAGCATCACGATCCAAAAGCCAGAGCATTCCGGCCTCCGGAAATCATGGAAATCGAGAAGCTTTGGCGCTGCCTTGATGGGCCCTTCCGCATGCTCCGACATTCCCAGAGGCCAGCTACCGATCAACCAGCTCTCGTAGGCATGCACCAGCTCGATGCGAGATTCTTCGAGCGATGCAAACCAAGGTTGCCAGCTGCCTAACCATGTAGCCCCTTCAAAACTCCAATTGCTGTTAAACGCCCAGTCCGCAAGCAGCTTAATGCCGATAATACTGACCAGCAAATAGGCCGAGATTTCGAATCGAGGGAAGCGTTCGAGCAACCTGACGAACAAGGCTGCAGCAAACCGCATCAGCACGACACCGAGGACCCCGCCGGTGATCACCACCCAGAGTTTTTCTTGTCGAGAACCTGCGAGCGCCATGGCGGCCAAGATCGAGTCGACCGCGAACGCGATATCGGTCAGTTCAATGACCAGCACCGTCTTCCAAAACAGCCCCATCGAGTGCTTATTGACATCGCAAGCTGCCGAAACGGGGTATGTCGTTCCGTAGGGATCCACGCCGTCCTGTGTGACCAAGGCTGCTGCAACTGGAACTCGCTGCTCGATTTCAATATTTTCGCGATTGATATCCAGGCTCTCGCCAGTCTGGGCATCCACCAATCTCGGGTTCCCGTCTTCATCCAGGACCATCTTCTCTTCACCGCCGTCGGATTGCTCGAGAAAAAGGTGCTTTACCGCGATGAAAACGAGGTAGGCTCCCCCGAGAAACTTGACAAACGTGTATTTCAAAAGGAAGCCAGCGGTCAGAATCGCAATAACGCGGAATACGAATGCACCGATGAGGCCATAGGACAGTGCGCGAGCCCGCATGTGTTTGGGGAGGCGTTTGGCTAGCATCCCCAAAACGAGCGCATTATCGATCGAGAGGAGACCCTCCAAGACGATCAGTAGACCAACGATGACGAGGTCGGCAGGTACAACTTCTTGTCCTAGAAGTACGACAGCGATCGGCAAATCGAACATGGAGATTTCAGATGGCCTGGTAGCGGTTGCGGGACTGGGCTGCGAATGCAAAGAATAGCCGACTCTTGCAGTGAGAACAGCCTAGGGGGATCAAGATACCAAAAAAACAGTCCCCTGCGACTGTTGATGCAGCACCTGGGCACATAACGAGCTCGCTGCTAAACTACTCCCACTACTTCATTGAAATCAACGATCTCTAACCCCCCCGATTATGAGCGACGCGAACTCTCTTCCAGAACCTGTTCAGGATGCGTCTTCTTCCCAGGCCTCGCAGGCTGCTTCTTCCCCGGATCGGCCGGCCCCCGCTGCAGGTGGCCCCATCAATTTGGATGCGATTCGCCGATTGAGGGAGAACCAGCAGGGGGCTGCACCACCGCGACAGGGGGCTGCACCATCGCGAGCAGAAAAGAGAGGGCCAAAACGAGACGTTGCTTCGACTCCTGGTTCCACTCCCAAAGCCGAGTCAGAGTCTCTCCCGTCCGAACTTCCTCCCGAAGCAATCGATGCGGAGGCGGCTGCACCGCGTTACAAATCAAACAAAGATCAATCGGCTCCGATTGCTCCCAAGGTCCCGGTTCCCAGCGCTCGCGTTCGTTTTTCGGACGAAGACGCCGCGTTGGAAGATGCGCTGAGTGGAGCGAATCTGGATCAACTCATGATCGGTGACAAAACCGTTCAAGTCGGGCGGCGATTAGAAGATGGTTCGCGGCACCCTGGCAAAGTTCTGAAAGTCCATAACGCCAACGTCTTCGTCAGCCTTGGCGGCCCGGACCAAGGGGTCGTGAATTTACTACAATTCGACGAGCCCCCTGTGGAAGGTCAGCCCGTCGACGTCTTGATTCGTTCCTTCAATAACGAAGAGGGGCTCTACGAACTATCGATGCCGGGCGAAACGATCTCGGTCAACGATTGGGATGATCTGACCGAAGGTGGTGTGGTGGAGGCCAAAGTGGAATCGGCCAACACCGGCGGAGTGGAGTGCAAGGTTGGAAATGTCCGAGGCTTTATCCCCATGAGCCAGCTCTCCGAGTTCCGCGTCGAGAGCGCGGCGGATTTCGTCGGACAAAAGCTCCTTTGCGTGATCACCGAAGCGAATCCTCGACGAGGCAATCTGGTACTGAGCCACCGGGCTGTTTTGGAACGGGATAAAGAAGCCAAACGGAAAGAACGCCTTGCCACAATTCAAGTCGGCGATCATTGCGATGGAACCGTTCGCAAAGTACTGGAGTTCGGGGCCTTCGTCGATATCGGCGGGCTGGATGGGTTGATCCACGTCACCCAGCTCTCCTGGGAAAAGATCAAGCATCCGAGTGAAGTGGTAAAGGAAGGAGATCAAATCAAAGTTCGGATCGACAAAATCGATCCCGTTACCGGCAAGATTGGCCTCTCCTATCGATCGGCTCAAGATAACCCTTGGAATGACGTAGAAACGCGATTCCCTCCCGGGTCGGTCGTCCGCGGTGCTGTGTCTCGCCTCGCGAACTTCGGTGCATTTGTGAAGTTGGCAACGGGTATCGAAGGATTGATTCACATTTCCGAATTGGCCCATCGACGCGTCGCAAGCGTCTCGCAGGTTTTGCAAGAAGGACAAGAGGTCGAGGTGAAGGTCTTGACCGTCGAGCCCGACACACAACGGATCGCTCTTTCTTTGCGTGCAACCCAAGCGAAACCGGAGAAGGAATCGGGCGGGAAAACACCGGAGCCCGAAATCGAAGACGTGCGCCGAGCTCCTGCGGTCAAAAAGTTCGACGGACCGCTTAAAGGCGGCACCGGCAAGAATAACGGTGGCGAGCTTTTCGGACTGAAGTTCTAGATCCCAGCACTCCTTTGGTTTTGGCGAGCAAACCGTACTGACGGCAGTTACAACCCGGGCTGTCGGTGCGGTTATCTCGAATCGGATTGTTGGACTGCCAATTTCTGGGCGACCAACACGAGTCTTCAAGGCAACGCTAAACGTGTGAGGATCATCATGACGCAGGTCGTGGATAAGTCGGGCGACCGGGTTCGTGCGATGTTTGCCCAAATCGCTCCCCGATACGATCGGCTCAACCACCTCCTCTCCCTCAACATCGACAAACGCTGGAGGAGCAAGACGCTGAGGCTGCTCCGTCTGTCCCCGGGCGCTCCAGTACTCGACGTTTGTACCGGCACTGGAGATTTGGCGCTGGCCCTATCCAAAGAATTAGGGCCGGATACCGAGGTCATCGGATCCGACTTTTGTGCCGAGATGCTCGATATAGCGAGGGTCAAACAGGCGAGAGTTGTTCCCGAAGGTGCGAATCTACGGTTCATCGAAGCGGATACGCAGTCGCTACCTTTCGACGACAATACCTTTCAATGCGTCACGGTCGCGTTCGGGCTGCGAAACGTTTCCGATACCATGCGAGGTTTGAGAGAGATGGTCCGCGTTACGAAGAAGGGCGGAAAGGTGGCTGTCCTCGAGTTTTCCAAGCCGACCGCGCCCGGTCTCAAGCAGATTTACAACACCTACTTCTTGAAGGTGTTGCCACGCGTTGGACAAGCGCTCGCGAGCAATGACAAGTCGGCGTATGAGTATCTCCCTCAAAGCGTTCAGCAGTTTCCATGTGGCGAAGCCCTCGCGAGTTTGATGCGAGAAGCTGGCCTGGTTGATATTCGACTCACACCGATGACCTTGGGTGTCGTAACGCTCTATTTAGGGACAAAGGGTTAACGATGAGCAACGTGCAGTCTGCCCCTTTAGTTCTTGCAATCACAGGTGCGAGCGGAGCGGTCTACGCCGCCCGGTTGCTTCAGACGCTTGTTTCGTCAGGCATTCCAGTTCACGCCGTGGTCAGTCCATCCGGTGCGGAGGTCGTGCGCCAGGAGCTTGGGTTGCAGATCGGTGGTACGGATCGCGATTTGTCCGCACTATTGAGCTACGCATGGGGGGACGATAAATGGGCGAAGCCGACTCCTGCGGCCGTGGAGGCAGGTAAAAAGCTTGTAACGGTGTTCCATCACCACGACTTCATGGTGCCAATAGCGAGCGGCTCTTTCTTAACGAGAGGCATGGTCGTTTGTCCTTGCTCGGGCTCGACTCTTTCCGGAATCGTTCATGCGACTAGCCAGAATTTGGTGGTGCGCGCCGCTGATGTTCATTTGAAAGAGCATCGAAAGTTGATTTTGGTCAATCGTGAAACCCCGTTGTCGGTGTTTCAGCTTGAGAATATGCATCGAGCCGCTCAAGCGGGCGCGGTAGTACTACCTGCGATGCCCGGTTGGTACCACGGTGTGCAATCGGTTGTCGATCTGATTGATTTTGTCGTCGCACGAATATTGGACCATCTTCAAATCCAACACGATTTGATACGTCGGTGGGGTACTCCATGCTGACTTCCACGACCGCACCCGCATCGCAGGGGATCTACCAACAGGTCAAGAACTATTTGGAGATGGTACGTTTCAGCCATACTATCTTCGCCTTACCGTTTGCCATGCTCGCGACGGCTTGGTCGTATCTTACGCCTATCCCTGAGGTGGCCGGAGGAGGCTATGTCCCTTTTCGCATTCAGGATTTGATCGGCGTACTGCTTTGCATGGTATCCGCGCGAAGCTTTGCGATGGGAATTAACAGGTTGCTCGATCACCGCATTGACGCAGAGAATCCTCGAACTGCGACGCGGCATCTCCCGAGAGGTGTTTTGAGCCGTCAGGGGGTCGCAGCTTTTTGTGTGTTGTGCGCGGTTGCTTTCGTTGCGTCCTGTGCACTCTTTCTTCCCAACCGTTGGCCGCTGCTTTTGGCGTTGCCGGTGCTGCTGTTTCTGGCTGGCTATAGCCTGACCAAACGGTTTACTCGGTTCGCACACTTTTGGCTCGGTTGCGCATTGATGCTCGCCCCTGTATGCGCGTGGCTCGCCATTCGTGGTCAGATTATCGATCGAGTTCCGAGCGATTTAATGCCTGTGATATGGCTCGGGGGTATCGTTTCGTTTTGGGTCGCGGGATTCGACATTATCTATGCTTGCCAAGATTACGCGTTCGATAGGGACGCTGGTTTGCACAGCATTCCGGCCAAGTTGGGGATAGCAAATGCTCTTC